>NZ_JACLZI010000039.1 GCF_014280935.1 Aquibacillus kalidii
CTTTAAAAGATATATTCGGCCCGATGTTTGAAGCGATGTTAAAAGGTGAAATGAACCATCACTTGGGGTATGAATCCAATGATAAAGGAGAAAAAGAAACGTCAAATAGACGAAATGGATACGGGAAAAAGTCGGTGAAAACAACAGCTGGAGAAGTGGAAATATCCGTTCCTAGAGATCGTGATGGGTCGTTTGAACCGTATTTAATACCAAAACGTCAAAAAGATGTTTCGGAAATGGAGAATAAGGTCATTTCTATGTATGCGAGGGGAATGTCGCAGCGAGATATTTCCGCCACCGTTGAGGACATTTATGGTTTTTCTGTATCCCATGAAATGATTTCAGATATTACAGATGCAGTTCTACCTGAACTGGAAGAGTGGCAGACACGCCCATTAAGCAACTGCTACGCTTTCCTATTTGTCGACTGTATGTACACAACGATTAGGAATCAATATGAGACAAAGAAATATGCAGTCTACACCATTTTAGGTTATACGATAGATGGAAAGAAGGATATTCTAGGTCTGTGGCTGAATGAAACAGAAAGTAAGCATAAATGGATGCAGATATTTGATGAGTTAAAAGCTAGAGGGATTGAAGATATTTTCTTTATTTCTATGGATGGCGTAAGTGGCTTAGAAGAAGGAGCCCGTGCCATATTTCCTGACGTTACCGTTCAAAGATGCATCGTTCATTTAATTCGAAACGCTATTAAATATGTCCCAAGCAAAGATTATAAAGCATTTACAGCTTCTTTGAAGAAAGTCTATGGAGCTCAAAGTTTAAAAGCATGCCAAAGTGCATTTGAAGCCTTTAAACAGCAGTGGTCTGCTTATCCAGGTGCCATTGATGTGTGGATAAGGAACTTTCACCATGTCGAGCAGCTCTATGATTATGGTAGTGCCATTCGTAAGATTATGTACACCACTAACGCCGTAGAAAGCATCCATTCCAGCTTCAGAAAAGTCACAAAAAAAGGAGCATTCCCCAACGAGAACGCTCTACTGAAAGTCTTATTTTTACGTACAAAAGAACTGGAGAAAAAGTGGAACGGTGGCCACATTCAAAACTGGTCCATGGTCATGAATCAACTACTCATCCATGATAAATTGGAGAGTAGGGTTTTAAAATATATTTAAAACTTACACACTTTTCTTGACAAGCCCTCAAAGGAGGGAAAATGTAAAAATATATGTCACTTTTATAAATAAAACTCATTTATTTGTTTAATAAAATTGATATTTCCTAATAAATTAAATTCTCACTCCGTCTTTCATCTTTTTTCAGTGAATTTCAAAAGAAGTAACTTTTAATGGTAGAATATCCTCTAATCGGATTCACTCCAATTAAAACATTTAACTATTGCAAAGTTTATTCTTCACAATAAATCCAATAGATCGCTTTTCAAACCCTTTATAGTTTTTATTATCCTTACCTATTTTTTCACCCTTCCACTTTCGATTGATATGAATAATATTTTACTAGATAGATCTGTTCTTTTAAATTGACATAAAAAATGCCGATATTTATATAATTATAAGCACCGGCAAGCACTATCTAAACTAGACTATTATTTCTTTTCGTTCCCATCAATTAGTCTTATTCAAATAGATTCATCTGTTCCACTTCCCCAAGTCTGTCCATCGTTACTGGTTCATGATCCTGAAAGTAAGCGTGATGTAACCACTTCTCTTTTGTCATCACCTTTTTAGTCCTATCTGCAGTTGCTCTTAAACGACAGCTATAGATTACAGGGAAATAGTCTTGCAAAAACTTTCCTTCCGCATGCGCCGTTAGTGCGATAATTTGGAACCCTAACTGTTCTGCCACGAAGAATACTGGACTTAGTACGTGATCACTAGACGCTTTACCGAACGGATTATCTAGGATAACAGCTCGATGGCGTTTCATATTTGTTTGGAGGTGCTGTTTTTTCTCAGCCACATAGTTCAAGATCCCTAAGAAAAGTGTCATATTCTTACTCCACTTCTCCCCTCCTGACCAAACGTTACTTTGTTCCCAAGAAAATGATCTAGATGTTACTTTATTATCGTTCGTAACCTTTCGACAGCTTACCTTCATAACCTCATTATTCATGACGACTTGCAGTAATTGTTTGGATTGGAGCCACATTTCTATTTCTTTTCTAACTTTTGATTCATCTTGTATTCCTTGCTCATTTATAAACCGCTCTGATTCCAGTTGCTTTAATATCCATTCCACATGATCTCTAATTCGAGATTTACCAACCTCTTCTTCCCACTCAGGGATAGAAAAAGTAAAGACTTGTTTCCAATCATCGCTTACCTTGACCCTAGTCTTATTCGGGATTTGTTTTAACTCTTCCACAACCATTTTTAGATGCGTATGGATTTGGTTAATGAATAATTGTAAATCCTCATCACTTTTCCTTATATGCTCATTGGCATAGTTGGTTATCCGGTCTATTCTAGAGAACATGTTCTTCTTAAATTCAACTAAATCATAGTAGGTTTGCTTACTTTCTACCCCAGTGATTGCCATTTGTTGAAGTTTAATATCCGAGATTTCATTCCGACAAAAATCACGAACCTTATTTCTCGATTTCCCTACCTGTTTCTGTTCATGCTCGACAGACTGCCTTGCTTGCTTCATATCTTCAACTAAAGATTTGGCATATTTTTTTCTTTGATAATGAAAGTCAATGGCCTGCTCCGCTGTTAAAGGAATTTCCTGAACATCTGGTGCATTAAAGTGATGACTTTCGATGTGAAGCTCCAATTCACGTTCCGCTGCTTCAATATTAGCAAGCTCCTTTTGTATTCTCGCCATTTGTTGATCAATAAATGTTTTTCTTTCTTCCAATCTATTACTTTCTAGTTTCAATTTTTCAGCTACCACGTCTGTAGAATCTCCAAACTGGATGATCGCTTGCTCTCCAAACCTAGAACGAAATTGCTTTACCTTTGTTTGCCATGTTCCTTTTTGATTTTCTTTTGCGGATAGTGCCTGTTTTGTAGCATCATTAAGTCCAGATAGTTCGGCTTGAATGGACTCCATCTTATCCCAAATTTTTTGGAGCAAATGTTCTCCGTCACTAGGAAAATCCATATTGTCCTGCAAATTACCATGCTGATGCCAAATTTCTTCTACTTGCTTATTTAACCGGTCTATAGCATCCTTGGCTGCTTTTTGCTTAGCAAGCCATTCACCTTGTGTAACTGTAATCCTATCAATCTTACGGTTCAATTCTACAATCTCCGTCTTAATAACGGTCTTACTTTTATTAGAAAACACTGGTGTTAACATCTGGACAGACTGATAATCATCATCTTGATTAACTGTACCTAATTGGACATCCAACTCATTGATCCGCTCTTTGCATTCACTTATTTGTTCTTCCAACCCTTGTATTTCTCGGATTCGTTTTGTGTGTTCGCTTTCTAACTTTTGATGCCTTAGCAACGCATCTTCTTGTTTTCCCTTACTTGCCGAGACCTCTTTCTCATAACCTTGATACTGTAATCCACTTGTTATTTTCGTATCTAAACCTTGCATTTCATTTGTGAAATTTTTGATCTTGACTCGATTAGAGTCTTTTTCAGAGCGAATCTTTTTATTCCGCTCTCTTTCCTGTCCAACTTTATCTATTATTTCTTCTAGCTTGTTAGTCCATTCTGACAGTTCTGTCGTAACCTTTACATAACGCTCATACGGATAATCCTCAATAAATTTATACAATGCTTTCCTTGCATCCTCAAAGCTAGTAGACTCTTGCTCTTTGATCTCTCGCTTTTTGGTTATTTGTAGGGCATCCTGTTTCATTTGTTGCTTCCACTCATTAAAGCGATCCACCTCTACATTGTCTCCCCAATGTTTTGGTGCAACCCATGCCTGATGCTTGCTTTCATTCATAGCAAGTGCCTCTTCCGTTGTTAAAACGGTGATTGGATATTGAAGCCGATTAGCATTATGATTCAGTTTGTCTAAAAGCTGCTGTTTCGATTTATTTGTTGTAATTAGCGTTATTGGCCATAATGAAAAGTTTTGTAGTTTTAATTGTTCTGCTTCTTCAAGTGTCTGCATGTACTCAACACCAGTTATCAGGTAATCAAACTGGTTCTTCCATGCAGTCAACTGTTCTTCTAAAAACGCATCTGCAAAGAAAACTTCCTGACCTTGATAATCATCAACAAAACGGTAAGCTAATCGTTCTTGACTTAATAGGTTATTCCTTTCCCTTCTAAGTTTTTCAATTTGTTCAGTCAACCTTGTTTCGATTGTTTGTTGTGAGGTATAGACATCATCTAAATTTGCCCACTGAGGACGTAGCCCTGCTAATAGCTCAACCAACGCAGTTTGTCGCTCATTCATTTGATCCAGTTGAAAGGACACAGTATTTCTTTGCATCTCTATAGAAGTCTGCTCTTTTATATAAGCATCCCTCTGTTGTTCTGATTCTTCTTCTTGCTTACTTAAAAGTCTAATTTGCTGTTCTAATCGGATAATTTCCTCATCTAAAAACTGGGAACGTTCTTGCCACTTTGGTAGTTCCTCTGATACTTTCTCTTGCTCTGGATTAGCGAGAATCTGCTGTTTAATCCTATCCATATCACTCGTTCTTCCATCAATTGTTGCCTGTATTCCTGAAAGGAGCTTCTCTACTTCCTTGATTTCTTTCAATAATTTTTCCTTGTTTGTTTGTGCTTGTCCACTTTGTTCGAGAAGTGGGTTAAGTTGATAGCTGACTCCTTGTTTTTCCTTGTTAATTTTCTCGATCTTGTCTAAGTAAAAGCCTAGTAACGCTTGACTAGCTTCCTGTAGTTGTGCTTGATAATCCAACAAATCATCAGTTTTTTCGAACAAGGCCAGTTGTGTCTCCACATGTGTTAACTGTTCTTCCTGTTGTTTCTTATCCAGTTTTAATCCAGCTAATTTCAAGGAATAATACTCTGTTTTATGATTATTCCAAGACTCTTCTTTATCTGCCAGATGGGCTTGTGCTTGTTGGTAGTCTTTCGTTAACTGATCTAACTTATCTTTTTCAACCAAAATATCATACGAATCTGCTTTAATTGTATAAAGGTTATTATCCACTTCCCATTTGGTCATCATCTCAACTGCATCTATTTGCTCACTTGTTGTTTTTCTTTTTTGCTCACCTATTAGCGTCCAAACACCTTTCACTTGTTGCTTTGTTTTCAGATAGGCCTGTTCTTTGTTATGAAGTTGTTCAAATGTTAACACATACTCATCTAGCTTCTGTTGAATTTTCTTATTTTCCTCAATCGTCTCTTTTAATTTCTTATAATTTTTAAAGCTGGCATGCTGTTTCTCGAACATATCCGCAAACATTACGTAGTCGTGACCAACAATAGAATCTTCAACAGTAGGAATTAACAAACGGTCAAATAGTTGATTCGTACTTTTACAATCATCAAAAAAGGCTTCTACTCCACCTTCTGTACTATTGATTTTGACTATACTATCCCATTCACTAGCAATAATATGATACTGTTTTTCAATAAAGGCTTTAAATTCTTTTATCGTTTGAAAGGTATGAGCAAAAATAGACGATCGCTCTTTCATTAAACTATAATAATCTTGCATTTCCCCTCGCTCTGCCGGCCGCTTTCCTTCTCTCCCATCTCTTACAAATGGAATGCCTTCTATTCCGTTTGGATCATTGGCATCATATTCATAGACATAACGCAACGAATCTAGGCCATGCTTTGTTAAAAATAACGTTACAGCAGTCACCACATAACGCCTCGGTTTATCATGATCAATCCACTCAATGGCAATGTGGGCAGGTGCGTTTTCCAGCTGTAGCGTATTCTTAATTTTTCGGTCAGCTAATTCTACATGCGGAAGAACAGCTTGTAAGGCTGTTTGAATTAGGACTGTTTTCCCTCCTCCGTTTTCCAAAAGAATTGCTCCATTATGACCATCGAACAAAAATACTTCATCATTGTAACGTTTATTCCCTTCCTCATAGACAACGTTTGTTAATCTAATTTTACTAATCGATGGCATGATCCTCCGCCCTTTCATAACCATATATGAATTCAAATATGCCTTTGTTATACTCAATCTCCATGAAGAATCGCTGAACAATGGTTTTGGCCTTCTCAGTAATCGTAATCTCACTATTACCAATTTCTTTTATTAATTCTTGATCATGTAAAAATTTCTTGACTGTATCGATGAAGCTTAGTCGACTAATTGTATTACCAGACTGTTTCTTTGCTGTTTCCTTAATATCATCCATGTCGTCCCATTTCTCCATAATCAACCCCCAGTTATAGGAAAACTCTTTCTCATACTCCTTTAACTCCTCAGGATCATGCGATTTTAGTTGATCAATGCGCTCTTGAATAGAGGTTACCCACTCATCTATACGAATAAATTGTCGGGTAGGCTCTTGGCTATGATACGTGTCATAAAATACACCGAAAAGAATGATACTTGAAAAATATAATAAGTAAATATCCCCATTGGTTGCACCCGACTTGAGATAATTTCGCTTAATCCAATCATTACTTACATGGAATGGAGAAAGTCTTGTTTCCGGAACTAAAAACATCTGCTCACTAGTTGTCACAATAACGCAATCCACCTCACGCCCAAATGCTTCTAACAAACCCCGAATTGATTCATCTGCTCGATAAGCTTGGACCGTCTCTAGATCCGCCATTCCGTCCCGAGCAAGTTTTGTATAAATTTGAAATGCTTTCATCACTTTATCTTCAGGATAATTCATCTACTTCATCCTCCAAATCGATCTCCATCTCTTGAATCGAAAAACGATTGACTCGATTAATAATTCCTTTGCCCTCTTTAACCGTTAAGGTTTGATTACCAAGCAGATTTAATGCTTCTCCTAATAACGTTTTTCCTTCTTCCTCATCCACTTCGCCTTTAATAATCGGGGAGCGCTGGTGAAGAATCATCCAAAAGTCGTAAAAGAAACGATTTTCATAGAGTGCTGATTGGTCCACCTTATCCAAGTAATCCATAAACGTTGATAAAGTACTCGCTTGGACAACTTCAACGGCTTCCAAATAATAGCTCATCAACACTTTGTATGTTTCTATTAAAGCTTTTCGATGCGGATTGTCCTTTTCCTCGTCATCTACTTCATAGAACGTCTGCTGACTACTATTCTCTCTTTCTTCCAAAATATTCTGTTCAGCAAAGAGTGCTAACGGGGACCATACTTGGTTTTCTTCCACTTTTAAAAAGGGATGTAGTACCCCCTTCATCGACTCAACAGGAAGTGGAGTCGAGACAATTTTCGATACTAAGTCCTGATCAAAATTAAAAGCTTGGATTCCTGTATAATAAAGAGATTCTTGTGCCGTAATTAATGCAGTATTTTTCAATGATAGTGTCTGTTCTAATAGTCTTGAATGTTCATAATGCACCGACTCTAATTCGCTCGTAATCTGAATAATTAATTGATAGGTTTTCACTTCTTTTTTATGAACATCCTTCGAATATAGGCGTTCCCTCGTTTCTTTCACAAACAAACGAAGTTCTTTAAACTCTTCATCTTCTCTTGTTAACCGTCCATAAATATCCTCTAACAACTGCTTGTATCGTTCGAACGTCTCCTCCGATACAATACTGCGTTGAATTTCATGCTTCAATCGGGTCATTCGCTCTTGTAAATTTTCCACATCAATGTGCATTTCGTTAATCTGTCTTAGGGCACCTTTAAACTCACCCTTATCTAGTTGCTTACGGAGAATCAGTTGATTAATAGATAATTGAAATTCACTATAAAATTCTTTCGTAGCAAATACTAGCTCTAACCCATCTTCATCTAACGTATAAAACTGTGTACTTGTTTTCATATCAAAGTCATTTGCTTTTAAAATGGAATAATCAATCTGCTCTTCACTGGCAGACTCCCAGTTATAAAAAGAATAACTACGTTTTTTACCCGTTGTTGGACGAAACGTTTGAATAATTGTCCTAGCTATTCTTTCATACTCCCCTACTTCTAACCTATATTGACTCTCTGTTAGCTGTTGAAGAAAAAATCCCAACTCTTTAATTCCTGTTTTATAGTGACGCATGAGTTTTTGTTCAAAGAAAAATAATAAGGTTAACAGTCCTAGACCTTTCATATCAATTGGCATCTTATTATGATCAAACTCTCGTTTTCTGTCTAAATCAAACAATGGATCAAATAAAGCCAGTCTGCGTATGCGTTCGCGGTAACCACTCGTAATATCTTGAAGATCTAACTTGTCCAATCCGACTCCCTCCAGATCCTTTGCAGCTCTTTCGTTTTCAGAATTTCCTGCGGATAATAGTTTCCGTTTTCCAGTAGATTGCTAATTAGTTTTTGATCAGATGATTTAAAAAAGGCAATAAAGGAATCTAACGCTTCTTTCCTTTCTCTTTGATATTCCTTCCCTTTTACCGCTTCCTTCTGCAAACATGCTTGGTAGAAGGGTAATGCTAGTAATGCTTGCTGTTTCTGATGTAGCGAATACCAAATAGAAATCCCCTCTTTATCCAAGTCCCCAAAATAGTAGAAATTATGATCTGCCTGTACAGGGAACTGCATCGAAAACTGATCTATACTTCCAATTACTGTTTTCCCACTTCCATATATCAATGTGGAAAAATTAGTAGCATGAAGTACAGGAAGTAATCCTTGGTAAGTAGTTTTGTTTTCCACAATTAAATGATATTGTGTCACTTCCCTTATGTTTGATGGATTAACTGCGAACATTAATGGTTCTGATACAGGAATAATGGCGAGCTTATCAAAAAGTCCAACTCTATCTAACAATTCCTTCCCACCAAGTTCCGTTATCCATTTTTCGTTCCCCACTATTTCAAAGCTTCGTTCTGGTGCGGGAACCTGCACCGTCGGAAGGCCTTCTGTTCTTAGATAACGATCTATTTTTTCCAAGTAAATCAAATCATGCTCCCAAACTGTCGGGGCTTGACTATAATAGTAATCCAAATTAATCAATGGATGTAACGTTATTCGATAATTTTGTATTTGCTTATGTAGGTTTTGAGATAAATCATTTTTGTTAATCCGATATTGAAAAGCCAATGATGGTACTCTAGTTGTCCGCCCTTTTGACTTCACCATTACTAGAGTACCCGCACTTTCTAGTTGAAGAACTACCTCCGCGAAATCCTCGTATGTATTCAGTACGATTAATTTCTCCAATTCTGTTATAGTAATTGTTTTTTTCTTAAATGCTGCTAGGTGCCTCTTAATCCGATCCAATCGACACACACTCCTAATATCTTACAAAGATTATACGTTCATTGTACTAGATCAGATCGATTATATCAGTAAAAAGATTGGGATAATTTTTGCTAATATAAGCAAAGGGTGTGGAGGAAGTATCTGTTTACTTCCTCCACACCCTTTTTTTCTAAATTAATATGCGCCGTACCCAACACCTACATAAGAAGCACCGATAATTATTAAAAGAATAAACAATACAACGATCAACGCAAAACCATTGTTATAACCGAATTCTGCACCCATTAATTTAGCCTCCTTTTAAATTGCTATAGTAATACACTATGAAAAACGGGCAAATTTGTAAGGGCGAATGTCATAGGTGGATGGAAATTTCTACTTCATATTTATTTTTTCACATAAGAAAAAAGGACCCAATTGGGCCCCTTCTAATTATTCTCCTAGTACCTCTTCAATCGGTCGGATAACTGGAACAGCTGCTCCTTCGTACTCTTTTTCGATAAAGCTTGTTACTTCATCTGAATGATAGATTTCTACAATCTTTTGAAATGCTTCTTCGTCCTTACGATCTGTGTGTGCCGCAATGATGTTAATATATGGTACGTTTTGATCGTCTTCACGGAATACGGGGTCAGCCGTTGGGTTTAAGCCTGCCGCAATGGCAACGTCAGAGTTAATAAGTGCTGCTGTTGCGTCCTGTAAACCACGTGCTGTTTGACCTGCTGTTACAGGAACAATTTCCAAGTTCTTTGGATTTTCAGTAATTGCTTCAACACCACCATCACCTGCAAAGCCTTCTTCAAGCGTAATTAACCCTGCTTTTTGTAGGAGCATTAATGCTCTACCTAGGTTTGTTGGTTCTTTCGGAACGATGATTTGTGCACCGTCTTCTATTTCACTTAACTCTCCTACTTTGTCTGAATAAATACCCATCGGCCAAATTGGTGTTGTCCCAATCGCAGATAAGTTCAAGTCACGTTCTTCAATAAATGACTCAAAGTAACTAATTGTTTGGAAAGCGTTCAAATCAATCTCACCATTGTCTAAAGCAATGTTTGGTTGAACATAATCACTGAATTGGATAATTTCAATTTCAATACCTTCTTCGGCCGCTAATTCCTTCACTAGCTCCCATGTAGGTGTTTCTGCTGTTGTTGTACCAACTTTAACGGTTTCGTTATCTGATCCACAACCTGTAATAATAAATAGTAATAGTGCTGCTAGCGTAAATAAAAGTTTCTTCATCTTTTGCGCTCCTTCTTGTAGTGTTTTTTTATATAGTAAGATGATTTAGATCATCCATAACCTAACTTATTAAGATCTTCTGATTTTTTTTGATAAATAGTTTCCAAGTGATTGAATGAATTGAACCATGATCACCAGGATAATGACCGTAATAACCATTACTTCTGTTTGGAATTGGTTATACCCATACGAGATAGCTAGATCACCAATACCGCCACCACCTACAGCACCAGCCATCGCAGTTGCACCAATTAGGCCAATGATCGCAATCGTCAACGATAGAATTAAAGAACCTAACGCCTCTGGCAATAAAAATTTCCAGATGATTTGCCAAGGGGTCGCGCCCATTGCCTCCGCTAATTCAATCGTTCCCGGATCTACTTCTAATAACGAGTTTTCTACCAATCTTCCAATGTACGGCGCTGTGTAAAACACTAATGGAACAATTGCGGCCGTTGTACCGATAGATGTACCAACAATTAGCCTTGTGACCGGAATGATAGCTACAATTAAAATAATAAATGGAATCGAACGTAGCACATTCACAACAATATTCAATATATTAAATACTGCTTTATTTTCTAAGATGCCATTCTCTCTCGTGATCACTAGAATAATTCCGAGTGGGATACCAATTAGTATCGAAATAAGGAAAGCGACAATAATCATGTACATTGTATCGTTTAGTGCCCCAAATAATTCAGGCCAAAACCATGACCAATCAAACTGCATCTGACTTAACCTCCTTAATCGTTACCTGTCTTCCTTTAATATAGTCAACAACGTTATTAATTTCTTGTGGATCCCCGTTCAATTCTACAATTATATTCCCAAACGGCTGCCCTTGTATTTCCGTAATCGTTCCATAGATGACATTAATGTCTATCTTAAACTTCTTAGCAACATCGGAAAGTAATGGATCATTGGCAGATTCTCCCTTGTAGAGAATCCTGTACACTGAATTAGATTCACCTTTTTCTAACACTTTTTTCAATGTCGCTTCCGGTAACGCATCATTTAGCACGGTTCGAACAAAGCTTCTCGCAATGGCTGTTTTTGGCTCTGTGAACAGATTAATCGTAGAATCCTGTTCGACAATCACACCACCATCTAGTACCGCTACTCGATCACAAATATCTCTAATCACATTCATCTCATGCGTGATTAATAGAATTGTAATACCTAACTCATCACGAACCTGTTTTAATAGCTCTAAGACGGCGTTCGTTGTATCTGGATCTAGTGCAGATGTAGCCTCATCACACAGTAATACATGTGGATCTGTTGCGAGCGCTCTAGCGATACCAATTCGTTGTTTTTGCCCACCAGACAATTGTTCCGGATAGTGATCTGCTTTATCTTCTAGTCCGACAAAAGAAAGAAGCTTCCTTACCTTCTTGTCGATATCCTCTTTTGCATACCCCTCTATAATAAGTGGCATGGCAACATTTCCAAATGCTGTTTTTGAATGCAACAAATTAAATTGCTGAAAAATCATCCCTATTTTTTTCCGTTCTGCTCTTAACTTCTTAGGTGACAATTTAGTTAAGTCTGTTCCATTTACTTTCACTTTACCAGACGTAGGCTTCTCTAATAAGTTAACGCAACGAATCAAGGAGCTCTTACCAGCTCCACTGTAGCCGACTACACCAAATATTTCCCCTTTTTTGACCTCAAGGTTTATATCCTTCAAAGCTTCAACAGGGTTGTCTCCACCCTCACCATAAACCTTTCGAATTCCTTCAAGTATTAACATAACTCTCTCTACTCCTTTGTTCTCTCATACGCTGCAATCATTTCTGTAACAAAAAAAGAACCCGTTTCTTTTGAAAGAGGCTCTTCATTCTATAGAAACCTTATCTCTCAGAAATATCTTCTGTAGGATTTAGCACCTTTCTCTTAGAGAAGGTTGCCGGATGTCATTGGGCCTTGTCCCTCGATCACTCTTGATAAGCAATATTCAATTATTATTTTTCCATCATATCGAGTCGACATAAAATTGTCAACACTATTATCAAAACTTTTTAGTTGACAAAATTTAGTAAATCAATCATTTAGAAAAACGCTTCATAGAAAATGGGCGAATATCAAGCGTTGACTCCCTGTTCCCTATGACCAATTGGCTCAATATTTCTCCAATAACACTGCTAAATTTAAATCCATGTCCAGAAAATCCACAAGCAATTACTACATGATCATGACCAGGATGCTTATCAATAATAAAATCCTCATCCGGTGTCATCGTATACGTACATGCTTTGCCCATTTTGTGTGACCCAAGCCTTGGCATAAACTGTTCTGCATAGCTACTGACATCTTGTTGGTCTTGTTCATATGTTCCAAATTCAGCTAACGGTTGCTTCATATCTCTAGGAATCCCACCATCATGTCTCCCAATCTTTACCCCAGCTTGATCAATACTTGGAAAGCCGTAATAAGTTTCAGTTGGTAATTCAAATGAAAAGGCAGGAAAATCACTAGAGCGATAGAGGCTTTCATCTGTTTCAAACCAGGAAAATGTGTTTCGTTCTTCTTGTAATGGTAGCTCTAAATCTACTAATGGCAGAAGCTTTCTTGTTCCTGCTCCTGGCGTCATAATTAAAGACGCTGCTGTGAAGCTTTCATCCGCTGTGTCCACCTGTACACTATCTTCAAAAATAGTGATGGATGTCACCGGGGCATTAACCTTTAACACGGCACCATGCGCTTTCGCTTGGTTTCTAAAAGCTCTAATACAATTTTCACTCATTAATACACCTGAATCTACTTCGTAACAGCCTATATAACCCTCAGGAACATGAAAGCCTGTCCACCGTTTTTTAATTTCGTCCGCAGTTAATTGCTCTACATTTAATGAGTAGTTTTTTGCACTACTGATCACGTTTTGAATAAATGTAGAGTCTGGCTGTCCAATGTTGATAACACCAGTCGGGAGAAAGATTTTCTCTTCTGATTGCTCTTCTAATTCGTTCCACAGTTCTTGTGCACGTAAAGCCATTTTTACGTAACTTTCCCCTTCTCCATAGGCATGACGAATAATTCTAGTCTCTCCATGATGAGAACCTTCTGCATGTGGAGGATTATGAGAATCAATTAATAATACACGCTTCCCCTGTTTCGCTAAATAGTAACCAGCGGCCATCCCCATCGATCCCGCACCTACAATAATAACTTCATAGTTCATCTCTATATACTCTCCTTTCATATCCCAACGTTCAAACTTACATTAACTTGAATAATACCTTCATCTGCATAAAAATTCAATGTTAATAATTTTCAGAGGGTAGTTAAAGGACAGCGGCAGAGACTTACCTCGATGATTGTCTTGTTTATCCTTGCTCTTATCACATGTGAGGTTTGTTCGTCGAGATATTAGCCAACATGAAACTTAATAAGTAAATTTGATTTTCCAACAAAAGAAGTGAGGATATGCCAGTAACTCCTGGCATATCCTCACTTTTTATTTTAAATTAATATGCGCCAAATCCACCTACATAAGAAGTACCTACAATGATTAGAAGAATGAACAATACAACGATCAACGCAAAACCATTGTTATAACCGAATTCTGCACCCATTCTTTAGCCTCCTTTTAAATTGCTACACTAATAACCTATGATCCTATAGCCAATTTGTAAGGGCGGATGACCTAGAAAACAAAAAATCTCACCTATCGATGTGAAGTAGGTGGATCTTAATACACCATTTCCTTAAGTGACGGATCTTTTTCTTAATCTATTACATCTTATAATAAAAAGTAAATCCATAGTAGTTTATCTACTTTAATCCACGGGGCCGACTCCTATATAGTCAAAGGTATTTATATCTGCATATACAATCATATTATTTGTAGAAGACTGACTTTTTGTTTGAAATTCAATCTCATATACCTCCCGCCCTTCATATAAAACATGATCAACCTGATTCATCCATTTTTCACTCAAAGTAACTGTAGATACTTTCCCATCCTTCCAAGTGCCATCAATCCATGCCTTTTGACCGGAAGATAACTGGCCCCACACGGTTAACTTAAGATTTTTTGTAAGCAGCTCATCATCGGGTGCTTCATTATTAATGTTAATTTTGTCTTTATTTACGGTATCTCGTGCACTTTGGTTAGAACAACCGACTCCAAACAAAAGAACTAAACAAAGAATAAATATCAAAGATTTCCTCACTATCAACACCTCCTTATAAAATAGACGTACTATAGATATTGAAGTTACAGGAATGTTTTTCTACAAACGTTCAATAATGCTCTACTTTTTATATGGTATTCTTGATTCTTTTTAATTTGTCAGAGCATACCTCAATTTGATCTAATACACCTTAACAATACATCAGTACCACCACAATAATTCAATAAGATTCTATCTAACTCCAATCAATGTATCTTGGGTCTCCACCAAATAATTCATCCGCTACTAAATCACCTTCTGTATCAAAGGCCCTAATAGTCCATGTATCCATTGAATATTCATCAGCTACAAATAGGACATAGTTATCCTTTACTTGTTTCAAATTATATATGGCAATTCATTAAGCGATAAATCGTATTTATTAGATAGCTTTATGCCTTCCATATGGTTCCCAAGTGTAATATACTCAATGTTAGAATTTTCAGCAGTCTTTACCGCAACTAAGAAGTCATCATCATCGGCAATTCCAATCGCTTTAAATGGTTGACCTTCTTCTACCATTGCCCCCGATGTACTACCATCAAACTTATATAAAAATCCATATTTTTTATGTATTTCTGCTACTCCAAATGCTCCCGTTTCATCTTCAAATAACACGGCTTTTGCATAATCACCAATATCGCTTGAACGAACCATCTTAACATCACCTGGTACAGCATTTATCTCATTAAAGTGTAATTCTGACAGGCTCCTTGTTAAGAATATAACTAAAATTAAAAAGACAACAAAGAAAGCTTTTTTCATATTAACCCCCACCCATTGTTCATCTCATATTTCCATCTAGCATTAAGCTGTCCTTCATTTAAATTCGATTTTGCATCACAGTCATATTAACATATAACCCCAATATACTTCTCTGACTATAAAAAGAAGAGAAACGCCAAATGACGTTCCTCCTCGATTTTAAACGCATCTATACCAAGAAAATTATTGTTAATTTTGCTTTACTTTAGCACGCTTTATATCAAAAATTCCAATCGTTATACAAACTATAAAGCCTAGTACTAAGATGACTGTAAGCATCCAATTATCTCCCCAACTTGTAATGGCACTACATAAACAAGTCAATGCAATAACTATCGCTCCATATTTCTCTCTCCACTTTTCTAATTTGGAATTTTCATCACGCAATCAGTCTTCTCCCCTTTTCTTTTATAAAGGCCTCACCTGCTAATCCCTAATTATTTTACATGGTTATATCTACTTTTTTATTTCTTTTGATATTTTTTCAGCCTGACCATCCAAGTAGTCTATACTAAAAAACCATAATAAGCTTATTCCCAGATAGAAAATCGCTAAAATGCCGAGGTTGTCTATTACATTCTCCCACATAGTTTTGGAAGTGAAAAAATGTCCCCAAATAAGTGATAAAACTAAGTAAAAAATAGGGGCTATTATATGGATTAAGGCATATAGTAATTTCAGAACTTTATATTTACTCAAAAAAACACTCCTTTTTAGAAATCGCGTTTCCCTAATGTATCTCTACTTATGTGTATTGAAATGTCCCATAAAAATGCACCTTTTTGCTTTGAATAATACTCTATTTCCTATCATACTTAACCCCAATCATAAAAAAAGGTATGAAAAACACCTACTATTAGGAAAATATCATCTAAATAATCTCCGTTAACTACTTGAATTTCTATTTCGTCAGGTAGAGCTACGTTCATTCTCTTCCATTTGGCGATAAGTTGCTCGTCTTTAATCCATTCAGTCCAACCAAACCTTTCTTTCCTAGTAACTGTATGGATTACACCCTTATAATAAAATTCTACTATTGGACTAAAATGGAATTTACGCACATCTTTTAGAACAAGAACATGTTCCTGATCATTAGCATCAAAGTATATAACATCATATTGCTTTTTACCAAAAAACGAGGAGCTTTCTTTCGATTTAAACTTCAATTCGTTGTTATGATCAACTATCTCATAGGCTGTAAACCAATTGTTTAAAATGGAAGTATCAAGTAATTTTGTGAACCAGTTTTTATAAATCCTTTTTATTACTCCAATTTTCCTACTACCCTGATAAAGTTCAATAGGTTTGGTTGAATCTCTAAATTGAAATCCTGGCGTGTACTTAAAATAATACATACCTAACCTCTCCTTTCAAAAAGCTTCTGAT
This sequence comes from Aquibacillus kalidii, assembly GCF_014280935.1. Classification (GTDB taxonomy): domain Bacteria; phylum Bacillota; class Bacilli; order Bacillales; family Amphibacillaceae; genus Aquibacillus_D; species Aquibacillus_D kalidii. Next base: position 16,801 of record NZ_JACLZI010000039.1, read on the forward strand.
AGTTAATACGCTTGATCAACTATTTGGTTTCAAAATTAAATAATTTAATAAGCTGCAGCTTTATCTTTCACTATCAATACTACTCTGAATGAAGCGTAGGATAACGAATCCTTTTTTTAGAAATTTGTGCTTCAGTGTCCCGAACTTAGGCGATATTTTTTTATAATTCCATTAGATTTACGTAAATAAAAAGACCACAGCGAGTAGCTATGGTCTTTAGATATGTGATTCTCTTTGTGAGGCAGTAACCATTTAGGATATGTCCCCCTCAACTTTAGCTTTTGTTGGATAGATTTAACAGTAGATGAAATTGGAAACACCTTTCCGATTTCCTAGCCACAGCACTTTTTGTATTTTTTGCCACTACCGCAAAAGCAAGGATCATTCCTGCCAATTTTCCGTTCATTGACCACTGGGACTTGCTCAGTTTCATCCGACTCTAAGTCCAAATATTTCCTCTCGTAATACTCTGGGAGTTTGGATAATTTTTTACAGTATCGTTTTTCATTATAGTACTCTTCGCTGGTAGCAACTTGATGGATCTCTTCCACTAATACTGCAGCAATCATTACCTTCAAGTCCTCCATAGAATAGCCAAGATCCAGTAGTCTATTTAATGTCCTCTTTGTACACTTTGGGTTATTGGCATTTAATTGATTATCTACTACTTCCAGCAATTGCGCTTTCAATTTATAGTTAACCACATCTATTCTCCCTTTGAAACTGAAATTAGGAATAATCTACCTTTCTTGTCACCTGATCTTCACGCTTTATCTCCTCCCTAGTAGAAGGAGCTGCCATATTCTTTAGATCATGTCCAGAAGGTTTCTGGAATAATCGGATTCCAAACTCTGGTGCTACCGCAAACAGGTGATCAAAGATATCTGATTGAATCGTTTCATACACGTGCCATCTTACATCATTGGTAAAGGCATATACTTCTAATGGCAAGCCGTGTTCACTTGGTGCCAGCTGTCTAACCATCAAGGTCATATCCTGTCTAATTTGCGGGTGATTCTCTAAGTAATTCTGAACATAGATCCGAAACACCCCAATATTCGTCATGGACCGTCTATTCACTGTACTGCTGTCATCCAAATCATTTCTGGCATTGTACTCTGCAATTTCTTTTTCGGTACGACTGAGGTAATCAGATAAGTAATGGATTTTTTTAAGTCTTTCCAACATTTCCTCCGTTAAAAAAGAAATACTAGTTGTATCGATAAACAAAGAACGCATAATCCGGCGCCCACCAGCATTTTGCATCCCTCTCCAATTAATAAAAGAATCGGAAACAAGGGCATAGCTAGGAATCATCGTAATCGTTTTATCCCAATTTTGAACCTTTACCGTGACAAGAGATATATCGATAATATCGCCATCTGCACCGTATTTAGGCATCTCAATCCAATCCCCAACTCGCACCATATCATTTGCTGCCAATTGAACGCCTGCTACCAGACCTAAAATAGAATCTCTAAAAATAAGCAATAGAATGGCCGAAAGAGCACCTACCCCACTTAGAAGAATGAACGGACTCTGCCCTAGTAAAATTGAAATGACTAACAGAACTCCTACAATGACTACTACAATGTTCGCCACTTGTAGATATCCCTTAATCGGTCTACTTTTAGAGATTTCAAAGGTTTGATAAATATCATTAATTGCATTTAGTAAACTAAATATCACCGTCAACCCTGTGATAATCATATAGATGATGGCCGCTTTTTCAATGAACGATTGATAAGTCGGAAAAGCCTGCGCAAAGAAAAATATAATGATAGCTGGTACAACATGGGATATCTTATGAAAGACTTTTCTTTCAAGTAACATATCATCCCATTGGAACTTGTTATTTTTAATGAAATGGCTAACGATCCTCATGACAAATTTTTTAGTAATAAAATTTGCAATGATACAGATGATTCCAATAAATAGAATCATAATAATATACGTTAAGTATTCAGCTATGGTAGGTGACAGATTGTATCCTGTTAGCCAGTTACTAATGTAACGCATGTAAATCCTCCGTTCTATTATACGAGAAACGATTGGTCAGATAGTAAGTTATACTTTTACAGAAATTATAGCACAATAATAGCTAGAATTAGACTTTGGGGATCCACCATATTAGAGTCTTACACACCATAACTTTTATCAAACAAATAGAGTGTTTCGGTAAAACAAAACTATTTTGCCGAAATATGTTTTATTGTGTCATTTACGTGGAAGTGTTATTGTAAGACAAATAATTAGGAGGAGATAATATTACAAAGTTAAAATTACTACTACTAGGGATCCCTCTTAGTACGGGGTTATTATTAACAGGGTGTGCCGAGGATGATGCTCAAGAACCTGATCCTAGTGAGGAACCTTCAGAAGAATTAGAAACAAATGGAGAAGGTAATGCAGGGATGGATGCGGAAGAGCCTGATCCTGATGAAGAGCCTTCAGAAGAATTAGAAATGAATGAAGAAGGTAATGTAGGCCCGGATGAGGAAGAACCTGATCTTGACGAAGAACCTTCAGAAGAACTAGAAACAAATGAAGAAGGTAATGTAGGTACAGATGCAGAAGAACCTGATCCTGATGAAGAACCTTCAGAAAAATTAGAAACAAATGAAGAAGGTAATATAGGTGCAGATGCTGAGGAACCTGACCCTGATGAGGAACCTTCAGAAGAGTAAGCATATAGTCGAATTAAAAGATAGCTAGCTGCCCTCTTTTAGAAGGTTAGCTATGGAATATAGAGAAAGATACAATCAACAAGGGGGGTAACCAATAGGCTTATTGATTCGGCCTAGTTCTGGTCGAACAATCCCCCTTTACATTAACATTCTCCTATTGTAGAAGACTTAGTTAATTCGAGACCATCTTCTACAATAGGAGTTTTTTGTCAGAAAATCTAGCATCCTGAGCTCGATGTGTTTTACACTTACAACATGTTGTGAAGTACAATAACTTATGCTTATTATGTAAAATAACTTAATAACCCATCCAAAGAGTTGATCTCAGCAAATGGCTTTATTTCAGTATCATTCTTGGTCATCTCAGGATTGAACCAAACGCCTTTTATATTTGCATTTTGACAACCAGCAATATCCTTTTCTAAGTCATCTCCTACAAATAATGTGTCTTCAGGTTGCACATGAAGCTTATTTAATGCTAATTCAAATATGCGGTTGTCAGGTTTACTAAATCCAACCTCATCTGAAATTAAAATAATATCAAAACAACTATTTAAACTAGTATTCTTTATTTTAGCATTTTGTCTCTGAGTGGAGCCGTTTGTTATTATTCCAACTTTGGCGTGCAACTTGATAGTGTTTACGATATGTATAGTCTCTTTGTCTATAGAAAAACACTTCGGAAAATGATTATTCCAAAAATCTTGCAAGTCATTGCGCGGTAATCTATGATTTGGCGGAAATTCATCAAAAAATAATTCCAACACTTTTACCTTATCACCATTGCCATAGCTGCTATGATCATATAATTTGAATTTCTGCAGCATGTGTTGCTGTGCTACATGATTTAAATCCCTATAACACTTTTCCAAAATAATAAAAAACAAGTTCTCTACTGCCTGATTACGATTAATTAGGGTATCATCTAAATCAAATAGCACGGCTTTGTAACTATTCAACTAACTTCACAGCCTTTCTTATATTAGATAACTTCCTAGTTCACACAATGAACATGATCGTCATGTTGAGACCAGCACCATGGAAATAAGCTATTCTTTACACTCAAAGGAATAGCTACTAGTAAAATTGTTGTGGATTTCTAAGATAGCTTTACCTCCAATCTCGTTACATCTGGAAGTCAGTAAGCTGATTTCCTTCGTATTAAAATATCCGAATGAAATAACTAAAAATGAAACGACTATGATTAGTAGCATTATAATCATAGAAAGGCCTACTAGATTTTTGTTTATCGACATTATCAGTACCTCCTATCCTAGACATCTAAAGTACCACTTTATTTTTTCCTTATAATTGACTGCTGGTTTCATCTTAACACTTTGGTAAGGTCACTATTCTCGCGTTCTAGAAGATTAAAAAGATCTTGAATCGTCCCTTCTAAAATACAGGGTTAACCCAAAAACAATTCCATAGAATAATGACATCAGTAAGGAATACAACCCATAGCTTACGTCAAATAGGTCATTGCCACCGAATAATGGCGTAATAAATAGAAGGTAAAGAGGATATTGTAAGGAAGCTATGGCATCTAAAAAGGCATGTTCAAACATCACTTGCTCAAAAGCTGTGATGAGGAAAACAAGTACTGCTGATATAACGCCCACTAGCGAAAATATCTTTAATTTCTTTTTTCCTTGTTTAGAGTACATGATTAGTAAAAACATAAACACTAGAGTCACTACTAAATTCCAAACATTCATATTCAAATCTGGGTACTTGATCGAAGGCATCAAATTTAAGAAAAAAGCAAATAAATAGGAGCCTATTAAAAATATATAAGGTTTATAATCCAAACTAACTCCCCCTTTATCAATATACCACTTTTATTTAGTGTAATTTTACACCATAGGTATCATTTGTCAATTCGTAAATTGAAAGAAAAAGGTAAGAGATTCTGTGAATTATTGCTTTTGTCATCCAATAATCGGTAGTGGTTTAGTTGATAATAAATCATCAACAAGCAGTTTGTGTTCAGTAAATATATTCTCTCGTAGCTCATCAAGTGAATAAAACGTATTCTGTAACGACTCCTCGTTACTTTCGACTAATTGCCCACTATACTTTTTACAAATAAATGAAAGTAGAACTAGCGATACTTGGTCACATGCCCTTTCATTAACATTTCTAATAACTTATTATTATCCAAATCCACCAATAATACGTCAAACTCAAAAAAGGACGTCAACAATAATCAAAATATGTTTGCAAACAATTTAATTATATACTTTAATGTTAGACCTACACCAATTAGAAAAACACCTAATGTCGTCAAGAACCAACCTAGAATACCATCTATTTCTATTACTAATACAGTGCTAATTAGCAATGCACCTAAAGCTATAAATAATAGGTTCATTATTAACCGTCTCATTGTTTAATCACCTTCTTAATGAAAATAATTTTTGTTCAGTTAAAGTACCCCGATTATAAAATGACCTGAATTGGAAATAGGATCAAAGAGTCAACTATTATAAATAATAAACTGTACATGATGACTGATTCCTTAATAAACTATTTAAAAGTTCCCATTCTACTACATTTATGCCTAAAAAAACCAAAGTGATTTCTTGACTATTTCCTTCCATCGCACTTATATTTTAACATAATTATCCAATTAAAAATCAAACTAATCTGTGAAATTACAGATCAATGAATTGACTAATTACAAAAACTAAAAAAATGAACCCTGTACGAAACAGGATTCATTTTTCCATTGTAGTATAGCCATTTTAAAAAGTTCTTGAGGTACATAGTATAAAAATCAGCTTTTCTTGAATTTAGGCTTCAACATCATAACCTTGCTCTTCAATAGCTTCTTTCATCGCAGCAACTGTTACTTGAGATTCATCAAAAGTAACAGCTACATTGCCAGCTTCTAAATTAACTTCAGCAGTAGATACACCATCTAATTCTTTTAGTGCACCTTCCACCGACATTTTGCAATGGCCGCAAGTCATGCCTTGCACATGTAACGTTTTTTCCATGACCTTTTCACCTCCTTTAAATAGGATAGGACTTGTCATAGCTTCACACGTTTTAACCGTAATGAGTTAGAGACAACACTTACTGAACTTAACGCCATTGCTGCACCAGCAACCCACGGCGCAAGTAATCCGATTGCTGCAATTGGGACTCCTGCTGTATTGTAACCGAAAGCCCAAAAGAGATTTTGGCGAATATTTTTAATCGTAGCATGGCTAATCTTTATTGCTTTCGGAATAAGCAATAGTTCACCACCAAGAATCGTTACATCGGCAGCTTCAATTGCTACCTCTGTTCCGGTACCAATGGCAATTCCAATATCGGCAATTGCTAATGCTGGAGCATCATTTACACCGTCTCCAACCATGGCAACCTTTTTACCCTTATTCTGAATTCCTTTTACTTTTTCTGCTTTTTCTTCAGGTAACACTTGCGCGATTACTTGGTCGATGCCAACCTGTTTCGCAATTGCTTGTGCCGTTCGCTCGTTATCACCTGTTAACATGATCACCTCTAAGCCTTGTTCTTTTAACTCTCTTATTGCTTGTGGTGCGGTTTCTTTAATTGTATCTGCAACGGCAACAATTCCACGGTACTGTTTATCAACCGCAATTAACATTGCTGTTTTTCCTTCTATTTCATAGTCCGTCAGCTGTTGTTCAGCCTCACCAACGTCGACTTGGTGATTTTCCATAAGCTTTCGGTTACCAACAAGAATGTGGTGGTCGGAAATAGTGACCTCGATACCATGACCAGGTATAGCGGTGAAATCGTCCACTTCCACTAAATCAATACTTTTTTCAGTTGCATAGGCAACAATAGCTTCTGCAAGAGGGTGCTCTGAGCCTTTCTCCGCACTAGCGAGTAACTGTAATGTTTCTTCATCACCCGTAAAGTTTGTTACCTCGGGTTTACCTTTTGTGATCGTGCCCGTTTTATCTAACACGATCGCATTTAATTCATGTGTACGCTCGAGATGCTCGCCACCTTTAAATAGGATTCCACTCTCGGCAGCCTTTCCAGTACCGACCATAATCGAGGTTGGGGTTGCGAGCCCTAATGCACAAGGACATGCGATAACCAGAACTGCAATCGCCGCCACTAAAGCAGGTTCCATTTGACCAGGCTCTACAAAAGCGATCCATACGATAAATGTGAGAATGGCTATCCCTACAACAATCGGTACGAAATAACCAGAAATGATATCTGCTAATCGCTGGATTGGCGCTTTTGACCCTTGGGCATCTTCTACTATTTTTACAATTGATGCAAGAGCAGTATCTTTCCCTACTTTTGTCGCTTCCATTTCAATTGATCCATTTTTATTTATCGTTGAGCCGATTACTGTGGCTTCAGCTTCTTTTTCAATTGGAATGGATTCTCCGGTAATCATCGATTCATCGACAGATGTTCTGCCTTTTACCACATAACCATCTACGGGTATTTTCTCCCCTGGTTTTACAACTAAGCGGTCTCCTACAGCAACTTCCTCAACTGGAATCATCACTTCTTCTCCATTTTTTATAACGCGCGCTTCTTTCGCCTGTAAATTAAGTAATGAAGATAGTGCATTCGTTGTTTGGCTTTTTGCTCTTGCCTCTAAATACTTTCCAAATAAAATTAACGTGATTAACACAGCACTTGTTTCAAAGTATAAATGTGGCATATAGATAGGATTGCCGATGGTCTTATATGCTTCGTATACACTATAGAAATAAGCAGCACTTGTACCTAATGCAACAAGTACATCCATGTTCGCTCCACCATTCCGAAGGTTCTTATAGGCACCAACATAAAATTGCCAACCGATAACAAACTGAACAGGTGTTGCTAAAGCAAATTGGAACCATGGATTCAGAAATATAGCTGGCAGATGCATGTTAAATAAATGAACGAACATCGTTACTAACAGTGGCGCAGACAACACAGTAGAAATAATTAGTTTCGTTTTCGTTCTCTTGATTTCTTTTTCTTTATGTGTCTGTTTTTCTGCTGTTTCTGCTTTTGGTTTGGCATCATATCCAAGCTTTTTTATTTTCTCAATGATCGCTTGAGTGTTCACCAGTCCAGGATTATATTCTATTGATGCGGATTCTGTTGTTAAGTTTACCGATGCTTTTTTAACTCCTGCTTGCTTATTCAATACTTTTTCAATTCGGGTTGAGCAAGCAGCACACGTCATTCCAAAAACATCTAATTCCGTTTTCTCCATCAAAACCCCGTAGCCTACATTTTCTATTTTCTTTGTAATATCCTCAATGGAGGTCTTATCTGAATCGTAGTCTACGGTTGCCTTTTCAGTCGTTAGATTGACTTGAGCTTCGACTCCATCCATTTTATTTAATACCTTTTCAACACGGGTGGAACAGGCCGCACAGGTCATTCCTGTTATACCAAGTGTTGCGTGATTTTTTTCTCCCATAATAGTTCCTCCTTACTTGGAAAACTGCTTCAGAACAGTCATTAACTCATCAATAGTAGCTTTGCCATCACCTTGCTTGATTGCATCACTTACACAATGGTTGAGGTGTCGTTCTGTGACAGAGAAACCGACATTTTTTATCGCGGATTGTATGGCGCTAATTTGCACTAAAATATCAACACAATACCGGTCTTCTTCCACCATTTTCTGTATCCCACGAACTTGCCCTTCAATACGTTTTAAACGGTTAATAACTTTTTGCTTTTCATCTTGTGTTCTAGGTTTACTTGGGTGATCATGCAAGAAATTATCCAAATAAATCACTTCCTTATCTTTTATACTTATACTATACCCCCACACGGTATTTATGTCAATTGAAAAAGTATTTCATTTCATAAAATAATCCGATGTTTTAAAAACCGAATCCTATATCCTCTAAATTCTTACTCTTAAAAGTTCACCACTTTCTCAAATCCTATACTAGAGTAGAAGGTACTAGTTAGTTTTCCAACAATAAAACCAGGTATAGGTGTTAGAACCCAGTTTCACGCTAACCATAGGTGCATTTCATTACCTGAAGTACTCTTTGTTCCTTCAAAAGTAACGGTATCCCCTATTCAGTCCTTCTATATTTTCTTGTTATTTTTCTATTTTAACTATACCCCAACAAGGTATATTCTAATCTTTTTTTATCATTAGGAAGACACCTTACTTGAACAAGAATTGGACTTGTTATCAGATAAAATGATCTAACAAACTGAAGTGATGTCACGGACGTGGCTTTTTAAGAGGACCATAAGCAAGGTTTGGAACAGAAATCCCTGACAAAATAGTAACGGCCCCTAGATTTGTTGTGAAGATGATGGAAATGGAAAATAATAAAGGAAGAAAAATAAATAAAATGGAAGAGAAAAAACAGTACATCATTTAGCTTTTTCAAAATGATTCCGAATTAAAGGTGGGCCGACAACCATAAGGACATTGTCCTTCCATTTGGCTGTCAACCCACCTTATTGATTCCCTTCTTCATTTGATCTTAATGAGACACTGACGCTTTCACTTTTCCTTTCACTCTCCCACTCTCTTACTTCTAAAAGGTTTAAGATGAGGGAGAATTGTCAGGTATTATTCGCTGAGGCATAACAAGGTAGCCACTAGCCTTCCTTGCTTTAAGGACTTTAATTAGATGCTCCTCCATAGAGGTATTACATGTTATCTGCATGAAAACTTCAGGTTTACGATTCGCAAATAACTTTATTTTATTTTTATGAAAAGCTAATTCAATTAGTAATCCCAACAAAAACCCGCCTACTAAGCCAATTAATCCCCAGATAACTGGACCCCAGTACAATACAAATCCATATATCGTCCCTAAAACCATAAAAATGGTACCGCTCACCATCGCTCCGTCCAGAATACTCCTGCCATCAATTCGATGTAAAGAGTCAATTATAAATGTTTCGGATTCAAGGTTTTCTAAGGGCAATGCCACAATATTCTTCGGAGGTACTCCTATTGTCTCTATATCATGGATAGCCATCTCCACAAAGGGCGAATGTTCAAACGTAGCAATAATTTGAAGTGTATCGTCTTCTAGCGATTTTTGTTTTTGTTGTGCCAAGTTTTCATCCCTCACTCTAAGGTAACGTGTTTGCTCAATATCATATAATACATTATTTTCATTTACTGCTACATAGGCTTGATAGATGGCAAAGGCGTACATAGAAGGCAAGAAGAGGAACCACTGCCAATTAACCATTGAAGCTGCACTGCTAAAATCTCCTATGAACGAATAAAACCAGGCACCAATGAAGTTAGCTTTATAGGTAACAAATATCCACCATGACAAAATAACCGTTCCTGCAATTGTATGACCACTATATAATTGCCCTAATCCAGGTGATAAAATTGACCAAACTGCAGCTAACCATGGTTTATTCTTAGAAAGAATAACTATATCAAAAGCACTAACAACCGAAGGGCCAACTGGTGCGTCTTCCACTTCGGAGAGTAAGTGACTTTTACTTATCTCAACAGAAGAGCGATAACTGTCCCAGATACTAAATATATACGCTCCCATATAAAGTAGTACCCATTCCTCGTTTATGACAGCTTTTGCCTCCTCGAACCTTCCAAGCATAGATAAGGCTATCCCCATGTTTAGATTTGCCTGGGTGTTTACCACAAGCTCCCAGATAATCAGAATAAAACCAGGTAGATATCTCCCTATGTATATGTGACCAAAACCAGGGAAAGTAAGAGACCACCATGCAGCTCCCCACGGCGTCCGAGGGTAAATAGAATTTGCTCCAAACGTAGATAGTGCCCCTTTGGCATAGCGAGGTTTTAGGTTAGCTGACTGAAACTTTTGATGCGGCAAAATTATCCACTCTTTCGGCTTGAAGTCTCTTATATTATTCTAAAAAGTTACCAGTTTTATTCATGTTCTTTTGTGTTCTTATTTATCAACTCAACAACATAGTGGTGTTAGAGTTTTGGTGATTATTACAACTCAACTTTTCTTACTACACTTTAAGTACACACTTATTTGGTAATTATAAGATAATTGCTTTAAATTAAGAGATGGGAATATTAAAAGACGTCCGCTTTGGGAATCTAAACGGTCATCTTTTAATATTCCCCCAGTATAATGAAACAATAATTTTTTTTAAAAATTTATTTCTCAAAGCTTCCAAAAGAAAAAGAGAATAGAAATCTATTCTCTCTTAGATAATCAAATATTAAGTATTAAAGTTCCTCACCATTTGTTGCAATTACGTTTTTATACCAGTAGAATGATTTCTTTCTACTACGTTCAAATGAACCACTGCCATCATCTAGCTTATCAACATAGATAAAGCCGTAACGCTTAGACATTTCACCTGAAGAGGCACTTACTAAGTCAATACATCCCCATGAAGTATAACCCATTAATTCCACGCCATCGTCAACCGCTTCGCCCATTGCTTTAATGTGCTCTCTAAGAAAGTCAATACGATAATCGTCGTTAATGCTTCCATCTTCCTCTACCTTATCATAAGCACCTAATCCGTTTTCCACTACAAACAACGGCACTTGATAACGATCATATAATTCATTTAAGGCAATGCGCAGGCCAATTGGGTCAATTTCCCATCCCCAATCACTAGCTTTTAAGAATGGATTCTTCACACCACCAATTAAATTACCTTGACCAATCTCTTCAGGTGTTTTATTTTTCTTATCGGTACGAGACATATAGTAACTGAATGAAATGAAATCAACCGTACCTTCTTTAATTAATGCAAGGTCCCCATCTTCCATTTTGATGTTGACATCGTTCTCTCTAAAATAGCGGTCAATAAAGCTTGGATATTCACCACGAACTTGTACGTCTCCACAGAAGTTATTGAAAATACGTGCCTCTTGCTGTGCATACATTACATTTTCAGGGTTACTATCAAAAGAATAAACTGGTGCATAGATCAGCATACAGCCAATTTGGGAACCAGGAATAATTTCATGACCTAGTTGAACCGCTTTGGCACTTGCTACGAATTGGTGATGAAGTCCCTGGAAGCTGTCTTGAAGACGCGTTTCTTCACTTTCAGGTGAAAAACCAAGGCCTAATAACGGCATATGTGTAGCGCCGTTGATTTCGTTAAAGGTTAACCAATATTTCACTTTGTCCTTGTAGCGATTGAAAAGTACGGTTACATAACGCTCAAAGAATTCAACCAATTTACGATTTCTCCATCCGCCATATTCTTTAATAAGATGTAGAGGTGTCTCGTAGTGGGCTATTGTTACTAATGGCTCGATGTTATATTTAGCTAGTTCATCAAACACGCGATCATAAAATGCTAGACCTTCTTCGTTAGGCTCTAATTCATCTCCATTTGGAAAAATACGTGACCAAGCAATACTCAAACGAAACGTTTTGAAGCCCATTTCTGCAAATAGAGCAATATCTTCCTTATAACGGTGATAGAAATCGATACCCTCGTGGTTAGGATACGTGTATTTTGATTTATCAATTTCAAAATCAAATCCTGTAGACGATAAAAGCTTCAATCTATTTTCTTTTCCTCCAGGTAGTACATCGGCTAGATTAAGCCCTTTTCCTCCCTCTTGATAAGCACCTTCTAATTGGTTAGCAGCAGTAGCGCCACCCCATAGGAATCCTTCTGGAAATTTCACTGTCATCATTCATCACCTCAAATAATAATTTATCTTCCATTATCTTCTCTTGTTTTAAAGAACTTACTCGCTTATTACTAATAAAAGCAAATACTTTTTGCAATAAAAAAACCTAAATTGCTTAAGAAAAACAGAAGGACTTCCTCCCATTTCTAAAGCAACTTAGGTTTTGCCTGCTTATCAGTAACAATCCATAAGTTATATTCGTTTACCTAATAAATATATCATTTTCATCCTTGGAATGTAAAGGTTTATGTATTACATGTTGTTAATCTTAAACAAACGATTCCTACTCACTTTATCACTGTCAATAAACGCTCACCAACCGTAGTATTTTCCACATCTGCACTTAAGACATCCAAGTATTGATGAGAGTTTGTAATGACAACTGGAGAGGTGATATCCAAGCCTTCGTTCGTGATACCCTCCATATCAAATGTCCCAAGCAATTGTCCTTGCTCTATTTTATCTCCGTATTTTACCTTCATATTAAAAAACTTACCGTCTAATTGGACAGTATCGATACCAATATGGATTAGGACTTTAATACCTGCATCTGAAGTAAGACCAACTCCATGATTACTTGGGAATACAGATGTAACTTCGCCTGTAAAGGGTGCATGGAATTCCCCATTTATAGGAACTATCGCAACACCTGGTCCAATCGCCTCCGAGGAAAACACATCATCATTTACATCCTCTAAGCTTATTACTGGTCCTGTTAGCGGACTATGTACAATCAAGTCATCCAGTTTATTATTCTCCATTTTGAAACCATTATCGTTTTCTGGAACCTTGTCTTCCATTTCTTCTTTTAAACCAAACAAATAAGTACCGATCACCGCTACTAAAAAGGCAAGAAAAATCCCAAATAAAAACATTACAAATCCTTCCCCAAAGAAAATAGGTAAGGTTGTTATACCTGGTAAACCTACCGATTTAGATCCTGCACCCGAAACACCTACAATGGCACCACCAATGGCTCCAGCAACACAACCTATGCTAAAAGGTCTCTTAAAAGGCAATGTAATTCCATAGATTGCTGGTTCCGTTACACCAAATAAGCCCGCGATCGTTGCTGGTGCTGCAATAGCCTTTACTTTTCCTGATTTAGATTTAAGCCAAACCCCTAATGCAGCACCAGCTTGGCCAAAAATAGCTGGTGTAATCATAGCCGTAAAGGTATCCTGACCAAATTGACTTAGATTATTCAACGCTATCGGGACAAGACCCCAGTGTAATCCGAAGATAACTAAAATTTGCCAAGTAGATCCTAGCAGTGCCCCCGCAACTAATGCGCTACTGTCATAAACAAACGAATAACCAATGGCTAGCCATTCACTAACTATGTTGCCAATTGGACCAAATATTAACAAAGTCAAAGGTACCATAACGGCAATTAAGGTTAATGGTGTGAAAAATTTCTTTATCGTGTTTGGATAAACGTTTTGCAGCAGGCGTTCGAGCTTAGATGTCACATAAATCGCTAGTATAATCGGAATTACCGAAGTCGCATATTTTATTAACACAACAGGAATACCAAAGAATGTGAGAGCTATTTCCTGATTATACGCATTAAGAAGATCTGGATAAAATAGTGCACCTGCAATAACAATGGCAACATGCGGATCACCACCAAATTTTTTCGCAGCTGTTAATGCAAGGTGAATAGGTAAAAAGTAAAAAAGACTATCCGCAGCTGCATGCAAAATGATATAGGTACCATCTACCTCTGTTAGCATTCCTAGTGATACGGCGACAATTAACAGTCCTTTTAAAATCCCTGCACCGGCCAACGTCCCGAGTAACGGTGTGAAAATACCTGATATGATATCAATTACTTGATCAAATAGTGAGCCTTTTTCAGCACGACTTTGCTTTTCTGCCATTCCTTCTAAGCTTGTCTGTTTCATTATTTCACGATATGTATCATTTACTTCTGTTCCAACTACAATTTGGAATTGTCCTGCAATATTCATTACTTTTATAACACCTGGTCGTTTACTAATGGATAGGTCATTCACTAGCTCCCTATTTTTCAGTTTAAATCTCAAGCGAGTTGTACAGTGGCCTAATGAAATAATATTATCCTCGCCACCAACAAGCTTTACAATATCCTCGGCCAACTGTGCATGGTCCATAGTCGCTCCTCCTTCTTGTCAGTTTCTATTCTAGATGCGTCTCTGTTATTTGTCATTTAAAAAAGAAAACTAAACTGACTTTGTTCAAAGTAATGAAAAAGGTCTCACCCTTTTTTTCCAATTACTTATACTGAAAAGCCAATCTAGTTTCGAAGCAGTCACCCTATGATTTTAGTTATTATTCCATGATTGACGGTTTGCGACACGGTGAATATGTAAGGTTAAATATATTTTTTCATCATTAGAAATTTCCCAATCATACGTCTTTGCCACATACTTTGCAATTTTCTCGCTACATAAGTACGCTTGTTCATATTTCTTTTTCACCTGCTCAAACAAGAATTCATCTGTCTGACTCCCCTGTTCCTTTTCTTTACGTACGAATCGCATAGCAAAGAAGCGGAGGTGAGTTAGAAATCGATCATAATTAATGGAACTTTCATCAAGCTTCATATCGAAGTGATATTTGACGATATTTAAAATATTATTAACCATTTTGGTTACTTGAATGGCTGCATCCATATTTTCCCCATTCAACTGACTGTTGATCAGGTGAAGGGAGATTAGTCCTGCTTCATCTTCAGGGAATCTTACCCCTGTTTCTTCCTCTATAATATCTAATGCTTTTAATGCAACTTGAAATTCTTCTTTATAATATTTTCTAATTTCCCAAACGAGTGGATTTTTAAGCTCAATCCCCTCTTTTTGTCTACTAACTGCAAAATGAAGGTGATCAGTTAAAGCTACGTAAAGATAATCATCGAGTTTATAGGATAACTGGGACTTTGCATAATCCAAAATGCGGTAAGAAAGCTCTAAGTACTCCTCTGGCGTATCTACGAGTAAATCGGCTAATTTGTCGGATAACCCTTGGTCCTCTAACACGAATTTTTTCTCAATTTTTTCGATATCAACTGGCTGTCCTACCTTCTTTTGAAAGGCTAACCCTTTCCCCATGACGACCATTTCTTGCTGTTGGTCATTTTCGGTTAACACTACATTATTATTAAATACCTTTTTGATCTCCATCTAATCAGCCCTTGTTTTAAAATTTATTCTTATCGAAAAGACGCGGTATTCTCCGATTTCACGCTATACTTTATAGTATTCGTTTAACTAAAATAAAAAAACCCAAATAAGTAGAAAGAATATCGAAAATCAATATTCTTTTACAAATTCAGGTTTTGCCTGCCGAACAGTAACAATCCATCTCTATTGTAAACGGTTACGTATATTTAATTCTTTTATACCATTGTACAAAAGGATTGTCAATGATTCAAGCCATTTCCAACCATGCAAAAAAGCCTCCATTTTAAAATGGAGGACTTTCTCATAGTTACTTATTTTAAAATACTGACACCATTCGTTTGAATTACTTGTTTGTACCAATCAAAACTCTTCTTTCTCGTTCTGTTAAGTGTTCCGTTTCCTTCATTATCACGGTCTACATAAATATAACCATAACGCTTTTTCATCTCACCAGTACTAGCACTAACGATATCGATTGGTCCCCAGCTTGTATAACCGATAATATCTACACCGTCTCTGATTGCCTCTGCCATCTCTATGAAGTGTTGCTCTAAGTAGTCAATTCTGTAATCATCGTTTATGGAACCATCTTCTTCGACCACATCAATAGCACCTAAACCATTTTCTACAATAAATAACGGCTTTTGATAACGATCATGTAGTTGGTTTGCAGTAATTCGGAGACCTTTTGGATCAATTGTCCAGCCCCATTCCGATGCTTTTAAGTAAGGGTTACTAACAGAAGCAAATACATTTCCATCTGTCTGATTTTGTAACACTTCCGGATCTGTACTTGTGCATCGACTTGCATAATAGCTAAACCCTATATAATCAACGGTATTGTCCTTTAGAATTTGTTCATCACCAGGTTCCATTTTTATATCTAGGTTGTGGTCTTCGAAAAATCTTTTCGCATATCCCGGATATTCTCCTCTGGACTGTACATCAATGAAGAAAAAGGATTCTCTATCTTTATCCATCCCTGCCCACACGTCTTCTGGATTACAAGAGTACGGATACGTCATACCTGCTGCCAACATACAACCAATTTGAGCATTTGGGATAATTTCATGACAGGCTTTAACCGCTAATGCACTTCCAACTAATTGGTGGTGTGCTGCTTGATAAAGGACTTGTTTTTTGTCTTCCCCTTCATGGAAAACGATTCCTGCTCCAATGAATGGAAGATGTAACAACATATTAATCTCATTAAATGTCATCCAATATTTCACTTTATTTTTATAACGCTCAAAAATAGTTCGTGTATATTTTTCATAAAACTCGATCATTTTTCTATTTTTCCAACTGCCATATTTCTCTACTAAATGGACAGGTACGTCAAAGTGACAAGTGGTCACGACTGGCTCAATATTGTATTTTAATAGCTCATCAAATACATCATCATAAAACTGTAATCCGGCTTCATTGGGTGTTTCCTCTTCCCCTGTAGGGAATATTCTTGACCATGCAATCGATAGCCGAAAGCTCTTAAAGCCCATTTCTGCAAATAAAGCAATATCCTCTTTATAATGATGATAAAAATCAATCGCCTGATGCGAAGGATAGTAGACACCCTCTTTTGGTTTAAACGTATCAATATTCCCAAGCATAATATCAAATCGCTCTTTGCCAGTTGGTAATAGGTCGACAGTTGTTAAACCTTTGCCATCCTCTAGATAGGCACCTTCAACTTGGTTAGCTGCAATGGCACCACCCCAGAGAAAATTGTGCGGAAAGGTTGTTTTGTTGTTTGACATAAAATCATCCTCTATACAAAAGTAATTTTTTAAATAGGAAACAGAAAGGAAAGGCGTTAACACTCGCTTTCCTTTCTGTAGATATTTGCTTATTTTGTACTATTTTTTCTCGTTATCTAGTGTGATTAACAGGTCGTTTACTTTTACTTCTTTTGCTTCTGTAGTTAGTAAGGAGCCATAGCTATCATGGTTTGTTACGATAACTGGCGTTGATAAAATATATCCTGCTTCTTTAATTTTATCTGCATCAAACTCTAGAAGTATTTGGCCAACATCTATACGGTCACCTTGTGCAACGTGGGCTGTAAAGTATTTACCTTCTAAATTTACCGTATCCATCCCAACGTGAATCAATAGTTCTGCACCGTAGTCCGTTGTAATACCAATTGCATGCTTTGTAGGGAATAACGCTGATACCGTACCTGATGCAGGGGCAATGACCTTACCTTCTGTTGGTTCAATTGCAACACCTTTTCCTAACATACCTGATGCAAATGTTTCATCCTTAATGTCTGTTAATTCTTTTACTGTCCCTGTAAGTGGAGATAAAATTTCTTCTGTTTTTACTTCAACAGCTCCTGACTTTTGCGGTTCAACTGCTGGTTCAGTAGTTTTCGAACCCTCATTTTTATTAATTCCACCGAAGAAGTAAGTTAGTACGAAAGCTAATACCATAGCAACCGCTGCTGCAATAATAGCACCGTACACGGACATATCTAAACCGCCTTTTGGAATGAAGCTTGGAAGTTGGAATACACCAAGTCCACCCATAACATAACCAGTTGTACCAAATAATCCTAGCATTGCCCCACCAATTGCCGATGAAATGATGGTGAAAATAAACGGCTTCTTAAGTGGTAAAGCGATCCCATACATACCTGGTTCCGTCACACCAAAAATGGAAGAAATAAAGGCTGGTGCACTAAGTGTTTTTGTTTTTTGATTATTAGACTTAATCCAAACTGCTAGAATTGCACCTGCTAAAGCAAACGAGTGTGCAAAGATTAGTGCTAAAATCGGGTCATAACCTGGATTTGCAAAGTTGTTCATCGCGATTGGAACAAGGCCCCAGTGAAGCCCAAACATAACAAATAGCAACCATAAACCACCAAGAAATGCTCCAGCAATAACAGGACTTAAATCATAAACCCCTACAGTTGCTGTACCTAGTAACTGACTCGCCCAAGTTGCGATCGGTCCGATAATAATAAATGTTAACGGAATGATAATCAGTAGCGTAAACATTGGAACTAAGAACATTCTAACTACTGATGGAATAACCTTTGTAAAGAATTTTTCTAATTTAGCTGCGAAAAATGCAGATACAATGATCGGAATAACCGACATGGAATAGGTCATTAAAATAACTGGAATACCAAAGAACTCAATATAAACTGGTGACTCAATCATCGTTCCAGAGAACAATGTGTATAAAGGATCTGCTGCTTTTGGAATACCTTCAAGCGCTGGGTAAACCAAGGCCATTGCGATAACCATACCGAGGAATGGGGTTCCTCCGAACTTCTTCATTGCGGTATAGCCTAACAGAATTGGTAAGAAGTAAAATAGTCCATCACCGATTGCATTTAAGATTTGGTACGTTCCACCTTTATCATCAAGCCAACCAAATGCTACAAACAATGCATTGAAACCTTTAATCATACCGGAAGCTGCTAATACACCAAGAATCGGGGTGAAGATACCTGAAATCATATCAATAAAACGATTAAATAGTCCTGTTTTTTCTCCACCATCATCTTCTGTTGATGCTGTTTCTAATCCGCCTTCAGCTAATACTGCTTTATATACATCTGACACATGGTTTCCAATAACTACTTGGTACTGGCCACCACTTTTCATAACTGTCACTACGCCATCCATGTTTTTCAAAACTTCTGTTTGCGCCTTGCTTTCATCCTTCAACTTAAAACGTAAGCGGGTAATACAATGCACAACACTGTTAATGTTTTCTTTTCCACCGACATTTTTAATAATGTCTTTGGCTAGCTGCTCGTATTTCATCATGTATGCCTTCTTTCTGTTTATGAATTTTGTATTTAGGAAATAAAAAAACCTGAATGGATAGAAATCACACATAGTGTGCGTCTATCCATTCAGGTTATGCCCGTAATTGGTAACATTCCTAAATGTTTTATTAATTTAACCAGAGTATAGCATGCAAATAAAACGTTTACAAGTACTTTTTAAAATCTTTTTTATTTCCTCTTGTTATTAAAATTCCACTTACTTAAAGTTTATGCGGTACCACCCTAATTGAAGATTACTCTTCTACTTATCAGGATTTTTTCTTTTTTGAATGATGAACCTTATAGTCACATTGAAAAAACCGAGAACTGCACTAAATAACACTGTATAAGCAAGGAGATCAAAACGATCAGTCTTAAACATAATGACAAGTTGTACTATAAATAGTACGCAAAAGGTTAAACCGCTAATTAAGAATACTATATTATTTTTCACCGTCTGCCTCCAAAAATAGAATTTAAGCAGTGTGTATTCGCCTTTTTGTAAAGAACAATAGCTCTACAGTTAAATATAGTTTAAGTACAAAATTTCACCATTTATGTATCTTTCACTTAATCTACCAACCTAACGCATACACTAGATGCTCAGAAGTATCTAAATCATGTCGTCGTTTCAGACCACTCTTTTCAACAACTTTAAGAGATGGGACATTACTAGAACGGATCCTTGCTACAATAGGAAAGTTTGATAAATGGTTACTACCGAGATCTACGGCGAATTTTGCCAGTTCTGAAGCGTATTCATTTCCCCATACTGTTGGTGAAAATCTATAATATAGGTTTAAAATATATCTCTCTTTCCAGCGAATACATCTAATACCACCAATCCCTATTACAGTGGGATTGTTTGGTAAAGTAACGATCCAATAACTAAATCCATAAGTATCCCATTCTGCTTGCCAAGCATTTATGTTTTCTGTTGCCTCTCCAATGTTTTTCATTGGTCCTGCTGGCCTGAATTGGTTGGTTCTTGGGTCACTCTCTATCTGAAAAACACTAGGGGCGTCTTCTTGTCTTGGTCTTCTAAGCAGTAGTCTATCTGTTGTAGCTCGATCAAATTTTTGTTCCATACTTTCTTTTACTACACGATTCTCATTGAAATGAATCCCTATTGTAAACCCCTCCCGTTCTTTCTTAATATTTATTATAGTTCAGATTAGTATTGTAAATAAAACGAAATTATTAATATGGAATCATTCGATAAGTTGGTAGTTAATCAGTTAGAAACAATAATAAAATTCAATAGACTTATTTAATAGTTTAAAACAGGTCACCGAGTAAAAGATAAAAAAAGACACCATTAGCTCAATTAACTAATAGTGCCTTTCTGTCTCTCACCAATACTGCCTTGCTTTTAAGTTTATTATATAGAGAAGCGTTTTACTAATTTTTCTAAGTTGGTTGCCATAATTGCTAGTTGGTCAGATGCGGAAGCAATTTCTTCCATGGCAGCCATTTGTTCTTCTGCTGCAGCTGAAGTTGTTTGTGCACTTGCAGCTGACGTATCAGAAAGATTTTCTAGTTCCTTCATATGACTAAGTGTATCTTGTGTTTTACTTGAGATCTCTTTCGTCACATCTGCAATTCCTTGAATTTGTTCAACGATAAGTTTAGTAGATTGTTCAATATTAACGAAAGCACTGGCAGCCTCTGAGCTTCTGCGTTGTCCTTCCGTAATTTCGTTTTGAACATTTCCTTTCATCATCGTAGTAGCCTGTTCAATAAGCTCCAACATTTTACTCATGGAACTTCCTATTCCCTCTGCTACATTTTTAGATTGGTCTGACAGTTTTAAAATTTCATTCGCTACAACCGCAAAACCACGACCATGCTCACCTGATCTAGCTGCCTCAATTGAAGCGTTTAATGATAGGAGATTTGTCTGTTGCGCAATATCACCAATCGCATTGTTCATTTGACTAGCTTCACTAGAAAGATTCGATAGCTTCGTAATCATTTCTGTTGAATCATGAACAGCATCTAAAATCTTAGCCATTTGATTTTGTACACCATTGATTGTCTGACTTCCATTGGCTACATCTTGATCTGTTTTGTTTACAGAGCTCACAATTACATTCACAGATTCACTGATTGTATCCATCGCTTTTACCATCTCATCAACTACTTGAGAGGTTTGTTGAGTAGCCTCTGCACCAGCCGCCGCACTATCAGATGTTTCTTGGATTGTTTCCACAACATCTTGTACAGATTTAGATGTTTCCTCTGTACTCATCTGTATAGCCTGTGAGGAGCTTGCAAGTTGGGTAGATGTCTGTTTCAACTCGGTAACCATATCTTTTAAAGAAACTCTCATTTCGTTAAAGTCATCGGCTAATAAACCGAATTCATCTTTACGTTTCCAAGTAATTTCCTCATTTAAATTACCATCTCTTATACTACGTGCACCGTTTTGTAATTTTCTCAACGGCTGAAGCACCATTCTTAGTGTCAAAACTAATAAACCAATTCCTATTACAACGGAAACAGCAAGTACGATTAATACCTTTTGTAGAATAGGAAATGCTGCTGCTTTATAGTCCTTAACCCCTAACATACCAATGACCTTCCAGCCAGATATTGGTTCTGTTTTTTGGTATAATTCTGTCACCAAATCTTCCTTACCATCATTCATGACAGTTTCTATTTTAAAAACACCATTCATTTCTTCACTTGTGCTCTCATCAATTGATATACCTTCAATAGGCATCCCTGGGACAAAAATACCAGCTTCCATCAAAAATCCTGTTCCTGTTACAACCTGTTCCTTTGAGTTAAGAATAAACATAGATCCTGTGTCGCCTATTCTCGCTTCCTTAACTGCATCAATCATTGCATTTAGTTGTAGGGTCATTTTTAGAACCCCTTGATTATTCGGCAAAGCTCTCGTTAACATTGTCGTATATTGACCAGTAGCTTCACTTTCACCTACATTGGAAAATTGTACACTATCTGTCGATTCTAATGCTGTTTGGTACCATTCTTCGTTTAATGGTTCGTATTCTTCGTTATCTAGTTCTGGTGAAGATACGTAGCTACCATCGGGATAAATGATTTCAATTGCTTCAAAGTCAGGGTTTCTCTCCACAAACTTTTGCATATGATTCGTTATTTCTCCCTCGTTTCCGCTTTCAAGCGCTGGAGTGATAATATCAGAAAATTGATCAAATCTTTCAATGGAAAGACTGACAAATTGACTAGCATTGCTCTCTACTAGTGATAAATTGGAATGAATTCCTTTTGTCATCTTGTCGTGCACTTCATTTAATGCTTGTTGGTATCCAAAATACCCGATAATTGCTCCAGGAATAATTAAAATAACAAGGAACATTAAAATTAGCTTTGTTCTAACTAGACTTCTTTGTTGCTTTAACCATACGACACCTTTGTTTAAGCCTTGTTTTAATCTCATGATAGTCTCCTTCTTTAAAATATGCCTTCTAGTTACATTTATCGACAATTTATGCAATGTGTTTAGTAATAATAGTAAAAATGCTCTAGAGGAAGTAAAGTATTCTATCACTTTCAATAAATATTCGGCTGATAAATTTCATTTTTGATATGATCCCTCATAGTAGATTAATAGGATTAATCAGGAAAATACAATAGCAACTCTAAGCTATTGGTCAGTCGGGTCGTTCTTATAGTCCATGACACGTCAATCTAATAATGGGTTATAATTGGTCAAATTTAAAAGGCTTGAGTAATTGAATCATTACTCAAGCCTTTTAGATATATTTCATATTATTTATGTGACTTACGAAGCACTTTATAGCTTTACCTACTTGGCTCCCGATAGCTATGGATGATGGTTTTTATGCTATCTATCACTAAGAGAAATAATGCTCTTACTATACTTTTGATTACAATTTTCTTAAAGCAACTCCAATTTCCCTACTAATGTTTGATAGGGTATTTCTTTAACTTCCATCGAAAAGTGCTCCCCATTTGCTGCACATACCGACAATACATAATCATTATCCACCCTATACGTTCTACAGCTTAACCGTTCTAGTAGGTGACCCCCATTTACATCAATAAGCTTCACCTTTCCAGATTGTTGTACGATAACTTCAAACGAGGATAGAGGGTATGACAATCCCTCTCCAATTGCTTTGACAACACTCTCTTTAGCTGTCCATGTTTGATAGAACGCATACGTTTGATCAGCATGCTGAGCGATATTCCTAAATTCATTCTTAGTGAAAACAGACTTCGCAAAATCAACGTCGATTGGCTTTAATTGCTCTAAATCAATCCCTACTGGCGATTGATGAACAGCGCATGCCACCCATTCACCAGAATGAGAAATGTTAAAATGAAAAGTAGGAATATCCGGCAGAAAAGGTTTCCCATAATGGTTATGCTTAACTCTATCATCATTCAGTTTTTCTCCATGATGAACAGCAAACATATAGTGAATAACTAAATCCCCAATTACTGACCGAAATTGGTCATCTAGAAACTTAAATTTCCGTATACGCTCCATTCTTTCTTTACTCAAATAAGGCAGCAGTTCTTCTACATCTCTTGTACTTCTTTTCTCAGGTAGTTTACATACATACATTTCTACTAATCTATTATCCACTCGCAGCATGTGTCTTCACACGATCCTTGTTTACTTCTTTATAAGAAAAGCTAGTCAAATAACAGATAACTAGAAAGAAAGCTGCGCCACCAAGTGCGATTTGATACGGAACGAGATTAGTATCCCCTGTCTGTTGGAAGCCAAGGACACTTGCTAATATGGCAACTCCAATTACTCCCCCAAATCGTTTCTGAACATTATGCAGTGTTGTTGCTTGACTCATAAGCGGTTTAGAAATAGATTGGAATGCTGTAATTTGTGCTGCTGTTACTGCATGTCCTAAAAAGATGCCTATCCCAAACATTAGCCCGCGAATGACCCATTGGTTTGCCTCTACAAACAATGCGATAAGGCTAAACACTACAATAGATCCTAGTAATGATAATTGCATGAGTCGACGGACGCCTAACTTTTTCATGGACCAAGGCATAAGCTGAGAAGCAACCATAAGCCCGAGCGCCTCAGGAAAAGTTGTTAAACCTGTTTGAAATGCCGATATCCCTAAAACATTCTGATACATAAGCGGAAATACATACAACATCCCGAACAATCCTGCCGCGGAGAACATACCAATTATGCTCATAATTCGAAAGGAGCTATCTTCAAATAGTCTTAAATTGAGCATCGGCGCCTTATCTGTTAGTTCAACCTTGATGAGAACAAATAATAACCCAAGACCTATTAGAGCCATTACATAAACCTGTGGCTGACTCCATCCCATGACTGGCGCTTGGATCAAGGCATAAATTAACATTCCTAGTCCAGGTAATGAAAGAACAAACCCCTTCACATCAAAACGCCCAATAGAAGGTTCCTTGTATTCTCGCACATACAAGCCAATTAGAATGAAAGCAATGAGACCAATCGGTACATTAATGTAAAAAATCCAACGCCATGAAAGCTCCTCAACTAAATACCCACCAACAACAGGTCCAATTGCTGGTGCAACAGCAATTGGAATAACGAGGAATCTAGATAGCCTCGGACGCTCCTCTGGTGGAAAGGTCCGGAATAAAATGGCCATACCTACTGGTGCAAAAAAGCCTGCCCCAATTCCTTGAAGAACACGAAATAGGTTCAATAAGGCTTGGGATTCAGCAATTCCACATAAAATAGAAGAACCTGTAAAGATGACTAACGCTATCATTAGGATCCGTTTTGATCCAAATCGATCGCCCATCCAGCCTGCTACTGGCAACATCATGGCAAGACTTACAAGATAGCCAATATTTACAGCACTTGTTGCTGAAGCAGGAACACCAAATTCGTCCCCAATGGTGGAAAGAGCAACGTTAATAATCGTTGCATCCATTGCCACCATAAACATGGACATCACATAGACTGTGATAATCATTTTTTTGTAAAATGAAAAAGATTTCATCCTAGGTCCCTTGCCCTACGGAAGTTTCTTGTTTAAATTCATTGGCACATATATCCTTCCAGTGTGTTTCAATATAAGAAATACACTCCGTTCTATTCGCCTCCCCAAATTGAATAACCCATCCAGTTGGAACATCTAGATAAGAAGGCCAGAGGGAATACTGGCCTTTATCATTTTTTAACGCATAAAATCCAAGTTCTTCATGATCAAACGGATTCTTCATTTTTTCTCACTCCTTCTAATTTTGTTAAATAGTTAAGAATATACGTACCTATTTCGGCTAGCGGAACAGGTTGACACATGTCTTTATGACGACAATGAATTTCGTGCTCCTTAATATCTCCTGTTACGTAAGGCTTCCACGTATCTGTGTAGATAGGATCGAACCAGTCAGGGATAATTGTCGAGCGGAAAAATAGCAGATCCCCATGATAGGCTTTTGGCCGATAGTTATGAAGAAGCGTTACCGAATTGACATACGTTTCCTTTAAATTCATTAGTGTCTCATTACTCAAACTGGCTAGAGCACTTCCGTCTTTTTGAAGAAGATCCAAGACATTTTCAAACGTAACTTTTCCTTCACTTAAATTGTTAGGTTCGTATCCTCCAAGGGCAAGCAAAGCTGTAAGTACTTCATCATCGTCAGGACTTTCTTTCATTGGTAAGTAGTGACTAGGATAGGCATCTAGCATAGCCAAAAGTCCAACTTCTTCTCCTTGACGCTGTAATTCAGTTGCCATGGCATGGATGACATTTCCTCCAAGCGACCAACCAACTAAATGATAAGGACCATGTGGCTGTATGGTTTGTATATGTTCAACATAATCCCTTGCCATTTCTTCCATTGAGGTCGGCCATCCAGTTTGTTCGCCAATTCCACGAGCCTGTAATCCGTACACCGGGTAATCCTTCCCAAGCATATGGAGTAGACCCGCATAACACCAACTCAGTCCCCCTGCTGGATGAATACAAAACACAGGTGGTTTTGTTCCGCCTCTTCTAAGCGGTAACAGGATATCCAATGCACTCGAATTCCCTCCACCTTCGAGCTGCTCTGCCAATCCTGCAATCGTTGGAGCCTCAAATAAACTTCCAATCGTCATTTCGACGCCGAGTGTTTGTTTGATCCTTGTCATCAATTTCACAGCAAGTAGGGAATGACCACCTAGATCAAAGAAGCCCTCATCTATCCCAACACGATTGAGATTCAATACTTCCTTGAATAACTGGCACAGCACTTCTTCTTGTGGAGTTCTAGGTCCCCGTTCAGATAATGCTCCGTCATATTCAGGAGCAGGCAATGCTTGTTGATCTAGCTTACCGTTTGGCGTCAAAGGCCATTCCTCCACATAAACAAATGCAGAAGGTATCATATAATTCGGAAGTCGATCGGAAACATATGCTTTCCAATCTGCATTGTCTAGCTTTACACTTGCTGCTGTTTGTAAATAGGCGACTAAACGCTTATCACCTGGTTGATCTTCACGAACAAGAACAGCTACTTGGTTTACATCAGAATGTTGCGCTAAGATCGTCTCAATTTCACCAAGCTCTATTCGAAAACCTCTAACTTTCACTTGATGATCTGCTCTTCCAATGTAATCAAGCGTTCCGTCCTCACGCCATTTAGCAAGGTCTCCAGTACGATACATCCGAGAACCATTGTCTCCGAAAGGATTAGCAACAAACCTTGTGGCAGTTAAGCCTGGGCGACTTAAATAACCTAGTGCGAGTCCCTCTCCCATTACATACATTTCACCAACTACTCCAGGTGGTACTGGTTGTAGCCATTGATCTAGCACATATACACCAAGGTCTGGGATATTCTCACCAATAATGCTGTTAGCACGAATATCCACACTTTCCTTATTTAATTCTATAAAACTAACATGGACCGTTGTCTCCGTAATACCATACATATTGATTAACTTCGGTGCATCGTCTAGATGACGCTTATACCAATCAGCTAATCGTCCCAACTCAAGTGCCTCTCCACCAAAAATAACGTAACGAAGTGAAAGTTCTTGTCCAATCTCTTGATAATCTTGATCTGCTTGCATGAGCTGATAGAACGCAGATGGGGTTTGGTTTAATACAGTCACCTTCTCCCTAACCAACAGGGTTAAAAATTCAACCGGTGTACGACTAATATCATGCGGTACGAGCACTAAGCGACCTCCATATAACAGTGCCCCCCACATTTCCCATACGGAAAAATCAAACGCATAGGAATGGAAAAGTGTCCAAACGTCATCCTGATCAAAATGAAACCAGTGAGCTGTTGACCCGAATAATCGTATTACATTTTGATGAGGAATGATGACTCCTTTTGGATTCCCTGTTGACCCAGATGTATAAATAACGTAAGCAGGATCTTGTGGCATTAATGGCCTCATACGCTCTTGGTCGGTCGGGTTGGAACACTTTTGCCCTTCCAACTCCCTCCCTAATTTCGGATCATCAAGAATGATTAGCTTTTCATCCTTATCGTCCCCTACATCCTCTGCATGCTTACTAATGGTAACGGTACATACTGGCTGTGAGTCATTTTTCATATATTCGATTCGTGCAGTTGGATAGTTAGGATCTAGTGGGACATAAGCTGCTCCTGCTTTTAAAATGCCCAGCAAGCCAATAATCATATCTAGCGTACGTGGCATTGCTAATGCCACATATTGACCTGGGCCAACTCCTTTGCTAATTAATAAATGTGCTAGACGATTCGCTTGACTGTTTAGTTCTGCATAGGAAAGTGTTTGATTTTCAAAGGTCAGTGCCTGTTTGTTTGGATAGGTGTTGACTTGCTGTTCAAACTGATGTGGGAGCGTATCCTCCACCACACGCATAGCCCTGTTACTCCACTGATTTAATAAGGATGCTCTTTCCTCTTTTAAAAGAATGTCCACTCTAGAAATTGACTGATCTATGTTTTCGGTTGCCGTTTTAAAAAATTGCAGCAATCTATCGACTAGTTTTTCAATGGTTTCCGGCTTGAACAAGTCTTTCCTATATTCCACTATGCCTTCCAAACCCTCACCTTTAGTAATGGCATGCTCTATGAACTCAAATGTCAGATCGAATTTTGACGCACCAACACTTCCAATGCTTACCCTGCTATCTAAACCAGGCAATGAAAGAGATGGTTCTGGTGTGTTCTGAAGGATAAGCATCGTTTGAAACAGCGGATGTTTCGACCTTGACCTAATGGGATTTAATACTTCAACAAGTCTTTCAAAAGGAAGGTCTTGATGCTCATACGCACGTATATTAGTAGTCCGAATCCGTGCAAGTAGCTCACGAAAAGTCGGATTACCTGATGTATCTGTGCGAAGGACGAGTGTATTTACAAATAAGCCGACAAGATCATGTAATACCTCCTCACTCCTTCCTGCGACAGGGGTACCTAGTGGAATATCGTCACCGCCCCCCATTCTCGTTAATAAAGCACTCAAGCCTGCTTGAAGAACCATGAATAAGCTGACCCCATTTTCCATAGAAGTCTCCATTAGTTTTTGATGGAGAGAAGGCTCTATCCTGAACGAGTATGTGCCTCCTTGATTGGATGCCTCTACTGGTCTAGGATAATCCGTAGGTAATTCGAGTTGATCAGGTAAACCCGCAAGTGCATTTTTCCAATACTTCATTTGCTCCGCCATTAAACTATCGCTTTCCTTTTCCTCACCGAGTAACGAGGATTGCCACATGACATAGTCTGAATAATCAACAGGTAGATCATCCCAAGCCGGAGCCTCTTGTTTTGAACGTGCATGATAAGCCTGTTCTAAGTCACGTGTAAACGGATGAAGGGACCAGCCATCCCCAACCATATGGTGGATAAGTACAAGTAAGGTATAGCGTTCCTTTCCCTTCTCAAATAACCGTATTTGACAGCATGGCTCATCGGAAAGGCTAAACCGATACTGAACTGCCTCTTTTAGTACCTGATCCATTTCTGACGGTTCAACGATTTCTAGCGGTAGCGAAGGAATGACCTGTTTAGCATCCAAAATGTATTGGTTTGCTTCTCCTTGATTGTTTTTAAAAATGGTACGAAGCGCCTTATGTCGATCGATAACATCATATAATGCTGATTGTAATGCATGGTGATCAAGGTCCCCCTCAAGATCAATCACGATCGGAATATTATAGGTAGGACTTGGACCTTCTAGCTGATGTAAAAACCATAGACGCTTTTGTGCAAAAGATAACGGAATTACCTCTTGTTTCTCCACTTTGCTAATCATCGGTCTAGCTTGTCTTCCTACAGTGAGATGTTCAATAAGACCTGCAACAGTTGGTGCTTCAAATAGCTTTCCGATCGTAATGTCCACATCAAACATATCCCGAATACGGTTGATTAGTCTTCCTGCTAGTAAGGAATGCCCACCTAGATGAAAGAAATGATCATGAATACCAACATGTGGGATACCAAGAACCTCTGCAAAGAGCACGCAAAGAATTTCTTCCTGAGGTGTTCTCGGTTCCTGAAACTGTGTACTATTATTTTGTTGAGGAGCAGGTAAAGCCTTCTTATTAATCTTGCCATTTGGTGTTAATGGAAAGTCATCTAGCATGACAATAGCAGCTGGAACCATATACTCTGGTAAATGGGTAGATGCTAAATCACGTAACTCCCCTTGAATGGATACGGAATCAGAAATAATATAAGCAACGATACGCTTGTCACCAGGTCGATCTTCTCGAATCATTACTGTGGCCTGCTTTACTTTTTTGTGTTCTGACAAAACGGCCGTAATTTCTCCTGGTTCAATTCGAAAGCCTCTAACCTTCATTTGGTCATCTGCCCGTCCAACATACTGAATCGTACCGTCAGCATTCCACAATGCTCTGTCCCCAGTACTATACATTCTTTCCCCTTTTACACTGAATGGATTGGCGACAAATCGCTCAGCAGTTAATCCTGCTCGATGATGATACCCTGCTGCAAGCCCTTTTCCAGCAATAAACATATTTCCAACTACCCCAGGTGGAACTGGCTGGAGACTATCATCCAAAATATAAATGTTTGTGTTCCTAATTGGTCTTCCTATGGATGGGATACTTTTCTCTTCTATTGGTAGGTTCATCGCTGTTGACCATACAGTCGTTTCCGTCGGACCATAGAGATTTGTGACTGTACACTTCTGTTCATGGAGTGCTTTTAGCAAGGCTTGTGGCAGAGCTTCTCCTCCAACAAGTACTTGTAACCCTTGAACAGCTTCAGGAGTCATTGTCACAATAGACTGCCATAATGTAGGTGTCGCCTGCATGATCGTAATCGATTGTTCTTTTATTTCTTGGGCAAGCTGACGTGGATCTTGTATTGTCTCCTTATCGACAATGACACATGTTGCACCTGAGAGTAATGGTAAAAATAGCTCTAATACAGAGATATCAAAGGCAATGGTTGTGACAGCAAGCAGTCTTTCCTTTGCGGAAAGGGAGAACCTTTGATTCATCGCCACCAGAAAATTGGTCACACCGTTCTTCGTAATTACTACCCCTTTTGGTGCCCCTGTCGATCCAGATGTGTAGATCATATAAACAGGGTCATCCCCCGCTACATCTACTTCTGGGTAGGATTGTCCCTGAAGTGCCTTTAATTCCCTTCTTACCTGTTGGCTATCCATCACGAGACATGGCACATTCCTTGATTGAAAATGCTGACTTGTTGAAGTGTATGTAATCGCATAGGTTGGTCCTGCATCCTTTAACATGAAGTCAATTCGATCAGCTGGATAGCTCGGATCGATTGGTACATAAACAGCTCCAACGTTCATGACAGCTAGCATAGCAAAGACCATCGTTTCAGAACGCGGAAGTGCTAAAGCAATTACATCCCCCTTCCGAATTCCATGTTGTTCGAGCAAATAAGATAGGCGATTAACCTGTTCATAGACTTCTTGATAGGAATAGGATTTGTCCCCAAAAACGATTGCTTCCTGTTCAGGTGTTTGCTGAACTTGCTGTCTAAACCCAGCAACAATACTGTGAAGAGAATTCTCTTCACTCGTATCATTCCACTTCTCTACAACCTGATCATATTCCCCATCTAATAAAAGTCTCTGTTTTGCAATAGGTTCGTTATAATCGATGTCAGTAAGCTCTGCCATACCTTTCACTACCCGTTGCATATGGAGCTCTACGTCACCTGATGCATAGATAGCTGGATTAAAGTTAACCTCGATACGAATTCCTTGTTCCTGTTCATAAATATTTACAGATAAATCTTCAGTAGGTCCAGTCGCGAGTTTATGTGTCAATCCTCTTGCTTCACCAAAATTCCACTCATAGGAAAATGGCATAATATTGATTTGTGGACCAAACAAGCGCACCTGATCACCCACTCGATTCAAATCACGTCGTAAATCCTCATGCCGATAAAGCTGGTGGGAACGAAGCCGCTTCATATTTTCCCTTATTTGATGTACAAGTTTTAAAAAAGACTGGTCAGAACAGACCGTTACACGAAGTGGTACTAGATTCATAACCATTGCTGGAACTTGTATAGCAGCAGATCCAATCCGATTCATCATCGGAACACTTAGCACAACGTCTTCTGCCCCCGTTAAACGGTGAAGATACACAGCAAAAGACGCGATCATTACCTCTGACCAGTGTAAAAGGTTATCGCTAGCCTTTTTTTTCAACAACTCAAATGTGCTACCATTTAAGAAGTCATGATACTGACCAACACTTTCCGGTATGGTAGAAGTTCGCTCCGATAAGCTCACGACTTCTGGCTGATCGGAGAATTGCTCCATCCAATACTGACGGTCCAAATCGAATTTATCGGAGTGACGATAGGCTTGGTCTTCATCTAAGATAGACTTAAAAGAAGAGAATAGACCATTTCCATCAACTATCTTCCCATTCAATAATGATGTGTACCATTTCGAAACACCCTGACTAAGTAAGGTAAAACCATATCCATCTACTGCAATATGATGCACTTTTAGATACCAATAGTAGTGATGTTCACTTAATTTGAATAAGAAAGAAGTAAAGAGAGAATCCTTACTTAAATTAATCGGTGTGGACACGTCTTCTTTCATCTGACATAGCGCTTCCTTGTATGGATCCTCTTTGTTAGTTAGATCGATAACGAAAAATGGACAGACCCGTTCCGACCTTAGCATTTGCCACGGTCCAGTTTCCTCTTCTCCAAAATGCATATGAAGAGAATCCGCTTTTAACAGTGTGTTTCTAACAGCCTGTTCGAAGCAGGTCATATCTAAAATGCCACGAATCTCCACATATTCCGCTGTATTATAAATAGGATTATTTGGATCTAGTTGTTGCGCATACCATATGCCAGTCTGCGCACCCGTTAAAGGCCAACGCTCGCTACTTGTCTGTTGCATAAATGTCCCTCCCTTTGTCATTTCAGACATGCTGACCTTTTTTTACTTCCACAATATTCCACCAATCCTTTAACGTTGGCTTCTCAGCCAAGGTCATGAAGTTAATATCTATTCCTACTTGTCTCAACTCTTCTGTGAGACTCATCATCCGGATGGAGTCTAAGCCTAGATAAATCAGATTTTCTTCTGCCGAAACGTCTTGAGGGTCTTGTTCCAACAATGCTGCGACTCTATCACGAAGTCCTTCAAATGAATCTAAACCTGCTCGCGGATGTTCAAGTCCGATTTGTTCTAGAATCTGTTCTGTTGTAACGGTGACACCGCATCGTGTAGCTACATATTGCATGGCCATTTTATGTTGTTCTTCCGTAAAGTCAGCTACAGCATCGGCAACAAAAAAGCTTTGAACATCGTTCATAAAGGCTTCTGTAGCTGTAACTAAGCAGCCAATATGTGCATAAACACCACAAATGATGAGTTGATCACGTCCTGTTTCTTGAAGAAATGTCTGAAGACTCGTACGTTTGAAGGCACTATAACGCCATTTCGTTAAAACAAGGTCATCCTTATTAGGTTCAAGTCCATCAATTATTTTTGTAACGGATCGATCATCAGACAGGCCGTCTCCCCAGAAGTCTTGAAGAAGTGCTCGATCTTTTGGATCCTGGTTTCCCGGCTGTGCCGTGTAGACAACTGGAATGTTTAGTCTTTTGCATTCCTTTTTTAGAGTGGCAATATGTTTCACCAATTCAGGAATAGGAGATTCTTGCATGTCATAAGCATTCAAAAAATATTGTTGCATATCATGAATAAGCAGCACAGCTCGATTCGAATCAGCCTCCCATGAAACTCGGTTAGTTGGCATGTCTAATTTCGTTGGCATATCATAGCTTTTAATGGTTGGTAATCCCATTCTAAGCACTTCCTTTCACATTATTTTAAATGGGGTAACTGCGCTTCAATTAGTTGTCTTAGCTTCTTCTTACTCACTTTCCCAAGTGCGGTTTGAGGGAATGAATTGATCCATTCAACGCGATCAGGTATTTTATACGCCGCCAATCCTCGATCATGAAGAAACGTGCGGATTTCTTGCGTTGCTTGGTGCTCACCCTTTGGTATGAGAAATGCACACGAACGTTCACCGAGGTATGGATCTGGCATCGAAACAACTGCCGCGTCAAAGACATTAGGATGAGCTAATAGATGGTTTTCGACTTCTTCAGCAGCAATTTTCTCGCCACCACGATTTATTTGATCTTTGTCCCTTCCTTCCACAATGATGTAGCCGTCTTTGTTGAAGCGAACCAGATCTCCTGTTCGATAAAAGCCATCATCGGTAAAGGACTTTGCATTATGCTCATCTGCTTTATAGTATCCGCGTATGGTATATGGGCCTCTCGTTAGCAGCTCCCCAACTTCACCTGGTGGAACATCCTGACCATCCTCATCAACGACTCTAATTTCGTCATAGGGAGACATCGGCCGCCCTTGCGTATGAACAATAATTTCCTCTGGATCATCAAGTCGCGTATAATTAACAAGTCCCTCAGCCATGCCAAAAACTTGCTGCAACTTACATCCGAAAGCAGGCTGTATCCGTTTCGCACTTTCTGCACTAAACTTCGCCCCCCCTACTTGGATCACTTCCAAGCTAGAGAGATCATCACGACGATTTTTCACCGCTTCTATCCACATTATGGCAATGGGCGGTACCATTGCGGTAATGGTTACGCGCTCTTTTTCGATTAGTGGGAATGCCTGGTCTGGGCTTGGACCACTAGATAAAACGATACGTCCACCCGCATAAATCGTCCCTAACACACCAGGTGAGCTTAATGGAAAGTTATGTGCAATCGGCAATACTGCTAAATAAACACTCTCCTCCGTTAATTCGCAAACTTCATTACTCCTTCTTAAGCTATAAATATAATCATCATGCGTTCGTGGGATAAGCTTCGAAAGTCCAGTGCTACCACCCGAAAGCTGTAAAAAGGCAACATCGGATGGATGAATTGTAGATGGATCAAATGGTGTATCATTATACAAATCTAATAATGGAACAAACTGTTCTGTATGACCCTCGACAATAACATGCTTCAGCGTCCTTACTTCCTTTTTAACCAGCTCTGCCATCGAAAGGTAATCAAAACCCGCGTGCGTGTCAGGTATAATTAATGCTTTTGCTTCGGAAAACTCACAAAAGTAACGTACCTCGCTATAGCGGTGGGATGGGAGAGCGAAGACGGGCAAAGCCCCTATATTAAATAATGCAAAAATAACTTCAAAAAAAGCCACTTCATTCGGTAACTGGACAACAACTCGATCGCCCTTCTCCATTCCAAGTTGTTGAAATCCTGCTGCTAATTGTTCTACTCTTTCTTGTAGATGTGCATAACTAATTTCGCCAGTACTACTTGTAATTACCGTCTTATCTCCATATTGAATAGCTCGGCTTTTCAGCATACCTGCAAACGTCTCCCCTCGCCAACAGTCCTGTTGGCGATAAAAGTCTGCAAATTCACTTGGCCATGTTGGACAACCTTCCAAGTGCAATCCTCCTATCTATTATGAATTCCCATTGCCTTTAGCATCGTTTGAAATTTAGCCCCTGTTTCTGCTAATTCTTCCTCTGCCTTTGATCCAGCAACAACGCCAGCACCAGCAAATAGTCTAATGGAATGGTCACAAACCTCTGCACAACGAATCGTTACCACCCATTCACCGTCCCCGTGTTCATCACACCAGCCAACCATCCCAGTGAAATATCGTCGTTCAAAGGCTTCGATATTTTGAATAGCTTGATGTGCTGCTGTAGCAGGATAGCCACAAACAGCTGGAGTCGGGTGAAGCGCAGAAGCAAGTGCTAGTGAAGAAGTGTTGGCTTCTTTTACTGTCCCTTTTATTTCTGTGGATAGATGCCACATTGTTTCGGTTTGAATGAGTGTAGGTTTTTTTGGTATATCGAGTTTGTCGCACAATGGTTGAAGCGCCTCTTCAACTGCATGGACAACAATTGCATGTTCATGAAGGTCTTTGGTAGAGTTTAATAATTCATTTGCCCGCCGCTGGTCCTCCATAGGATCCTCACTACGGGGACGGGAGCCTGCTAACGGATTTGCTGTAACGATCTGACCTGATTTAGAAACGAGTAATTCAGGACTTGCTCCAATTAAGGTCCGATGACCATTACTTTTATCATTTGGTAGATCAATAGAGAAGGTGTATCCCTGTGTATTATGTCTTGCTAGTTTCGTTAAGATAGGTTTAATTTGAATAGGTTCCTTCGACTTAATATCTAAGGAGCGTGAAAGTACAATTTTCTCTAGCACCCCACTATCAATAAGCTCGAGCCCTTTATTGACACCCTCCATGTAAATGTCCGGTTCTGGAATCTCTTGTACTGAGTATGAAGATAAAGCACTTGCTTCTTCTTCGACATCACACCAATCCAACTTACTAGCTATCTCCATTTCATTCGGGACGACTAAGTGTACTTGTTCGTCAGGGTCAAAAGAAAAAGCACCAATAGCAACAGGCTTAGGATGCCCCTCCTTTTTAGCACGGTGGATCGTTGTTTGAACAGTTTCTGCTAGATTCGTAGATTTTCGAAGTGTTTCAGGTTCTACTTTAGAAAATATTCCTCTACCTCTTATTGTGTGGTTGGGAGAAGCTAAAAAGTAATCCCCTACCTTATAAAGGTCTAATAATCTATTACCCGCTAGTTTAGAAGCTTCTGTTATACTCAATGACTCACAACCTCCTTCTATTTTGGTCAAACACCAAGTGTAGCGCCGCCATCCACACACACATCCTCCATCGTCATCTGGCCGGCATTGTCCGATGCCACAAACAGGACTACATTCGCGACATCTTTTGCTTGTCCTAGTTTTCTGAGAGGAATACCTACTCGATATGCCTCTGGCGTTCCATTTATTGACTGTTCGGCTCCGTTATCATCTGTCCAAAGCTTACGCAACATATCTGTTTCCGTTGAGCCTGGTGATACAATGTTGCATCGTATATGGTAGGAAGCTAGCTCTAGACCTAAACATTTGGTAAACATGGTAGCTGCAGCCTTAGATGCTGCATAAGCTGCCATCGACATTCTAGGCATACGCCCTGCATTTGAACTTACGGTAACAATTGAGCCTTGCTTTCTTACTTTCATTCGTTTACTAACCGATTGACTAACAAGGAATAGCCCGGTGGAATTGACAGCAAATGTTTGATCCCACGCCTCTTTTGTCAGAGCATCAACGGGAGCTACATGCAGGATTCCTGCAACGTTCACCAGTATGTCAATTGGTCCAACACTAGTTTCAACAGTATCAACTAGCCCCTCGACTGCCTTAGCATCACTAATATCAATACAAAATGGATAGACGTGTGACCTTCCCTGCTTTATACGTTGTAAAGCTTCTTCCTGACGATCCACTGCGACTACCTTAGCCCCGTGATTAACAAATGATTCGACAATTTCACTTCCAATTCCACCAGCAGCACCTGTTATAACAACCGTTTTACCAGTTATACCCTCGAGCTTCATATTATTCCTCCTTTCTTCAATTGGCTTAAACATACAATTGATAATGATTATCATTTTCATATGTTACGATACAAATGATAACCGTTCTCAACGAGCTTCTCAACCCCCTTCCAGTTATTTGAAAACTTAGACCTATTTCATTTACATTTTTTACCACCTACTCCCATACTTTGGAAGTAACTCTTGCTTTTTTTTTATGTAGATTTGGACTTTTAACCATTATTTTCAAAAAATGGTATTGAAAATCATTCTCATTAACTATATAATTGAAAACGATTATCAATATCATCTAAAAGAACTACTGCAAAAGTTTTATAAAGGAGGAATGAGTCAATCGGATGGTAGTAGTTTTATGTACATATTTTGAAGGAGGAAATGTAAATGAAAAAGACAATGAAGCTTTTAGCAATTCTAGTAATCTTCACTTTAGCACTTGTTGCATGTAACCAATCAGAAGATACAGCAAGCAACAAGGAAGAATCGAAAGAGCAGGAAAACACAGCGAAAGCGTCCGATGAGACAAAAGAGGAAACGAAAGAGGCTACTACACAAACAATCTCTTACCTAGGAAAGGATTACACGGTTCCTGCTACGATTGAATCGATTGCAACGGCAAGCTTAGAATCAATGGAGGACGCAGCAGTTTTAGGAGTTAAGCCAATGGCAACCATAACAGTTGGAGGAGAAATACCAGCATATGTTGCAGATGAATTAGCTGGTGCTGAGGACATCGGTTCTAAAAGACAGCCAAGCTACGAGAAGCTGTTAGAGCTTAAGCCCGATGTTATTCTTGGAACATCTAAGTTTCAACCAGATGTTGCAGAAAGTTTAAATAAGGTTGCACCTATGTTCCCTGTCTCTCATATTTCAACAGATTGGGAAGCAAATTTGCAGCTACTAGGACAACTTACTGGTAAAGAAGAGAAAGCAGAAGAAGTTATCTCACAATATATAGAAGATGCAAAGGCACTTCAAAGTGAACTAAAGGAAACAGTTGATGGAAAGAAAATATTAGTCGTACGCGTTCGTAAGGGTAGTCTTTTCGTTTATCCAGAGGATGTTTATTTAAACCCTGTTCTTTATACTGATCTAGGGATTCAAGTACCAGAAGTCATAAAGGCAGTAGAGGCACAGGAAATGATCACATTTGAAAAGTTAGCTGAAATTAACCCTGACTATTTATATTTACAATTTGAACAATCAGAAAATCCTGACTCCCCAGAATATGTAGCAGAGCTAGAAAATAACGCCATTTGGAAAAGCTTAAATGCGGTGAAGAATGAGCAAGTGTTTATTAATGCCATTGATCCACTAGCCCAAGGTGGAACAGCATGGAGTAAAACGACTTTCTTAGAAGCAGTAAAAGAAACATTAACGAAGTAAGGTGCGGCTATTCATGATGAACAAAAGAATCATCGTACCAGTTACAATTATATGCTTATCACCGGTCCTCTTTATGGGGACCATTGCTTTATCTATTTTAGTTGGAACAAAAGAGATAGATTTACATACGATATGGGATGCTTTTTTCCAATATGATGAGACGAACGTCAATCATGCGATTATCATAACGGCACGGTTGCCGCGGGTACTTGGGGCGATTCTTGTGGGAGCCTACCTAGCGATTTCTGGTGCGCTTATGCAGGGGATGACGAGAAACTATCTCGCCTCCCCTTCCATTATGGGTGTTTCTGATGGTTCGGCCTTTATGATTACATTATGTATGGTGCTTGCACCAGGGTTATCCTCTTCTGCCTTGATTTTATACTCGATGGTTGGATCTGCCCTTGGCGCAATGATTGTTTTTGGATTTGGTTCTTTAATACGAAATGGGTTATCCCCAGTTCGTCTAGCAATTATCGGAACCGTGATCGGGACATTCCTAAGCAGTGTATCTGCAGCGATTGCTTCTTATTTTGAAATTTCCCAATCCATCAGCTTTTGGTATAATGCCCGTTTACACCAAGTGACCATGGACCTCTTTTTACTCGCAATACCATTTGGTGTAATTGGACTTCTACTAGCTCTATCCGTTTCCAAATCGCTCACCATTTTGTCACTGGGAGATGAAATGTCAACAAACTTAGGACAACGCCCCTTACTGTTGAAAGCAATATCGATGCTCTCCGTCATTCTTTTAACCGGAACAGCTATTGCGTTGGTAGGTAAAATTGGTTTCGTAGGTCTGATGATCCCTCATATCACAAGATACATAGTTGGAATTGATTATAAATGGGTGATTCCTTGTACAGCCATTATAGGCGGACTCTTTCTAGGACTGGCGGATGTTCTTAGTCGTCTGCTAAATTACCCATTTGAAACTCCGATCGGTGTAGTGACATCCTTACTCGGTGTTCCATTCTTCCTATATTTAATTCGAACAAGAGGAGGAAAAAGTCATGTCTAACTACTCTAAAGCTCCCTATAGATGGAGTCTTGCGATTATCCTTTTGTTAACGATCACGATCGTATGGATTAGTTTGATGAACGGGACCTATGAGCTCACTATCCAAGAGGTTTTCCGTAGCCTATTTCGAATCGAGGCTAACCCGGATCATGATTTAGTTATATTTGATTTTCGTTTACCGCGCATCGTATTGGCTGGCCTTGTTGGTTTTAGTCTCGGAATAGCAGGTGCTGTCCTACAAGGGATAACCCGAAATGGTCTTGCAGATCCGGGAATTTTAGGAATTAATGCTGGTGCTGGTGCCGCCATTGTACTGTTCATGTTCTTTTTTCAATCACAGTTAGATCTTAGTCATTGGTTCACGATCATGATTCAACCATTATTTGGACTTATTGGTGGTCTTGCCGCAGCGAGTATTATCTTAATCTTTTCCTTAAAGAATGGTTCCCTTGATTCCCAGCGCTTGTTGTTGACAGGGATCGCCATTGGATCAGGATTCGGAGCTTTAGCCCTTTATCTTTCTTTAAAAATGAAAGCAGCTGATTTCGAAATGGCCACTGTATGGATTTCGGGTTCCATATACAATGCCAATTGGGTATTTATTGCTTCCATGCTACCATGGCTTCTCTTTCTTGTTCCGATCATTTATAAAAAAGCATCGATGCTTGATTATTTTCAGCTTGAGGAAGAAAGCATGAAGAGCTTAGGGATTGTAGTGGACCGAGAAAAAATCGTCCTCCTTTTGGCCAGTATCGGTCTCGTTAGTGCAAGTGTCTCGGTATCAGGTAGCATCGGCTTTATTGGCCTAATGTCTCCTCATATCGCGAAAAGACTAGTCGGTATCCATCATAAACAAGTGATCCCTATTTGTGGAGCCATCGGGATGTTTCTCGTTATCACATCCGATTTCATTGCTAAAACAGTGTTTGCCCCAGTGGAAATTCCTGTTGGTATTGTGATTTCGATTATTGGTGTTCCCTATTTTCTTTATTTACTAATGAAAGAAAAAGCATAGGAGGTAGAAGTAATATGAGTATATTACGGACAGAACAGATTGAAACGAGATATGAAAATCATACTGTTTTTAAAAACTTAGATTTGTCTGTCAAAGCAGGAAGCATTACAACGATCATTGGTCCTAATGGATGTGGGAAATCAACGCTATTAAAGACAATTGGACGCATATTAAAACAAAAGCATGGAAAAGTGTATCTCCAAGAGGAAGATTTAAATTCGATACCGACAAAAGAAATAGCTAAAAGACTTTCCCTACTTCCACAGCATCCAACAGCACCTGGGGAATTGTCGGTAGAGGAGCTGGTCACATATGGACGGTATCCGCATCGAAAAAATATAAATAAGCTGACTACTGAGGATAAAGAAACGATAGAATGGGCGATGGACATGACGAACACAAGTGTTTTCCGGACAAGAAGTATCGGTACACTTTCTGGTGGCCAAAAGCAAAAGGTTTGGCTTGCAATGGCACTCGCACAGAATACGGACATTCTATTGCTAGACGAACCAACCACTTACTTAGACATGGCACACCAGCTAGAGGTACTGCAAATTGTTGAAACCTTAAATCGCGAGTATCAATGCTCCATTGTCATGGTGCTTCATGATATTAACCATGCAGCTCGGTTCTCCCATGAGATTGTTGCCATGAAAAAAGGGGAAATTATGGCTACTGGTAAGCCGATTGATATTATAAACGAAACGGTTTTGCGTGACGTATTTGAAATACAAGCACGGGTCATGATTGATCCACACAATGGGGCTCCTGTTTGCTATGGATACGAACCTTTAAACATAAAAACATTACAACGCACCCATGGATAAAGGACGTGATTGCATGATGAGATATGAAGAGTTTTCCAGGAAGGATCCAACGATAAAACAATTACACATCTACCCGGAAGAACAAGTGAATTCTCCCTATGAATTGTACATATATACACCAGATCAGCCTCCTCCCCCTTCAGGATTTCCTGTTGTGTATGTACTAGATGGCAATGCACTTTTTCAAACCGTGCAGCATGCTATCTCGCTACAATCACGACGAACAGATGCTACAGGGGTTCCTGCAGCTGTTGTAGTCGGAATAGGGTATCCAGGCGATCAACCGTTTAATCTTAAACGAAGATTTTACGATTACACGCCACCGGCTACATCTACTACTCTTCCACCGAGACCTGATGGACGGCCCTGGCCAGAAAATGGAGCAGCTGAACAATTCCTTTCTTTTCTAAGAGAAGAGATTCAACCCTTTTTGGTCGAGCATTATCAAATTAATCCGAAGCAGCAAACCATCTTTGGCCATTCCTTAGGGGGATTGTTTGCACTATACACCTTGTTTACAAAGCCAGATACCTTCCAAGGGTATATTGCAACGAGTCCGTCCATTTGGTGGAACGAGCGAAATGTGTTAGATTATGTTCCCTCTTTCCTTGCCAACCTTGAAAATAATAAGGAAGCGATTCGCCTTTTTCTATCTGTTGGTTCTTTGGAAAAGGATCATTTGATTATCGATGCAAAAGCTTTAACAGCACGCTTAGAATCTTATAACAGTAACCGCTTTGAGGTTCGCTACATCGAGGGTGAAAACGAAAACCACATGTCTATCGTTCCAACTGTGATCAGTAAAGGGTTGCGGTTTACGCTGCAGAACTTTATAGACATCGAAGGCAGAACCGATCGATAGATAACTATTATAAGTCCATGAAAACAAGAGATGCCAGGCACTGGGATAAGATATTTATCCCTTTATGCCTGACACCTTAATTAAGATCATTTCATTCTGTTTTACACACTTTTCTGATGCTCAAAGCAATAAACCTTTCCACTAAACTTCTTATTAGATAAGCAATAAGTCTTTACTTTATCAGAAACTGGTTTATCACAAACTACGCATGTAGCTGTTTTACTTTTTTGTTTGCTTGTTGCATTTTTAATTGAGTCGTTATGCTGTTCTCGTATCGTTTTATCTTCCACATTTGCGTTAGCTATAGATTGATAGATTTGATGTATATCTGCTTCTGAGAGCAATGGTTCTTTATACAACATTTTTTGGACGTTCACTTTTCTTTGGATAAAATCGGAAAGCTCAATGTCGTAAACTATTATTTCATTAGATTGAATTTTCCTTAGTTCCACACCGATTTTAAATGTACATCTCTTTGTAAAGGAGACCATCGAGATGAACGATTCTTCATGCTTGTTATCCAACAATTGTTTCAGGGCCTCTACATGCCCATAATTCTGATAGAAAGGATTCATAAACTTGAATTTCCCATTTACTAGCCATGTTTTTCTATCTTTTCCACCATAAATAGTTCCTTGAT
Source organism: Aquibacillus kalidii (assembly GCF_014280935.1). Taxonomy (GTDB): domain Bacteria; phylum Bacillota; class Bacilli; order Bacillales; family Amphibacillaceae; genus Aquibacillus_D; species Aquibacillus_D kalidii. The sequence goes on from NZ_JACLZI010000039.1 coordinate 59,688, forward strand.
AATTCTTTGTTTCAATAACAAATATTCCATAAGGAGTAATTACCACATGGTCAATCTGGGAAAAGCCTGTTTTGGATTTGGGATTTTTAATCATCAAATCATTAAAGTATTTATATTCTTTAGGAAATTGTGAGAGCTGTATATCAATTTTATGTTCTCCAATTTGACCTTTTACTTCTGCTAACTCTTCTTTACTTCGAGAACTAGTCTGATTAGTGCTATTCTTTTTAACTTCTACTTTCTCTTCCGGTTGTTTAGTTTTTTTCTTGAAGAAATTAAACATGTGATACTCCTTAATATTCAAAGTTGAAATAAGATAAATATATAATAATTACTATATTCTGGATGGAATTAACTGGAATAGCCAAGCCATCCCTAAAACATTTCCAAAATAAAACTACAGATGCACAACTATTATAATTCCTCTTCCTCAATCACTTCCCAATATCGATATGCTTGTTCGTACAACAATGTTAGTTTTACTTCTTGTGTCACCTCTTCAGGAACTCTTCCATCTTCTGTTGTAATTTGATTTACGAAAGTGACTGGAACAACTAACTTATCGGTATAATCTGGTCCTTGTTCATAGATGGTTCCTTTTAAGTTAATAATAACATCTTTTGACTTCGCTTCTATAATTCTCGTGTTTGCCATTTGCTCTATGTATCTATTTTTTAATTGGTCCGATACATTAGTCAATAAATCAGGATTCTTATTAACAAGGATAAGCAGTCTTTCTTTTGCAAACGTATGGATAATCTCATTAAATATTGTTTTCATCCCTTTATCCATTACAGGTATGTTAGGGGTGATGTCATACTCTTTTTTTCCATATTGAATCGTTTGTTTTTCACTTTTCATTTCACCCCAATAAAAATCGGCCTTCCCTTCGATGGTTGCTCCAACTGGCACTTCACCTAAATATAACCGGTTAGCCAAAGTTGATTGTCTTTCTCCATCGATATAAAACGAAGTATGAGTAATATTGGACACTAGAGTGACAGGCACTTTCTCTTTAAATTCTGTCTCTTCCGGAAGATTGATTACTGTCCCCCGAAAGCTTTGGTCCGGTTCTTCGTAAATGATGGAAGCCACCCAATACGTACTTACACCAATTACTAAATAAAAAAATAGTGTGAGCAATATACGCGATTTTTTCATCGATAGCTTCCCCCCTCTTAAGCTCAATCCAATTCCCTATACCACAATTATCCTAGGTCAACTAGTTTTATTTTCTTTAAACATGAGTAAACCTGCCACAAGAAAAGGGATACCAGATAAGTCGATTAATACATTTTTAATCCCCATCGCTAAGATAAATGTTGACCAAGAAGAATGATCGTTTTTCCTTATCATAAAGTAAGCTACTACCTCCAAAATAATAAAAATTGCAGTCGGGATTAAATACAAAAGACAAGTAACGATAGCTATGAATACTAAATAGTTGAATGGTACACCAGAATATATCATCGACATCAACCAATCTATGAATCTGAAAGATTGCATAGAGCCGTTCGTTACATTTGGATTGAAAATAGTGTAGCCATCAAAGTATCCGAATATGTTTTGCAATAGGATAAAAATGACAACCCACTGTGTAATATTTAGAATGATTCCTGCTAATATTAAGTTATGAGCTTTATTTTGCATATCTATTCTCCTTTCAGTTGATGTTTAAAGAATATTTACTTATCAATATTTGTTGTAAGTAATACTCATCAGTTCACCTACAATTTTAACATAATTATCCAATTTGTATATTGAAGATAGTTTTGTTAATTGGAAAGGATATCTTTTGTTAACAGAGAAAAGAGTCAGATGCTAGAAAAAGACCACTTTCTTTTCCTAGTACCTGACTCCTCTAATTAGTATTATCCTCTTGTACATTCCCGCCCTTTACAAGAACTCATGTTCGCATTATAATAAAAATAAAAAGCGAGTGTTTCATATGTTAAATCCACAGATGAATAAGGCTTTACATGCATACATTGTATTACCAATGGTGCTCAAAGTATTTAAGCTAGACTATGCTTCCTTTGAAAACGGGCCATTTACTACTACCAAGATTCTATATCTGGATAAATTAGATACCGTTATGGAATCTGTTCAGGATGATCTTGCTGCAGTCAAAAAAACGATATTTAATGAATATCACATGAAGGTTCGCAACCTTGGTAAGCAAAATGGTTATATCCGTTATGACTGGCAGACACCAACTGATTCTGGTGATTTACTATTTACACCTGAACAGCTTCGTGAACTAACGAAAGATATGATGAGTTTGTATTTGTATGGTTTCCTAGCTCGTAAAGTAAAGCGGTCTGGCAGAGGATGGTTTGAATAAAACAGATAGCTTGTTGCGTCCTTTTGAAAAGGGGAATTGTTAGACATGTTGTTTTCAATAACCGTTATATTAGGATTCTCTATTCTTAGTCATTCTAAGAAACTTTTTCATTTAAGCCTTGGCTGTCTAAAACGGTGGAACCAAATTAAGGTTTATGAAACAATTCATATTTTGCTAATCACTCACTCGTAACGGCTTTCTTGAGCATGATGTTGCTTTTTTTCCTCACACTCAAAGCAGAGATAGTCATTGTCTGAAGTGAATACCCCATTAAAAAATCCATTCTCACAACAAATCTCTTTTCCGCAACGTTTGCAATCTCCGATATACTCCCTCAAATCTGCCCCCCCACTTTCCACACTTCGACTGGTATTTATAAAATATATACGTTTAACTAGGTTTATATGCCAATCACTCAATCTAATTAAGATCTACTATGCTCTTCTTGCTAGCCACTAATACTAGATGGATAATATTCAATAGACGATACAGGTCGTAGTCCATTCACCAAACCAATTTAGGAGGCACTAAAAATCCTCTTTTACTGGGGAAATATTAGAATACGCTATCCCCTTCATCCTCATACGGTTCATTTGATAATTGGATAGAATCTCCCTCACACTTAATAAGATCTCGATCATAATAAGGGAAAGGATAACCCATACACCTATATGGATAACTGGTGATTGAATTTTGGATAATAAGCCTGTCCCTGTATAACTTTTATATGTAAAGGTATAAAACATTCCAAATGTAAAAATACGACTCCACTGTGACACGTCATAAATGAAAATCCCCTCTGAAACCCCGTATCGTTTAATACGCTTAAAGAATCTATAAATCTCAATTAATTCAACAACAAGAAAGGTAGCAGCTGAGATTATCCAAAGGAATGCTATGATTGAATCATGAACAGCATTCGAAAAAATACAAGCAAGACCAGTAATCGATACTGCTCCATGCAATATACAATTCGTATTGTTCCAGTCAACCTCAATATTAAAACTCGTCAAATTTCTTAAATATCGATTTAGAATTAAACTTACACATACAAGATAGAACATTATTCCAACTAATAATAAGGAAACATTTATATAAAAGACCCTTTCCGATTTAAAAACAGTATTCAATAATAGCACGAGGGATTGTGTGCTTACTGTAGTCAACAAAAGGATTCCATGAACCTTCTTGGTCAAATCCAACCTGTATATGTCTCTTATGGCAATGATACTGATTATGATGTAGGTCATCCATAGAAAAGCGTTTAGAATAGTAAGCCATTCAACCAATAGAAGCCATTCCGGGAAATTTTTATATATTAGAATGCTACAAACCGAAGTACCAGCGATCCACGTTCCAATGCCGAACCGATTAATCGGATTTTCATAATGGATGTGTCTAAATTGTTTATTTTGAATGGATAAGAGTAAGGAAAATAAAAAAGAAATCCACAATGAAATATTAACAATGCTTAAAAGTTTGCCGTAAATACTTATATCCCCTGAACTGAAAAAATTAGTCAGAACCCCTTGCGTAATGATTCCCATTGCCATTACTACAGCCATAGTAGACGTTTTTATGTAAATTTTCTTCCAAGTAAAAATCGTAATCAAAAGCAAACACATGATAGTAACCAACACCAAATAGAGCAATCTTATCACCTATGTAAAAAAAATTATAGAAGTTAATAGTACCACTTTATAGTTATTTCCACATAATAATAAGTCTTCATAGGATACACTCTTCTTCAAAAGATGTTGCAGCACTTAGAATGTTTTTCGGTGGTAGACAATATTGGTAGTCACCCAAGAAATAGCATAAAGTGCCAGGATAACAACTGCAACTCCTGTATATAAAGTGGGCATAGTTAAATTCGTAATGAAATCTGTTATAACGGTTAAATGATCAGCTAAAAATGTTACGATAGCTGGTCCTATCCCCGCTAACAGGAGAAAGCTGATCATTACAACAGTTGAAATATAGCCTGGTTTAAAGATATAAAATAACGGAAAGGTAAACGAAGCAAACACTAAGAATAAGCCAGCACCAATGGCAATATCAGTCATCGTAAAGTTTTTTTGGAAAGCAAACAATGCTAGACTTGCTAGCCCAATGGATAACACCATGTAAATGATCGCACCAAGATAACGTGATGCAATAATTTCCTTCCGTGTGTAAGGTAAGGAATTTAACAAAATATTTGTTTCTGCTTTTTCATCATAAGCATACGTATTAAAAGGGATAAAGATGCTTGCAACCAAAAAAGTCAAGGCAGGATGAGCATTCATAATAATAAAGAATAGGATAAAAGGAATAAAGATTAGTAGTTGTCTTTTCTGAAGGATAACATCACGTCTTATTAGATTAAACATGCTGTAAACCCCCCTTTAAAGTAATTCATAATATCTTCTAGTGAAGCACGTTCGATGATCACAGTGTCTCCGAAAGTATCTTTCACTAATTTAATATTATTAGTCAATGCTTCGAATCCTGTTGATGCACGATCAATATGCACAAAAGCCTTTTTAGTATCGCTATCTAACAGTTCCCTTCCTCCTTTAACGAGCGCATAGTTTTCAGTTACGTCGTGAATAGAATGGTTAAATACCAATTCCCCATTTTGTAAAAAGGCGATATAATCTGCGATACGATCTAAATCGATTGTGATATGCGTTGAGAAGAAAATGGTACGACTACCGTCAAGCATTAGTTCCTGTAATAAATCCAATAGTTCCCTTCTAAAAATAGGATCTAAACCTGCGGTAGGTTCATCCATAATAATAAGTTCTGCATTATGTGACAAAGCTATCGCCAATGATGCCTTCATTTTCATCCCCTTTGAGAAAGTTTTCATCGCCTTATTAAGAGGTAATTCGAATTGCTCGATATAGTGATAAAACAATGTATCATCCCAGCGTTTGTAAGCAGGCCCAACAATGCGCTTTATATCCTTTAAATTTAACCCTTCAAAAAATACATTACCATCGTACACGAATCCAATGCGCTCCTTGATCGCCTTTTCCTCTGTTTTGTAGTCCAATCCGAAAAGCTTAACCTCTCCGCTATCCGGTTTTAATAGATTCATCATCATTTTTATCGTCGTCGACTTGCCTGCACCATTTGCTCCAATAAATCCCGTTACAAAGCCTTGCTTCACTTGTAAATCCATATTTTTAATGGAAAAATCTTTGAATTTTTTCGTTACATTTTTTAACTCAACTACATTTCCCATTCCTTTCCCTCCTCATATAAGAACTTCAATAATTGCTGTAGTTCATCCAGCGATAGTCCGATTTCCTTGCTATTCGTTATAACTGCACTCAACTGCTCCTCAATGACCTTCAACTTCTTTTCCTTAATAATCTCTAAATTTTGCTCAGCGACAAAAGACCCTTTCCCAACAATGGAATAAATAAAGTCCGCCTTCTCCAATTCCTCATATGCCCGTTTCGTTGTGATAACACTAATTTTTAAATCCTTTGCAAGCTGACGTATGGAAGGTAATGCTGTTCCCTCCTGTAGCTCTCCAGCTAGAATGGAAGTCTTAATCTGATTCGTAATTTGTTCATAAATTGGCTCCTTTGAACTGTTGGAGATAATTATTTGCATGCCATTCCCTCTTCACCCTAGATATTGTATATATACTTCATATACATTATACACACATATAAAAGCAGTAGGCAACTCTTTTTAACTCAAGGTAAAGTAATCTTACATATACCCGAATTCGAAGTACAACTCGGTTAATAAAAATTAGTTTTGCACTACCACTTTGGAAATAGAAAAAAGAGCTTGTTCTGATTAACTTCACAAAACAAACTCTGAAAAAATATTGACTGAAATTTTGCAAATCCCTATGAAAGCTTTTTTTATAAAGTAGGCTTCTTACTTCGAAGTTCCTTTTGCCCTAAATCTACAAAGTCTACTATTTTGAGCATGATATTACGTAAGTCGTAAAGTCTATCTTCACATCTAACGATAGGCTTATGTGGCTCATCATAAGGGACATAAATAATTTCCCCGATTTCACCATTGTTAATGGTAATCTTTTTACCCTTATATTGATTCATTAAATATCGAACAAATGTATAAGTAACCTCTGAATTTAATTTATGACTTACCGCATCCTGAATTAAAATGTTTATTGCGAAAAAAGGTGATCTTTGTTCATGGTAACTTCTTTCTGTGCAAATCGCATCAAATGAATCAGCAATTGATATTACTTGTACTAAAAATGGAATATTTTGTCCTGATTTTCCAATAGGATAACCAGTACCATCCAATCTTTCATGATGAAGAAGCGCTCCTTCTGCTATCTTTTCATTCCCCAATATATCTATAAGGAGTTGGTAACCATGTAATGTATGTTTTTTAATCTCGGCATACTCTTGATTAGTTAGACTACAATTCTTGTTAAGAATGTTGTTATCAACCTTAACTTTACCAATGTCATGAACAATCCCCATATTAATTAGCAAACATATATCAGCGTCAGAAAAGTCCATTATTTTTCCAATTAGACCTGCAAGTAAACTGACATTCACACTATGTTGATAAGTATATTGATCTAAATCTTGAAATCCGTAAATAACATCAATTGCATTATCCAATCCTTTAATCTCATCATAAGTTTCTTTTAATCCATTAAAAAATCCATTTAAATCCGGAAGTTCACCTATTTTAATTTTTTCTAAGATAGAACTATACTGATTGATGCAATCGTTTATCAATTTTTCAATTTTTATTTGAGAGTTTTTTTGACCTAAGACATCGCTCTCTTTTTTATAGTTTATGCGATAATCCCAATTAAAGTGATCTAGTAAATGTAAATGACTTTCTCTCAGTTGTGTCCCTTTCTTTAGAAGGAGAACTCCTTTTTCAGTAACAATGTCATGCTCTAATATATCACCAAATGAAAGAGGCGTGTTTACGTTAGTAGAATCCATTTCCCACACAACCCACCTTTCTCTTATTCGAAACAACAAGTTTTTTCAATATTTACTATTTCCAAAACAATTCGTTTAATATTTTATAGGTTAAACAGTGAAAATAAAAGTGGCAAATTTTATCACTATTTAAATTCTTAACTTTTTTCTAATTCTAGTCGATTTCTTCAAACATAGAAAATAATAAAAAAGTTAAATAAACAGCTTTCATACTAGTATATGGTAATCTATCCTGGTTATTTGTTTATATTTTTTATTTTCATATTCTTAAGTAGATGATTTGATTAAAAGGAAAATTAAAAGAATTGTCTAATTCTATTTTCTTTTACTAGATTCTAAATTGCTCAATAAGGCACTAATGTTAATTCCTCCCTTCCCTCCCCTAAATTAAATTCAAATTATATATATCATTTCCCATATAGTTATTCTGACAATATATATCGGTCTTATTAAACTTTCCTACAACAATCCCTTTGCTTTTATCCATAGGCGGAGACATTTGCAATATATAGGAATATGCATATTTTGTAAATAGATAACATTTAGACTTTCAACCTTTTATATTGCTCTTATCCAATTTTCCATTTTCGTCCCTTTGAAAAAAGATAAGCTAGTTTATACAGTTAGTTTCTCACTTTCATTTTTGACAAAGGTTTCAAAGGTTCTTCGTTTCCATTTATAGCCCGCTTTACTAGGAATAATTTTTTTCAAGTTATAAACTCCTTCACGAGTTAGAACAAACAACATATGAAAAAGTATCAAAAAAATTAGCTAGAAGAAAATGTACCTACATTATCAAAGAAGCTAGTTCTTTTCCGCTTATGCCAGTGGTCTATTTCCTCTTCCAATCGAGATTTCTATAACGATAAAATTGTTCAGCCCTTCGCTCCTTCTAACTTTCGTTAGTCTCTTCACTACTACGGCATCTGCTGACTTCTCACTATCCAGTCTTGTATCACTACAAGATTTTGGTACAGATCAGTGAGACCTCCCTAATTAAGGTACGAACTCTTTCCCTCCACCTATCTGCCATATTTACACCGTATGACTTTAGTAGCTATTGGATTTTAACTTCTTTGGCAGTCTTGTCCTCATACGTTGCCTCCTATATGGTTTCTGTTCATCAGACCAGAGGTTTCTTCGAGCTCTTCAGATTCCACGTCACCGTGAACACCCTTGCTTTTGGCTGTGTACTTACCGCTACAAGGTCGTACTAGGGACTTTCACCCATTAGAGTTCGCCCATGTTGGGCAAACCAAACCAGTCGATCCATATATATATATCGGCTGTTTTTTTGTATATTTTATTGATCCTAGCAGAGTTGTCTTACTATCCGTTTATAAATTAAGTGGGATCGCCTTGTTGTGAAATGTCGATTATCTATTGATAGTGTCGTTGTACTACCCAGCAAAAGAAGCCATTAAAATTCATTCCTTTTTCAACTAAAGCTCCTTAGTTAAAAAACAGAAGTAACCTTTTAATGGCTTCTTTTGCTAATAATTAGAACAATATAATAAATGATTAATCCTACCGCTAGACCTGGTACTAAAGAAAGTATAGGTAGAAATATTGGCCCTAATACGACACCCATTACTTTTAGTTTTGTTGAAAAAATCAACCCAACTGTAATAAAAAAAGCACTGAATGCAAAAGGGATGTACGAATATGGCTTTATTTCTCCTTCTGCATCCCTATATGCATCCCATATGGCGAACATATACAAACAAGGATAGAACATTAGCCATTGAAGATTTGTCACATCAATGGCTTTTTGTATGTCTCCAGTAAAGGAATATATAATCGCTAAATTGAAGTTACTTAAGACATTCACAAGAACTTCCAACAGAATAAAAATACTGCCTTTATATAATTTGTTATTTAAGAACTGGCCAAATCCTGGTAATGCTATGCTCCATATTAAAGCCTCATGTTTTTTTGGTTTCTTAATGTGGCTCACCCAACATCACTCAATTCATCTTTTGTTTACGGTTTTCCATTTGAGGCGGCTCTTCCATCCAACCATTTTTAATCATTATTTTGGCGCCATTATGAGCATATTCAAAAATATCCTTCATAAAGATCCCATTTTTTGTGGGCAAATCATTTCGTAAACTAAAAGCAGATCCGAGTGAATTGCTCCCCATGGAAAAACTACAAAATAGACTCGTGCAATACATCATTAACTTATCTGAAAATGGAGATACAGTTGAATCAGTTGCATTCCCTCCCGGAGTTTGAGGGTTTGGAATGTTTGTTTGAATCATGACTTCACTCAATTCCTTGACTATACCTTTGGCAAGCTCTGCCCCTTCATTAAAGTATTTCTTAACCTCTCCATCATTTGCACACTGTGCAAAACCTAAAATCAATTGTAAACCTGTTAGATTTGATTCAATAGCTTTATGAAGGTGTGAAACCTCTATCGTATTCAATGTTCTTTTTTGGCTAAATGGATTTAGAGCTATCCCACCTAGATAACTATTATTTTGAACAAACTCAACTGATTTTGGCATCGACACGTAAGGTGTTCTGACAAGTAACCCTTTTTCAAGCAAATATTGAGAACAAATCCTGAAATACTTTTGCGTCATGGCAGTAAGATCTTCAAAAAGTATATTTATGTCTTCTCGAAACGTCATTGTAATATTTAAGGAATGTAATCCCATACTGATTTGTTTTAATAGGCGTACAAACATAATGTCAAAGCCATTATCATATAACTTTGGGACATCCTTATTTACATCCTTCGCTGTATATCCAGTTGGTATAACAGCACCTTCCTCTTCATATATCTGAACTAATTTACCAACATATATTTCGAGTTCTTCATACAAATCAGTCATAATACCTTTGGCTTTTTCATCATCTGCTTTTGCTATAAAATACTCTAATATTCGCAGAATCATTGTTTTTTCTTGATAGGTTAGCCATAACGTACCTAACTCTGAAGATGTAATGGGTGGTCTTTCTGGCATAAACAATCCTCCCTAAAATGATAAATTTAGGTTGTTTCATTTATGGCAGATTTATACTATTGTAATCTTTACAGAAAAATATTTTGCCTCGTATAACGTACAAAAGAGTTTAACGATTGTCTCGAAAATGCTAAAAGCACTAATACATGATTACTATCGTTGTGTACATGTGGGAGGATCTGATAACCCGTTTCTGCTCAACAAGACAACTTCCATTCCGAGTTTTAGCTAATCGATTATCAGATAGCAATTCTCCTATTTCTTGCTTGGCACTTATAAGGAAACGTTCGCGCAGTACATTATTTCGCAATCTTGATTTTTTCTCCTTCTATAATAGAAGTTGCAATAGCTTCACACTTTTTTATAGCCCATTTATAATGGTTGGAAGTGTTTGCTGCAAAATAGCTATATAAATTACTTGTTTTTGTCCACTTATAGTATTTTTTTGTCATGATTTCTTCGTTGGTATGTAATCTAATCAGGTCCATTACTCGTTCATGGCTTAACTTCAGCTTTTTTATAGCTTGATTTAATGTTACATCTTGATAGCTTTCCCAAATTTGTTTATTAAGTAGTTTAATACTACTCCACTTATAACCTGGGGCTGGCATAAAAGGAATATCTCCATCCATCCCTTCCCTGTACCACCTCTCAAGCATTGCATGCCATTCATAAAGATGCATGAATACATCACGAAAACTCTTATCTCTCTCTTCAGTTTCAATAGTGATGCTTCTTTTTCTGCTAGGTACAGATTCCAATATTTCAAATAATGCTTTAAATCTTATGTCACTTTCCAACAATAGAATTTCTTTTTCACTTTTCGCTGTCATAGTAATCCCCTTTTTCTAAAATGGAATTTCACCCAAGTCCTTATTTTAAAACTAATTTTTGCTTCCAATTTTGGATAAGTAAATAGACGTTAACTAGAAGAAGTAGCCCTAAATGCAGCACTGGTGCCAATTCAAGTTGTACAATAGATGAATTAGAATTGGTTCCTTGCACCATACTTGGAATAACTTGAATATTAAAAAGAAATGAAAAGGTAAAGATTATGGCTGTAATCCCTAATCCTATTCTATTTTTCAGCGAGACTAAAGCAATCAGTAACATGGCGCTTGCTATAAAGAATGAGATTTGTGCCGTAACAGCTTCTGAGGTTGTATAAGAAACAGGAATATCTGATAGTATCAATACTCTATAGCCAAACGCCATTAACCCTATCAAAAAACCTATAAAGAATAATAAAACTATCATAATAATGCCTAGGATTGATTTAATAAACAACCCTCCCTTTTGATTTTACTGAGCCGTTTGTTTCGTATATTTCTACAAAATGTTAATCTCATTTTAACATAAATATCCATTTATTGAATGATGATCCTACAACACAGGCATTAAGACTTATATCCTTATGTCGAATCATTTGTTTTATTGTCGAAAACCTTCCCATCGGGCAATTATTTAGGTAATATATAGTCTGCTTATGTTATTTTTTTACAGACAGAGGAAGGGAATTGCAATGAAAATAGTTGAGGTTGTATTATTGAAACTCAAAATAAATATCCTTAGAAAGATAATGATTCATACAGGAAAAGTAAAAGGTCTTACTCACCCAGATACTATCAAACATAGCCAAACTCTAGATTTAGTTTTAAATAGATACGATAGCGTTAAAATGTCACTAGGCCGTTAAGTCCCGCGAAGCGTGATGGCGCATGATTGATCACCAATCATATTCCCCTGCTTCATTATTCATTAACTGTACTTCACAATCTTTAATAGCTTCCGTTAGTTCTTTATCCGATAGGCTAGCGTAATACTTATAATTACCTTTGGTGTTTTCTGCTAGCCATTGAATGCATAGGATTCTTTGCTTTGGACTCATTTAAACACCCTCTTTCAGTTTTTCTTGATTTTCGTGAACATTCCCTGTTACTCTTATTTCATGCATTTCATTCCGGAAAGGAACGGCAATTGTTTATTTTTGCTCCACCATGTGTTTCCGTACTATATCACCTGTCCAATAAAGCTTCTTTTTATCAAATAAACCTATAGAGTATTTAATACACGTGACTCAACTTCTATCATAAAGCTAGTCCTTCTCCTATTAATCTTCTACCCTACTCATAAAAGTCTAATGTAAAAAGTCTCATAGAAAAAATAGAAAACTAACTAAAACAATAATATGTATTTGACCGTGATCGCTTATGCATTAAATCCCACACAAAATAAGGGTATGACAGAAGCCAATCACTTCTATCATACCCTCTACTTATATCTTACTTTACATTAATATGCGCCAAATCCACCTGTATAAGAAGTCCCTACAATGATTAGAAGAATGAACAATACAACGATTAACGCAAAGCCACCGTTATAACCGTATCCTGCACTCATTATTTAGCCTCCTTTTTGATTACTACACTAATACCTTATGTTTAGAAAGCAAATTCGTCAGGGCGGACATCACGGATTAAGAAAATTTTATTTTACAAAGGAGACAGCTCACATTATAATCCGCCATACCTTCTCTTTCTTTGCTGGTATTCACCAAGCGCCTCCATAAATTCCTTTTCGGAGAAATCTGGCCAAAGAACATCGGTAAAACAGAACTCCGTATAGGCCAACTGCCAGAGTAAGAAATTGCTCAGCCTTTTCTCCCCACCTGTTCGAATCAGCAAATCAGGGTTTGGCATGCCTGCTGTATGGAGGTATCCGGAAAAATGTTGTTCATCTACTTCATCCAGTGACAATTTCGAATCTAGTATATCGGCAAACATATCCTTCATCGCATTCATAATCTCTTGCTTACTTCCGTAATTGAGTGCAATATTCAGCTGAAGGCCATCATTATCCTTTGTTGAATTGATTGCAAATTGGATCGCTTCACGGGTAGAAACCGGAAGCTCCTCCATATTACCGATTGCCTCAATACGCACATTATTGGCTATCATGTCTGGCAGATAAACATGTAGAAATTCCTTGGGAAGCTTTAAGATAAAGTCTATCTCACGCTTTGGACGCTTCCAGTTTTCCGTGGAAAATGTGTACAATGTCAGCATCTTCACCTTGCATTTGTCTGCTGCCTTGACGATTTTCACGACGGAAGATAAGCCCTCTTTATGACCAGCAAACCTAGGCATACCTCGCTTCCCAGCCCAGCGTCCGTTTCCGTCCATAATGATCGCGATATGCTCTGGAATATTTTGTTTCCTATCATGCACTTTCTCATTTCTATTCTTTAAAAAAGGAACCTTCATTACCATTGTCTATCCCCTCAACATTCGTTGTTGTCTTTCCATATCCCTACGTTATAAAGTTTCGATTATAAAACAGGAATTTAGACTACTAATCTAAAGTTTCTTCCTCACTTCTATATTCCAAAAGATCTCCTGGCTGACAATCCAACGCCTTACAAATCGCCTCTAAGGTAGATAGTCGAATTGCTTTTGCCTTCCCATTTTTCAAAATAGAAAGGTTAGCCATCGTGATTCCAACTCGCTCCGAAAGCTCAGTTACGCTCATTTTCCTTTTTGCTAGCATCACATCAACAGTAATTACAATCGGCATTTAATCACCTCAGACCGTTAAATCATTTTCAGATTTTATCGTAATAGCTTCTTGTAAAAGTCTTTGGAGAACAGCAGCAAAGACTGCTACAACCAGCGAAGCACCAACAATAACCATACCAATTAATACGAGACCAGGTGCATCATCCCACTGTGCTATTATAAAAACAAGCGGCAACGCCACAACATATAGGATGCTAATGAGGATTGCACAGTTTTTTATTTTCTTAAGTGCTCTCACAGATAATTCGGAGAAAGCCTTGTTCTTATCAATATAGCTTAAAAGCTTGAATGCCTGATACAATGCAATGAAAAACGGTATTGCCGATCCATACATAGCAAGTAAAATACCGATTACTACATAGCCCAACTGTGCTCCCTTTTGTGCTTGTTCGATTGCTTCACTTGCTATCTGGGGCAATAAAAAAATACACAAAGCAAGAATGGGAGTCCCAATTAGAAAAACAGCTAACTTTAAAAAGAGTGTTGTTCCTTGTTTCATACATACACCTCACCTAATCATTTTCCATTTGATTTTAGCAAGTTATTTATCGTTTTGCAATAAACTTTTATTAAATAAGTTAACTTTTTTATTGAAAATATGTATTTATAGACATATATAAAGAGCATTCTTCATTACATAAGAATGCTCTTTGCTCTTTTACTATTTAAGAATGTTCTACTACTTCTCCTAGATGAATGACCACAACGGCTTCGCTGTTAATCACGACCAATCGTATTGTTCAACTTCTCACGGTATTTGTCTCTCCAGGTTTTCGTATCCTTCACTAGTTCATCACAAAAATCGGCCACGTCATCACCCGTGAGGTCCGTGACTTTCTTGCCATTTGCTGCACCTTCCTCGAAAAGATCGAGAATGCCACCAAAGATATGGTGGATGTCCTTCCAATCGGTAGGACCACCAGCAGTCCACATGTATTTTTGAATTGCTTTGTAAGCATTTAGATACTCACTTGGAAGTATTTTTGCACGGGCCTCCATCGCTTTCCATTCTCGTTTGTCATCCATATTTCCGATAATTTTATCAATAAAACTCATGTTATCTTCTCCTTTTGATTTCTTTAGTTTTGAGTTCGTTCATTTTGCTTGAGATGAAATCCCATTTCCCCCAAAAAGTTTCAAGTTTTTCACGACCTGCTGCGTTGAGTGTGTAAAATTTCCTCGGAGGTCCCACAGTGGATTTCTTTTTCTCAATGTCCACCAAATTGTGTTTCTCTAAACGCATGGTAATTGTATAAACGGTGCCTTCAACAACATCATTGAAGCCAAGTTCACGCAGGTGTTGCGTAATTTCATAGCCGTATGTCTCTCCACGGCTGATGATTTCCAGTACACAACCTTCGAGTACTCCTTTTAGCATTTCTGTAATATTTTCCAAAACTATCCCTCATTCTTTCTCACTATATTCCCAGTACTTAGTAACACTTATTACCACTGTATAGTATTACATAGTAGTATCGGTTGTCAAGTACCCTATTCTCCTTGAAAAGTTCGATATTGTGGGGTCCAAGACGCTTGCAGCAAGCTTTGGGAAACTAATGGAACACCGTGCACCTTCAATAGAAAAAATAACAAAAGCGAGACTAAAGGTTACTTTTTCACACCTTTAGTCTCGCTATATAACTGGTTGTAAAGCCAATACTAATTAACTTTGTAAGGATTTACAATATATCTCAAATCAGAACCAATATTATATAAATCGTTAAAGTACTTGGCTGGATCATTAAAATAAAGCTTCTGCCAAGGTGGATTTCCCCCTGAACGCTCATCTCTTCCATTAAAAAGGTTGTAAGCCTCATAAGTACTTGTAGCATCCGGTGAAGAATCAACATCCCACCTTCGTTCCCACAGTTCATTAATACTTAGAAGCTGGTATGTGTAGGACTTTTCAAATACACCACTACTATCAAAAGGAGTTTCAGCTGTATTTCCAACGTTATAGATTACAGAATCTCCGCCTACCCACTTGTTATGCTTGTCTGGATTGTATGCACTAATGGAGTGACCTCGAGCACCTATATCAAAAGAACTATTAATCACATCTCCATTAGCTGAGATGAATACTTTTGGATGGTTGCCATTTGATTGATCGAAGCGTATTTGACTTGGTGCGTAACGAATCATATCCCCATGACTATTTGCGGTCATCAGTACAAATTCACCATATCCACCATTTTTCTTAATAACTAAATAGACATCCTCTAAATCATTTTCATGCCTGTCCGATGGAATCAATGCATCATCAATGGCATGATAATATTGATATCCTAGAAAATAGTGAGTGGATGTTTCAACAAAGGAAGTATATGCGTATGCAGGTAATGCGCCATACTTATCCTGCTCATCTCGGATTCGATCCCAGCTATTGCCTAAGTCCCAATCATTATCAAAATTAGCTTTTGTAATATGATCACCTGCCTCATGGTACTTGTAGCCTAATACACGATCTTGTCTTACATCCTGATAAACCTGAGGTGCCCAATAAGTAAGAAGTTCCGATTTAGATACATTTGCAGCTTCTACCTTTTGTTGCCCTATCGAAGTATGTACAAGAATTATTGCTAATAATAAGAAAGCTAGTAACGTTCTTTTTATCACGATCTCCACATCCCTTTATAAGTTTTTAGTGCGTTTACAAATCACCTTTCCTTTTGAAAACTACAAAAATAATAGTATTTCCTTCAAATTTTGTTATTTCCCCTCCCATCCTACTTAGTGCCAAATCTCCTCAAATAAATCTTTCATTCCACCTCACCTTCTATCTACTAGACTAAACCGTTACTATTGAGTTCTTATTACTAACTAGTAAATATCATGTAAATTAATAGATTTTGGAAGCTGGGCGACGGTTCTCTTGATCGTTACTCCGTTTGAATCTAGCAATTTTTCGTACTATAATATAGAAAACCATACAATGGAGGAATATCATGGCCAAACATAAAATCTATACAATGAGTTTTGCAAGTGTCTATCCCCATTATGTTACGAAGGCCGAGAGAAAAGGACGTACGAAAACAGAGGTTGATGAAATTATCTGTTGGTTAACAGGATATAGTCAGGAAGAGTTAGTAGAACAATTGAAAAAAGAAACTAATTTTGAAAACTTCTTTGCGGAAGCTCCCCATCTGAATCCTTCAAGGAATTTGATTAAAGGAGTGGTCTGTGGCGTTCGAGTGGAAGACATCGAAGAACCTACTATGCAGGAAATTCGCTATTTGGACAAGTTGATCGATGAGTTGGCAAAGGGTAAAGCACTAGAGAAGATCTTACGGAAAGTACAAAAACACTGATTCTATTTAGAAGGATCAGTGCTTTTTTTTGAATTATTTAACTAGCTTAACTATATTTTCCTTACTCATTATTGTGCATTAATCTATTACGTTAAGTTATTGTAACTCTTGCTTCCCGTTACTTAAAAATCGTTTCCACTGTTTCTTTGATTACGAAATGTGATATTAAAATTTATAAGAAAACCAAGTACTAAGAATACAAGCAGTAGTATTGGATTAGCATTCTTCCACAAGAGTTTCACAATAAAGAAGGCAATGATTGACCCAAATACAGCTATGAACCATAATTTAAATTGCAATTTTTTCTTTATAACCTCCATCTATAACACCATCCCTGTTAAACAATTTGAGCCCTTTAGCGCAATATATACTTCAAAAATTAACCTGGTTTCACATTCCAATTAAATTAACCTACCAGTAGTTTAAGTACAATTTTTACATTCACACAATTATTTTAACATAAATATCTATCTGTCTTTTTCCACATTCTGTCTCTTATATGAAAATATGCGTTTAATCCTATTAAAGGATAGCACACGATTGTGAAGGTCAATTCTATGTCAATAAATAGATTAAAGGGTGCATTCTTGTGAAATGCACCCTTTAGTTGATCTAGAAATTTATATTATTTTAAGAACATCGAATTAGCTACATAAATTAAATCATTTGGATGGGTGTCTATCCCATCAATAGTTATTGTATATTGTAGGTTATCATACTGAAAAACTAGCTTATAATTATTTGAATTATCTTCTAAACACAACGCCTTTGTTCCATTTTTTAAATAATATTGATTAGCATCATCTTTACCTTTTAAACTAGAGATGTTTTTTTCTGTAGGAGTTACATCCACCTGTAATGTTTGGTTATTTTTTGGATTCATATAGTTTATAGTTGCCTTGTTTCCTAAAATTTCTCCATCTATATGCGTAATATCAAATGGAAACTTGGATAACCCAAGGATTTCTTTATCATACTTATTGTTATACTCTTTTATAATCTTTAGCTCATTCATAAACGGATTGGAACCATCATAAAGAACTCTAATATTTGTTATTTTATCTTCCTTTGATGTAACTTCCCATATAAAAGCAGTTCTTTCTGGCTTATTTTCACCATCATCAAAATTTGCTACTAGCACACTAACATTCTCTTTTGGAGAGTGATATTCGGATACCTCACGTAATTGTGTGTTTTCACGTATTTCCGGAACAGTAACATCTGAAACTACATAGTTATTTACTTCTTCTTTTCCTTTTGAAATTAATGCATACGCGAATTCACTAACTACATCACCTTTAAATGGTTTAGCTAAGACGGTTGTTTGTGTACATAAGAAAAATAATCCTACTATTGTTATTTTTATCAGTAATTTTTTCATTTCACATCACCAGTAATAACTTACCCTTTAAAATAAAAATTATTTCAACTTATTGGAAATGTGGGTCAGACTCTTTCAAAAGTCAGGAAACAAGGAGACGGTTCTCCTGCTTCCATATAAGCAAAAAACCGTCCCCTGATACATATTAATAATCACTATTACTACTTTCACCTTTTACAATCGCTACACTAGCACTCGCTCCAACACGCGTTGCACCTGCATTAATCATGGCAATGGCTGTTTCACGATCACGAACTCCTCCAGAAGCTTTCACTCCTAAATTAGGTCCGACCGTTTCTCTCATTAATCGGATATCTTCCACAGTCGCTCCTCCTGTTGAGAAACCTGTGGACGTTTTTACAAAATCAGCTCCTGCTTTTACAGCTAGGTTACATGCTACCATTTTCTCCTCGTCTGTTAGCAGACTTGTTTCAATAATCACTTTCACTAGTGCTTTCCCCTTGGCTGCTTCCACAACTGATCGAATATCTTTTTCTACCTTTTCATTCTCTCGATCTTTTAAAGCAGCAATGTTAATCACCATATCCACTTCGGTAGCTCCCTTGGCAATCGCATCTTTTGTTTCCGCTGCTTTCACCTCTGTTGTATTAGCCCCTAATGGAAAGCCAATAACGGTACAAACCTTAACATCCGAGTCCTTTAGAAGTACTGCTGCCTGCTCAACCCATGTTGGATTCACACAAACCGAATAAAAACTGTGCTGCATCGCTTCCTCACAAACAGCGATAATTTGCTCTTTCGTCGTATCTGCTTTTAAAGCAGTATGATCAATATATTTAGCTAGATTTTCCATGTTCATCATCCTTTTCTTTCATTTGCCTAATTTCTGTTTGATAGGTCACTTGGAGCAAATGCTCCTGGTAATAACGCTGCAACCGTTGTTTCTTGAACGGCATCATTTAAATTCGTTAAAATCACTTTCATATCTGAAGGACACAATTCGGAGATAACTTGACGACACGCGCCACATGGTGATACCGGACCATCCGTATCTGCCACGACTACTAATAAGTCAAAGGCTGTTTCCCCTGATGCAATGGCGCTAAATAATGCCGTTCTCTCTGCACAATTACACATAGGATAGGCTGCATTTTCAATATTACACCCGTGATAGATATTCCCGTCCTTGGTCAGTAAAGCTGCTCCAACCTTAAATTTAGAATATGGAGTATACGCCTTTTCCCTCGCTATTTTGGCTTCATTAATCAAACGTTCATTTAACATTTTTCTACCTCCATTTCACTTATTGGTGAGCAAGATTAGCAACAATTTCTTTTACTAAACTTAAGAACTGCTCTTTTACACGTTCAGTTGTTTCGATTACTTCCTCGTGAGACAGTGGCTGATCTAAAATACCCGCTGCCATATTGGAAATACAGGAAATCCCCATTACTTTCATCCCCGCATGACGTGCCACGATTACTTCCGGTACAGTTGACATACCAACCGCATCGCCACCGAGCTTTTGAAGCATACGGATTTCAGCAGGTGTTTCATAGCTTGGTCCACTGTTCCAAACATACACCCCTTCTTGTATCGTCAAATCTAGCTTTGCAGCAGCCTTTCGTGCTAATTGCTGTAAGGCTGGTGTATAGGCATTCGTCATATCTGGGAATCGAACCCCTAAAGTTGGATCATTTGGCCCAAATAATGGATCCACCCCTGTATGGTTAATATGGTCGGTGATCAGCATCAAATTTCCCGGTTCAAAGGAAGGATTAACGGCACCCGCAGCATTGGTTACGATTACTGTTTCAATTCCTAGTTGTTTCATAACTCGTACTGGAAAAGTCACTTCTTGTAAATCGTAGCCCTCATAGTAGTGAAATCTACCTTGCATGGCTAAGACCTGCATTCCTTTCAGACTTCCAATTACTAGTTGTCCTGCATGTCCCTCGACGGTTGAAACAGGGAATCCAGGAATATCTTCATATTTGATTTTGGTTGGATTATCTATTTCGTCTGCCAGAATTCCTAAACCGGAGCCTAAAATTAGACCAATTTGTGGTTTAATGCTTAGTTTATCTGTTATATATTGACTTGCCTGTTGGATGGCTTCTATATTCATCATCATTCTCCTAACCTTTGATATCTTGTAAAAAGCTTTTTCCATACTTCGGTTTTGCAATGGCGAAATTGTCTGCTATCGTTGCACCAATATCTGCAAATGTTTCTCGTATTGGTAATGGTAACCCTTTATTAATTGCTTTATGATGTATGAGTAATGGTACATACTCTCTTGTATGATCAGTTCCATGATGAACCGGATCATTTCCATGGTCTGCCGTGATAACGAGTAAATCATCATCTGTCATCTTTTGCAAAACCTCTGCTAACCGTTTATCAAACGCTTCTAATGCTTCTCCATATCCATCTGGATCACGTCTATGGCCATACACTGCATCAAAATCAACTAAATTCAAAAAGCTTAACCCAGTGAAGTCCACCTCCATTGTTTGGATCAACTTATCCATCCCATCCATGTTTGATACAGTTCGAAGCGATTTCGTAACCCCTTCTCCGTCATAAATATCTGCTATTTTCCCAATCGAAATAACATCGTAATTAGCGTCTTTTAGTTCATTCATCACAGTTCTGCCAAATGGTTTTAGTGCATAATCATGTCGGTTCGGTGTTCGTTCAAATGCACCAGGCTCCCCTATAAACGGACGAGCAATAACACGACCAATCATATACTCTGGTTGCTTCGTTAGCTCACGTACCATTTCACAAATCTCATATAGTTCCTCTAGTGGGACTACATTTTCATGAGCAGCTATTTGTAAGACAGAATCAGCTGATGTGTAGATAATCAGATCCCCTGTATTCAAATGCTGTTCACCTAACTCATCCAAAATCCCAGTTCCAGAGGCTGGTTTATTACCAATAACTTTTCTTCCTGATCGTATTTCAATTTCCTTTATTAACTTATCAGGAAACTGTTCAAAGGTACGAAAAGGGGTGTCAATATGAAGACCCATGATTTCCCAGTGTCCAGTCATCGTATCTTTTCCAGCAGACGCTTCCTGCATCTTCGTATAGTAAGCTAACGGATTGTCACTGCTGTCAATTCCCTTCAACGCACGAATATTACTCAAGCCTAGCTGCCCCATATTCGGCATATTCAATCCGTTTCGGTGCGAGGCAATATGTCCAAGTGTATCTGCTCCTTGATCGTTATAGGCAGCGGCATCAGGTGCTTCCCCAATCCCTACTGAATCTAGCACTATTAAAAATACTCGCTTAAAATCTGCTCCCATCACAGCATTCCTCCTCTATTCTTATTCTTCCTTTATGCTTGGAAAAATGTCTTAGCGATCCAATCTACTAATACTCCTCCACAAAAAACACCAAATATCCCTATCACACCTGCCAACACGGGAGGTGCAGGCAATGGTAAACGTAATAATTTAAATACAATTCCAATAACTAATCCTGCTAATAGACTTAATATCAATTCTTTCATTTATATTTCTCCCTTTATGTAGCAACGTCATCAGACGTCCTACCTCTTAATGGCGAAAGATGGGCCCAACTAATTGGACCCACTTTCTATTTATTTACGAATAATATCATACACCAACGGATTGGCTTCCACTGGTTCTTTAGTAATATGGTAGGAGTTATAAATTTTTTGAATGACTTCCTCCACAGTTTTGCTATTACTATGAATGGTCACAAGTGACTCCCCTTTTTGAACTTTCTCTCCTACTTTTTTACGGAGAATAAGTCCTACTGCTAAATCAATAACCGAATCCTTCGTTGTACGGCCAGCTCCTAGAATGCTCGCTGCATTTCCAATTTCATCGGCAATAATCTCCGATACATAGCCATCTTCTTTTGCTTCTACTTCAAACGTATAGGCAGCAGTTGGAAGCTTACTTGGATCATCTACCACAGTCGGATCTCCACCCTGTGAAGCAATGAATGTCTTAAATTTTTCAATAGCCGCCCCTGAATCAATCGCGTTTTCCAGTCTTTCTCTCGCCTCATCTAATGTTTTAGCTTCACCTGCTAAGTACACCATTTGACTTCCAAGCGTTAAACATAACTCATGTAAGTCTTCTGGCCCCTCACCATTCAACGTATCTATGGCCTCTTTTACTTCTAATGCATTCCCAATCGCAAACCCTAATGGCTGATTCATGTCAGAGATAACAGCAATCGTATTTCTACCAGCACCATTTCCGATTTTCACCATCGCCTGAGCTAATTCACGCGCATCTTCAATTTCGGTCATGAATGCACCTGAACCCATTTTAACATCAAGGACAATTGCATCCGCACCTGAAGCAATTTTCTTACTCATAATCGAGCTTGCAATAAGCGGAATCGAGTTAACAGTACCCGTTACGTCACGTAAGCCATATAATTTTTTATCCGCAGGAGTTAAGTTGCCGCTTTGTCCTACAACTGCGATTTTGTTTTGGTTCACTAGTTCATTAAATTGTTTAGCATCTAATTCCACTTTGAAGCCTTCAATGGATTCGAGCTTATCAATCGTTCCTCCTGTATGCCCCAAACCTCTTCCTGACATCTTCGCTACCGGAACACCGACAGCCGCGACAAGTGGTGCCAGGATTAACGTCGTTGTATCCCCTACTCCACCGGTACTATGCTTATCTACTTTAATACCATCTATATCAGAAAGATCAATTTGGTCACCAGATTCCACCATTGCCATTGTTAAATTGACACGCTCATCCGTTGTCATGTCTTGAAAATAAATAGCCATCGCTAATGCAGACATTTGGTAATCTGGAATATCTCCAGATGTATATCCTTTTATCACATAATCGATTTCTTGCTTCGTTAATGCTTCCCCATTTCTTTTTTTGCTTATAATATCCACCATTCTCATTGCTATCATCATCCTTTTACTACAGTTTTATAAAAAAACCTGGGCTATCGCCATAGCCAATAGGCATAGGCGATAGCCTAGTTACACTTTATCTTGTTTCAAAAATATTACTACGTTGAATGGTCTTGCAGAGCTTCCTAATTTATTAGAAGAACATTCCTGCAACAGCTGCACTTAACAGGGATGCTAGCATACCTGCTGCGACAGCACGAAGTCCAAGTCTTGCAATATCTCCTCGACGATTTGGGGCAAGTCCACCTAATCCACCTAGAAGAATCGCCATCGAACTTAAGTTGGCAAAACCACATAATGCAAAACTAACAATTAAATTCGTCTTATCAGAAAGGTTTTCCATTTCAGGTGCAAATGCTGCATAAGCAACGAACTCATTCAATACTAGCTTTTGCCCAATGAAGCTTCCTGCTGTAATAGCTTCTGACCATGGTACACCTACCGCAAAGGCAATTGGTGAGAAGACGTAACCTAGAATACCTTCTAGTGTTATGCCACCAAAGATACCTAAGATTCCGTTAATTAAAGCAATTAGTGCAATAAAAGCTAAGAGCATCGCACCTACGTTTAGCGCTAGATGCAAACCATCTGAAGCACCCTTTGCTGCTGCATCAATAACGTTCGCTGTATCTTTGTCTTTTTCTAATTTAATTTCATCAGCTGTTTCTGACTTTTCTGTTTCTGGCATCATGATCTTTGCCATTACCAAACCTGCCGGTGCAGCCATGAAGCTTGCTGCTAAAAGGTATTCTAATGGTACACCTAGTAAGGAATAACCAATTAATACAGAACCCGCTACAGAAGCAAGACCACCAGTCATAACGGCAAATAATTCTGATTGTGTCATTTTAGCAATAAACGGTTTTACTACAAGTGGTGCTTCCGTTTGCCCAACGAAAATATTTGCTGCTGCTGACATTGACTCCGTTTTACTCGTTCCTAATAGCTTAGACAGCCCTCCACCGATGAATCTAATAAACAATTGCATGATTCCTAAATAATATAAAACAGAAATTAGAGCAGAAAAGAAAATAATGACAGGTAAAATATGAAAAGCAAATATAGTTCCAAATTTATCTCCATCGGCTAATGACCCAAATAGAAAGCCAATTCCTTCATTCGCATAATCAATCACATTTTGTACAAGCAACGTAAACTTTTTAAGCGCCGTGCGACCCGCGTCCCATTTTAGTACGATGAATGCAAATAATAATTGAATCCCTATTCCACCAAGTACCGTTCTATAGTTAATCGCTTTCTTTTTTGTTGAAAATAAAAATGCAATAGCTAGTACTACAAATATACCGAAAATACCCCAAATAATATTCATGCTATTTTTCCTCCTCGATGCTTAATCGTCTCTCTTAATCTCTTCAGATTAATAAACTTCATTCAAACTATTTCAATATTTCAGTAGGACGTCCAACAACTAAACGTTAATGTATGCCCTTTCAAAAGTAGCTACATTCATACTATAAAGGTGAGACGTCCTACAAGTCAACTATATTTTATATTTTTTTTATGTTTACATAAATAGGAATTAAGGTGGTTATCGGGGAAACCCCTTGTCATGCATAGGTTTTTAACACAACAAAACCTATGCCAAGTGTATAAGAAATTGACATAGGTTTTATTTTTTTATATCGTTCGCTTTCTGTGTACTGTAAAACTAATTTGATCTGATCGAAAAAAATTAAGAGAGTACAACACCGGATTGTCATATAAATCAAAGTGAATCTGCTTTAAAATCATTAAGGGTGTATCCTGCTCACAACTAAGTATTTCTGATATTTCTTCATGATAACCAATCGTCTTTATATCAGCCTTAGCATAACTAATCGTAATGCCTGCATCTATTTGAAGCGATGTTAGCATCGATTCTTCTTTGAGTTTATAGTCTTTTGCAAGTAGATTAGCAGGAATTTTATCAATACAATAAACAAGTGGCTGTCCATCTGAGGTACGAACTCGCTTAACAAGCAGCACTTTTTCATCTTGATTTAAATTAAGCTCTTTAATATCATCACTATGTGGATCCACGTATCCTGTAAACAATAGTTCCGTTCCCGGTTCTTTTCCTTCTCGCTCAATCATATCCGTAATACTAAATAACTCTTCAATCCCACCAGAGAAAACAGGCTTCTTATTAACGAATGTTCCCACACCGTGTCGGCGAACAATAATATTCTCTTCTTCTAATATACGAAGCGCTTCCCTTAATGTATTTCTAGAAACACGTAATTCTTTAGCAAAATCAGTTTCTGAGGGCAAACGTTCCCCCGGTTCTAACTCTCCATCATTAATTTTACCTTTAATCTGTTCAATAACAACAAGGTATCGTGGTGTTTGATAGCCATAATTCATAGACATGCCCCCCATATGACATTATTTTACATGGATTATGAAAACGTTACAAGCTAAAACAAATGCGAGCAAGTCTGGATTCTATATAATTTTATGTATAAGAAAGATGGTGTAATAAAATTAACGGGATGCAACTATTGAAAAAAAGAGTTGTCTATCCGGCAACGAGATAAAGACTGTATCTCTTGTTCATATATGCACCCTATGATTGAAGCGTTCAAACCATGTATTTTATTACACCCCAAATTAAAATACCAAAACCAACAACTATGAGAAGCAAATTTATAATTGCTGACTTATTCTTACCGTTTTTTCTATCATCAATGTAGTCGAACAAACTTCTCAAAGTCCAAAAAACAACGAATGCCAACCAACCAATATGGTCATTTGTGGGAATATCATCAAACCAAAACTGTGCAGCTACCAAGAGGATGGCAACAAGAATTATGTTTCTACAAATAAAAAGAAATCTATTTGAATTGTTGGATGTTTCTTCTCCGCTTTGCATATTAACCCTCCTACTTTAATCGTCAAAATAATTGTTAAAAACCACCTATACAAGAACAGGCCAAAATCCTTTTAAACATTTGTTGCCCAACAGTTATAAAAATGAATTTAATAGAACTACTCCAAAATATGTAAAACTCATACTCAAAAAGACAATCATAAATGTCATAAACCACTTGGGCAGCTCGCCATAAAAGTAAATGAAAGCTAAACCAATTAGTATGTGGATGATTAAAAACATGACGACAATCATTTATTTCACCTCTTAAACGGTCATACTATCTTTTTCCATAAAATAATCGCCCCGATCAGTTGGACAAATTATAAGTATTAAGTATCGGAATTATCTTGTATTGCAATAATTGATGTCGCTATTCCAAAAAGAGATAACACGATACTGATTGGTAAAAGAATAAACAACAGAATTGTAGGCACCTGAAGTGAAGGCACTATAATACATAAAAAAAACCGATCAATGTAGATGGTAGCCAAATTCTATTTAACCACTTAAAATTCACTATTATCCCTGCCTTGTATAAAATCTTTAAATTATTCTTATTCAAGATTGCTACCATTTAGCTTAACATGACGATTGCACTATTCTGAAATAGTAGATATAGGTGTATCTTGTTTCTCCCAATTACTTGGTCCTTCATTTGGTGCAATGAATTTTCTCCAATAATCACCCGTTTGTTTATCAAAGATGATAATGTTGGTTTCATTTGGAGATATAAGTTCATACCTAAGTTGTTCTTGTTGTGACTCTACTTCTGTTTCCTGACTGGAACTTAACGATTGCGAGATAAACCAACACCCCACAAGAATACACAATCCTAAAATAATAATAGATATAGACTGAAAATTTTTACTCATAATATTCCCCCTAATATTTGTTATTTAACTTAACTGCCCGTTACTTGAAGATCAACACTTCACAACGTCACAAATCTCCATACTTAAAATATATCAGAAGATACCAAATAGTTGATTGATTTTTCCAATTTTACTGGCAATCGTCGCTTTGCAGTATAGGTCAAATACAATAAGACGATAACCCTAAAAAGTGATCGTCATTAAGGAATGAATAGTATATAGTTACTAGTAGTTTTATACTTCGAAGCAAATCACTTTATATTATTATGTGATCTTGTTCAACATAAGCACTCGATAGCTTAACATCCTTTTACAAAATTAGCGTTTTCATTACCGTTATAAATATAGCTAATAAAGCTACACTTAATGCGAAGTAACCCTTCCCAATTGTTTTATTTTTCGGTCCTAACAATCTTCGAAATCCTGATGTTAATACAGTTAAAATTATAAGGATAACAAATAAGACTGGGACTATTGTGAATACATTTTCATCAATCGGTCCTTTTATTAAGGGATTGAATACAAAGGCACAAATTAAAACTGTTGTAATCCCAGATAGCAGTAATGCCAAGTCATTTTTATTTAACCAATTCATTATGCGTGATATCCTTTCCATATTTAAATATTAAACTCTTCTACCATTTAGTTTAAGTGTTTTTCTTCACAAAGCCACTCTTATTTTAACATAAATATCCATCTTTCTTGTTCCACAATTAGACCCTTATATAAAAATAGCTGCTTGATCTCTATTAATGGATAACACTCGCCTATTACAAATCTCGCTATGCTATGCAAGAAAAACTACTAAAAAAAGTGAAAGGTCTTATTCTATAATGCAATTCAATAGTTTACTTATGTTTAACTTTAACCGACGCATACTAATTAATATGGGATTAATCATTTTTGGCCTTTTCTATTTGCTTGGGGGGTTAATAGTTTTGTGTACATTAAAATGACCTTCATACTAACTCACAATCAATAAATTAAAGGATGCATTCTTGTGAAATGCACCCTACACTTTAAATTACACCATTAAGTTAAACACTTATCTAAACCTTATTTAGGCCATTCTTCGTTTATTAGATTTCCATAACAATAAACCTACAATTATTCCAAGTGGAAAGGTAATTACTACGAAAGCAATCGTTTCCACAATAATTCCGACTATAAGCTTTGCTGGTTCATTGCTTAGAGGTCCACCAATAAGTGAATTAAAAAATCCTAATATAATTGACCATAACAATGCCATTTTAAAAATGTATTTCTATTTATTTTCTTTTTGAAAATTGTTCACAATAGTGTCTTCCTTACCCAGTAATGCTCTATTTTATATGAGTATATTATCATATTAAAAAAGGATGTTATCTTTACTAGATATATTAACATAAATTCCTAACTACTTTTTAAATAAATAGAATGATAGGTATAAAATGACTGGATGAAAATTTTGTCTAACTAATTTACGTTCTATCGTTTCTATCTTCCAAAAATAATTCCCTCATTCATTTAGCTTATTTTCCCTTTGTTTATCAATCTATACTAATGTAAAATGGAATTTTGCATAGCATACACTGTCCATTTTTATCAAATGGATCGTTATATGTTGCTAGATTGGTAATTTTGTATGCAAAAGTCGGGAGGAATTATAGATGGGTTTTCGGTTTCATAGAAAAATAAATACTAGTTCAAAAGATTTATCAGACAGCACTTCCATTCCTGGAACCGGCATTTCGTATAATCAGCGTATTGCTACGAAAAATAAGTCCAAAATGCCAACTCTGATTGCGCTTATTGGTGTCTTCATTCTCTTCAGTGGTTGTTCTGCTCAAGCCACTAATGAGGATAACCCTGCTGATATGGAAGAAACTACGATACCAGCAGAACAGTCTGACGAAACGAAATCTAGTGAAGGTGAAACAGACACGTTAGAGGAAAATACAGAAAAACAATCACTTGAAGATACCTCCTCGTCTGCAACAGAAGTAGAATCAGACGTGACTTCAGAAATGAACTCTAATTTAGTTGAAGCAACCGTTACGAGAATTGTGGATGGAGACACGATTGAGGTTAGTATAAACGGGAAAGAAGATGTGATCCGCTTATTATTAGTTGATACACCAGAGACAAAACACCCTAGCTTACCTGTACAAGATTTCGGTCCAGAGGCAAGCCAATTTGCGAAAGACACACTTACAGGTAAAAATGTTCAGATTGAAAAGGATGGACCTGAGCGAGATAAATACGATCGTCTTCTTGCTTATTTATGGGTAGATGGAAAAATGTTTAATCAGCTATTGTTAGAAGAAGGACTCGCAAGACTAGCCTATGTGTATGATCCACCTTACACACATTACGAAGCATATATGAAGGCACAGAACCGTGCAAAAGATGCTGGTAAGGGAATTTGGAGGATCGATGGGTATGTGACAGAAGAAGGCTTTAATCAACCAGAACCGGTAGCTAAGACAGAGCCCGAACCGACTCCAGATGCGGAAACAGAACAAAACAATAGCTCCAGTCTTAACTATGATCCAAATGGAATCGATCGAAATTGCGGTGACTTTGACACCCAACAAGAAGCACAAGATTTCTATGAAGCAGCAGGCGGTCCCACACAAGATCCACACCGACTAGACGGAAATGATAACGATGGCCTCGTGTGCGAGAGTCTGTAGAATTAAGGGGGAAGCAAGGGGACGGTTCCTTTGCTTCCCTTTTTCAACTAAAAAAAAGCAGCAGAACCGTCTCTCTGCTCCCTCCTTCTGTTAAAATGAATGTATCGCTTAATTAGAGTTGTTCCATGAGGGGGGAAAAGATGACATTACAGCAGTTAAAGTATGTGATTGAAGTGGCAAGAAGTCGTTCGATAAGTAAGGCTGCACAAAACCTTTTTATTAGCCAACCGAGTCTCTCCAACGCATTAAAAGAGTTAGAAAAGGAAATTGGTATCACGATTTTTTCACGAACGAATAGAGGAATCATCATCACACCTGAAGGCTCCGAATTTCTACAATATGCCAGACAGGTGATTGAACAGACAGACTTGCTTGAAAATCGCTATTCCAACACACAATCACCACAGCACCATTTTTCAGTATCGGCGCAGCATTATGCGTTTGCGGTAAGTGCATTTGTCCGGTTACTATCCGATTACGATAGCGATGAATACGAATTTGCCTTACGCGAAACGAAAACATATGAAATTATCGAAGACGTAAAGAATCTACGTAGTGAAATTGGTATTATTTATGTTAATGATTTCAATCGAAAGGTGATTCAAAAGTTTCTTAGGGAAGGGAACCTAATGTTTCATGAGCTGTTCGTAGCAAAACCACATGTTTTCATTAGCTCCAAGAACCCACTCGTAAAACAGGATTATGTAACACTATCCGATTTAGAACCTTATCCTTATTTATCCTTTGAACAGGGAGACTACAACTCTTTTTATTTTTCTGAAGAGATTTTAAGTACGATTTCTAGAAAGAAAAATATACGCGTTAGTGATCGGGCTACTTTATTTAACTTACTTATTGGTTTAAATGGCTATACCATATCGACGGGCATTATTAGCTATGATATAAACGATGACGACATTGTAGCTGTTCCATTAAAAGTGGATGAGCTGATCACTGTTGGATTTATTACCCATAAACATGTTTCAAACAGTCCGTTGGCTACTATTTATATCCAATATCTAAGAGAAACAATCGAAACAGAACAACTTCTGCCATAGCTTCAAACTATACCAAAGCATAGATTTTATGTCTTATGTTATAGTAACTCCCCCATGCTACACTACATAACAACAAGCATTAAGGGAGAGGTTAGCATGGCAGTAGAAAGCAAAGCAGGGAAAAGAACGGTAACACCATTTCGTTTTGATAATGTAGGGAGTTTTTTACGTCCGGAAAAATTATTAAAAGCACGCGCTTCTTTTGCAGAAGGCAATCTTTCAGCAAGTGACCTGAAAAAGGTGGAAGACGAGTGTATCATCGATTTAATTGAAAAACAAAAAAATGTAGGTCTTCAAGCCATTACAGACGGAGAATTTCGTCGTTCTTGGTGGCACTTAGATTTTATGTGGGGATTAAATGGCGTACAAAAGGATACTGTAGAACGAGGCTATGTTTTCCATGGGGAAGAAACGAGACCTGAAACAGCTAATTTGATAGGAAAAATTAGTGGGGATAACCACCCATTTGTGGAAGACTTTACATTTATTCAACAATTTGCAACGGATGATGTTGTAGCCCGACATACAGTCCCAGCTCCTGCTCAGTTTCTAGCAGAGCTACAACGTCCGGATAATATAAAGCGTACATTGGAAATCTATCCTGACACAGAAGACCTAGTTCAAGATATTGCCAAGGCCTATCAGACGTTTATCGCTGATTTATACGAAGCTGGTTGCAGAAGCTTGCAGCTGGACGATTGCACTTGGGGTATGCTGTGTGATCCTAATTTTGGCAAAACGATGCGAGCAGACCAGGCTGAGGTAAAAGAAGTTGGCGAGCTATTTTTACGCGTTAACAATTTAGCTATAGAGAATGCACCAGAAGACTTAATTGTAACCACCCATGTTTGTCGTGGAAATTATCATTCTACTTGGGCATCTTCCGGTGGTTATGATCCAATTGCAGAGATTTTGTTCAAAAAAGAAAATGTGTCAGCATACTACTTGGAGTTTGATACAGAGCGCGCTGGTGACTTTTCCCCATTAGCACACTTAAGTAAAGAAAAACTCGTCGTTCTTGGTCTTTTCTCATCGAAAACTGGTGAATTAGAAGATAAAGAAACGATTAAAGCCCGTATCGCTGAAGCAACAAAATACGTTGACATCAACAACCTATGCATTAGCCCACAATGTGGCTTTGCATCTACAGAAGAAGGAAATATCTTAACAGAAGAACAACAATGGAATAAACTCCGCCTCATTAAAGAAGTAGCAGACGAGATTTGGGGATAAAAAGTAAATGGAAGCAAGAGGACGGTTCTTGTGCTTCGATTAAACTAAAAGAGAGGCAGCAGAACCGTCTAAGGAATTCGTTTCCCAAACTATATCATGTGAACCAATTTGTTATCTAGAAAAGCACCATATTCACGGTGCTTTTTGTTTGCAAAAAAATAACCCAATTCAGAGAACCGAGTTATAAATAATATATTTTGGATTAAACTATTCTTCAACTAAAGAAGGTTAGCTCGCTTTTTTCACGAAATGTAGAAACCACCTTATAGTTCCAATCACAAGAATAAGAAGCCCATTAGCTAATGTTATAAGTCCAAGAAATGCTCCACCATACCCTGCACCTTCTCCTGTTCCTCCCGAACTCCAGTCATAGAAATGAAGAAATAATGCCCCACTAAAAAAACCAATAACTGGAGCAAGTACCATCATAATGATGCCTGATACCATAAGGTTTAATTTTTCTTTTTTTAATAATATGAAGAAAACTACATTAAGCGATATTAAAAATAAGATAAATAATGCCAATATTAACCCTTCCATAATATATCCCCCTTCATCAGTTGATTTTTTCACAAAAAATAAAACATGCCTCTTTACTTAAAGAAAAAGCGAATAGACTTGTTAAGCATTCGCCCTCGTTGGTTGAATAACAAAATTAGTACTTCGACAGGTTAAAACACTAAGACTCAAGCATCATGTAGACAGTCAATTCTTGTGTACATTAACTATTAGCCCACTCAAAACTTCTCATGTTAAAGCCTTGTTTCTTGGCATATTTATTAATCTCTTTAAGTAGTTGATGTTTAGATACGGATAATGAATTATGGATCTCTCTCTCTCCCTCAATTACATATTCTTCAAAGACAATAAAATTTAATAAGTCCATTTTTTTAACAACAAATTGATTGCATTCATATTCTCCACACCTGATATTACCAGAATTAATAAAGCGAATAATGCCGTCATAATATTCTTGATCCGAAATCTCAACTTCTAAAAAATCTTGTAATATTTGTTGCATTTAAACACACCCTCTAATCAAATTCCTTAGCATTTAGATGCTAAGGAATTTGGCTCTGGTTTCCTTCTTCAATTCTTCCGTTATATAAGCATTCTTATTTGCTTTCCTATACACAAACCATGTAATGACGATTAATATAAAATATAATATGATAGCAACCACCTGATTAAACAACCAAGGAATTGTTCCCATAAATGCCTCTGATGCAGCAGATTGGAACCAACAAAAATTCACTAAGTTTATATTAACTGATTTAGTTGGAATAAGTAATCATCTATAATCTTTAATTCCATTATCAAAAGCTTCACTATCGTTATTTTCAAGCCCATGAAGTGCTTCTTGTAATGCGAATGTACTTTTGTAAAACATCACACGCTCAGAAATTGCATTTCCGTTAGGATATAGCTTTATACACATATTAAAAAAATCCTTACCATAGCTGGAAAATAATCCAGCAAAATCATATGCTGGGTCTCCTATACTTGAACCACCAAAGTCTATTATCCCTGTAATCCTACTTGCTTCTGGGTTCCATAATATATTGGAAGCTCCGAAATCACCATGTATTAGTGTAGTTTTTATATCCAACCCTTTCCCGTTTAAAAAAGTTTTAAAAGATTGAGTAATTTCAATTAGAGCTTCTTTTCTGATATAAGGAAATAGTTTGTTTTGTATTTTATCATATAGTTTAAACATTTCTTCTCGCGGATTGTTATCTTCAAGTTTCAAAACACCCTTTACTCTTTCCTCTGAAATAGAATGAATTTCTATAAGAAAATCGACGAGTTGTAATGCCAGCCTTTTTATCAATTGATCACTTTTAATCTTTTCTAAACTATCTTTCCATAAAGGAACGCCATCTATTAGACTGTAACCAGTAAAGACCCTTCCTGGCACTAATTCTTCAAAAGAGCAATATATTGGTTCTGGAATTGGAATTGGAACAAGGTCTTTGATTTGCTCCAAAATTTCCGTCTCTCTTTTTAATTGCAATATTCCTTTTTGGTATTTCGGGAACCTAAATACTAAAGAGTTGTTTATTATTAATACATCATTATTTTGTCCAATTTCATTATGGCAAAAGTCCTCAATGAAAAAATTTGGATAAACCTGTTTAATTATCTCAATATGCTTACTACTCAAAAAAAATCTCCCTTTACAGTATTTCTATTTTTTTCTACTCAAAATTCTTGTTAAACATTCCTGCCCGTTACTTTAACACCAACTATCCATACATTAATTTTAACATAAAATTCCAATTAATCTTGTTACTTTCAAAGAAAAAGAACGCCGATTGACGTTCCTCTTGTTTACCTATTGGAGCCGTTAATACAATAAGAAGAATAAAGTTAACATTCGTATTCCATTTTTAGAAATTCAAATGTACTACCATTTGTATCCTGCATAAAAGTATTAATATCGTTAAATCCCAACTTTCTATATACTTTTATCGCTCTTTGATTAAAGGTTGCCACTGATAATGTTATTTTTGCTGGTTTATATTCCTTTATTACAAACTCTAAACCTGCTTTTAGAAAATCTAACCCCTTACCTCTACCAGTTAGGTCTGGTCTCATCCCTACTCCAATATCACATGTTTTATCCTCTACCGCATTAACACTAAAGAACCCGATTAATTCATCATTATTAATAACAGCATACTTCAAGTCCCCTCGTTTTTCTGGATCTATAAATTCATCCAAATCCTCTTTGTCAGCCTCCATGTCATAAAAAGAATATTCTCCATCATAATGCCAGTTAAATGCAATGTCCTCGGCTTGTTCCTGAGTCATAATTTCAAACTTATAAGTCATAAATATCTCCTTCCCTCTTGTTCCATAATCCCGCCCCTTTTGCTTTAACAAGGGAAAGGCGAATACCCTTGTTTAACATTCGCTCCCATTAATTTAATAAGCGTCTAGCTAAATAAAATTCTTTAAAATTGTTCATCACAATCATTACATAATGAAACGAGTCATTTTAAGGCGAAACAACCTGTGTTCAATTTTATCACTGTACATAAAGTTAGACCTCACAAAATAGGATTTTCCTTTCTAGAAAACAGAAACACATGCAGAACTTTTCAAATTTAACCTACCAAACATCAGCTTAGCTAAGCTGACCAAACCCATTCTATTTCTTATCATGAACTTACCGCGGAATAACGTAACAGGCGCCTAGTAGAATGGGGCAAGCAATGCAGGTGACAGATGATTTCAATGAGGTTTTACAGCAGTACGAAAATATTATTTACCACTTGATAAATAAATTCGGGATTTGGGATACGGAAAGGGAGTTCTACCAGGAAGGGGTTATTGCACTTTGGAACGCAATGAGAACATATGATGTAAAGCGTGGGAAGTTCTCTAGTTATGCCTACTTCATGGTTGAAAAGACTCTACTAAGCCTAATACGTACGAAAACCAACCGTGCAACAAAAGAAAAAAATTACCTTAATCAGGTATCTACCG
Organism: Aquibacillus kalidii; assembly: GCF_014280935.1. GTDB lineage: Bacteria > Bacillota > Bacilli > Bacillales > Amphibacillaceae > Aquibacillus_D > Aquibacillus_D kalidii. The sequence continues at coordinate 95,313 of NZ_JACLZI010000039.1, forward strand.
ATTTGCAACAGGTAACAACTACGATAGAAGATGATAATCGTATTGATCCATACCTGCTTGATCACATAAGGAAGGTGCTAACAGATAACCAAATGAAGTGGTTTACCTTATATATCCTCGAAGATCTTTCTGTTAAAGAGATAGCTAGTCGCGAGAAAGTATCGGCTACTGCTGTAAAGAACTGGGGTAGACTTGCGAAGAAAAAGCTACAGTTAATTGTCCTGATGTGATCAAACTACTTTAGGAAAATAGAACAATAATAAGATGGATTTTCTATTAGAGGTTAAAAGGCGCAGGGTTCAGATAATGAAAGACAGGTTCATATTTCCAAATTAAACTTGGTAGCTACTCTAACCTAAAAACAAGAAGCAGAGGAATCGTCCCCTCTGCTTCTTTTACTATTTTGCCATTTCTCTTGTTTGTTTTTTTACCATTTTACCAGGGAACCACCAGTTTAAGTCCCCCAATAACCGCATCGTCACGGGCACAACGATTAACCGAATTATCGTTGCATCAATAGCGATTGCAACTGCCATTCCTAAACCTAGTTGTTGAATTGGTAAGACACTCGTTATTGTAAACGCACCAAACACAGCGATCATAAGGATTGCCGCACCGGATATCATTGGTGCAGTGGCTTGTAGGCCTGTCGCAACACTTTCTTCATTATCAAACCCTTTTTCATAATCTTCTTTTATTCTACTAATTAAAAATACTTCATAGTCTGTACTTAAACTAAATAATAAGGTAAGTAGTAGAATGGGAACAAAATTTTGCACATAATCAGCAGGTGTGAAATTTAACAATTCTGAACCGTAACCATATTGAAATACAAAAATCAGAATTCCATAAGTTGCGCCAAGGGATATTAAATTCATTAAAATTGCTTTTAACGGCAACCATACACTTTTAAAAGTTAATAACAGAATGAAATATCCAATGATAAGCATTACAACAAGAACCTTTGTAAAGCTGTCTTCAATGACCTGATTACTATCTATTCCTTCAGCTGTTTCCCCACCAACGTATGCACTTACGTTTTCTGGTATATTAATATCTTTTATTTCCTTTTTAATTTCAGCTACTAAACTTCTTGTTTGGTCCGATGCAGCAGCATGTTCAGGAATAACCTCTATAATCGCGACCTGTTTCTCATCATCTAAATAGCGATTCACTAATCCTTGTAAGTCTTCTGGAACTTGTTCAAATCCTTTTAATGTTTGAACAATTGTATTTGGATCAGTATTTTTAAAGATAGCTGGAAGAGAATTAATGATATCTACATGCTCTAGTTCACTTAACCGTTCGGATAAGGTTATAAGATACTCAACGTTTTTTACTTGTTCAAAGCTATCACCACTAGATTCAACGGCAACATAAATAGGTGATGTGTAGCCTTCACTAAAATCATCTTGAATAATTTCATAACCCATTCGTGAATCAGATTCTTCTGGCAATATTCTTGCATCTGGTGTAAATGTACTTAAATCTTTTGAAGGGATAGCCAGCATACCTAATATAATCAAGGAAAGAATTAAAAATATCACAGGTCTCTTCATTATTTTGTGAGACCAATTGTACCAAAAACTTGATTTTTCTTTCTTTCTTGATAGAAATGGAATTTTCCCTTTATTAATATTAGTACCCAAAATATACAAAACAGCAGGTAATAATGTTAAGCTCACTAGTAATGTTATTGCAACTATTGCGATTGCACCGATTGCAATCGATTGAATAACTCCTAAATCAACCATGAATAATACAGACATACATGCAATAATTGTTAGTGCTGAGAAGAAAACAGCGTCCCCAGCAGTTTTCATTGTTGTAGATAGAGCCTTTTTCTTATCTCCATGCTTCGCTATTTCTTCCCTGAAGCGGTTAACCATAAATAATGAATAATCAATCCCAACACCAAGACCAAGCATTGTAGCTGCATTTGTAACAAACATGGACAGCTCTATTTGCTGTGCAATAAATGTCATAATCCCTAAAGTTGTCACAACTGATGCTACAGCAACAATTAAAGGGGTAACTGCAGCAACCAATGATCTAAAAACTAACAATAATATGATAAGCACCAATGGCAATGTTATTAATTCAGCCTTAGCTAATCCTTCTTGGCTTAATACATTAATTTCTCCCCAGAATGAGGCAGCACCTACCAGATAGATGTCAAGACCACTGTTTTTAAAGTGCTTTTTAATATCCTCTTGAAGAGAAGGTAATTCATTTCTTGCAAAACCATCATCCTCATTAAACCCAATAAATGCTAGAGTTGTATTTTCATCACCCACTAAACTTTCCTTTGCATCTTCAGGTGCATTAAGATAGGTATAGATACTTGCTACTTCTAATTTTTTATTGTTCTCTATATAATCAATTGCTTCTTGTAAATTTTTCTGATAGGCCTCGGTTTTAACACCATTCTCCTTATCTCTAACGACTAAGGTAATGGATGTTCCTGAACGACCTGTAAAATCCTTAGAAAGCAACTCATTAGTTTTTAAAGAATCTGATCCATCAACTGTCCAACCTCCTCCACTTAAAAGTGGGGTCAATTGACCAGCAAACATTCCAGCGACAAGAAGGACAATCATCCATACTGTAACGATTCCCCATCTTAATTTTGATATTATATTACTTAGAAAATCAAAAAAATTATGCATAAATACTCCTTTCTATTGACTATAGTTCTCTTAGTAAAGCTAGAAATTTTTTATACTTTTTTAATGATAGTTTTAATTTATTAGTATTGCTCTCCAATGTCTATTTTACTTTTCTTGGAATTCTTAACAATATTAATTGTTTGTAAAAGAAATTTTACATTGATTTAATATGAAGTTAGACCATCATCTATTTATACTTAATATGTACTTAATTATGTTCTTGCAGGGATGATCTTTAGTCATTTCCCACTACGTCTAAACTCCTAATATCAAAAATAAATTATCAATTTGGAAGTATTTATGTATTATTTATGTATTATTTATGTATTATTTATTTAATATTTATCCTCACCTGTGAAGAAGCATGGGAACTTTTCTGATGCTTCTCTTAAACTAAAAACAGCAGCAGAACCGTCCAGCCGCTAGATGAAACATTACCAATTCAGAAACCTCAAAAAGTAAAATCGATAATAGGTCTTATTGTTAAAAAAGGAATGATTGATTTTCGCCACATGATTGAAAATGATTGGATGGTCGAATTGAATTTTATTCATCGAATTTCCGGAATCGATTTGAAGTTTTTTAGGAGTTATATGGTAGAAGAAGAGGGTTTTGAGTTGGGTAATGTGACCCAACTTGGCAGCATGTATGAATAAGTATAGATAAAGAGCTATAATATAGTCATAGAGAGTTCAAACCAACAAATACAGGGTCAGATCCTTCCAGTGTTCATCTGTACACACGTAGGAGCTGACCCTGTTCCTAAGTTTTTAACTTAAACAGCTCAAACAGACTCCAAATACAGACCATCCCTTCTTAATCAATAAACTCTGTAAGGCTGTTTATTTCACATGTAAAAAAAGCACCTATGTTGCCATTTTGAAAATCATGTACTTTTCTATTAATGAATTTACTCTACATACTTTACGTACCTATGAACTCTTAACAAAAAGCACTTGTTGCATTTAAACAACAGGTGCTTAGTTATTAAATCTTCAATTTCCATTGGACACTTTTACTTACTAAACTTTCTCCTTATTAAGGCTACAAACAACAATATCAAGGGTATAAGGATCCCCATTGTAAGGTCATAGTATGGCCAAATAGAACTCATTTGATTTATATAGGTAATACTTGGTGAGATAATGATGGAAAGAACAATCATAATCAATCCTAATGGATAAACTAGCGGTCTATAATCCTTAAGTTTTAATACTTGGGCTAGTCCGTGGCTAGTAAAGTAAAGATAAATAGTAATTCTAAAAAATATAGTTATAAACCAAATTCCAGCAAGGATTACTTCAATTCGATATAAAAATTCACCAATATTTATCTTTTTGGCTAAGATATATCCCGGATACATATATCTGGATGTTTGTTCATAACCAAGGACTAAGACGGTAACAATAGTAAAGACAACTAGTATGGCCCCCCCAATAAAAGTACCCACGAATAAACTCTTTTTTATTTTATCCTTTTGATTAACATAAGGTAAGAACATCATAAATAGAATCAGTTCAACAAAAGGGTATGTAACAAATGTTAAAGAAGCCCGAGCAACTGGCTTTACTCCATCCTCCAAAACCGGCTTCAAATTGTCTAAATTAACTTGTGGAATCAATGCAAGCATGGTAAATACAAGTAGTAAAAAGACATAGGGAAAGTAAATCTCCACACTTCTAGCAATGGTTTCAAGACCAAGTCTGGTACCCATAACAATGATTAACGCAAAAAGAATATGGACAGCCCCAATAGGTGTATCTGGTAGCATTTCCGTTGTTATAAAATCCCCAACTTCTCTTAAGGCTACAGATGCATACAAAAATGAATAAGATATGTAAAGAAGAGCAATGAAATTCCCAATAAATTTCCCCATCACCATCTGAAGAGCTTCAATTAATGTTAAATCAGGAAATACTTTATGAATACGATAATAAAACATTACTATTAGGAGCCCTACAACCAAACTGAATAATGCTGCAATCCATACGTCGTGCTTAGCTTCCGCTGCAATAATAGACGGCATTATTAAGATGGCATCACCTACGACATAAATAATTATTAGCACAGTAAGCTGTTGTGCACTAATTCTATGATTAGAATTATTCATTACATTCTCCTTTAAAAATCGGAAATATCTATTATTAATATTGTCCTAAACTTTACTTTTTATGTCCGAAATAGATTTAGAAACTTAATAACTTAAAAGAAGAATAAGTTCTTTCATAATGCGAAACATAAAAAACAAATATACTAAAAAAGGTGAATATATGAAGCTTTTCAAAAAAATGTTTAAACAGAAGACAACTGATTCCATTTCATCCAACTCAGAGGAACAGCAGAAAATAAAGATTAGTTTAGATCAAAATATAAAGTATATCAACGAAACATTAGGAAATAGTGATGACCTTGTTTCAAGAATCATTAGTGTAGGGCAAGAAAATAGAATGGAAATAGGTATTTTTTATATAGAGGGACTTGTAGATACACAACATATAAATGATTTCATTCTAGACCCGCTAATGGTCCGATTAGAAAATATAGACCAACAAAATGATTTACCTACTGTCATCCAAAAATCCATTGTCTCAGTCGCAAAGGTTCAAGATGCACATCATCTTGATACGGCTTTATCGTCACTCTTCTCTGGACAAGTTATTATTCTCTTTGATGGATTTACGAAGGGGTTTACTGTTGGATTAAGTGGTGGAAAATCTAGGAATGTAACAGAACCTTCTCAAGAATCTGTAATTAGAGGCCCTAAGGAGGGTTTTACTGAAACGATACGAACCAATACAGCATTAATTCGTCGAAAGATAAACAGTCCAAATCTTTGGGTTGAGTCGATGAATATAGGAACAGTCACGGAAACAAAAATCTCTCTTATGTACATAAATGGTATTGTCAATAAAAAGGTATTAAAGGAAGTAAAAACACGTCTTGACAAAATAGAAATTGATGGAATATTGGAAAGTAATTATATTGAGGAGTTAATACAAGATAAAACCTTTTCTCCATTTCCCACGATAAATAATACGGAACGCCCTGATGTTGTCTCCGCTTCTCTATTGGAAGGACGTGTAGCAATACTCGTAGACGGTACGCCCTTTGTTCTAGTAGTACCTTCCTTATTTATTGAGTTTTTTCACGCTGCAGAGGATCACTACCAGCGTTGGGACTTTAGTACGTTTATTCGTACACTTCGTATAATGAGCTTCTTTATTACCTTATTAGCTCCATCATTATTTATTGCGATCACTACTTTTCACCAAGAAATGATACCTACCCCACTTCTTATTAGTTTAGCAGCACAACGTGAAGGAGTTCCATTTCCTGCATTTATTGAAGCATTAATGATGGAAATAACCTTTGAGATTTTACGTGAAGGCGGTATCAGAATGCCCAAATCTGTTGGTCAATCCATATCTATTGTTGGAACATTAGTTATTGGAACAGCTGCGGTTGAGGCTGGTTTTATCTCAGCAGCTATGGTAATCGTTGTTTCCATAACAGCTATAGCCAGTTTTACCATACCTGCATACAACATGAGTATTTCTATAAGAATGATCCGGTTTATATTTATGGGATTGGCTGCATCTTTTGGTTTGTTTGGGATTACGATTGCATTTATTGGACTGATCCTACACTTATGTAGTTTGCGATCCTTTGGTGTACCTTATATGAGCCCATTTGGCCCTTTCAATGTTCAGGATCAAAAAGATTCATTGTTCAGGTTCCCTCTTTGGGGATTCAAAACTAGGCCACGTTTAATTAGTCAACAAAACAGAAAACGAATGGAAAGTCGTTATCCGAAACCACCATTTGATAAGTAGAAAAAGAATCGAGGCTTTATTAGATGACAAAAAAAATAATTATACTTTTACTTCCATGTATCCTTCTTCTATTCATAACTGGTTGCTGGAATCGTCGTGAATTAAATGACCTCGCAATAAGCTTGGGTGAAGGAATTGACTTAGAAGGTGATAGTTATAGGATATCCACTCAAATTGTCATACCTGGTGAGATTGCTTCAAAGTCGACTGGGTCAAGCTCTAATATACCTGTTAGACTCTTTACTACGAAAGAAGATACTGTTTTTGAAGCTATGCGAGAAATGACAACAGTAAGCCCAAGAATAATATATCACTCACATCTTCGCGTTCTAGTAATAGGGGAAGAATTAGCTAGAAAAGGTATTGATGAAGTTTTAGACTATTTCTCTAGAGATCATGAACTTAGGACTGACTTTTATATTGTTATAGCAAAGGATACAAGTGCTGAAAATGTTCTTTCGATATTAACTGCGATCGAAAAGATTCCCGCAAATAGTATTGTTTCTTCTCTTGAAACTTCTGAGAAAACATGGGCACCAACAACTGCAGTTAAATTAGATGAACTTATTCAAGATTTGGTAACCGAAGGAAAAAATCCTGTATTACCTGGAATAGAAATTATTGGAGACCCTTCTAATGGAAAGTCTAAACAGAACATTGAAAGTATAACCCCTTCCTCCTATTTAAAATATTCAAGTATCGCAGTTTTCAAGAAGGGAAAAATGTTAGGTTGGTTAGATAGAGAACAAAGTAAGGGCTATAACCTAATTATGAATAATGTGGAAAGTACTATAGCTGATGTTAGGTGTCCAGATAAAAAAAAATTTAACTTTGAAATTAAGAAATCACAAGCAGAAGTAACAGCTAATGTAAGAAACAACACACCTAAAATAAATGTTTCTATTAAAGCTGAAGGAAATATTGGAGAAATGAATTGTGAGCTTGACCTAACGAAGCAGACTACAATAGAGAAATTACAGAAGTTAATTGAGTCAGATCTTAAACATGTTGTACAGGATGCAATTAAAAGTGTACAAGATGAGTATAGTGTTGACATATTCGGATTCGGTGACACTATTCATCGTTCTGATAAGAATTCTTGGAAATCATTGAAAAAGGAATGGAATGAGAAGCATTTTTCTGAGCTTGAAGTTGACGTAAAAGTAGATGTGAAAATACGCCGCTTAGGTAAAATCAGTAATTCATTCCTTACTGAAATAAAGGAGTAACTTTTTATGATTTGGAAAATAATAGGCTTAACTCTCATTGTTTCTCTCATTATTTTTACTGAAGTACCGTTACTTGTGCGAAAAAAAGGGATAAAGGAATTATGTGCATTTAGTGTTCTACTTCTTGTTGGTGTGGTATTGAATATCGTTCTGATTTTTGAGGTTAACATTACTAGTCCTCTGGAAGTACTTATCATCATTTATAAACCAATTAGTGATTATGTCCAGGCACTATTAAATTAGCACCATAATCGCTAGTAGATAATGTAGCAGTTTTGGAGGGATTTCCTATTACAAGTTATAAAATAAACACAACCCAATTATTTGTTTTAATTTTTCTCTTCGAAGTAGGAAGTTCTATTGTTGTCGGGATAGGTTTTGATGCCAAGCAAGATGCTTGGCTAGCAATCTTACTAGCATTGATTGGCGGTATCTTATTATTTACTGTTTATGCACTATTGTTTTACCAATTCCCTAATTATGTACTGACAGAATACGTAGAATTAGTATTCGGGAAACTAATTGGTAAGTTAGTTGCACTCGTTTATGTGATGTATTTTCTTTATATTGCTGCTAGAGTGTTGCGTGATTTCGGAGACTTACTTATTACAACCACACTTAGCCAAACACCTTTGTTGGTCATAAACCTGATCATTGTGCTGTTAGTCATGTATAGTTGTCATCTAGGGATTGAAGTGATCGCCAGGGCAGGAAACATATTTTTTATCATATGGATTATGTTGGCTTTTTTATTTTTCCTATTTGTATTCGTAGCTCAATTACCTAAAGTCGAAAACCTTCAACCAGTTCTTGAGAATGGATGGATGCCTGTTGTAAAAGCAGCATTTCCCACAACGTTAACATTTCCTTTTGGAGAGCTCATTGTATTCACGATGATCTTCCCATTTTTAAACCGAAAACAAGCACTATTTAAAACTGGTCTTATTGCACTTCTATTCAGTGGATTGCTACTAACTGTAACGATGACTGTTATTCTTAGTATCCTTGGACCTACATTAAGTAGTAGTACTCAGTTTCCTTTTTTGGAGGCAATCTCGAAAGTAAGTATTGCCGATATTATACAACGTCTTGATCCAATTGCTCTTGTCATCCTAATTATAGGCATATACTTCAAGATTGTAATTTTCTATTTTTGCAGTGTATATGGTTTTGAAAAAATATGGAGACTAAAGGAAAATAGGCGAAAGTATCTTTTACTAATTTCAGGAGTATCCATTCTTACATTGTCTATAGTGATGGCTGAGGGACTAACAGAACATTTACAGATAGGGATAAGAATTGTACCTCTATATTTGCACCTTCCGCTCCAAGTATTTGTTCCGATATTAATTTTACTTATACATCTAGTAAAACGCACAGTGAGTAAGACTATTCAAAAATAAAACGTGTTTACAAGACTTAGTGATTTATTTTATTCCATAAATCAATGAAGAGGGAAACTGTTTAACGTGGAAGGAAATATAAGGGGTTTCGAGTATAGCTATTGGTATAATAGCTCTTATAATTACGGACTTAGTTTAGTACAGAGAGTCAGCCTTTATCAACCCCGATTCAGTTCAGGGTGCCTATCCGTTCTTCTTAACGTTAATTTCCGTCCTCAGCCCCAACGATGTATATAGTTTTACACAATTGGTCCGACCCTTATATCGCATGAAGTAAGATTCTCACCTCCCTTTCCCACACATACACTTCTTATTTATGTGTAAAATCTATTAAACAATAGGATAGATAATTTACACAACTACATTAGTCGGCGGTTGGCCATCTTCCTTCAAGAGGGGAGATAGTAAAGATGACGATATTTGATTCATTAAGTTTAATAGTACAATCTAACATTTTACTTACAGCAGGGGTAATTCATTGTTACGATTGTCGTCTATCTAAACAAAAAAGAAGTAACCGCCCCAGACCAAGGATGTGGTTACTTCTTCTTTAGATATAACATTTCTGGTCAACCGTCTTTATACGGTCTGTAGTTGTAGGTATCGAGTAGTTGACTGCTACTTGATACCTTTTTTCTATCTTTAATCTTTGTGATAGTGTTTAATCAGAGATAATAAACCTTACATTTTCACGGAGAATATATGATGTGAGTGACAAATGGGAATGTTATCATTCTCTAAAGCTCTCCTTTTTCATATAATGAAACTTAACGAAATTAAATTACCAAATACATAGGAGAGGAGAGCATAATGAATAGTAATTTAGCATTATTATATATTGGTATAGGGGCTTCGTTATGGGGGATTATCGGGGTGTTTGTAACCTACCTTTACGATATGGGCTTTACACCAACACATGTCGTGACCATTCGTGTCATATCCACTTCCATATTTTTAACCGTTTATGTTCTCATTAAAAATCGAGAACTGTTCAAAATTAAGATAGCCGATAGTAAGTATTTTGTTGGAACTGGTGTGATTAGTATTGTCTTTTTTAATTGGTGCTTATTTCGCGCCATGGAAGAAACGTCTATTTCAATTGCATTCATTCTTCTTTATACTGCACCAGCATTTGTAACGATTTTCTCAAGAATTATTTTCAAGGAATCTCTCACGACTCGAAAGGTTATCGCTTTGATGATTACGATTGTTGGCTGCTCCTTCGTGGTTGGCATCCTTCCTCATTCCAATGGAAATTTCTCAACTCTTGGGTTAATTCTTGGACTTGGTTCAGGTTTCTTTTATGCACTATACAGCATATTTGGGAAGTTTGCGCTCTTAAAGTATGACGCTTTAACGGTCACGATCTATACCTTTTTATTCGCAGCAATAGCCATTATTCCTTTTAGTGGTATTTGGAAAGTTGCCCCTTTATTTGCAAACTTGCATGTATGGCTTTATATCATTGGTCTAGGCCTTCTCTCCACCATGCTGCCTTTCCTCTTGTACACAAAAGGATTAAGCGTAATAGAATCCAGTCGCGCATCCATCATAGCAACCATTGAACCTGTAGTAGCAGCGCTAACAGGATTTATCTTATTTCAGGAACAATTAAACCTATGGCAATATGTTGGAATCATTTTCGTTATTTCAGCTGTCATTTTTGTTCAAGAAAAATCCCAAAAGACTTACAAACAAGCTTTCTTATCTGATGAGCCTTCTCTTTGAAAAATTAATGAGGAGAAGGCTCTTTTTCACTATTTATAGCTTTCGTAGCGTTTAAGATGGTGACCACATATTATTACATTTATTTCATAGCTCCATTCTAAATCACTAACGCATGCTTCCTTTATTACATTCAAAAAAGGGGGATTTGAGGGGTATAGCGAAACATATCTAGCAAATAAGCTGGACTTTCCTTTAGACAAGTGTCCATTAGAGGATAGTCCACCTTTAACTCTGTTTCTATATCTAATGAATACGTTATTATTTTTTAGATATTACCATACTCTTCCACAATGGCTTTATTGGCACAAAATTCATAGAACTTCTCTATTAAATGATCTATATCTTCCTTTTTAACTATTTTTGCTAACCATTCTTCTGGAATTCCATCCATTTTATAATACATACCTGCTAATGCACCAGTAATAGATGCGACAGTATCCGTATCATCACCTAAGTTAACAGCTGTTAGTATTGCATCTTTAAAACTTTTGGTATTTCCTAGACTCCAAATCGCTGCCTCTAAAGTATGAACCACATATCCATCTGAAGCAATTTCGTCTATGGGTACCTCCCAAAAATTTTCTTCAAAAATACGTTTATAATGATTTAACTCTTTTCTATATATATGATTATCATTAAAATTTTCATAGAATAATTCACTTATATCTTTTATAGACTTTTCTAGCGAATTATTATGAAATAACCTAAGTAATAGCTCAACATAAATGATAGATCCTACTATTGCGCGAGGATGAGAATGCGTAATTTCCGTATATTGTTTAATTAATTCTACTTTTTTCTCAAAACTAAATTCATTATGGAGTAGAAAAACAAGTGGTGATATTCTCATAATTGCTCCATTTCCATTTTCATACTCAGAGGTTCCACCACAATTTGATGCTGGGACACCGTTCTTAAATTTTGAAATGGCTTCGCTAGTCGATACACCAATATCAAATGTCTCGCCATAAGGGGTACAATAACCAGAATCTCTATATCGTACAAATTTATCCATTAAACTATTTATTGTCCCTTTTTCTATGATATTCTCTACCAAACATAACGTTAACGAGGTATCATCTGACCAAGTACCTGGTGGCTGATTATATGTGCCGTAACCCATTACATCATTTATATAAAAGGTACCTCTTTTTTTAAATTCTACAGGAACCCCCATTAAATCTCCTATAATCCCACCGTACATAGTTGGAAGCACTTTCTTCTTTATATTGAAACCGAGAAAGATTTTATTATCATCATTCCATCTATCTGTCATTCTTCTACCAGACATATTTTTCACCTACTTATCTAATTTCAAATCTAAAACAATATCTAGTCTTCCATTACTATCAATATCAACACTCTTTATTACCATCTCTTACCCGGAATTCAAAAGTAACTCCGCTTCATCTGGATAATGACTGATTTTAACAACATAGGCTGCATTAATTGGAATATTTATCTCCCCAGAACATCCAATGCTCCAATTAATAGAAATAGAAAAAAATGTTGAATTCATGGACGTTAATTGGTAAGAAATAAGGACAAAGAATTTATAATTGCAGCAATAGTTCTTCAGTTAATTTTTCAGCTTTATACATTTCTTCTAATAATGGATTATTATAGTCATTATAACTATCCATATATGCGCGAACGCCACCTTTAATATTTATTGCTTTAATATCCTTTCTAGCCTCTAATACTCCTCTTGCATTCTTGTACCGTTTATATATAAGCTGCAAAACACCACTACTAATATCTTGGATATAATCTTTTTCCAATATCCCTAGCACTATTTTTATTTGGTCAATTAATTGTAGTTCTTTATTCATGGCATCCATCCTCATCACTTCAATAGCTATATTGGTACTGAACGATATTAAAGGGAACAAACCCCTTCGTTCTTGATTTCTAGAAACCTGTACAGAGTATGATATAACTATACCAGAACTGAGGTTGTTGAATTACCAGAGTAGCAAATGTTGAAAATGGTGTGGCTATTTTAATTGAGTATAAAGGGGATGGGGTATTAAAGGAAGCAAGGGGACGGCACTTTTTCTTCATTAACTTAAAAAGAAGTAGAAGAACCGTTCCTCTACTTCTCATATTCGCACTTTCACCCTAAAAGATATAATACCTTTAGAGCTTCTATAAATTCAGGATCATTTCTTACTTCAATCTGATTAATAGCATCATTAAATAGGCTTAGTTTAAAAGAAAAATTGTAAAGAACAATCGAGGCACTATTCAAGTTTCTAGATTTAGTTATGTATATCTTAGTGTCGCCTTTTCCTAAAAATAAAACATTATATCTATCATTCGCGCTTTTTTCTAAAATTATGCTATTTGGTTTGAGATTGAAAAATGAATAATAATGTTTATCTGAATAATTTTCTAAGATATTTTGAATATCATTTAATGATATTGCACTTTCAATCTCCTTTTGACCATTTGTATTATATTTTCTTACTTCTAATTTACTTTTCGAGAAAATATATAAAGCTATTAAGGAATTATATTTATCTGAAAAAGTATCTACTTTGTATTCTTTTCCTCTAACAACTTCAAAAAGGTCATAATGATTATTTACTTCATTTAAAGTCAATTTAACAGTAGTTTCGGAATAATCTCCTTCACTTAAGGGGGCTACTGAAATAGTATCATTTTCCTTTTTGATCACTTTAAATTCTGTTTCAATTAAATGATATATGCCATTAATGTCCAAATTACACACTCCTTTATGGGTTTATTTGTTTAATCATACCAAGCTCTATTAGTTCTTCTATAGAATAAGGTCGACCATTAGGTTTATATTTAATAATTTGTGTCCCTCCACCAGGTTGGTCAAACCAAGGAGCAATCTCCCCTAAAGTTGCTTCACAATCATCAATAACCTCATAAACATAATAAGGCGCGTTTTCACTATGTGGGGCTAAAGCTATGCTTGGAAACGATCAGCTAGCTTATCCCCTAACTCCTTCATATCAGGATCTACTCTCCCCATATACTTCCAAAAGTAAGGAGACTTTACCACATCGGTTGCCGCGGATTTAGCTATCTGCTCCACTTTTTCTTGCG
>NZ_JACLZI010000040.1 GCF_014280935.1 Aquibacillus kalidii
TTTTGTTCAGTTTTCAAAGATCAATCGTTATCATCCTAATAGGAACGACAACTTTTATATTTTATCAAGTTATTTTGATAAAGTCAATAACTTTTCATATTTTAATGCTTCGTTCGCTTTAAAGGCGACTCCAATAATATATCACGTTTAATTAGTGAATGTCAACAAGAATTTCAACATTTATTAGTAGCTCCCGTTAACAGATTTATAATATACCATGGATTTTTGTGCTTATCAATAGAGAAAAACAATTTCTTAATAAATAATAGTATATTGCTATAAAATCCTCATTCCCAAATCATGCTTTCCAAATACCTTAAATAGTAAACTTAAAAATGCAATTTAATTTATCTACTATATAAAAGAGGGGTTAGTTATTATTCTTGCATGTAATTGACAACTATACTACTGGCTCAAGAAACAATATAATATATAAAAAGAGAGCACCAAATTCAGTGCTCAATACCGACCACCACTAGTTAGAGTAGAAAACTAACTAGTGGTGGTGTTTTTTAACTTATCTATAATTAATAAACTGAACATCAATAGGCAAATCAGCATCTTTTATAGCAGCAATAATACCTTGTAAGTCATCACGATTTTTTCCTGTAACACGCACTTGATCGTCCTGGACCTGACTTTTCACCTTAAGTCCCGTATTTTTTATAATTGTATTAATTTTTTTAGCTTGTTCCTTATCTATTCCTTGAACTAATTTGGCGCGTTGACGCACAGTGCCTCCAGAGGCAGCCTCAATTTTACCGTAATCCATACTTTTCGAAGTTACACCACGTTTTATTAATTTACTTATTAATACATCCTTTAACTGATCCAGCTTGTATTCATCATCAGAGATTAGGACAAGTTCTTCATTTTCCAAACTAAGATTACTTTTACTCCCTTTAAAATCATACCTAGTTTTTATCTCCTTATTCGCCATTGTTATAGCATTTGTTACTTCTGACATATCTATTTTTGATACAATATCAAATGAACTATCTTTAGCCATCATAAACCTCCAGATATTTTATTACTATATATTATAGAAGAAGATTAATAATCTGATCAACTAAAATATTATAATTGACTCCCCATAGCCTCTATTCCATTCTAAAGGTAGAACCTACATTTATATTAAAAGAAAAATCCGGGGGAGCCCGGATTTAATAGATTGGTGTTGTATCACTTGAGATGCTTTCTAGAATCCCTTTTATATGTGACATGAACTGACCACATATAACACCATCAAGCACTCGGTGATCTAATGACAAACATAGATTAACCATATCTCGAGCAGCAAACATGTCATTTATGATCACTGGTCGTTTTACAATTGATTCTACTTGTAGAATCGCTGCTTGAGGATAGTTGATTACCCCCATCGATTGAACGGAGCCAAATGAACCTGTATTGTTAACAGTGAAGGTACCACCTTCCATGTCCTGTGGTGTCAAATTTCCATTTCTCGCTTTCTTCGATAACGTATGGATTTCCTTAGCTATACCTTTTATACTTTTTTCATCTACACTTTTTATTACAGGGACAAATAATTCCTGTTCATGCGCAACTGCTATGGATAAGTTTATTTCTTTACGCTGAATAATCTTGTCACCTGCCCAAGAACTATTCAATTGAGGAAATTTTTTCAATGCTTTTGCCACAGCATTCAAGAAAAAGGCGAAATAGGATAAGTTATAGCCTTCATTCTCCTTAAATTTACTTTTCTCCGAATCCCTGTATTTAACCAGATTCGTTACATCAACCTCAATCATCATCCAAGCATGAGGGATTTCTGTTTTAGACCGTACCATATTTTGTGCTATTGTTTTTCTAATTCCTGTGACAGGGATCTCTTTATCACCAGGATCAGCTTGAACAAACTTCCGCTTAATAGTAGGTGGTGTGTATTCAGCCTCTTTCTGCTCCGGACTAGTAGCTACTTGCTCTTCTTTCACATTCGGAATCTGACCAGTTTGAATAATCTGTTCAATATCTTTACGAGTTATTCTACCACCACGTCCAGAACCGCTAACCTGACTCAAGTCTATACTATTTTCTTGTGCCAGACGCATTACTGCTGGGGAATATCTAGATTTCATAGATTGATCCTGTTGAGCGTCGGAACGAACCTCTTGTTGATCCTGTGATTGACTGATCACTTCAGCTTCTTCACCCTTAGAACCTTCTACTTCTATGTAGCACATTAATTCTCCAACTTCTATTGTTTGTCCTTCATCAGCTACAAGTTCTTTAATAACTCCAGTAAAGGAAGATGGTACTTCCGCATTTACTTTATCAGTCATGACCTCTGCAATGGGATCATATTTATTAACATGATCACCCTCTTGTACAAGCCAGTTGCTTACCGTTCCTTCCGTTACACTTTCACCAAGCTGGGGCATGAGTATTTTTTCTAAAGCCAAAGCATGTCCCTCCTTCACTTTAAAATTCTGCCAGATCTCGCATTGCTTTTTCAACTTTATCTGGGTTGATCATAAATTCCTTCTCCATAGTTGGGGCATATGGCATCGAAGGTACATCTGGTCCTGCTAAACGTTTTATCGGTGCGTCTAAGTCAAATAAACAATTTTCACTGATAATCGCTGCTACTTCCCCAATAATACTACCTTCTTTATTGTCCTCTGTTATTAACAATACTTTTCCTGTTTTAGACGCCGCTTCAATAATGGATTCTTTGTCTAAAGGATATACTGTCCTTAAATCAAGGATATGTGCATTAATTCCTTCTGTTGCTAATTTTTCTGCCGCCTGTAGAGCAAAATGAACACATAATCCATAGGTAATGACGGTTATATCAGAACCCTCTCTTTTTACATCAGCCTTTCCAATTGGTAAGGTATAATCCCCTTCCGGAACTTCGCCTTTAATGAGACGATACGCCCGTTTATGCTCAAAAAATAAAACTGGGTCATTATCTCTAATAGCTGCTTTTAAGAGTCCTTTCACATCATAAGGAGTAGAAGGCATGACAATTTTCAATCCCGGTTGATTTGCAAAAACAGCCTCCACCGATTGGGAGTGATACAATGCCCCGTGAACACCTCCACCATATGGAGCACGAATCGTAATCGGACAGTTCCAATCATTGTTCGAACGGTATCTTATCTTTGCTGCTTCTGAGATAATTTGATTTACAGCAGGCATAATAAAATCAGCAAACTGCATTTCTGCTACTGGTCGCATTCCATACATCGCTGCCCCGATTCCAACACCGGCTATTGCAGATTCCGCGAGTGGTGTATCTAATACGCGAGCTTCCCCAAATTGTTCATATAAACCATCTGTAGCACGAAACACACCACCACGCACTCCTACATCTTCACCCAGAATAAACACTTTCTCGTCTCTTGTCATTTCTTCCTTTAACGCCTGGGTCACCGCTTGTATATATGATATTACTGGCATGTTATTCCCCTCCTTGCTCCCCATAAACATATCTATAGATTGTATCCGCATCAGCATACGGCGCCCGCTCTGCATAATCCGTTGCATCATCAATTATGGAACTAATCTCATCATTCATCTGCTTCTCTAATTCTTCCGTTAGTATACCTATATCACGTAAATAAGAGGCAAATGTTAAGACCCCGTCTTTTTCTTTCGCACGATCTACTTCATCTCTTTCTCGGTAAGAGCGATCGTCATCATCACTAGAATGCGGTGTTAAACGGTAAGTAAGTGCTTCTATTAAGGACGGTCCTTCCCCTTTACGCGCTCGATCTGCCGCCTCTTTTACAGCACTATAAACCTCTAACGGGTCATTACCATCAACTGTCACTCCTGGCATTCCATATCCGATAGCACGATCAGATATTTTTTCACATGCTACTTGTTTACTAAGCGGAACAGAAATAGCATATTGATTGTTCTCAACCATAAATATTACAGGTAACTTGTGTACCCCAGCAAAATTCGCCCCTTCATGGAAGTCCCCTTGATTCGAAGATCCTTCGCCAAAGGTAACAAAGCTTACCAAATCTTTCTTTTCCATTCTAGCAGCTAATGCAATCCCTACAGCGTGCGGAACCTGTGTTGTAACTGGCGAAGACCCCGTAACCAAACGGTTTTTATGTTGTCCAAAATGCCCAGGCATTTGTCTACCACCAGAATTAGGATCCTCAGCTTTAGCATACGCCTGTAACATTAAATCTTGTGTAGTCATACCAAAGGCTAACACCACTCCAACGTCACGGTAATAAGGAAGAGCATAATCCTTGTCTCTATCTAAAGCAAAGGACGCACCTACTTGGGCAGCTTCTTGACCTTGGCACGAAACTACGAATGGAATTTTACCAGAACGGTTTAACAACCACATTCTTTCATCAATCCTTCTCGCAAGTAACATAATACGGTACATTTCTATTACTTGTTCGTCAGATAACCCTAATGACTTATGTCGATTTTCAACCACTTCCATACTCCTATCTGTTTTAACCATGTATTTTCCTCCCCTCTACTATTAACGCAGCCTCTCCAATTGCTTCCGATAATGATGGATGAGGATGAATCGTTTGTCCAATCTCCCACGGTGTTGCATCCAACACTTTGGCTAGACCTGCTTCCGATATCATATCGGTAACATGAGGGCCAATCATATGAACCCCTAACAAATCATCTGTCACTGAATCTGATATAACTTTAACAAACCCGTCTGTTTCCCCATAGACAAGAGCTTTACCTATGGCCTTGAAAGAAATTTTACCTTTTTTAATAGAATAACCTTGCTCAATCGCTTGTTGTTCGGTTAAGCCCACACTCGCCACCTCAGGATGAGAGTATATGCATGTTGGAATATTAAGATAATTGATTGGGTAAGGATCTTGACCAGCTATATGGTCAACAGCAACCATTCCTTCATGTGAAGCAACATGGGCTAATTGCATCCCTCCAATTACATCTCCAATTGCATAGATATGTCCTTCTTTTGTTTGGTAATTGGAATTCGTTTCAACAAACCCTTGTTCATTTAAAAGGATATCCGTGTTTTCTAAGCCAATTTGTTCTGTATTTGGCTTTCTTCCAACAGAAACTAATATTTTATCAGCAATGTGAATAGTTGTTCCCTTATTATCTTCTACTTCAAATTGAACTTGATCCGTTTTTACAATGGTATCAGGAAGTATGTTGGCACTAGTAACAATCGAAATACCCTTCTTTTTCAGACACCTTGTTATTTCCTTGGAAATGTCTAAATCCTCTAAGGGAACAATACGATCTGCATATTCTATAATCTTCACTTCTACACCAAAATCAGCTAGCATCGAGGCCCATTCCACGCCAATGACTCCACCTCCAACAATAATGATAGATGATGGCAATTCCGTCATTTCTAGCGCTTGATCCGAATTAAGTATTAATTCTCCATCAACCTTTAGATGCGGCAATTCCCTTGGCTTGGAACCTGTTGCAATAAGAACATTCTTAGGAATTAAGATATCATTTTCTCTACCATCTATATATTCTACCGAGATTGTTCCTGCTGTAGGTGAGAAAATCGAAGGACCTAACAATCTACCAAAACCTTCATAAACATCAATTTTTCCTTGCTGCATCAGTCCAATAACTCCTTTATGCAAACGTTCAACAACTGCATCTTTTCGTTCCAATACCTTTGAAAAATTTATACGAACATCTGAACATTCGATCCCATACTGGTCTGCATCCTTTGATTGTCGGAAGACTTCTGCACTTCTAAGTAGTGATTTAGATGGAATACAGCCTTTATGTAAGCATGTGCCGCCAAGTTTATCCTTTTCGACAATTGCCGTTTTAAGTCCTAATTGGGATGCGCGTATAGCTGCAACATAACCACCTGTACCTCCGCCTAAAATAACTACATCATAATCAGTTGCCATATTTAATTTCCTCCTCTCTCTATGTTTGCTCCTATGTAATCTTTTGAGATTTCTGTTCCTTGTAATACACGTAATGTACCCTGAGCAAGTGCAAACATCACATTTTCTCCTGGATAAACAAGAACATCGGCTATCCAATTCACTCGATCAGATATAGCATCAACTAATCGATTCCAGTTCGCCAACTCACCTGTCAGTACTATTCCATCTACTTGTCCACACAAGACACTACTCATGGATCCTATTTCTTTCGCTACTTGATACGCCATTGCATCTATAATAAAACGGGCATGGTGATCTCCCGCCTGTATCCTAGCTTCTATTTCATACCTATTATTGGTCTGTAAGTGACCAATTAGACCACCTTTGCCAACAATTTTATTGATTAATTCTTCTCTTGTAAACTGTCCTGTATACGCCATATCCACTAAATCACCCGCAGGTATCGTTCCTGCTCGCTCTGGCGAAAATGGACCATCACCATGTAAACCATTATTGACATCAATTACTTTACCGCAGTTATGAGCACCTACTGTTATACCTCCACCCATATGACCTACTACTAAATTAACATTCTCGTACGCCTTTCCCAAATCATTTGCAGCAATTCGCGCAACGGATTTTTGATTAAGGGCATGAAATATACTAATTCTCGGAATCTCTGGAATACCAGAGACCCGAGCTAATGGTTCTAATTCGTCTACTACAACAGGGTCGACTATGAAGGCAGGAACATTTAGATTTGATGCAATTTCGTGGGCTAATATCCCACCTAAGTTAGACGCGTGTTCTCCATTATACCCCATTTTTAAATCCTGAAGCATTTTTGAATTAACGCGGTAGGCTCCACCTTCAATTGGTCGCAACAAACCTCCCCTACCACAGACAGCATCTATTTTGGAAAGATTGATCCCTTGCTGACTCAATTCCTCTAGAATCATCTTTTTTCTATACTCATCTTGTTCCATAACTCTATTAAAATTGGATAATATATATTCTGAATGGTGAATGTTTCTTTCAAACAAACACTGGTCATTCGAATAGAGTGCAATTTTTGTAGAAGTTGTTCCTGGATTTATTACTAATATCCGGAATAATTCAGGCAATCTAAGACCCCTCCTACCGCTTACCTTCTACTAAGTATATGTTGACCATTTTGTAAAAACTGGCTTCGTGACTGGCGAAGACTTTCTATACGCTCTTCCGCCATACGATCAGCTGCCATATAAGTAGGGATATGATCCCTTTTGGCAATTTCAAATACTTTAGTTAAGTTATCATAAATGGTTTCTACACGTTTTAAAGCACGCTCTTTATTATATCCATTTAACTCATCAGCAATATTTATCACACCACCGGCGTTGATAACGAAGTCCGGGGCGTACAGTATTCCTCTATGTTGTAACTCATCACCATGCTTCGCTTCTTGTAATTGATTATTTGCTGCACCTGCAACGACTTTTGCTTTTAATTTAGGTATTGTGTCATCGTTTATGGTTGCTCCTAACGCACATGGTGCATATATGTCACAATCAACGGAGTAAATGTCATCTGGATCTACCGCTTTAGCACCAAATGCCTCTACTGCACGATTAACAGCCTCTTTATTTATGTCTGTAACAATTAGACTTGCGCCTTCTTTATGTAAGTATTCACAAAGGGTAAAGGCAACACTACCAACCCCTTGAATAGCTATTGTTTTTCCATCAAGCATGTCCGAACCAAACATTTCTTTAGCAGCAGCTTTAATTCCCTTATAAACTCCATAAGCAGTAACTGGAGAAGGATTCCCCGAAGAACCAAATGCAGGTGAGATACCTGTTACATAATCCGTCTCCTCATGGATAATGTCCATATCTTGGACGGTTGTTCCTACATCTTCAGCTGTAATATAACGTCCATTCAGTCCTTGGATATAACGACCAAACGCTCGGAACATTGCCTCATTTTTATCTTTTTTCGGATCCCCTATAATAACAGTCTTACCTCCACCAAGGTTGAGACCTGCTGCAGCATTTTTATAAGTCATTCCTTTTGCCAACCTTAAGGCATCCTCGATTGCTGCTTCTTCAGACTCGTAAGTCCACATTCTTGTCCCACCCAAAGCAGGTCCAAGTGTTGTATCATGTATAGCAATGATTGCCTTTAAACCTGATTGCTTATCTTGGCAAATCACCAATTGTTCATAGTCATAAGTTTCCATATAATCAAAAATTCTCATTCTTTTTGCCTCCTAATTTATATTACAGAGTAAGGACTAAAGAAACTAAGGCACACTAATCGTGCAACCTAGTTTTATTTAAACTGTCTTTGATAGTATAAAAGGAAATAAAAGAACCATTACTTATATATTGTTTCCTGTTTCTCCTCAAAAAAACGTCTGGTAAAATCACCCAAATCCGTGTCAGGTTCTATTATTGCTACCTCTTTTTATATTAGCTTGATTACACAATTGTTTTTTTAAAATTCCCTAGTCTACTCTAACTTAAAAAAATTAGATGCAGGCTTCCCTTCAATACATTGTTATTCAACCACCATGCAAATTATTGCAATTTTTCTCTAGAGAGATCATGTTTTTCCATTTTATAATACAAACTTCTAATTGAAATCCCTAGATCAGTAGCTGTTTTTGTTTTATTATAGCCATTTATGTGTAAGGCTTTCTCTATAACTTTTTTTTCATGTCGTTCAATCGCAACCTGTAATGTTTCCTTTTCCAAAACAAACTCATTTGAATTGATTTGGCTTGATTGTTGTAGTAGTGATGGCAAATGCTTTTTTAAAATCATTTGTTCACTCACTTCCATGTTTATCATAGCTTGACTAATCACATTCTCTAGCTCCCGTATATTACCAGGCCAATGATAGCTCTCTAGATAACGGAATACACCTTCTTCTACACCTTTGATCCTTCGACCATATTCTTTATTCATTTTTTCTATTAAATGCAAGGTTAAGATACGCAGATCCGCTAATCTTTCACGCAATGCTGGAATGAAAACAGGCAATCGATTCAATCGATAATAAAGGTCTTCTCGGAAGCTACCTTGCATAATTCCTTTTTCTAGGTTTTCATTGGTAGATGTAATAACCCTAACATCGACGTTAACTGGATTAGTTTCCCCAACCCGTACAACCTCATTTTTTTCTAGGACACGCAGTAATCTAGCTTGGACTGAGAGCGATAACTTACCTATCTCATCAAGAAAGATTGTCCCATTATTCGCTTCTTCAAAGTAACCAATTCTCGTCTCATAGGTATTATCTATATAACCAAACAATTGGTTTTCCATATCCGATTCTGCCCCTGCACAGTGTACATGAATGAATTTATTGTGCTTGCGACTACTCTCGTTATGGATAGCGTGAGCAAAAAGTACCTTTCCAGTCCCAGTTTCACCACGTAGTAAAACTGGAGCGAACATTTTGGCGCTAACTTTCGCTTGTTCCAATGCAACTATCAATTCGCTGGATTCCCCTATGATATCGTCAAAGGAATAATTGTTTTCTAATTTTCTAATGATTTGTCTTGCCTGTTTTAAATCATTTGTTAACCGTTGTATTTCCGAAACATCATGGAGCACACCGACGCTACCTTTTAACTTTCCATCCACTATAATCGGTGCTACATTAACAATTACCTCTTTATTTGTTGGACCGACTCTCATCCTAGCTCCACGAACAGCCCTTCTTGTCTGAAGAACCTTCATGTGGATACTTTCTCCTTCAGAGATATCTGTGGATGCTGGCTTCCCAACTACATCTTCTTCCTTCAACCCAGTTATGTTAGAATAAGCCGGATTAATCATAATTCCTCTTCCAGATTCATCGACAACACTTATGGCTTCTTGTGAGGAATAAAAAATAGCTTCAAGCATTTTCTTCACTTCTTTTAACCCCGTGACTTGTTCAGCAAGATTAGCTACATCTGTCATGTCTCTAAAAACCGCAAAAGCACCCACCAAAGTCTGTTTACTATCTATTATCGGAACCCTAGATGTAATTACCTTCTTCCCATTAGGCAATACAAACTCTCGATTCATTTCCTTCATACAAGACCGAAGAGTGTGAGGTAGCCGAGAATGGTCAATAATTTTTCGTATCGGCTTTCCTATCAATCGCGTGGGGAGATCACCAATTATTTCAACCGCCCGACGATTGACAAACGTAATTGTCTCATGTGCATCTACGACAATCATACCTTCATCCATATGATTTAATATTAAATCCTGATGTTGCTTTTGTTCTTGCAAATTATGTAGTAGCATATCTTTTTCTTGTAAAATGGAGGAAGTTATCCTTTCAACATCACCAGAAACAATGATTGTGCTATCTTGTTTTAATTGTATGATAGCTTCATAAACACTTTCTATACCCGTTGCCTCTATCACAATATCTATATCCCTATCAATCCAAGCTTTCCAATCTTCCCCTGTAGGATACTCGTATTTCTTAGCTAGTTTAATACCAAGCGCATCACTCCTTAAATCGATAACAGCAACAATCTTTAATTGGTCTGAATGATGAAGAAGTTCTATTAAAGCGGAACCTCCTTTTCCAGCGCCTACAATTAGTACACGTTTCATGGGCTTCACACCTTGCATTTTTTTGCATGGTTATATCTTATCCCTTTCTGCACATTTTAGCAAGATTCCTCTGTTTTCAATAGCTATAAGCTTTGCTATACTCAGTAGGAAGAGGTGATAAAATGAGGTTTTTTGCATTATTATTATTAGTAGTTCCAGGAATTATTGCGACCATTGGAATTAAACTTATTCGCGACGCCTTTTTCGGGATTTCCTACCCAATCTTTTTTCATATTGCTATACAGGTGATCATAGGTATAATTTTCTTCCTAATAGGATTAACTTTTATAGGTGGGTTTATTTTACATAGAGACCGAAAAAGAAATCTTACAAAGGGGAGATTTGGAAAAGAATCAGACCAGCAAAAGTAATAAATAGGTGGTGACAAGCTTGGAAGAATATATGGATATGTTTTTACAACAGTACCCTTTCGATTTACTCACAGAAGATGAATTCACTTTACTCACAGTAGGTGCAGAAATAAAAGAATTTAAAGAAAATGAGTTTTTGTTTCACGAAGATCAACACTCTGATTCTATAGAAATTCATTTTTTGGTATCAGGCCTCGCTAAAAACATTATGCACCGCGACAGTGGCAAACAAATACCGATTCGTTTCTATTACCCTAGTGACCTAATTGGAATTATGATCATTCTTTCCAGTGGGGAAATGCAGTTTTCTGTTCAAGCACTAGAGGATTGTCAAACCATATGTTTTAACAAAGATCATTTCATGACTGTTATGAACCAAAACACGAAGTTCTCTAAAGTTGTGTTAGATGAAATTAGTAATTTGATGAAAAGCTTGTATCAAGAAGTCAAATACAAGAGTAACGATGATGATCAATCTGGTGATGTTGAATTATATACGAAACGTGTAGATAAGTTTATGGAGACGCCGATCTTTATTAACCCAAATGCAACTATTAAAGAAGCCGCGTCTCTAATACAAGTTAGAGAACTGGAAGGATTAATCGTTAGCAAGGACAATACGCAGATGGATGGATTAATTAGCTATTCGGAAATAATTGATGCATGTATTGAGGGTAAACAGGACTATCCAGTTTGTGAATTTATGAAAACCGATCACTTTTCGGTAACCGCACAAACTTTCATTTATGATGCCCTCACCTTTTTAAAACATCATCCAACATCTATCATCCCTGTATTTCATAGGACGAAGGTTGTTGGTTTTCTCAGACAATCCTCCTTCTTTACCATTAATGACTCTATTTATTTTGATACGTCTTATAAGATTAGTATCGCTCGATCGCTATATGAATTAAAACAGCTGTCCCCAATTCATAATAAAACATTCCAACAGTTCGTTACCGATCTGATTACTGATGGAATGCTCGGTTACGACATTTGCGAATTAATTACAAATCTAAATGATAAAATACATCGTCAAGTTATTCAGTTAGCTGAGGAAGAAATGCAACAAGAAGGATACGGACCTCCTCAAATCAACTATTGTTTTATTGTCATGGGAAGTGGTGGAAGAAAAGAACAAGGATTTAGTACTGATCAAGATAATGGGTTAATTCTAGCTAATTATCATCATCTAGAGGACGCACCAAAGATTGAAGATTATTTCGCTAAGTTTAGTCATAAAATTAACTACATGTTAGAACAATGTGGATTCCCTTTATGTACAGGGGGGATTATGGCAAAAGAAGCTAAATGGAGAAAAACACTCGGACAATGGGAAAGTGATTTAGTTGATTGGATAAAGAAAATGGATGCGGAAGAGATTAGAGACTTTACTATTTTCACTGATTTCAGGCCTATATCTGGAGATTATGCGCTCGCATATCAATTAAGAGGTAAGTTAACAACCAAAATGCAAAATTCCTTACATTTGCAACAATTACTTATGAAAGATACATTACGATTTAAAGTTCCTCTTCACCCATTTGGTAGGATGATTGGAATCGGAAAGAACCGTGGTCTTAATCTTAAAAAGTCTGCCATCATGCAAATTGTCAATGCAATAAGAATTTATGCGATAAAGAATGGACTAGATACAATTAATACCATTAGCCGTTTACAGGAATTGACCGCACAGGAAAGGTATCACCATCGAGATAAGGAAAATGCCAAAATGGCCTTACACCGCCTTTTAACCTTTAGATTAGAACAAAATCTGAAAGAATTAAAGAGTAATCAACCATTAGGTAATTCCATTAGTATGTATGAGCTATCCAAAGAGGAAAAACGTAAATTAAGGGAATCTTTAAATGTCGCGAAACGGTTGCAACAGGTGTTAGAGTTGAGCTATAACCGGAATCGGGTGGTTTAATGTTACCGATTGATTTGCAAATATTAAAATACTTTTTTTTCGAAAAACCAATCTATCGTTATAAAATGCAGCCATTTTTTCAATGGGATAGCTATTTTACATTAAAAAGTTATATGGATACCATTGCAAAGGATCAAATAATAGATCAAAACTTAGACGAGATCACCTATACTGTATTTGATTTAGAAACTACTGGGCTTATTCCTGAAATAGGCCATGAAATCATTTCCATTGGCGCCATACAACTTAAAGGCTGGAACCAATGCTCAACTAAGACTTTTTACCAAACAATAAAACCTATCCGACCAGTTTCTAAACGAATCCATTCCCTAACAGGACTTAGCAAAAATGAAATTGATCGTGCACCTCCCTTTTTCGAAGGATTTCATAAATTTCTAGAATTTAGTCAAAATAGTGTATTGGTAGCACACCCCGCTAAATTTGATATCCGTTTTTTACAAACGATGCTTAAACGTTGGAAATTACCTAGTTATGAACCTACAGTAATTGATTCTCAATTACTTGCCAAATGGTTACTACCAGATATTAATTCACAGCTTGATCCACTTATTAATTTTTTCGGAATTAAGCACATGGAGCGTCACCATGCGTTAAATGATGCTAAAATGACTGCAGAGCTCTTTATTTCACTTTTACAACTTGCCAAGAAACAAGGTATTTACAGCTACTTGGAGTTAAAAGAAGCCTTACAACCCATAGAAACAAAGAATCCTTTGGAGTTAATCAAATAAAACTTTATTAACTAGAAAAGGTCGATTTTGTCTACAAAGATCGGCTTTTTCTAGTTTGCTTGTAAAATGGACTAAACTGAAATATGGCGCCTTCATTATCAACATAATCTTTATACACTCCAGATTTACACTACTCCATTCCTCAATAAATAATAATTGATAGCAATATATTTCCAAAAATATATTGAAAAGTCCAAAAATACCATGTATGATTAATTGAGAATGATAATCAATTACATTTAGATTCTAGGGGTGAACGAATGAATACAAACGAACTTTATGATGTGACAATAATTGGTGGTGGACCTGCAGGATTATTTTCCACTTTTTATAGTGGATTAAGAGAAATGAAAACAAAAATAATTGAGTACCAGACTCAATTAGGCGGAAAAATTCATGTTTATCCAGAAAAGATGATTTGGGACGTCGGTGGTTTAACACCAGTAACTGGTGAAAGGTTAATTGCCCAGTTAGTTGAACAAGGGTTAACATTCGATCCTACTGTCGTTCTTAATCAAAAAGTGGAATCTATCTCCAAGAATGATCAAGGGATCTTTATTTTACATACCGCTTCTGGTGAAGAACACTTTTCTAAAACAGTTATTGTTGCAGTTGGTAGTGGTATTTTAAAGCCTCAAAAACTCCAAATTGAAGGTGCAGAAAGATTTGAAGTTACGAACTTAAACTATACGGTTAAGTCACTTAATAAGTTCATTGATAAAACAGTTATCATTTCAGGCGGTGGGAATGCGGCTATTGATTGGGCAAATGAACTAGAGCAAATAGCTAAAAAGGTTTATCTAACATATCGTAAAGACAAACTTAATGGACATGAAGCTCAAGTCACTCAACTTTTAAACAGTTCTGTTGATTGTCTTTTTAACACTACCATTTCAAAGTTAGTCGCTACTGATAAAAAAGATGTTATAAAACAAGTCGAGCTGACCAATGCGGATACTGGTGAAGTTTTCACTGTACCGATTGACGAAGTCATCATTAATCATGGCTATGATCGAGATAAAACCTTGCTTGACAATAATGATTTACAAATTGAAATTTTAGATGATTTTTTTATAGCAGGAAATGTTAATAGTGAGTCTTCTGTTGAAGGTTTATATGCAGCAGGAGATATTTTAAAGCATAGCGGTAAACTACACCTAATAGCTGGAGCATTTCAAGACGCAGCCAATGCAGTTAATAAAGCGAAGCAATACATCGAACCTAATGCAGAAGGAATAGCAATGGTCTCCTCTCATAACGATAAATTTAAGGAACGTAACAAAGAATTGATCAAGAGGCAACTAGAAGCAAATTAAACATATTTTGAATAGTTGTTACTTAAAAAGTCACCATTGAATGGTGACTCTTTATCGTTTCTGTAATCTATGTGATACTTTTTTTAGCTAATTCTCCAAAAGTATAGGCTGTCTGTTTCCTTATACATTTCTGCCCCTGTTTTTTCTAAAACTCTATGCGAAGGAATATTGTCCTTATCAGTATCTGCGATCACAAATGAAATATTAGGCTGCTCTAACAACCACTTTTTCATAGCGTTAATTGCCTCTGTCATATACCCGTTTCCTTGATAAGCGGAAAGGGTATAGTAACCAATTATCACTTCTCCATCTTTATTTGGGAGACCTTTTACCATAATCCCACCAACATGACAGTTTCCATCTTTCAATATGATTAACCAATTAGTGTACCAAATGTAATTCCCCTCATCCTCTAGCACCTTTGAACGTCGTATTTCCATGGCATATTTAAGATCCGGACTCAGAAGTTTTCCTGATCCCCTCAAGGATAACTCTTGTTCTAGTTTCTTTGGGTTAAAAATAAGTGATTTTAAGTGCTCTGAACTTAGTGGCGTTATTCTTAATCTTTCCGTTATTAATTCAATCATAGTTCAACTCCAATCCCTATTTTATACGCTTTCTTAAATTAGGTAAACACATACTATTGGCAGCTACTCCCACTATATTGAATCCAAAATAACGGAACAGTGATACTTTTCAATCCGTCATTAAAGTTACTTAAGTTTAGCATCGTAAACATCCATTGTAAATTTTAAACCTCTATATAATCTAAACGTAAAAAAGGCAAAATCACATTGTGATTTCGCCTTAGTCCAAACCTATTCAAAAAATGCTTGGTAAAGTGATTTTACTGCTTTATCTACACCAGATGACTTAATTCCAAACATCATAGATACCTCAGAGGATCCTTGGTTGATCATTTCTAAATTTACATTTGCCCTAGAGAATGCGGCAGTTGCCTTTTCAGCGATACCTATCGTGCTGTTCATACCCTCACCAACGATCATGACCAAAGCAAGGTCTCTTTCGGTATATACCATATCTGGATCTAACTCATTTTTAATTCGTTTAATAACATTTTCTTCCTTTTCTTTTGGAAGTTGACTTTCTCTTATGATAACTGACATATCATCAATACCTGAAGGAGTGTGTTCAAAAGAGATACCTTCATCTTCTAGGATATGTAATAGACGTCGACCAAAACCTAACTCTCGATTCATTAAGTACTTGCTTACATAAAGGCTTAAGAAACCAGTATCACTTGCAATACCAACAACAGGATTCTCACTAGTTTCTTTTTGGGAAACGATAATTGTTCCTAGTCCATTAGGATTGTTTGTGTTTTTAATACAAACAGGAATACTAGCTTTAAATGCAGGAATGAGTGCTTCATCATGAAAAACAGCAAACCCCGCATAAGAAAGTTCTCGCATTTCCTTATAAGTAAGGGATGTAATTTCCTTTGGATTTTCAACGATATTCGGGTTAACAGAATATACGGAATCAACATCTGTAAAGTTTTCATAAAGATCAGCTTGTACACCAGCTGCAACAATCGAACCTGTTATATCAGAACCGCCTCGTGAGAAAGTTACTAATTTTCCATCCTTTGTATAACCAAAGAATCCCGGAATCACAAAAATTCCTTCACGGTCTCTCAATTTATACAAGTGGTCATAACTCTCATCCAGAATCTGAGCATTACCAGGCTCATCACTTAGATAAATACCTGCATCCTTAGGGTTCATATAAGTTGCTTCAAGCCCTAGAGACTTCAAGTATTCACTTAACACTTTTGCCAGTGAATCTTCTCCAATTGCCTTAATAGCGTCAAGTTTTAATGCATTGCTATAATCAGAAGAAAAAACAACTTCTACATCTTGTTTGATTTCAGTAATTATGTTATTGGATATTTCAAGCTGTTCTGTAATATCTTTAAAGCGCTCTAATACTTGGTCAAGCTGTTTCTCATATGATTTCCCAGTTTGATATGCTTCCCCTAAGCCAATCAACAAATCTGTCACTTTTGTATCGTCTTTGCTACGTTTACCAGGTGCAGAAACTACGATCGCTCTTCTATCTTTATCATTCTTTATAATGTTAGCAACTTTTCTTAACTGTTCAGCACTCGCGACTGAACTTCCACCAAATTTAGCTACTTTCATGTTATTTAACCTCTCCATTTGTAGTTTTCTATACAATTCAAAATATTAACATACTTCTAGAATTTTTGTTATCAAAAACATTGCTATAAATCAAATAATCTAGGAGAATTTCTAAGTTAACTTGCGCTCTTATCCCTGATTCATTAAATTTCAAAGGTTTATCCCATCATATGGTTGCTTAAAAGGGTTGGCATATGTCTATTCATATGTAAGAGAACCTTACTATGTTTTCTATATCAAACAGAAAGGCCAAACCATTGAATGGTTTGACCTTCCTATATCAGTTTATTTCTTTATAAATTGTTGTGTCCAGTAGTTCCCATCTTTTACATATCCTACACCAATATGCGTGTATTCCCCATTCAGAATGTTTTTGCGGTGCCCCGGACTGTTCATCCATGCTTTTACTACTTCCCTTGGTGTTTGTTGACCTCTAGCAATATTCTCAGCCGCTGCACGGTAACTTATTCCAAAGTTTTGTATCATAGTAAAAGGAGATCCATATGTTGGACTGTTATGATCAAAATAATTTTTGTCATGCATATCTTGGGATTTATATCTGGCTACCCTTGATAATTCCCAATCAGGTTTCAATGCAGCGAGGCCATATTTAGCTCTTTCCTGATTCGTTAATTGAATAACCTCGTGTTCAATTTTCTTAACAGCATCTAGACTAGGAATTGTTAATTTTTGATTTGGGTAAATCAAATTCGGATTCTTAATTTGTGGATTAGCTTCTATAATTTCCGTTACACCTACTTGATACTTTACAGCTATTTTCCACATACTATCACCGGGCTGTACTATGTAAGTCGATGATTGAGCAGAAACTGTAAACGGTACCAAAGCAAATAGTAACAAAGCGACTATAAGGGTTTTTTTCATTTTTTTTCTTTCCTCCTAAAAATTATTAACATCTCTATTTGTAAAATCCCTCTAAATAAGTATTTTATTCATAGGACGTGTCTTTTTTTTTAGGAGTTACACAAGAACACCCTTCATTGACCAATTAATGGTGAATGAAGGGTGTTCTTGGCATTATTAACTTGCGCGGTGCTCTAAACGAAGACGATCTGCAACCATTGCGATAAATTCACTATTGGTTGGTTTTGCTTTAGAAATACTAACTGTGTAACCACCGTTATATCAAGGTTTATGTAAATATCGTATTCTTATTCATTGTGTTATTTGTTGGTTCGTTTTTAAAAGTTTGTTGGTCATTGGTGTAAGTTGTTATCAACATAATACAATAGATAATGGTATAAGACAAGGATATTTTGAATATAATAATAAGTTGCGGACTCGTAGTTAAACTCGGAGTCATATATACTATAGTAGAAACTCGTCATTTGACTCTCGCTTACTGGGAATCGATAAGCAAAAGAACGTTGATTAAACGCTCTCTCATAACTTTAATTTATCTTTTATGTTATTTAGTTCATTCATTTGATTGTTGAATGTCTTAGGATCTAAACCATTACTTAATTTATGTTTTGACACTGCTTTTAGAAGGTTTTTCTTTGCTTTGTAATAGCCTATTCTTTCATACCATTTTAAATGTTCTCCCTCATTAACTCTTCTCTCCATATCTATAAGTTCGTTAAAACTAGGTTTTTGTTTTACATACTTTCTAATGACATTTTTTATACTTTTTGATAATTTTAGAAATGTGGACTTTCCTACAGATTTAACAAAACCACTAATAATGCCATAAACAATTGAACTAACAACAGTAATAATAATTACATCTATTGCTCTAAGTTTTTCTTGAGTGAGGTAGTCCCAAATTTGTTGCAATGGATGCAACCCCTTTCAGTTTAATAAAATAATAAGATAACTTTTAAAGGTCAGGTTCAACTTGAACCCGAGCTAAAGTCGGAAAGCTTAATCTGTATGTGTCAAACTTATCATAATTTATTTTAAAAGGAACTTTCTTTTTTTAAGATAGTCCCAAGCCCATGGTTGCATATTATACGAAAAATATACTCCCTCATTACTTATACTGGAACTTCTATAAAGGATATTTAGATTTACCAACTCTTGTACAACACCATCAGACATCGATAGGCTCATTGTTCTGGTATTGTTCATAATATACCCACCAAGGACTTCCTTTTCTCGGGGGGTTAAGTGTTTTAACCGTTTCTTTGAATACTTAATGCTAGCAGATCCTCTTCTTTTCCTTTTTATAAACTCTGCGAAGCTAGAGATTATACTTGCCACCAACATACCTAATGAAATAATTAAAATAAGAGAAATCCAAGTCTTAGTTTGATTATATAATTCTTTAACCCCTAACATTTCAGAATATTCACTATTTCCAATAATTGTAGCTAACAAAGCAACAAAGAAAAGACCTAGCCAATATTTATAGTTCATCATTATTACATCCCGAACCCATGACCACTTGTTCATTATTAAAATCCCTTTCTATGACTAAATTACTATTAGTCTTACTTAATAGTAATTTTATCATAAAAAAAGAAACCCAGACTATATTGTCTGAGTTTAATTAGTATTACTTTTACTTAAAGCTTCTTTATAAAGTATCTCCGCTATTGTATTGTATAATAATTCCATATCATGATTTTCTTCATCTTGTTCTACAATTCTAATTTGAAAATTTTTCTTTTTAATTAATTTGATGGTCTTTGGATCTTGCTTCATTAACATTGTCTAACACTCCATACTTAAAAGAGATTCTTCACAAACTATTTCTGCTAATGTTTGATATAAACTATCTGATTGAAATATTGATTCATCTTGTTCGATAAAACTGATAATAAAATTACCTTCTTCTATAATCTCTACTATCTTTGATTTCTTCTTATACATCATTCAAATATAGCCTCTCTATATAAATATCTAAATCAACAAGAGAAATATTTAAACCGTATGATACATCATCAACGCCAAGTGAAGTTCCTTATTAGTATCGCCATTTATATGAAACTTATAATTGATCCAAGTATCATCATGTATTTTATCTTCTTTAATGTAGTTCCTATGAGTTTTAATTGATTCTTTTGCCTTCTCCAACACACTTGAAAAATCATGATTATCAACAAACATGATTACTGCCGCCTTAGAATCTCTCCATGTTAGATAGCCTAAAAGCTGATCTATTGTTTTCAAGAATGATTTCTCACCTCTCCAAAACTTACACTCACCGATAAACAAGTTCTTCCCTTCATACCTGAGGAGGATGTCGGTCTTCCCTTTTTTATTAAAAGTTTCTCCTGTTGCACTTCCATAAAAATGTGGCTCTAGTAACATTAAGAAGTGATCTCTTAAATCTTCCTCACCTTTATTAGAGTAAACCGATGGCTTTCTTTCAAATTCCTTTCCCATGTCATTGATAATACGAAGGATATCAGTATAAACTTCTTCATGTAAAGTTGGATCAGGAATATAATTTCCAGAATCTACTGAAGGTTTTAATCTTATCCTTTTTTTTACATCTGGACTAGGCACGGTAAAAGTTTTTGATACCTTTTCTTTTCTGCGGATTGGGACTATTATTGCTTCTTCTTGTTTTCTTTGATTTAAAATTTCTTGTTTTCTCGAATTAAAAAAATTAGTTATAAAATTTTCAAGGGATTCGTTGTATTTAGATACATCATCATTTACATTTTTAAACATATCATTTATCTTTTGGTTTACAGATGTTATTTCTCCATTTAATTCTTCTACTCCATCATCGAACTGCACGTACTTATATACCAACTCTCCTTGTTCTACTTTTAAATAAGGGAAAGTTAGCGTGGATCTGGAAGGCTGCATGTTCAATAAATTCCTATCTCCATCAAAGGGGATATGATAATAGTAAACAGGTCTAGGATAATATTCTCCAATATAGACACTATATCTGTTAGGAAAATATTCCGATGGGATGTTCTCTTCCGTTCTCTCAACATCTGCCTTATCAGTATACAGTTCCAATAACTCTATGGTGAACTTTTCAACTAAGTGATTTATATATTCATTTTGATTTACCTGAAGTATATAGTCCTCAGTTTCTGTTTTTATATTGTTTTTAATTTTTTCTTTCATATTATTTAAGTAATCGTAAAGCTCAGTTTTGTAAAATAATCTCTGTCCAAATTGCAAAATATTTTATACCTCCTTACTCAATATCATTTACTTCTATTACTTTTTCGATTTTTCTCTTTTTCTTCTCTATTAATCCACTCATATATTTATCAAATGATTCTTCTGGATAATATTCATTTTTAGTTGTTGTTGAGAAAATAGAAAAATTAGTCACAGAACTTATTGTTTTCGCCCATTCTGCACTTGAGGTTTTAAGTCTTGGTATAGATTCGTATAAAACCTTTAATTGAGAGATATGTTCACCCAAATCTAGATCTGACAAATCTGAATAGGTTTCATGTATTCTTAATGTGATCATATTCTCTAGATCACTATTATTTGCTTCCTCTACACTAGTATTCTTTCGTATATAAATCTTGTTAATTTTAATATCATTACTTTCTTTTTTAGAAATAAATGGGATGTATCTATTTTGCTTAGGAATATAAACTATCATGAATTCCTTATTTTTAAAATCACCATACAAATCATTATCATCGTATCTAATCAATTGTGAATCGAATATTAAATTATCTGGCAGATAATTGCTTACCTTTCTTTGAAAATCCGTGATATCCTTATCCAATTGAATCCCCACTGGTTTGTTTTGTTCATCTTCTACCCCGAATACAATAACTCCCCCACCACTATTTGCCATCGCAATCATCAATTTAGCTAACTTTGTTTCTTCAATAAGTTCGGCTTTAAAATCCAATTCGTTTGTTTCGCCATAGTAGTTTTCCATTAAACTTTGAAATGTTGCAATGTCTAATTGGTTACTATCAGTGTCAAATGCTTCCAGAAAACTTTGATTACCAATTTTAAATCCCATAAATAACATCCCTTTACCAATTTTGTTATAATATACCTAGTATATCATTTTATAATAATTTAGTGATTAAAAATAGAAAGGATACGGGTGAATGCTCTATGGATAACAAAACTATAGATTTGAAAGAATGGAAAATTAAGAAGAAAAAAGATCGCATTATTAAATACTTAGAAGAAAACGGAGTTAAAGCTACTGAAGAAAATATAGAAAAGGTAGAATATGAATTGGACTTTTCTGAAGAATTACAACAAAATATAAATGAGAGTAATTTAGATAAGCTTATAGATAAGGGAGTGGTTGTCTCTAGTTATTTTTCATCAGAAAAAATGCATTTAATTTTCCCTTTAGAAAACGGCGGAACTATTAAGCTTGATATATTTGTTGACTTAAAGGGTAAATTGCAAACAGATATTGACATTAAATAAGCCCCACCACCTTTGTGGTGAGGCTTTCTTCTTACTTAATTCTCTTACCGTATTTTTCATTTACATAAGCTCTACGATTATCGTAAATAACTTCCCACCATCCAGGAACGGAACCAGAAATATTAATCTCTTTTCCTTTTCCAATTGTAGTTAAGTTTTTACTATTTGTGGATGACGGTCTGTCACAAATGTAAGCTGCATTAGATACGTTAACGATCTTAATACGTCCTTTAACAGGAATACCTTCTGACTTAGGCTTAGATGCATTATCTAAATGTTTTTGCGTAACAGAACCAACAATACCATCTACAGTTATTCCTTGATCCTTCTGGAATTGTTTGACTGCTGCTAGGGTTTCACTACCAAAATCGCCATCTGCGCCATATTTAGGTAGTTTATATCCTAACTCAATCAATCTATTTTGTAATACCTTTACTTCTGTGCCTGAATCGCCTTTTTCTACGTAATCCTTAGATGATCCAATATTTACAGATTTACCAAAAGTGTCTGTACCATATCCTTTATAAACGTATTGTAGATGAGGCTTGTCTATGAAACTATTCCAATCTCCACCCCATTCAAAACCAAGTCGTTTAGCTTCAGCTACTGCCTTCTTTACATCTGAAGAGTTGTAACCACTCCAAAGTGTTTCACCCTTAGAGTTTACTGGTACAAAATCCAATGCTTGACCAACTAAATGGTAAGACTTCATAGTTTGTGAAACACCTTTTTTAATGTTCTCACGTTGTTGTGCTTCTGTTCTAATTGTTTCATAGATCAATAGTTCAATATCATTTTTAACTAAATAATCATGCCATTGTAAGGCTTTAGCTTTTGTATTATCTGCTAAGTTAGCAATGTTATCTAGGTTTCTATTTTGATAAATTAAAGCCATTATTTGCTCTCTCCTTTCTGTGTGTCCAAAGCAGTGGATTTACCAAAGTAAAATGAAATAATGGAAATAATGACAGTCTGTATAAAATTAGTTTCTAATGTACCGTTAACAGATAAAACCAAAAATAAAGCAATGACTACTAAAGCAATAATTTTTCGAACTTCAATTAATTTACTTAATTTTTCCTTCAATTTAAATACCTCCTGTAAGTACAATCTTTAAAAATGCTCCAATTACAGCACCGACAATTAGCCTCAGTATCCATGTTGTATTACTGTCAATCTTGTCTATTTTTTTCTCTAAATTATCTATCCTTGTTTCAGTTCTTGTTTGTCTGTTATCTAAGATGGTTACTTTATCTTCAAGGGACTTTAATTCTTCTCGTGTTGCATATTGTAGGTTTTCCAAGGGTTTACCTCCTAACATTTTGGCAAATAAAAAAAACACCTTCAAATTGGTGTTAACTGCTAGTTCCATTATTTTTTAATTCCACTATTTCCTTTTCTAATTCTGTAACCTTGTTGGACAATTCTTGAATTGCTTTCCATGACAAAGTATTCATGGCGTATTGCTCTACACCTTCACCACTTTTAACATGGTCGGGAGTCTCTCTTTCAAGAATTAGACCGTACTTCTCCTTGTTAACATTATTTTCTACATCATTTTTCATTCGATACTTATAAATAACTGAATCGTTTATTAAGTCTAAGGCGTTTTCTGTCCACTCTTCTATGTCTTGTTTCTTTTTTTCTGAAGATGTAGTACTGAATTCATTTGCAAAAAACGTGCCACCCCCGAAAATATTTACTTCACCTACTCCCCCTAAATTGGTAACAGTAGAATTTGTGCCATCAGTGTAAATAGCAAATCCACCTGTAGAAGATCCATTACTTAAATTTTGAAAATATAGTCCACTACCTTCTAAATCAGCCTGAAGCCCATTTACATTGGTTGTACCACCTTTGTTAACCTTCACAGAATTTTTGTATAATGATATTTCTGTATCTCCGTATGTACT
Organism: Aquibacillus kalidii; assembly: GCF_014280935.1. Taxonomy (GTDB): domain Bacteria; phylum Bacillota; class Bacilli; order Bacillales; family Amphibacillaceae; genus Aquibacillus_D; species Aquibacillus_D kalidii. Next base: position 24,259 of record NZ_JACLZI010000040.1, read on the forward strand.
TTTCCATAAGCCATCCCATATTGTAGCTGTACCACCTTCACCTTGTGTTACAAACTTACTACCTTGTATGTCGACACCTTCAATATTAATGGCTTTTAATGTCCCTGCATTAATGACATCAGCAACAAAACCCTCACCAGTCATAGCTGTTCTAAAAGTTTTACCACCGTCTTTTGATATTCCAATACCTCCAGAGTTAAAAACGACTATATTGTTGTTATTATTCTTGTCAATAGCAACTATCCCACCATCTTCAGGATATTGTAATTCAGTCATAGAATTATGTAAGGCTTCAGTGGCTTGTTTAACAAATGAATCCAAAAACTCATACTTTACTGTATCGCCTTGAGTTAAAATTTTATTGACTCTGTTTGCAGTTTTCTTAAGATTAGTAAAATCACTTGTTATATTCTCTTTAAAGTTAGACAAAACAACACTTGAATTAGTTGGTTCTTCGGGATATTCAGTATATTCAATTACTCTAGCAGTAATATTAATACCTAATGGCTCATAAATAACATAGATTGTGTCACCTAGATTAATTGTTTCCCCTTCATATCCTGCCTTTTTTAACTCAACAAACTCAATTTCAAAGCTAATCTCAGGTTCATCTTGTAACTGTTCCTTTAAAGCACTTTGTAATGATTCTACTGTTGTATATCTTTCATCGTTAAATGGTTCAGCTTCGATAATTCCATACTTCTCAGCATTAGGAGAAGTGTATTCTGCTTCAATGCCATCCTTACCATAACCTTTTATGTATGTTGCTAGATTGTCAGTATTTACTGATTTAGAAATGGTCTTTAGGTTATGTTTATACCTAATCTGATAATCAGTTTTAACCCCAATCGTTTTCTTAACAACTATTACACTACCGTCAATTTCCATTTCAGCGCCAAACTCATCTAAAGCTGTTTGTATTAAACTAATCGAATTAGCTTCACCAAACTTTTCAAATGGAATACTTGGGAATGAGCCTTGAACACTTGATGTATAACCCGTTCCTTCTAACGCATGATTCATGCAACTTGTTAATGTTAATGAACCGGTCAATACCTTATGTTGGAAATTACCTATCAAATCAAAAAATACATGCTTTGTTACAACACTTTTAAACGACTTGTTTCCAAGTGAAGAATGATCCAAAGTTTTAACTCTATAACGATTGTTGTCATACTCTATAATTGATTCTTCTTGAACTAAAGGAAATGAATGTTTGTTTGTTTCATTTTCAAACACTAAAAAAGAGAGCGAATGATTACCATTTACTCTCCGGTTTCTTTCTAAATCCTTATAAGTTGTTAGTTTCTCTACATTTCCATTTATGTCAATAACATTCATTTATTTTTATCCACCTCCAAAAAATGCACAAAAAAGAGCAATCAGACTAAATGACTGCTCTTTTGATAATTATAATTATGACCTAGAATCTGTCTCTGTAATCTTTTAAATGATTTTGAATCCTATGTATTAAATCTACGTATTGCTTTATAAGATAATCATGATCTGTATCTTCTGTTTCTTCATTAAACATACAATCTGCAATTCTTTGATCCATTTTCCGCACAATATCTGCAACATCGCTATGAATTAGATGAAACTTTTCGTACAGTAACGGTCTTATACCTTCTTGATATAACTCAGTCTCAAAATCTACAAACGTTCCACCTGCAGGAGTCACTAATAGACTTTCACCATCGATTTTCAAAACTGAGTTATATACTTCAAGAGTTTGTATTATTTCATGTTTACGTTGTCTCAGGTTTTCAATTTCTGCATTTTGTTTTATGGATTCTTGTTGAGATTTGTTAGATAAGTATCCACCAATGTAAGCTCCACCTAATACCCCCAGAACTGGAATTAAAACTGTTGATATTTGCATTAAATTTTCCATCATTACACCCAATCTTGTTTTAAGTTTATTTTAACAAAGTTTGGGCAACTCGCAAATATCTATTACTCTGAATTCTTCGATCCTACATTAAATCTACTTCCTCGGTGTCTATATCAATAATGCTAACATCGACTTGAAGCATATCAGCTATTCTATTGCTCAAGCTGTTATTAGGATCTTCTAAACTACCCTCAAGGTTGTATTTTCTAACTAAATACTCAACTCTTTCTCTTTCGGTAGGGTCTTTTATGTTTACCGAGATTTCTGAAATCATAAAATAGTCATCTGCATAGGAATGATCAATTATGATATTAATCATGGACATACCTCCTTCTTTTGATGGTAGTATAACAGATAAAAAAGTAGGTATGTAACTTTAGTCTCTTTAATAGGTATTACAAAAGTAATACTTTGTATGACAATGTATGAGAAATGTAATACATCAATATAGTTTAAAATATCAAAAATATCATCTCTGTTTTCCTTTGATTTACTTAAATTTACTCCATTTTCCTAACCTGAGAATACGATAAAATTCCAGTTTTAATTTATATAAATTCTGCATACCGATAATTATACGGCACATAGAAAATGGAGTAAGAGCTGTTAAAAAATAAGACTCCTACTCTTACGACGGTTTTCTTCCAACTTCGTCAATTTTAATCAGTTTCTAAATATTCACAAACCCATTGTTTATAGGTATTTCCCATATACCATTTATCACACATTCCACGGTAACATTATTGCCCTGTGCAAGTGTTTCAATATTACCTGTCATTCCCCTGAATGAGTCTCCTGTTTGTCTCAAAATACGAAGGTTGGTTCCAGTTACATTATAGAAGGTGTATTTTAAACCCTTTTTTGCACTTGGTAAATTAAGTACAAATCCACCTGTTGCCCCTTCATTTGAAAATATAGACTCACTATCTCTATCTAGCACATTACTTGTTGTTGTCCTCGGTATTACTTTTTTCTTCGTTCCTGAATAAGTACCGTCAATATCAACACTATACGTTTCAGCACCACTTCCATTTAATACTTTGCTATTTCCTTGTTCGTCTATTTGTTCCCTTTTTACTAATGCGTTATCTATCATATACTGATGTTCAAAGCCACCACTACCAGTATGACTTTTATAACGCCTGACGTGTTTGCTTGTTGTTACTTTGTTAACAAAATAGTAGCTTACCCCTTTAACTGGTAGACTACCAAAAGCATACTCACTCGTGTCATATTCAATAGAAAACATGGTTTCAGCATTAGGAAACTTGGAAATAATGTAATGTGTATCATCAGTATTTGCCCCCATACCATGTCGCCACTTACTAACGCCATTTAAACGATATACGGTGGATGCCCTCTTTTCTGTTGCGTTAGTACCACCCACATTGTCTACGACGTTTGCAGGATGATAAGGAGACAACAACACATTTTCGTTGGCGTTCTTAATTTCAGGGTTACTTGTTTTAATATAAGTTCGTAACTGCGCTGTCCATGCACTGTTTTTAGCGTCATAACGTGAATGGTCGTATATAGTTAACTCATTTGGGTGAGTAAAATTATTATAGTTCCATACCACCCCAAACGGAATAAAAATAGTATTTGGTAGCGTAAGAGCGTCAACAATTGTCTGAATACTTGTTGTTTGATCTGTTACTTCATCTGCAACAACGCCATGTTCGGTAACATTTATCCCCCTATCTTCTAAATTATTTTCTGCTTGCGAAACTCTTCCATCAATATTTGATAGATCTGTCTCAATTTCTACCAACTCACCATTAACACCATCTATTTCTTGACGTATTGTTTTCCCGTTGCTTGCATTTTCGACAAATCTACTGTCAATTTTGTTTATTGTCATTCTTAAAATCACATCCTTTAAATATGCATAGAGTTGCATAATTAATCTGTCTTGATAAAAACCTCATTTTATTGGAAGTTTTGTTATATTTTTCTAAAATTAAGTTGGTATACAAAAAGAAAAAATGCCAACTCGAAAGGGAATAACCCAAAGGAATTGACATTTTTGAATCTAAGTATATTTATTTAATTATGTGTATTTTAATACAGTAGTCTAACTAGTGATTTTGTTTTTGTGTGGGCTACTGTGATAAATACCAATACCCAGCATAGCCTATAAACTCGTATGCTCGGTTTGCGACTAAAGTTAAATCGTTATCTCCTTGTACTGTGCCTCCAACCGGAACAATTAAGCTGTTACGACCCGCCACTATAAATAATTTAACTGTTTGACCGATCCACATGGGAGGCTCAAAAGGTGTTAATGAATCAAGAGTTATTGTTGTTCCTCCAGTCCCTGTATCAATACGAAGTAGTTCACCAGAAGATAGTAATCTCTGATTTAATATTTTACCTCCGTTTGAAATACTAACAGAAGATGTTGAACCCTCGTTTAACTTAGGGGGTGTACCCTTCAATCCTGTTGACGGCACACCTGTAATATCAAACATAGGATCTGCGTAATCGATATTTAACTTAGAACTATCTACTCTTTCAGGTTTTTTACTATATAAATCTTTGATTACCAAAGCAGTCCCCAAATGGCTATCTACTAAGTTAGACCCCAGTTCAATATTCGAAACTCCTCTTGCAAACAGAGAGTGTAGAACTTCATCTGCCTGAATTTTATCATAGGAGAATCTGTATAATTTACTTTCAGTCCCATCTCTAGTTTCAATTCTTATAAGAACTCCGACTCTATTAGTGGTTACCTTACCAATGTCAACATTGCCCTTTTGGTTTCCTTGAATCCTCACTGCGACATTATTAGTGTTCGGGACACCTGTTGGGTTTAAAAAAGTAAAATCAACTTCACCAACTTCTATATTTGCATAGTCCGATTGAATGTAAACTCCATAAAAACTGTCAGAGTTTGTCAGGCTTGGAATTACTCCCTTAATTTTTCCTATCTTATACCCTCTCATGACGTGCTTTGATTCATCTTGAATCCCTTGTTTAGATACAGTAACAAAAGGCCCGTCATTTATACCGTATAATTCTCCGATCTTATTATTCCCACCGAATCCGTTGTGTGAAATAACGGCAATAGCCTCACCTACACCACCCACTTCTTCGACTTTTAGTGTCTCGCAGTTGTAGCTTGCAGAATCGTCAATAGCATGTCGACATCCTTCTGAATAGATGTATTTATTTATACCATGTCGACATCCATGCATGGAAACCCCATATCCTTGCCCACTTCCTGTAGCAATTGGCTTTTTGAAGTAAGAATCGCCGGACTTTGGCAAGTAACAAAATTTAAACCTTACACCATGCCTAACAAATTTTTCTACTGTGATTGCCTCGTAACTAGGCTCTTCACAATATTCAAAATAAACAGCGTGCCAATTGTGTGAAGCGGTAGGTTTAATTAATGGATGACCTATTATTCTAGGTCTTTTGACTGGATTAATCTTCACAAATCTAACCGAACCTGTATTCATGTCTGACTCAATAATACCTTCAATCGTAACGGTTGTAGCATCAATCGATTTGATTTTTAGTATCTCCACATTTACGTCTGGAGTTAAGTCACCAGGTCGTACCGAATCATCAACTAAGTAACCTATATCGCCTGGAAGCAACCCTGTTGAGTCTGACACTTCAAATGATCTATCTCCGAATACTGGATTTCCGACAACAGTCCTAGGAGTTTCTTCCGTACCTCTGAACCCAACAATCTCATCTACATCATTTGCGTTTATTAGCGTACAATCTCGAAACTCTATAGCTAAATCTTTTGTGGCTATCATGTTACCCTTGTAAACCCCAGGAGGAAAGACGATCTTAGAACCTTCACTTATTCTATCGTGAAGGCTATTAAACACACTTGTCATGTCAGTAGCTCCGGTGTTATCTGCTCCTTCAGCAACAATAGAATACTCGGTTATTTGTTTTAGATTTACTTTTTTGTCTAATTCAGCGTCAACGTATTCTTTTGATGCTTTCTCTAACATGTCTGCATTGATTTGATTTATTGATTCATCGTGGCTAGCCAATGTCACACTGTGGTTAGATATAGTAGTAGTATGACCATCAACTGTTGTTTGAATATCAGATTGTAATGGAACAGATTCACTAAAATACTCTACAACAACTTTTGTGCCAGCAGGAACACCTTCACTTAATGTGATTGATTTGCTAGTCGTTTCTTCGTAGTTATCTGGAGTATACTGTCTTACACCTTCCACATAAACTTTTGTTCTTCCTTGGAATTGGTCATAAGTGTAGGTTAATTCAAATAACGATTGTCCCTCGGTTGCTACAAATGTATCTCTTGGCGTTTTAACTGTACCAGTTCCATCATTACCTTTTTTTGCAACTAATGACCAATAAGTATTCTCAATAGCAACAGATGGATCTGGAGGATTATTGCCAATATTATTATCTTGTAATGACATGTAAGAAGAGCCATTAAAAGAAACAATATTATTTTTTTGATATGTAGAAGTAGTGTTGTATATTTCTGCATATTTAGTTTCAGATACTAGGGTGTTCGCATCATTAACAGCTTGTCTTGTTAGATCCCCTTGTGTTTCCGCATATTCTCCTTGTAATTTTGCGTAATCACCTTGATTGGATGCATACATTCCTTCAGCATTGGCATAGTCACCTTGTTCGCTTGCATAGACCGCTTGAGTAGTCGCTTCATTCGCAGCTTCCAACGCTTCCATTGCACCAGAACCAAGCTCCTTTAAGTCTGACTCTATATCTAACAAATTTTGATTGTATGTATTTCTAAACTCTCTATTTAATTCAGTTCCTGTTGGTTTATAAGGATACTTTGTCATCTTTCACATCCATCCTTTTATAAGTAGTAAAATCGAAAATCAAAATCAATTTGAAAATCCCCTATATTTCCAGTAATCTCAAAGTCATTCCATCCTGGGATTATTGTGATCACTTCATAATTTGTATCAGCAAAAATAGACAGACCATCTTTGTCTGCCTTTACTCCATCTAAATGAATGGTTTCCCAAGATTCAGATGTTCCGTAATATGTCCATAAATCATTAGTAGTTAGATTCTTAATAGTTAAATTAGATGACGCACCTTGATATGTTATTTTTAAAGGTAATTCATTAGGATCAATTTCTTTATCACCCGCATTGAATATTCTAAAATTACTGGTTGTATGCAAGTATGTAGGGTTTTCTGTTGATAATCCCTGTCCAAATTGCCACAAACCTGAATCAAAAATAAGTGGATCTTGAGTTGTACCAATTGATTCTGCATAAGAGGAAGAAGAAATTAATGTAATTTCAAATTTTCCTACCAATGCTGTTCTATTTATAGGGTAAGGTGAATTATATTTAACTTTCCATCGTTTAGAAGGTTCAGCATCATTAATTATGTAAAAATACTGTCTACTATCAAAAATCTTAAAAACTTCATTTCTGAAAAGTCTAAAATCATAACCATCAAGCGAAATAAATCCACCAGTTATATCAATCTCCCTACCTTCATAAGTCGTACCAAAATCTAAAAAACCATCCCTATTTGGAATGGTTTCGGTAGTAGTATTTGGACTTGGAGATGATATATTGAAAGATTCAATTATTATGCCTGCTTGTTGCATATCAATCTCTGTACCATCAAATTTTATTACTTTAAAATTACTTAGATTCATCACCTCACTCCATTCACTAAAGCATCAGATTTCATAAGTTTGAATAATTTTGCTGCTAATTTTTCAATATCTTGTTCTTTATTTACATAGAAATTCGCACCATTAAACAATCCTTCATAACTAATATTGTTATGAGTTTGAGTAGTATTGCCGCTACTTGAGCCGTTACTATTAGAATTAGCCATATTAAAATCTGAAGAAATGTTCTTAGGTACTTTTGGTATAGAGACTTCTGACATACGTTGTGAAGCCTTTTTAATCTGGTTGCTAGTTGATTCCATTCCATTAGCTAACCCCTCACCAGTAAATACACCTATTTGTTTAAATACCCGTGAAGGCGAATGTATTCCTAGTAACTTTTTAGCGCCTTCAATTGCACCGCCTACTACATCCTTTACGCTGTCCACAACTTTTGAAGCCATCTTTTTGACACCATTTATTAAACCTTGGATAATGTCTTTACCCATCTGAAGCAAATCTATCCCTCTAAAGAAATCCATAACATTTCCCCAAATTTCTTTTATGGAATCAATCAATGATCGCATTTTTTCAGATATAGAGTCTTTGAAATTTTTAACCTTTTGAACAGCAGATGCTACCATTTCTATAAATTTTCTAATTACCCAATCTTTTATTTTTTGAACAAAATCAGTTACCTTGTCTTTTAACTCTAAAAACTTAGTCACAACTTTTAAAACAAACTCAGTGGTTTTAGCCTTTATCGTATCCCAGTTTTTCCATAAGGCAACACCAATTGCTATGAGTGCCGCTATGACTCCTACGACTATTAGAACAGGAGCAACGATTGCTCCCAAACTAATACTCAATGTTCCTGCAATGGCTATAATTCCACCAATTGCTGAGATTAGAGTTCCAATGATCATTAAGAAAGGCCCAATAGCAGCGACTATACCAGCTATAACCAAGACAGTATTTTGCCCCGTTGGACTTAATTGGTTAAACCAATCTACCAACTCAGTAACTTTTTCGGTAATCTTTGTCATGATTGGGGATAGAGTCTCACCAAGTTCAGCCATTGATTGTTGAAAGTTAGCTGTACTTTCTTTTGATTTGACTAGTTCTTCATTATTTTTTCTATATTGTTCATTAACTTGCGTTAATCCTGTACTTGCTAATGTTTGTAAAATATAGTCTTGAGTCTTACCGCTTTCTGCTGCTTCTGATAGTCCAGTATTAAAGTCATCTAAGTTAATACCCAGACGTTCTAATAATTCAGCAAAGGGCCCGATAGCTTGACCAGTCGCAACAGTCTCCTGAAGACCATCTGCTAACCCTTCAATTTTCAACGTATCAGGAAATTTGATCAGCGCGCCACTAAGTGCTTCAAGAGTAGTAGTCAACCCTTGTTCATCAAAATTAGTAGCTAACAAGTTTGATAGTGCTTCAACATTAGCATCAGCATCGTCTGTTATTCCGCTTAATCTTATAAATGCATCATTAATAGTTTCCGTTTTTATCCCTGCTGTTTCAGCATTTGTTTCAAGTCTACCCATTGCTTGCCTAAACTCTTCAGTACCTTTTGTAGCAAGACCTAACCCTGCGATAAGAGGAGCAGAGACAAATCCAGTCATGGAACTACCAGCGTCTTTTATGCCGCTGCCTATGCCCTTCATTTTGTCTCCTACTTTTCCCAAGTTATCTCCAAATTTATTAACCTTTGTTTGAGTTGTTTTCAACCTATCTTCAAAGTTTTCAAGTTTACTTGAAGTCTCAACTAATTCTTTTTGAAAGTCTCGATATTGCTTTTCATTTATTTCACCTTTATCAAATTGCTCTTGTACTTCTTTTTGAGCTTTCTTTAGGGTATTTAATTTTTCTGATGTCGTTTCAACTTGATCAGATAATAACTTCTGTTTTTGTGCTACAAGTTCTGCATTACCAGGATTAAACTTTAATAGCTTTTCTACATCTCTGAGCTCAGTATTAAGGTCTCTAGATCGCTTGTTAACATCTTTTAAAGCTTTATCGAGTCCTTTTGTTTCTCCATCAAGTTCTATAGTTATACCCTTAATGTTTCTAGCCAATTGCTCACCTCCTAGAAGGAGTCAAAGTCAGACTGTTTAGCCCGTCTTGTCTTTTCTTTCTCCGGTTTGTTTTGTTCGATATATTCATTTATGTAGTCCAAGCACATACCAATTGTCATAACTTCTAAGTCGTCATAATCAATCCCACATTGCTTACACATAAATAAAAAAGAATCGGTAGTAATAAAATCACCATCCGATTCTTGACCATCATTTTTTATTTTTTTTTACCCTCTAGAGAATGGAATAATAACCCCCGTAATTCCCCTACAATCTCAATTATCGGAAATACTTCAAATTCATCCAACCACTCTAAAGGTTCTGGAATTTCTTTATGTGCTGTCTTTGCCAAAGCCCAACAAATATTATAAAAAACTTCCATGTCTAAACTTTTAATATCTTCATAACTTAAATTTTTCTTATTTTTCACTTTCGTTAAACTCTGCATTTTCATTAAATCTGCAAAAAAGTCACTATTAAATTGTTTCTTGTATCGTAAAGGAGTTGAACCTTTAGACTCAAACCTTACTTGTTTACCATCAATTGTTAATGTTTGTTCCATTTGTCTTCACCCTTTTTATTTTATACTGCTGGAGTTTTCACATAGACTGCATCATACCAAGCATCGTAAACCGTTGCAGGAGTTGTTTCTGTTGTTTTTGTCTTAACTGCATAGTCTGTATCTCTAGGACTAGATATGAATGTTAATTCATTAGCGTTAGGCTCAACTGCATCCGTTTTGTAGTAGATCCAACTGTAGGACGGTTGGCATTACAATTAAACAATACATGACGTGTAGCTTTAACGTCCCCATCAAATTCAAATAGCAGTGCAAATGGTTTTGGTTTGGCATTTGTCTTCTCTGTTAATACCATATCCGTATCATCTTTAACCTCACCTAAAGCATCAATAGCGAACTGTTCTGGTATATTAGCAATAGATAAAGTGCCATCGTAACCTTGATTATTAGGTGCAGAATAGAACAACATATCATCTGCATAGAATTCAACCATATCGCCTCTAGGTTCTAGAGATATTTCAACCGCCCCAGGCATTTTTATTGGTGCATCATAAGTAATTGCACCAGTTGCTGTATCTTTTGTAAATGTAGCATAGTGTACATTTTTTAAACCGAAAGTAACTTTGTTACCCATTATATCAACCTCAATTCGTAAGTTTTTTGAAATAGTTTTTCTGATTCAATCCATAACTCTGAAGTTTCAAAAGGAATTTCATTTTGTTCAAATAAATCTTCTATGATTTCTTCAGTCTGTAGATTCTTTTTATTTGTGTATAACTCTACCTGAGCATTATTAACCTTTTTATATACCTTATTATCAGCAAAGAGATTAGAAGAATTGTTGATTAAATAAGTAATATAAGGTGGGTTTGGAATAGGTGAATTGGTTGTTTCAGTGAAATGCGAATAAGCCACAGGAAGCCCTGTAGCATCTAATAAATTCTTTAATTCTAATAAATTCACCCTTTAATCACCTTCTCGACCTTTTTAACATAATTATCAATTGCTTCTTCCTCTGCTGGTTTAATGTGAGGAATTGCTTGAACTCTTCCCCCACCTCTTTTAACATGTCCATTTTCTAATAAATGTGTTAATTGGTAGTCAGTCTTGTTATGTACAACTTGAGCAGTACCGTTCTTTTTTGTTTTCCATCCCTTTGCATAATCACCTGTTAATTTTGGACTATTATTACGTAAATTAGTTACCGTTTCTTTTGCAGTTTCTTTTTTAGCTTCTTCTAGTCCTTCTTTAACTTCATCGGTATATTGAGATAATGCCCTAGCAATTTCTTTTGATATATCATTCATTGCCAACATTCCTTTGACAAGTTAGTTCTATTTCTTCGAAGCTCTGCTTGTATGTTCGAATAATTGAGTAAGTTACACCTTTATACTCAACTTTCTGTTCACCTTCATACTCATAGGCATGTATAATAAACTCAATTTCAGGCTTCATTCCGTTAACAGAAGCATTGTAAAATTCGTTGCTGCCTATTGAATTAACACTACACAAGACTTTTTTACTTGCCTCAACCGGTATTTGATTTCCAAGGTTATCAACATCAATTCTCTCAGATATTAATATTAATTCATGATCATACAGTGCCACTTGTACCACCGCCTAAATGAATCATTAAATTATGTAATCTAAATTGTAAATGTCTTGGCAAACCGGCTGCACTATCTTTGTTTTGGTATCTCCATGTAGAATAATCTACAACGACCATCAAATGATAAGGGCTAGCACTATCAAGCACTAACCCTTTCTCATCTTCCAATTCAACTAATATACCTTTAATAATCTGAGTTAAATAAGTATCTCTAACAGTTGAACTAATTCCTAATCGGCATTTCACTAATTCTAGGATTGTTGATTCATCCATTACTTATCGCCTACTTTTTTACTTGCCCTTTTCGTTTTTTTCTCAACAACCTCTTTAACTAGTTCTCCATATCTTGATGAGTTCATTTCTTTAAAACGTTCTTGGGACACTACAAAAGTATCCCCTGATTTTCTTTTAACGTTTTCCTTTAAGTCTGTAAATGGTTTAATTGCTTTGACTTTCATCAAAACCACTCCCCTAGACTGCTGCTTCTGGAGAATATGTTACATAGAATCCTGCTTCAGCATCAGTTGTTTCTACATCAAAACGTACAAAGCCTGCAAGCAATTGACCATATACATCATTGTCAACCCACTTGACTGAAGCACGTTTACGGTCAAACAACGCCGCAAATGCTTTAGGATCACCAATGAACCCTACCATGTCACCTGCTACAGTTCCAATAACATCATCATCAAGTACAACAACCTCGTGACCAAATAACTTCTTACCAGACTTTACAGTTACATCACTTTGTAGTAAGTATTGACCGTTATTGTCTTTAGTTGTATCTAATTCGTTATATAGAGATGCAGAGATAACTGCTTTTGGAGTGTAAACTTTCTTTAAATCAACGTTAAAAACCTTCTTTAAACCATCAAATCCTGTAACAGCTTTAGCAGTTGCAGTTTTTAGTACTGCTGCAATAGCTGCATTTTTTGTATTTAATTCTTGGTCTTGAATTTCTTCTGCAATCATACCTGTGATATCATATTCTGCATCATCAATAACTTCTTGAGAAACAGGGATATATCCACGGTAAGTTTCGATATCGTAATTAACCTCTGCAATAGAAGGTTTAGCTAATTCTGGATTAGCTGCTAATTCAGCAACAGAAATCATTTTGCTTCCAGATTTCTTGATAATAGGATATTTACCAGACGCACTTTTAACAGGCTTTGTGTTGATTAGTTTTTCTAAGTCAACAACGTCTTCAGGAGCTTTTTGTGGAGTAAGTAATTCTTCAGGAATTAATGCACCACCATCTACAGATGTGTAACCAGCTCTTACATGCTTAGAACGTACATATTCGTTAATTGAGTCTCGAACCTCTAAATTTTCATTACCTTTTTTCATGTTTTGTTTGCCCCTTTTTTCGTTATTTGCAGGTTTATTTGCATTTAATTGTTCTAACTCGGTTTCTAATTCAGAAATTTCTTTTTCTAAAGTTATCTTTTGAGTTCTAAATTGTTCTTGTTCACCTTCAAACTTAGTAACTGCTTCCTCAACTACAGCGATTTCCTCATCAGTTTTTGCTTCCTCTAATGATGTTTCCAACTCTTGTGATCTAGTTGTGAACTCCTCTTCTTTAGATAAAAGTTCAGTAAGTGTATTTTTACGTTGTTCAATCTTTCTTGAAATCGTTAATTGTCTTAATGCCATTGATTAATTCGCTCCTTTAATTTTTGTTTTCTTAATTCAATTTGTTTTTGCTTATGTTGATCAAAGTCTCTTTTTCTGGCTTGTACACCCGTTTCCTCATAAGCCGGGAATGTAACCACAGAAACTTCATGTAGGTCAATATCTAATAAAGTCCACTTAACAGTTCCATCATCTCGCCATTCCTCGTCTTCTTTTCGGATATTAAAGCCAAAGCTACATTGATCTACGTCCCCACGCTTCACACGAGAATATAGATTCATAGCATCGGTATCTTCAGGGTTAATTTTGATACGTCCCCATAGACCATGACTATCAACTTTTAATTCCAATGTACTAGTCTTATTTCTACCTAAGACAAGACCTGTATCATGGTTAATTAATGCTCTAATATCATTTCCTAAAGTATTATCAAATGCGTTAGGTGCAATTGATTCAAAAGCGCCACGGAACAGTTGAGTTTCTTTGTTGAAAACAGCAAAGTATCCCTCAATGTATATATCATTGTCATTGTCACTCTCTGCTCTAGTGGTCAAATCCGTTTCAAAAACACTTCTATATTGTCTTTCTTCAGCTCGACTCATTTACTCACCACCTTTCAGTTTGTTTTGTTCACCTAACTTATTGGCTGGAAGGTAGTTTTCAAGAATAATCAACTCTTCCATTTCTTCATCTGGACTTAACCCAATCCAATCTCTTAATTCATTTCTGCGTAATGCATTCCTGTCTACCATTTCCGTACCAGCCTTTATAAGTTCAATCATGTCGTATGAGTAAAGGCTTCTTGGATTAAATTTGAAATAGAAATTAGGACTATAAATTAGTTTTCTAGTTAACTCTTGCTCAATAATCTTTGCAATTGGCAGTATTGATGTTTTGATAAAGTTGTTAAATTCTTTTGCATCAAATTCACCTACACCAATTAAAAAGGCAGGTGCTCCTAATAGCCCTGCAACTGTCTTTTTATCTAATTCAACTGCTTCATTTAAGGCCAGGTCTTTAAGAGATAGAGGCTTAACTTGATCTATATTTAATAAATCTGCTGGAATTATCCAAGGCTTCCCTGCTTCTGTTGATTCAAGATATTTGTTATAAATGCTATTTCTACCCTCTTCAGATGCTAACTCCAAAGTGTTTGCATCTACTTGAATAATCAAAGATGGTGAGTATTTACCACTCATAAATGCTTTCTTAGTAGATGTTGCCTGTTTTAGATTGTTTGTTATATCTCTCAAATGAACACGATAACCCCTACCTACATAAGGACGGTTAGGATCTGGATTCATAGAGAAGTGAAGCACCTCATCATGACTATATCTCTTTGTTCCATACGTCACGCTATAACCTTCATCAGTGTCGGTTATAGATGTGATATTCGGAGCCAATGGAACTAAGTTTTTAATGGTTCCGTCATCACTGTAAACAGGAAATACAAAACTATTCCCATCACCTTCGCCAATCATTGTGCTTACAATGTTGTACATCCAATTTTTTCTAGTCATTAATTCAAACGGATCTATATCTAATTTTCTTGATAATCCATTTTTCACACGGACATCTCCACCTTCTCTGCTCTCCATTAGATGGATAGTCATAGAAGAAATTAAATCTGCCTTAATGTGTTGAATTGTTTTAACTTCAGGACAGTCTAAGATGGTTCTATAACCGGGTATAGTTAGAGTGTCATATGCAGTTGTTTGAAACCATTGTTCAAAACTGGTTGAACGAGTCTGCCTATTACGTGTCAAGAATCCCAATATTATTCACCCCCTTTATCCTTATAAATGAGTACAGAGATTCCCATAAGTAATAACCCTGTTATGACAAAACCCATTATTATAGAGAATATAAAACACCCTATAGACACAAAAAACACTCCTAACAATAGGAATGCTTCAAATAAATTATCTATAAATCTTTCTTTAAGTTTATTGATTTCATTCACCTGCCTAACTACTTATCCACTTCTTAGCAGTGTTTGATCTTTCTAAGTTAATAATTTTTCGCATAGCACTAAATACCGATGCATCGAACAAATCTATTCTTGAATTATTAGTAACTTTTTCATACTTAATAGCATCATCAGTCATTTCTATACCTTTTACATTCTGTACACAATACTCATACGCTTGTGAATGTAGATAATATAAATTTCCATCTTTTGCTTTCTTCTCAATTCTTCTAAATCCTTGAGTCTTTTTCCAGTGAAGTTGAGGTTCTTCTACAATTGAAAATCTATTACGTTTCATAGATAGATAAAACTCTTCACCGAATTTTCTATCAAAACCAACTTGCTTAATTTTGAATCCTAAGTCACGCATTTCAATAAACCATTTAACTAAGTCTTCATGATTAGTTGTTGGAGTATTTGTCATTGTAAGCCAGCCATCATCTTGCCATCCGAACAGTGGAATACCGTCCTCTTCTGCTTTCTCATGTGCTTTTACAATAGGAAACCATGCATGAGTGATAATGATATCTACCTCTTTTTGTTGGCCTTTTTCTGTAAACTTATAAGTTCCATATAAGGAACTTGCTGATAGATCATAAAGCTTCGCTAAATCCGCACCTCCATACCACTCGATAGGTAGCTGAGCTAATTCCCTTAAATCTAACTTGCCTTTAGAATAACCCCAATTGTAATTTCTATCGGAGGCTTTAAACTCATCAATATCAAACCATGCGTTCATTTTACTTGTGTATATATTCAAACTTTTACTAAGGAAATCTTTTCTTTGTTGAGGGTCGTCTTGTGCATCCTGTGCTTCTTCAAGCATTTCATCTGGTCTAATTGTCACACCGTAGTTTGGATTAGCACGTTCATGCTGAGTCTTATCAGCGAAGTCTACAAATCCATTCTTATCCTCATCTGCCTTTGCTATGAATATAAACATTGATTCTTTCTTAGCTGTTTTTGCTAGTATTTTCTGACAATATTCTAAACGTCTATAACAGAAACTTGTCATATCGTCACCAGCAGTTGTAATACCAATCATTAGTTTATTCGTGTATGCCTTCATAGCTTCCTTAATGATGTTATATTGTTTAGGAGTCTTATAAGCGTGTAACTCATCTGCTATACCCACGTTACAGTTTAATGAATCTTGACGATCAGGATTTGCCGCTAATGCTTTGATATATAGAGAACCATCGTCTCCAAAGTCTTTACTAATGCTATGTTCTTGGTTGTTATCTAGTATTCTAAATGATTCTTTTTCTCCCATTCTCTCTAAGTTAAAATTGATAAAATTAAAACTTTGTAAAGATTGTTCTAATGCCGCACCAACAATATAAATCTTTGAACCAGACCTAGCTTCAAGTAAAGCCATTGCCCAAGATAATGCTGCAACAAATCTTGTTTTCCCATTCTTTCTAGGTAAATAAATAAAGGCTTCCTTATACCTACGGATACGAGTTCCGGGCATAAAAAAGCCTAACAAATTGTATATTATGTATTTCTGCCAAGGTTCTAATAAGAATGGTGTACCTCTTAACGGTGTACCGTCTATTGCTTCCCCTTGGTCATGGACAAACGTTGTTTCTATTGCATCGATAACAAAGTCAGCATCGTCTACTTTAAATTCATAATCATCTCTTTTAAGATCATCAAGAAACCTTTGACAACCTTGTATTTGTTCTTTGTTTGCAAGTTTCTTTTCACTCACAATACTTTCAGCATATTCTAATACTACTTGGTAATTATCTACAGTAGTATTAATCATTTTCTACTCCTCATTAATCTTTCTAATGGTGACTCTTGTTTAGCGCTACTACCTTTACCGTCATCTTTCTTTTTGTTAGATTGAGGATTAAGGCAAAGTCTATCAGAATATGCTAAGTAATCTTTTCTTAAATTTTCTAATGTAGCAACAATAGCAGACTTCTTTGTTCCACCTGCACCTGTTGTTGTTTCGTATTGATAACCACTTTCTTCAAAAAGTTTTTCGGCTTCTAAATACTGCTTAAAAACGTCCACATATATGTCAATAATTGGATTATATTCTTCTTTATAAATTCCAAGACTCTTCATGTCTTTAATTGTTGTATTCCTTATTTGACGCTTAGTCGGTATCTTTTTTGACACACACTCACCACCTCCCATTTCTATCTTGAAAAAAGTTTTCTCAAATAGTCGCTCTATTGGAAAAGGCTACCCCTTCCCGGTACCCCTTAGGGAATAATTCAATCATTAAGTAGGGGGGATATTCTTTCCATCCACTTTAAACCTTTGTCAGTTAATTCATCTGTAATCCTGTCATGCATTTGGTTATGGCATGTTCCACAGAGACTGATCAATGTTCTGCTATCTAGCTTATACTCTGGATACTTATCTAATGGATAGCAATGATGGGCTATTGTCGCTGTAGTAACCTTTCCATACCTCTTGCATTCTCGGCATTGATATTCATCTCGTTTAAGTATATTTGATCGCTTACGTTTCCATTGTTTAGTTCTATAAAAGTTTGCCATTATCCATCACATCTCCATCATGTGAGTGACATCAATCTCTCAAATGTAATGTTTGTTATTTTATTAGGATCGATCATATGGTATATATCATCTACATCGCAGAACCTAATATAATCATTCCCTCTTAATGCTATACTTTCTGCAAGCCCCATAGATAAAGCTTTCTCTTCTCGTACAATTATTTGACCATTATCTAAATAATATATAATCTGAATTTCCTTACTCACTTACTCATCTCCCATATCTCTCGTAATAGTTAATCCTTCAATATTCTTATCGTTTAATTGTTTTACTGCCTCGGTTTGAATCTCACTTTCCGCATTTAAATAAATATAAGTGAATACTTCTAACAAGTTTTTATAAGAGTCTAAGTTTTTTATATCGCATGTTACACGAAAATCCTTTGTAGTTGTATTCATTAAATCTTCTCCCCCTAATATTAAAATTTATCCATATCTGATTGTGTTGCTGATTTTCTTTTTCTATCTCGTCCATGTTTGTATTCCATTAACCTGTCTTGGTTGCCATGTTCAATGGTTGTTATTCCAACATTTTTACAGTCGTTGAGATATTCAATCAGGATATCAGGTAAGGTTGCCTCGACTTCACTTTTATTTGTTTCCCAATCAAATTTAACTCTTACCTTGTCCTTAACTTCATCACCCTTATAAAAAACTCTAGGAACACTTGTAATGTTGTCTAACTCAATAGTTAAAAGTCTACTCATTCACTCACATCTCCTTTTTTAAAGGCTCTATCCATCAAATAGTCAAGTATTGTATATAGGACAAGCATACTTGTAAAGAATAGTCCAATAAACTCCCATGTTATACCCATCTCAATCAGTTTGTAATAAACTACATCAACCAGAGCAATAGAAACAAATACACTCAAAGTAACACCAACAGCTAATAATAAATTTCTAATTATACCTTTCATTCAAGCATCTCCCTTTTTTAAAATTTGACCATAAAAAAAGACACCCTATAAAGGAGTGTCAATTACCAAAAAACCAAACGAAAAAAATGATGAATAATATTGTTATACCTACTGTTATCCCTATTCCCCATGATAAGCAACCTACAACCAGTTTCTTATCCTTTTCGCTTTTAATCGGATTTTGCCATTGATTATCCATATGCACACCTCTTCATATTAACTATCTATACTAAGTATACATGGATATTTCTGTTAAAAATAGTACTATTATTTTATCCGGTAATTTCATCATATTTAAGTAATAATCTAACTAGTCTCTCTATATTTGGTGATCCGATCTCTTTAGCCATTCCTACTCCTTCTACATGTACGGTGTATGGTACGTTGTCATAATTATCTACTAACCTCTTGATGTCTTCCATAGATAATCATCCTTTTATCTATATAATTTGAAATAAGGAAATACTCTCCTATTTTTATACAATGTACAATACGAAGAGGTATCTGAAATTAATCAGATGCCTTCATGTATTCGTAATCCATTTTATTAGCAAGATAGTTTTCAAACGTTTCCCAATCTAATTCATTAAAATTGTATAGTGTTCCATGAAACCCAAACTTCCTTTTATCCCCCGATGGTTCAGTTTTCATAATCCTACTATTATACTCATCTCTAGATGCAGTATGTTGATAATATTTTCTAACTATATTTATCACATCCCTATATGCATTAATATAGTCACTGCCACCAAATTCAACTACAATATCATTAATCAATTCACCCAGTTTAATTACCTGAGATTCTGGCATATAAGAACCGACACCATCCTCTATTTTAAAAAGATCAATATTATATTGAGCAAGATAAACCTGCCTAGACAGAAACCTCATCTTTGACAAGAATTGTTGATTTCCTAAAAATTTATCCAATATAACCAGGGATTCTTTTAATTCCTTATCAGTAGATAAATTTTCTTGAAATTGTTGAGCGTTGTAAAATTCCAATTTAGAACATCCCTTCCATTGTCATTTACTCAAAAATGAGTATAAATAACTATTCGACAACAGAAGGAAATAAACCTCTAATTATGTAAAATTATGTATATATTTAATTATAATTATGTAAGACTAACACTCATCTTCTCATGCAAATGTTTAAAACTCTTTCCATGCACAATATTCCAAATCCCACGATAATCTCTATTGAATGCCTCACAAGTCATTTTTATGAAATCACTAACCTTACCGTCCATTTCTATCCACTCTTCTAGTTGCTCCAAGATTAAACAAACATCTTCTTCACTGATTCTCGGTCTAGGCTTTTTCATTCTCTCAATAGTAGAAGGTTTGTATTGCCCTTTACGATCCGTCATCTGTAAATTACTTATTCCATTTACATGATTTAAATCTTCATCAATATGATCAACTTCAATTCCACCACGCTTAAACATTTCCAACGGCAATCCACTATAACTTGCCATAACAACCCTAGAAACACAATAACCATGTCCTTTATTGTTTTTATCATACAATTTAACATAAACGTACCCATTGTCGTTTGGCTTATTTGAAAGCCACTTATTTGACTTTACCGACCATACACGACCATTAATTGTATCGACTAAGTAATTATCAAATCCTTTACTAGATGGAATGGGAGTTAATACTACGCCATCTTTTTCCACTACCTCATTCTTTCTCTCTTTAATCTTCTCCATTGATCACTTCTCCTTTGATTATTCTTGAATATAAAAAAGCACCCAACCAATGTGGCTAGATGCTTAACAGATATCTTTCAATAATTCTTTTATCTTAATTTCAATTTCTTTACTCGGCTTATATTTTTGCGTGTACATCAAACTAATTAATGATTGGCTCACATTTAACTTCTCCCCAAGTTCTTTTTGGTTCAATCGATTAACTACCTGATAAACTTGTAATTTAGTTATTAAGTCAAGTTTTTCAATGTCTATTCTATTCATAAATAATTACCCCTTCCCAATAAAAATAGCTGAACAATACTATTAATACTGTTCAGCAAATCAAGGGAGAAGTTGAAAAGGTATTAACCCTTCCAATAGATAATAGGGACTTGTCTACAAATTATTGCAATTATTCGTACAATATTAATTGACATTTTTTAAATTTTTATTTATAATATTTCCCTTCGTTTTCACAAAAACAAAAAGGCATCTCCATTATGGAGACACCCAATTTTTCAATCTCTCTTTCTGTCACACTCTTTACAAACTGATTTAAGTCCATTCCCCCTACCAGTATTCTTCTTATTTTTACCGAAGTTTCTCTCACTTGCCACTTTTTCCTTTTTACACTTGGAGCATTTCACTCTGCCTAACTCTTTCACTTCAACCTTGTCTAAGTATGTATTCGCTATTTTCTTACTAATTTGTCTAACTAAAGTCTTTAATTTTGTTTTATTTAATCCTTCAAACTTATAATTGTTATGTAGTAAATTAATGATATATCCATATATATCTTCTCGTTCATTCAATTTACCATTGCTTGATGTACCGTTCATTATGGTATTAATTATTGCAGATTCATAATCTAATAGATTAGCAGCCTTAACTAATTGTCTGAACTCACCTATTAAATGATGTTCGATAAATGAATTACTATTTTTATGTTTATCCTCAATACTTTGGAATAATGGAACAGTATATTTATATCTAATCTTTTTACCATTATCATCATTAACCGGATCAGATGTAAGTTGTTCAATCTTTAATAAGGATTCAATGTGCTCATAATCGCCAAAATCAAACTTTTCTAATAGTTCCTCCTGGTAAAGATTAGTATCATAAGCAATTGCACTACTTCCCTTAACTCTAATAGGTGGTTCTAGCCTTTCTTTCATAACCGTCATCTCATATCCTAATTCTTTAGCAATTCTTTTAGCTTTAAAATATTGACTCAAACCATTGTTTGCGATACCATAAAAATTGCATATATCATTAAATTTATTTTCCAATTCTTGTGGATCTGTTATAGGCGACCAAACCTTATTTCTTAACAATTCCTCAAATTTCATTGGATTCTTTTTAAATTTAATTACTGTTTCTTCACTTAGCCTCGATTCTCCCATTAACCAACGAGAAAAGGCTTTTTCTTTTTTTCTGCGTAATTTATCTTCAACGCCTTGTATGTATAGATTTCTCTTGCCTTCGCTTTCTTCTTCAGTTTGTTCCTTGTGAATACCCAACTCTTTCTCTAGTATTTCTTTAGCCTTAAACATTTCAAATAGTTCAGGGTGATTTTCGAAGTCTTCCGGTTTAATATTCTTATTCCTTAACTCTCTTTTCTTATCCTCTGACAGTGAATAATTAGTAATTAAACTTTGAGCTTCGTCATTTTGAAACCTTCCCACTACATCTTCATGTATTCCATTCCTAGCAGAAGCACCTACATCATCGTCATCGTTTATGTATATCTCTTTCCTTGCATTTCTGTCTTCGGCATAGCTGCTCATGATGGGATACTCTTCATCTTCCGTTGAATCGATAAGGTAATCCGCCATCTTTTCTAGTTGTTGGTTTATTCTTTGTTGTTCAGATAACTTACCATATTTCCCTATATTAGAATAATTGTAGTGATAAGCTTCTGTTTCTATATAAGATTGTAACCCTCTATGTAAAGAACCATTTTCTTTTTCTCCTATTATGTTATGTAAGATTTTATTTCTTTCAATTGCATCATCAACCAAATAATCTAGTTGCTTATAAATATCAGAAACTGTTTCTTTAATATTTTTAGATTGATTTCTTTTTAGCTCATTGCCTTCGCCATCATATGTTATGTAGGTTGCAAATCGATTAAACTTTTCATTCCCTTCTCTTAGATATTTAGACTCTTCATTCTTTTGACCCTTCACTTCAATAAATCTGTTATTCAATATTCATCTTCTCCTTTAAGACTAATTATAATTTGGCTAGTTGCCATAACGTATCAACTCCTTTCATTTCAAATTCAACTTTAATCATTCATAAAACTTATCTATCAATCCAAGCAAATCATCTAAAGCAGTATCAGATATTAAAACCACATTCATTTCCTCTTCTATTTCTGCAGGTATGTATAACAACTTTTCACCCCTAACCTAATATTTCTCTTGACCAAAAATCAACCAATGCATCATCTGCTATTTTATTATCTTCTTCATTGATCGAGTAAGACAAATGGACTTTAATTTTGTTATCAGATATATCTTTTAAATAGATTCTTTCATCATCCAATTTTGTCCGTTCATATACTCGATTGTTGAATATACATTTACTTTTAATTTTTAATCACCTCCTAGACTACTTCGTAATATTGATCTCCATCTAAACCAAATTTATTAAGATCATTTTGCATATCATCACTAATTGGACTTTCACCCCATTCTTGATCTGTTTTAGCATGCTCATCCAAGTTAGCAAAAGGATTGTATTCCTGTTGTTGGGGCTGCTCGTCTTCAACAATCGGCTCTGATTCCTTAACCCCTTTTCTTTTTAAATATTTATCTATAGTTGTTCCATGTACGTCTGC
Organism: Aquibacillus kalidii; assembly: GCF_014280935.1. Classification (GTDB taxonomy): domain Bacteria; phylum Bacillota; class Bacilli; order Bacillales; family Amphibacillaceae; genus Aquibacillus_D; species Aquibacillus_D kalidii. Next base: position 47,587 of record NZ_JACLZI010000040.1, read on the forward strand.
AAAGCTGCTTATAACCTTGATACTTTTTAAAACGGCATGTTCAAATTTGATACCTTTCTTATCATTTTTTTTGACGTATGTAGCAATAAGATTATGTTTGTTTAATTCGATGAGCATGTCTGATACTTTATCCTTGTGACAATTTAAAAACTCAGCCATCGTTTCAATCCTTGCCCATGCCTTTTCTTCTCCGCCATTGGATAATCTCAACAACAATAGGTATAACATCAATTCTCTGGAAGTGAGTTTACATTCATCGTAAATGTAGTTTATCGTTTTATAATTAATCGTTATGTAGAAATCGTCTGGTTTAACTAAAGGATCATCCTTCAACTTTCCTTTATCATCTTTAATTTGTTTTATCTTAGGAACATCCGTGGCTTCCAACACAATTAATTTATCCTTGCCATTCTCAGCATCAAACGTTGACCAATCATCTATTGTATGGTTCTTAATCACCCCAACATCCTCTAACGATTGTAATAATTCAATTAACTTTTTGTATGATAACCTTTTAACCTTATTTATCTTGGTGAATTTGATTAGCTCAGACAACGTAATCCTAAACACATGATATTGATAATCTTTGTAACTATCTGCGTGTATAATTTGGTGATACCTGAAACGGAATAATTGTAAATAAAGATTTATCCCCTCCTCTTTTATTTCCTTATAAATGGATTGACTACCACACTTTTCACCAAACCACAGTGACTTGATTTTCATACTGCTTACACAAAAATTGTTAAATTGCACCTGAATAAATACCTCCATTAATGATTAAATTTTGAATAACATGTAAAGAATAAATAATAAACAACAAAGGGAAGAAGGTTTTGAACTTAATCTTTCAAGGAATTAATCTATAACGGGGAAATTGGTTTTTATTTTCACCGTGAGATATTAATTTAAATTTACTCTAAATTATTAGTTCAAGTTCACTTAATCCCGTTTTTGTCATTAAATTTGGATTTTGGATAATTTGTAATCCTGTTTTTGTCACAGTTTTTCAGACCACTTTTCTAAAAACCTTGATATATCAACATTCTTTGTCGTCTCCTATACATACCGTTTTTGTCACTGATTCTTTAATTTTGGACATTTTGTAATCCCGTTTTTGTCACAGGTGTTATGCAATCGTCCTAATTATTACGCATATATAGTTGTTTTTTCGCAATAAAGCCTGTTAAATCAAGGTTTCATACCGTACCGTTTTTGTCACTGTACTCTTGTAAAGCGTTATCTAATTCATCGGTGATAGGGAATAAATAAAAGTCTTTCCATGTTTTAGGATGGATACCGTGACAGATATAAGATAACGATCTATCACGTTTTAGGAATTTGAGTAATTTTTTATCATAACAGAAAAAATATTGTTTCATTCTTTGGGTAGCACTCCTTTGGGTAATTGTTAATGTTGTAAGATGTAATGTTACATTATGTAATAATAGATGTTGTTATTTTAGTTTTTTTCTAAAATCGTCGTACATTGTTTTATACTCTTGAAATAACTTTGCATTTCCACCGTGATCTGGATGTAATATCTTTAATACTCGTTTAAACTCCTTTTTAACTTCACTGTCTGTAACATTAGACGATAAACCTAATTTTTCACGATAGTTAATGTTGTTTTGTGCAATATTAGAGAATAATTTAGACCAGTCATAGTTAGATTGTTTAGAGCCTTCATTTTTTCTTTCGATAATTAATTCTTCTAATTGATCAAGTAGCGAATCAATCTCATCCTTTGTTGAACCTTTTACTAATTGATTGTCTATTTCTTTGTTAGTGTTAAACAGTCTACCTTCTAGTGACACTGTCAGTTCAATATATCTGTTCATTTGTTTACCTGTTATAGCTGAGTAATTAATTAACAAATCGTAGAAACTTGACCTTTCACGAATCTGTTTGCAATTTCTATAACTCAAATCAATGTCTCTGATTTTATTCTGAACGTTTATAGAAAAAAGAGATAACCATTCAGCTATATCTAAATCCAACTGATACTCTAATTCTTTAAAACATGGGTGTAAGTTTTTGGATAGTCTGTTAACCCTTTTACTAAAATCGTCCTCATAATCTGGAACTTTTTCTTTCAATTCCTTATTTTCCTTTTCCAACTTCCAAATTTTAATCTCTAATTCCGAATTTTGTTCGTAAATTTCATCTATTGATTTACTCAGTTCTTTATTCTCAATCTCTTTATACATGCCTGTCCTTTTGTCTATAAAACTGATTAAACTAGAATAACTAATATCAAATCCAGCTTTACGATATTCTGACCGTGTAGCCTTAATCTCCCCTTCTCTCAGCCATCTTCTAACCGTTTGAATATTATCGGTCACACCTGCCTCTTTTAACTTCTCAAACGCTTCATTTGTGTTCATTTGAATAACCTCCTAAATTTGATTAAATTCTTGATAATTATTTCACTACTTTCAGATAACTTGGTCTAACCTTCTTGATACCAAATGAACGTCCATTATTGTCAACCATATATTCCTTGCCGGTGTGATCCATATATTGTTTGTATGTATTAATTCCTACTTTATTTGCCCATTCTTCAGCTATCGAAGGCTTACCTTCAAATTTCCGAATATTACTCATAATATTTAAACTAGCAACCAAAAACACTCTTACAGTCAAATTGTCATATTCCATTAAGAAGTGAGAAGATTGATCACCTATGATATTATCCATTCCTATTTCGTTTACCGTTTCCATTGTTGAGAAGAAATCTTTAACTCCCCATTTTTCACCGTCATAAGTTTTACGGATAGGAAAAACCGTCATAAATTCTCTTGGAGTCAACCTTTCCACAGACTCTTTAATTACATTAACTAATTGAAAGTCATGCATCGCTCCTTGGTAATCAACAGCTTTATACTTACTGTTTACAGACTTAATACCGTTAAAAATAATCTTCTTTAAAGTGTCCTTATCTATGTTTTCAACATCCTCTGCCGCATCCTTTAACGTGCTTGATAATGCGTCTAAATACAATTCACTTTTACTCATTTAATCTCTCCCTTTTTAAATTATTTTTTGATTCTCTATTGCATTTATCCCAGTAGTGGTATATTATATAATTAAGATAAAAGTTAAAATTAGCCACAAGTATATACATGACTTAATTAAAAGAATAGAAAAGTTAACTCCACCGAATTAGATGGAGCTTTTTCCTATGCATAAATATCCTTAAATTAATTATACATCAAAGATGGTCAAATATCAATACCATATTACTATATAGTTTGTCAATATTTATTTATTAAGTTGTGTTTATGCGCTATCATTAATAATTGTTCTGCATATTGTCTAAGTGCGTTATCATAAACCATTTCAGATTCCTACGTTTTTTCTTTCTTTTTAATTGTCGCTTTGAAAGTATAATGTTTTTTAATATCCATACCGGAATCGAACCTCCTTTAAAGATTTATAGTTTGATCATGAAATCATCTGATTCTTCTTCATAATCCATATCCCAATCTTTCAAGATATTAATAAAAGGAACTTCTACTAAATCTTGTATCTTTTCATACAATTCATTGTGTGTTATATTTGAATTGTCCATTAACGAGATATATCCAACAGTGACAGGCTCTTGAACTACCACTTCAAGGGTCTGTTTTTTATTTGTTTTCATTCCTTCAATAAATTCTTCTAAACTCATTGTTACCTGCTTACGCTTATGCGTTCGATATAATCCTAAGTCCTCTGCAATTACTCCTGTATAAAACTTGTCCATAAACTCAACGAAGTCCTTATGCTCTTTGATGAGGAACAAAAATTGCCTCTGATGATCTCCTTGATTGATTCCTAGTTCGGACATTGCTTCTTCTACTTTAAAATTCATTTTTCTCTCCCCTTGTTCACGTTTTTTTATTTTAAAATTTTTGTGAATATCTCTTAAAATTACTAAAGACGCTACCCTTAATAAAAAAGGTAACGTCTTATTAATTATGTAAGTCTAGGTTGTTTAACCTACTGGAGGATCAGGATCTTTTTGTAAGCCAATATTTATTACAGTTTTATCACCTTTGCCTACTGGTGGATCTGGATCAAGAAAACCAAAGCTTATGATTAATGCAAGAGTACCTAACAACAATAAACCTTTTTTCAATTTTATCACCCCCTTTCAATTTTTGGAAGATTAAATATTATTTACCATTGATTTAACTAGGCTTGTTTTTATTCCCATGTCCAACAATGCCTGTTCAGGAAGTTGAGCAAGGAACCTATCTTTGTTGTTAGTAAATCTAGATAAAGATTCCAACAATAAGTATTGATCATTAGATTGAATCCCTTCTAGATACAAATCTAAAGCATCATCATTATCACGTTCAAACTCATTGTTTAGATTGTTAGACATAATCATGTTTAGCTTATCAAATCGTAAATGAATATCATGGACAACCTTCTCAGAATATGCTTCATTAAAATACTTAATTGACACATTGGCATAGTGATTCATTTTTAATTGAGAGTCATTGAAATAAGACAGTGCAATAACATGATAAGCGAATGCTGTATAACTAATACCTACGTCTGAATCAATTATCTTAAATGCATACTTACGTGCTTGTAGCGGTATGTTTAATACTCTTAAAGATATGTGCGAATACATTTGATACATCCTAGCCTGGTATGATGATTTAATGTAGCCGTCTTCTAGTTCATCAGATTTTAATTTTGCTAAGTTGTAGATCTGTTCAACTAAGTCAAACTTTTTTAGTTCATAGAAGTGATACATTTGCATAATTTGTTTGAATAGATGTAGTTCAACATTTTTACTATCTGAACAGATAATTGCATTGTACATCTCATTACTATTTATTGAACCACTTTTCCACTTAAGATGAGTATCATAGATGAATGACCATTGATTTAATTCTTTATTACTGTAACTATTGCTTTTATTTATCAATTCTTTTAATCCGTCAAAATAATGGTGAGTGCTGCAGTACTCCATTGCGACTTTAATGTGTTTTGGCTTGTCTATTTCTTTACAATATTGAACCATAAATTCTTCTTCTTTTTCTGGAGCCAGTAATTTAACAATATCCAAAACCAGTTCAACTTCAATTTTCTGGCCATCTAAAAATTTGAAGATAGTTCCCTGTGAGCAATTTACTTTTTTGGCAATCTCTTTGTATGTGTAATCTTTTACTTCCATAACGTTAAGTAAGTGTCTTCTCATCTATTGCAGCCCCCAGTCTTAATTTAATTTTAAATTATTCTATCACTAGCGTTTATTAATTCATTCCCTTGGTAGTAGTCAGTTGCAAAGACAACTCCATCTTTACGCAATGATCTCTCAAGGTTGCATAGTTTATCGAAGTCAGTAAATACCCAAGACTGATATTCCCCGTTTTCGTCATAATACCGGATGTTCCAACGCTCCATGCTACTCACTCACCTTTGCTAATAATTTAGGCATTAATCAAAGTTAAGTAAAGGAACAGTGCTGCTAATATGCCTAGTGATATATAAAATCTGTTTATTGTTTTCTCTTGCATTTATTCACCCTCCCAAGTTCTAAAAGTTCGACTTCTTGTATATTATAGTATTAAATATCGAACAACAAGTCAATGCTTTTGATACAACTTATCGAACTTTTTTTAAAAAAATGATATAATCATATCAAATATAAGGGAGGATCTAAACTTATGGTAAAGAAAGAAAGGCGTAAAGCTACTACAATAAAAATCAGTTACAAACCGTTTGAAAAAACATTGATTGATAAGGATAAAAAGAAAGTTGATTTAAAAAATGATTTAGGCATTTCACCTTCTACACTTCAAAAAATGAAACATGGAGAGTACATAGCCTTAGATGTAATAGTGTTGCTTTGTGAGTACTTAGATTGCGACAGTATATCCGATATAGTTGAAATAGTGCCTGTTGATGACAAGGAGATAATAATTGAACAATAATATTAAACCCAAGATATCTAAGAATGAAAAAGGAGAATCCATTATCTACATTCCTGGCATAGGAACATTTTCTGAAGTGGGTTCACCCAATATTGAAAAGTTAGTTCGACTGCTATTAAGACATGATGAAATAACCAGTAATTAGCCTTCATTTAACCAGTCATAGTAAAGCGTATTTGAACTATTATGTACCTCAGAACGCTTTATTTGATGGAATACGTTAATTAGACCACCATAAAAATATTGATTGAATGTGGTACGGATATAACCGTTCTTATAGGCAAATACTGTAGTCTTAAATACTTTAATTACTTGATCTACATAATGATTAATAGGCATACTTAATCTAGCTTTGTTATAAGCTATTAAGACACGTTTCCACAATCCATATACTTGTGACGGATTAAAGAATGATTTTGCTATGTCAATAAATGATTTATTAACGTTGGTTGGGATAAAAGACGAATCTAACAGTGACAAGTTGTCCCGATTCAAAGTTGAATCCGGCTTTACGTTATTACTTTGTTTAGAAATGTTTATACTCTGCTTATATTCTGTTTCACTAGAAAATTTTGTCCGTTGAGATCTACTCTCTGTAGGTTCAATCACCTCATTATCAGAGTGACATTCAGAATGACTTTCAGACTGCCACTGTTGGATAACAAAGATGTTTGAACCTTGCTTACCTGTATTTTTTCTTGTTTTAATTTTTTTGATAATCCCATAATCAACTAATGAATTAATCGCTCTTATAACTGTTCTGGGGCTTATAGAGAGACGTTGTGCGATTGTAGCATATTTACTAAAGCTAACACCTATAAACTTTACTGAGTGTTGCTGTAAGTCTCTAAGGACTTTGTATGTAGATTCGTTGAGGTCAAATTTGTGATGTTTAAAGAAGTTATTGATATTAGTATCCATTGATTTGATTGAATTAAACGAAACTTCATTTTGAAGTTCTCTGATATTTAACATGAGTTTCTCCCCTTGAACCGTCCATTAGGGAAAATTAGTCATAACTAAATAAACGTTTGCCAAAACGCTTTTTTTCGATTATAATATTTGTAGTTGATTAAATATTTTGACCTCTACGCCAATAGAGATTAATCGAGTATGACTATCCTTTTATGGATGGTCTATTTTTTTGTTTAATTTTATAAATCCAAATTATTTAATGGTGAATGCCTCTGATAATTAAGTCTTATTTCATCATCTGTAAAGTCCAAGTAAGCCCTAGCCGTTACTTCTGCGGAAGAATGTCCTAGAATTCTGCTTAGTGTGGAAAAATCTCCTTGTGATCCTTTTCCACTACCTATTCCACCTGTCAAATAATACTTAGCAAATGAATTTCTCAACAAATGAGGATGTACATTTATATTAACTTTTTCCCCAACCTTTCTTAATGACCGTTCAAAATTTCTAACGTCTTGTTTAGTTCCTCTAATTGTTGGAAAAAGATAATCACTATCACTAAACCTATCCCTGTATTGAATCCATCTTTTTAGATCTACATTCATTTTTCGAGAAAAATAAACATACCTCTCCTTGTGATTTTTTGGATTTCTAACGAGTAATGAACTGTACTTAAAATCAATGTCATTCGGCATTAATTCAACACATTCTCCAGCCCTTATTCCAGTGTCAAGACATAACCTTACTTGAATCCACAGCCTATACTCATGAAATTTTGTAATGTCCATGGTATTTAGAAGCCTTTTTATTTCCTCAGGTTTCAATAGTTGTTTCTGTTTCCGTGTAGGCTTAATATTCTCGATATTTTCAACGGGATTTCTGACAATTTCTCTTTCCTTATATAAAAAATTAAAAAATACCTTAATGTTCCTTAAATAGTTTGCGATTGTAGTGTCTGAAAGAGAGTGACCCAGATCTGTTCTACGGTCTGGATAGTTTATTTTCGAATAATGACCATTAGATACAACAGTATATTTGCCCCTTTCACGTAAATATTTAATATACTGCCTTATATGACCACTTCTAATTTCATTTACCTCAGTTATTTTGTGTTCGTTTTCCAGATACAACTGAAACAAACGTATTGTTTGTTCGTATGATTTTAGACTCTTGCGACTTAAATTTTTTGAATCGCAATAAAGCATAAAATTATCCAAGTGAAATTCAATATTTTTCACAACAAAAAAGCCTCCCATCCCATTGTTTTTTACACAATGAATAAGAGACTTTTTAGTACAGTCAACCCTAAGTTGTTTATTGGTACAAAACAATGTTAGTTGGTCAACTGTGTCACGATTTTCATTTACATAAACCTTTATAAACCTTACTCCCACAAGGGATTAACTTGCGCGGTGCTCTAAACGAAGACGATCTGCAACCATTGCGATAAATTCACTATTGGTTGGTTTTGCTTTAGAAATACTAACTGTGTAACCAAATAGAGAAGAGATTGAATCCATATTCCCTCTGCTCCAAGCAACTTCAATGGCGTGGCGAATTGCTCTTTCTACACGGGATGCAGTAGTATTATATTTCTTTGCTATATCTGGATATAACACTTTCGTAATAGACCCTAATAATTCAATATCCTTATAAACCATTGTAATTGCTTCACGAAGATACATATAGCCCTTAATATGCGCTGGTACGCCGATTTCATGAATAATGTGAGTGATATTTGTTTCGAGGTCTAGTTTCTTCGTTTCTGTAACCCTTTGTTTAGGAATTTTATTTTCTATTGTCGTCTTAACACCGTGGGTTTGTCTTACTTGATCTGCTAAATTCTCAAGATCAAAAGGCTTAAGAATGAAGTAAGATGCACCTAAGTCTACAGCTTTCTTTGTTACCTCTTCTTGGCCGAATGCCGTTAACATAATAACATTGGGGTGTTTTGCCCTATTTTGTTCTTTAATTTTCCCAAGAACTGCAAGGCCGTCCACATGAGGCATAATAATATCAAGAACCAAGACATCTGGTTCGATCTCATTCATTAATTCTAAACATTCTTTCCCATTATAAGCTGTACCGATGACTTCGATATCGGATTGATCCTCAAAATATTCCTCCATCATTTGGATTAGCTCTCGATTGTCATCGACCAAACATACTTTAATTTTTTCCACTCCAAGTTCCTCCTAACGTAGTCCTGTTCCACCTTACATTTTCGACACAAGTTCGAAATTTCCTTCTTTTAGCCAAAAAAGATTTGATTTTTTTAAGATTACTTTACTTTTCTCTCATTTACTTAGTATTTCGAGTAATTATGACAAGTATTTCGTGCTTTTGTCGAAAAATCTTTATATTAATTATAGCACATTTACCCAAAGTTTCCTATAAATTTATTCTTTATAATATATTTCGAAGTTTATCGTATATCTTTATCATATTGTAAAAAGTTGAAATTTATTAGTATTTTTTAAAGTTATGTAGCAAAAAAGCTCTTATCTGTGATAAGAGCTTTTTTGCTTTAGCTTGCTTCTTGTTGTCCCTTGTATATATCTATACCCGCTTCATGTAACATCCATTCTATATGCACACCATACCCAGACGTTGGATCGTTTACAAATACATGAGTCACTGCTCCAACCACCTTACCATCTTGAATGATTGGACTACCGCTCATCCCTTGAACTATTCCTCCAGTTTTATTTAGGAGTTCTTCGTCCGTAATTTTGACGATCATCCCTTTTGTTGCCGGGTGATCTTGTTCCACACTATTAACAATTTCAACATCAAATTCTTCTACCTTTTCGCCTTCTACAACAGTCAAAATCTTTGCCGGTCCTTCTTTTACTTCCTCTGGAAGGGTGATTGGCATTGGCTTATTATATTTACTACCGGAAAGCTTCTTATCCAATTCTCCAAATACACCAAATGGCGAATTCTTGGTAATATTCCCTATCTTATTACTACCTGCAGAAAATTCAGCTTTCTTTTCTCCAGGTGTTCCATTTGAACCTTTTTGTATTGACTTAATTGTGGAGCGCATAATAGTACCGTCATTAATTTCTATTGGTTCTCTTGTATCCATATCGGAAATAACATGGCCTAGAGCTCCATATTTTTTCGATTCGGGATGATAAAAGGTCATAGTACCGATCCCTGCTGCTGAATCTCTGATATACAAACCTATTCGATATTTTTCATCCTTAGCATCTAGATAAGGCTTCAATTCCGTATCTAACTTTTTTTCTCCTCTTTTAATTTTAACCTGTAATGCTTCATTGTTTTTTCCAGCTTTCTCTACAAGAGGAGTGACTTCTTTCATATTACTAATTTTTTTACCATTTATACTTAAAATCGTATCGCCAACCTCAATCTCGGCTTCTTCACCAGGTGAAACTTGTCCATCAGCTGTATCAACTAAATGATGTCCTACCACTAATACACCCAAAGTTTGTAGGTTGACACCAATGGATTGACCACCAGGTATAACTCTAAAATCATCTAAAACATCCACATTAACCCTTTTAATAGGAATACCAGCCATTTCGTACACAAGGTCTGTCTGGCCACTAGCTAAAGGTTTAAATTCTGACGAGCCAATTGCATGAATAACTTCATCATTAGGAGTTGAACTTACTGTAACACTTTTCCCCATCGTGGGGACACTAATGGAACTTTGGTTATTAAAAGTAGTGATTTGATTTGGTATTGAAAGGTATGTCTGAATTGGTGTAATAAATGGAATACAAAGGAAAGCAACAAGGAGCATAATTCCTATTCCATTACGAATCCATTCTGATCTCATCATTTCACTCTCCTCGTTCCTAACCCATTTTTTATTTTTATCTGTACTTCTAATTTGACCTTACGCAAAGTGTTTTAAACCTTGCAAAGTTAAGAAATTAGGGTGAACTTTCCCTTAACTAACAAGAATTTCTTTTGTATATTTCTCTTTTTCCTAATCAACATTTCTCCTTCTCTTCTAGTTAGCATAACCTTATTACATCATTTAAATCACAAGAAATTGTTGGCTATTTTAACTAAAAAGCTATAGAAATCTGAATACCCACGAGCAAACGAAGCTATATAAAAAACCCCACTCAATCATGAGCAAGGTTTTTAGCGTTTATCCTTAAACATATCTGCGAGTTTAATTAACTCCTTCGCATGTTCTTTTGAAGTGTCAGTTAACTCTGAGCCTGTTACCATACGTCCTATTTCTTCAATTCTTTCTCGTTTACTTAACTCCATGACTGAGGTACTTGTTCGCTCATTTGTCACATGTTTTTCAATTAACAAATGAGTATCTGCCATGGACGCAACTTGTGGTAAATGGGTAATACATAGCACTTGTGAACCAGAAGATATACCGTATATTTTTTCTGCAATTGCTTGTGCAACACGTCCACTTACTCCAGTATCGACTTCATCGAAAATAACACTCGTTACTCCTTGATGTTTTGCGAAAATCTTTTTTAAAGCCAACATAATTCTTGATAACTCCCCACCGGAAGCAACCTTGTTGATTTCTTTTAAAGGTTCTCCTGGATTGGTAGTAATGAGAAAACGAACTAGATCATATCCATTGGCAGAAAGACTAACTGGTGTGCCTCCATACTTCGGATCATCCTCTTTTCCCTTATTAACAGATATGGAAACATCAAATGCAGCCTTCTCCAGATATAAATCTTTTAGTTCTTGGTGAATATCTTTTATTAAAGATTGTGCAGCTTCTTTTCTAATATCGTGAAGTTGCTTTGCCTCTAAAATAACATCTTGTCCGAGTTCTTCTAGTTCATGCGCTAGCTTTATCAGGTGAGAATCCCGATTAATAATTTCATCTATTTCTTCTTCAATTTTCGCCAAGTATTCTAATATCTCTTCAACTGTTACGCCATACTTCTTCTTCAAGCGGTTAATCTCATTAATTCTGCTCTCCAATAAGTTCAATCGTTCAGGATCAAATTCTAAATTGTCAATATAATTTCTTAAATCAAATGATAATTCCTCAATTAAATAATAGTGATTAGAGAACTCTTCTTTCTTTCGTAATAAACCTTCATCATATTCGCTTGCTGTTTCAATTCCATTCAATGCCAAGGATAACCAATCCAACCCTTTTTGTTCCCCGTAAAGAGCATTATAAGCATCATTTATTCCTTGATAAATTTTTTCAAAATTAACAAGCTTATCACGCTCTTCAACTAACTGGATATCTTCGCATGGTTGTAGATCTGCTTCTTGTAATTCATTAAGTTGAAACTGGAGCAAATCTAATCTCTGAGCCATTTCTTGTTCATTTTCACTCCACTTACTATATTTCTTTTTAAGTTCTCTCCACTTTCTAAACACTTGGTAATACTCGTCTTTCACCTGTGCCATTTCTTCGGATCTATATAAATCAAGTAACTCAATATGCCGATCACTATCCATTAGCGACTGAGTCTCATGCTGGCTATGTATGTCAATTAAAGCTTTGCCAAACTCTTTCAAGATGGCAAGAGTTACTAATTTCCCATTAACTCGACAGATACTTTTCCCGTTAGCTGTTATAGTTCGATTGAGAACGATCATTCCATCTTCTTTGATTTCAATTCCATATTCCTTCCCTTTTTGAAAAATAGTGTGGTTGCTATCCTCAATCGTGAATAGTCCTTCTAAAACAGCCTTGTTTGTTCCGTATCGAACAAATTCAACTGATCCCCTACCCCCTGTTAACAACTCTACAGCATCAATGATAATTGATTTTCCCGCACCAGTTTCCCCAGTTAGTACAGTTAACCCTTCATTAAATGTGATCGTAATTTCATCTATAATCGCAAAATCTTTTATGGAAAGCTCCGTTAACATGTTCCATCCACTCCAATCGTGGCGAAAATATATCTATTTATAACATTTCTAACAAGCGTTCTTTAATAATTGTCGTATCTGGTTCTGTTCTACAAATAATGAGTATCGTATCATCACCACAAATTGTACCAAGAATTTCTTGCCATTCCAGATTATCAATTAAAGCACCGACAGCATTTGCATTCCCCGGCAATGTTTTTAATACAATAAAGTATCCCGCAGTATCAATACGAATAAATGCATCCATAATTAATCTCTTAAGTTTTTCTAATGGATTAAATCGTTGATCAGCCGGCAAGCTATATTTGTATCTTCCGTCAATCATTGGAACCTTTACAAGGTGTAATTCTTTTATATCACGAGAAACAGTTGCTTGTGTAACGTTATAACCTAAATTTCTAAGTTCTTCGACGAGTTCATCTTGGGTTTCAATATCGTTATCTGTGATCAATTCTCTAATCTTAATATGTCTTTGGCCTTTGTTCACCTTGTCCTACCTCCTTTACCTTTGTTTGTTTGCTTAACATATAACGAGAAAAAAGGACTACACCTGCTGTAGTCCATGTAAATCGTGTTACATCAAAAGCATCGACTAAATCAGGAAATTTATAATCAATCTTTATCTAGAGTTTGATGGGCTTCATTGACCACATTGTCAATTTCGACATCAATCGAGACAATTCCTTCTTTAGTTTCTACCTCTTCTCGTCTATTTAACCATGCCAAAAATTCTATGTTACCATCTCCTCCTGTAATTGGAGAAAACGTTAAGCCTCTCAAGCTATAGCCTTCTTGTAGTGCAAAAGTTAAAATCTTAGACAACACTTGTTTATGTGTTTGTGGATCTCTCACAATTCCCTTTTTTCCTACTTGATCTTTCCCTGCTTCAAACTGTGGCTTAATTAATGCGACTATATTACTTCCTGGTTCAAGTAATTTAGCTAGAACTGGTAATATTAGCTTCAGCGATATGAATGAAACATCAATAGAAGCAAATTCAGGTTTTCCCTCAGTAAGCATATCAGGTGTGACATATCTAAAATTAGTTCTTTCCATGACGACTACTCTATCGTCATTTCGAAGCTTCCAATCAAGTTGATTATACCCTACATCAATAGCATAGCTTAGCTTTACACCATTTTGTAATCCGCAATCTGTAAATCCACCGGTGGAAGAACCTATATCGATCATGATTTTATTTTCAATGTTTAAATCAAACACTTTTAATGCTTTTTCAAGCTTTAGTCCCCCACGACCGACATAAGGAATAAGTTTGCCTTTAACTAATAATGGAATATCTTCATCCACTTTCATACCAGGTTTATCTAAGCGGCTCTGCTCGGAATAAACTAACCCAGCCATAATTGACCTTTTCGCTTTTTCCCTTGTATCAATTAAATTGCGTTCAACTAACAAAACGTCTAATCTAACTTTTTTTCCCATTAATCACTCAAGCTCTCTAATTGTACTTTTTCCTGACACCAAATGTTGTACTTGATTAACGACTTCGTCTGTAGTTAATCCAATTTCCTCTAGAAGTTGTTCTACATTCCCATGTTCAATAAAACGGTCTGGAATTCCCATTCGTTTAATATCGACATGATCATACTGATTGGATTCTGCGAATTCTAAAATAGCACTACCAAATCCACCTTGAAGAACAGATTCTTCTAATGTTAGTATCGGAATATTTGATGACATTATGTCATGTAACATATTTTCATCCAATGGCTTAATAAACCGAGCATTCACAACGCGAAGAGATATTCCCTTTTCAGATAATGCTTTGTGTGCTTCAACTGCCATTTGGATTGTAGTTCCAAAAGTTAATAAGACAGCATCAGAACCTTCCTTCAAAGTTTCCCATGTGCCGATAGGGATAGTGGTTAATGAATCATCCATCGGAACACCGATTGCTGTATCACGGGGATATCTTAAAGCTATAGGTCCGTCATTATACGAAATTGCAGTGTTTACCATATGTTGGCACTCATTTTCATCCTTAGGCATCATAATCACAATGTTAGGCATATGTCTTAGGAAGGAAATATCAAAGACTCCTTGATGTGTTTCACCGTCAGCTCCCACTAAACCTGCCCGATCGATTCCAAAGGCAACATTTAAATTCTGCCTACACACATCATGAAGCATTTGGTCGTAAGCACGTTGTAAAAATGTAGAATAAATTGCAAGAAACGGCTTCATCCCCTGTGTTGCTAATCCAGCTGACATTGTTGTAGCGTGTTGCTCCGCTATCCCAACATCAAACAAGCGATCTGGATATTCCTTCTGAAACTTGTCCAATTTTGAGCCAAGAATCATAGCTGGAGTTACAACAGCAAGGCGTTTATCTTCTTTTGCAATTTTAAATAACGTATCACTAACAACCTGACTCCATGCAGGAGGAGCGTTTACTGGCTTGATCTTTTCGCCGGAATCAATCTTATATGGTCCAACACCATGCCACTTATCTTTTTTATCTGACTCAGCAGGATAATAGCCTTTTCCTTTTTGTGTCATAACATGAATAAGGACTGGTCCTTCGGTTTTCTTTGCGTATTGAATATTTTCGTGTAGATCGGCAAAATTATGACCATCCACAGGCCCGTAATAAGTAAAGCCAAATTCCTCAAATAACATCCCAGGTACCATAAAATATTTCATGCTATCCTTTATACGCTCTGCCGTTTGTGCCAATCTACCACCTACAGCAGGAATTTTTTTAAAGAGCCACTCTAACTCATCTTTTACTCGTCTATATTTCCCCGCGCTTCGCATCCGACCGAGTGCCTTGTGCAAAGCACCTACATTATTTGCAATGGACATTTCATTATCATTTAATATGACAATCATATTCTTCTTTTCATGGCCAATATGATTTAAAGCCTCTAAAGCCATTCCACCTGTTAAAGCACCGTCACCGATAATAGGAACAATGTAATTATTGTCTCCTTTTAAATCTCTAGCTATAGCCATACCCATTGCAGCAGACAAAGAAGTAGAACTATGTCCCGTTTCCCAAACATCATGTTCACTTTCACTCATTTTAGGAAAGCCACATAATCCTTTATATTGCCTAAGTGTTTCAAATTGATCTGTTCGACCAGTTAGCATCTTGTGGATGTAGGACTGATGTCCAACATCAAAAATAAATTTATCTTCCGGACTGTTAAAATTTTTGTGCAACGCTAACGTTAATTCAACAACACCTAAATTGGCGCCTAAATGGCCTCCCGTAACAGATAATTTGTTTATTAAAAACTGTCGGATTGCAAATGCTAATGCATCTAATTCTTCGTTTGATAATTTTTTTAAGAACGAAGGATCCTTAATTTTGGTAAGATCCATAATGGGATTCCTCCCCTTCTACATATTTGACACATATTATTTTTTATCTTGTGGCAATACTTTGATTTTAAGTTTTTCTTCTATAATAGCAACTACTTTGCCTGCGAAAAAAACAATACTTGTGGAGGAATGAATAGCAAAAAACTTTCCAATTGCTTTTCCACCTACCGTTAATGCTGCCACTACACTTGTAAGTAAAACATTAATTGTTAGTTGTAAAGTTGATCCCTCAGCATAGCCCAATGAATTTGCTAATTGAAGTACTACAAATGTGGAGGCAGTACCACTTATAATACCTGAAATATCTCCAATTACATCGTTACAAAAGCTAGCAACTCGTTCGGCATTTCTTACAATTGTAATCGCTTGCTTTGCTCCAGGGACACGCTCTGCTGCCATTGCATGAAAAGGCGGCTCCTCTGCAGCTGCAGATGCTGTACCAAGCATATCAAAAAGAACCCCAATAAGCACAATTAATAGGACTATAATTAGCCCTATTACCCACATCACTCCGCTTAACACAGAGGAAGAGATGACTGAAAAAATAGCCGCTAACACAAACGTGATAACGGCGATACCTAAGCTAAATTTTATCGACTTTTGCAACTGCTTTTTTAACATCATATACCCTCATTATATATAAATAAATCTCATTCTTATGTAATAGGAATGGTCATCTAAAAGGTAAAAACTGCGGCTTAGGTCCAGTAGGTTTTCCCAGGTGGGTACCGAATGTTGCCATTCTGGCGGTTCCCCTTTAAACCCACCTTAGCGTTGTCACCAACAGCTAGACTGGATTACCACTTAGTCCACACTATAATCCCTTTTAAATGTCCTTATGGAACAGTCTAGGAGATTTCCTCTACAGCCCTTAACCGTTTCCTAGCCTCTTTTGCAGTGCTGATTTCATATGGATGAAAATACTAAAGCTAGTGGCCATCTAGCTTATAGCACCTATAACCATAATCCCCTCAAACACCACTCAAGGCAGGCTACGCTACTCATTAGAGTTCCCCACCCTAATGACGTAGGTTCATACCCCATTCCATGGTGATTCCTTGGCTAAGCAATCACCACAGAGATGGGCCTCCGCGGAAGTAGGGTCCTCGCCCACATGCCTTTGTGGATCGCCCTACAACCTTAACTCCCAGCACCAACCCAAGGCTGGGCGCCTCAAGCCGGCACAAGGAACTTCATCGATGTGCCCTTTGGCGGATTTTTAGGCCCGCCTTCAGAAACGGAGAGCTGACTAGAATACTGCACCATTCCATGGTATTTAATAATATAACATAGAATACTTAAATACTCAATCTGATAATTAATAGTTTCTATTACTCAAATAATCAGTTAATTCCTCTAATACTGAATGCTCAATACCTGCTTTATACAATGCTATTTTTGCTTTCGCCACATAATCATTTTTCTTCTTTATGGCTCCCTCTATACCTAGTAATTTAGGATACGTACTTTTATAATTCCCTTCGTCGCTTCCTACAGGCTTACCGATAGTTTCCTGGTCACCTGTCACATCAAGAATATCATCCTGCACTTGAAAAATTAGGCCTAGATAATTGGAAAAATGCTCGATCGATTCCAGTTGTTCCTTAGTCGCTCCACCTATAAAAGCTCCACCCACAATTGCAAAGTTTATTAGCTGTCCTGTTTTTAAACGATGAATCTGTTCAAGTTCTGCTAAACTCGAATCGACCTTTTCCGCTTCCATATCTAACACTTGTCCTGCAACCATTCCTGTTGGTCCACTTGCTTTTGATAAAATACGGATCAGAAAAAGCTTCTGCTCTGACGATAAATGAGGGAGGCTAACAATATGCTCAAAGCTATACGTTAATAATCCATCACCTGCCAAAATAGCAGTAGCCTCATCAAATTTACGATGGTTTGTTGGCTTTCCCCTTCGAAAGTTATCATCATCCATCGCAGGAAGATCATCATGGATCAATGAATACGTATGTATCATCTCGAGTGCGATAGCTACTGGTAAAACAGACTTGTAATTACCTCCATAAGATTCACAACTTGCCATCATTAAAATAGGGCGTAGTCTTTTCCCACCAGCTTCTAAAGAATATAGCATAGAGTCTTTCAACCGAGATGGCGCTTCAAGGTTACTTATTTGCTTAATAAGTTCATCGGTAACGAGTTGTTGACGCTCCGCAAGATAAGTTGAAAAGTTATTGGTCACGCTCATTCTTCCCCCTGGATAGAAAATGCTTTAAATTCTCCTTGTTCGTTCACTATTTGTTCCATTTGTTTTTCAACATTTGATAGTTTTTCACTGCACAATTTCGATAATTTCATACCGTCTTGATAATAGTTTATCGCTTTTTCTAGAGGTACTTCTCCTTCTTCAAGCTTTTCAACTATATCTTCTAATTGCTTCATTGCCTCTTCGAATGATATTTCTTCTTTACTCATCTTTTTTATCCTCCTCTATCCCCGACACTTGACAATCTAACGTTCCATCTAAAACCTTTATAGAAACTTGATCTCCCAGTTGTATTTGTTTAGTGGACTGGATAACTTTTCCATCCTTAGAATAAGAAATAGAATAACCGCGCTTCATTGTATTCAGTGGATTCAGTAGTGTTAGTTTATCAATAGTAGATGAAAACCTTTTTTCTTTCACCTGTACACTATTGTTTATTGCTCGATTCATTCGGGAAACAAGCTGAGACATATCCTGACTTAATTGAATAATTTGTTTGTTCGGGTGTTGTTGTGTTAACCGCTTATGTATGTTTAACCATTGCTGACTCTGGTTAGTTTGTAGGTTGTTTAGTGATTTAGTAAGCCGCTCAACATTTCTATCTAACTCTTGCTCTTTTTGCTTAACAAGCTGTTCAGGATAACGAAAAGCATACGACTTCGCTAGTTGTTCTAGACGTTCTTTCGATTTAGTTAGACTTGTCTTAAGCGTTCTTTCTAAGGAGCGCGTTAAGTTTCCAATTCTCTCCCTTAGCTCATCCTGTGAAGGAACTGCTAATTCAGCAGCGCCTGTTGGAGTTGCTGCACGTAGGTCAGCAACAAAGTCACTGATTGTAAAATCTGTTTCATGACCAACTGCTGAGATAATAGGAACAGTTGAACGAGCAATTTCTCTTGCAACAACCTCTTCATTGAAGCTCCACAGTTCTTCTATGGAACCTCCCCCTCGGCCAACAATGAGAAGATCAAATTTATCAAGTTGATTAGCAAAAGATATTGCCCTTGCGATAGAATTTGCTGCATACTCCCCTTGCACAAGTACAGGAATCACAGTAACACCGACAATCGGATATCGCCTTCTTATTGTCGTTAAAATATCTCGTACCGCCGCTCCTGTAGGCGATGTTATAACGCCAATTTGTTTTGGAAACTTTGGCAGTGCAAGCTTTCTACTCGGATCGAACAACCCTTCTTTACCTAATCTGTCTTTTAATTGCTCAAAAGCAAGATAAAGGGAGCCTATACCATCTGGCTCCATTTCTTGAATATACAGTTGGTACTGTCCTTGAGGTTCAAATATACTTACTTCTCCCTTAACTAGAACACTCATACCATTTTCTGGTTGAAACTTTAACAAACGATTGTTCCCAGCAAACATAACAGCTTGGATCCTAGAATTATCATCTTTTAATGTTAAATAGATATGACCACGACTATGACGTTTAAAATTAGAAATCTCAGCCTTTAACCAAACATTTCTTAAATGTTTATCAAGCTCAAATTTACGTTTCATGTATTTAGTTAATGCAGTGACAGTTAGGTACTTGTCATTCACGTATTAACACCTTCGCCTTATCATTGATTAAATTGTTTAGCCGATTTGATTGTATTATGTAATAGCATAGTAATAGTCATAGGGCCAACACCTTTAGGAACTGGTGTAATATAAGCAGCTTTTTCTTTCGCAGAATCAAACTCTACATCTCCTGTTAATTTGCCGTCCTCCATTCGGTTTACCCCGACATCAATAACGACTGCACCTTCTTTTATATCTTCACCTGACAAGAAGTTAGCTCTACCTACTGCTACAATTAAAATATCGGCATCCTTTGTATATTCTTGCATATTCTCTGTTCTGGAATGACAATAGGTTACCGTTGCGTTTTCATTTAATAAAAGTTGTCCAACTGGTTTACCAACAATATTACTACGACCAATAACAACTGCTTTTTTACCCTCAATTGGAATATTTTTTGATTTTAACATTGTAATGATGCCAAATGGAGTGCACGGGAAGAACGTATCCTTACCTGCAATCATTCGTCCAATATTAATTGGGTGAAAGCCATCCACATCTTTTTCTGGAGATATAGCTTCAATAATTGCTTGTTCATTAATATGGTTTGGAAGTGGTAATTGAACTAAAATACCGTGAACAGTTTGATCACTGTTTAACTTACTAATTAGATTTAACAATTCTTTTTCTGTTGTGCTACTTGGCAATTCAATCAGATTGGATTCAACCCCCACATAGTCACATGCTTTTTGCTTCCCTCTTACATAAGATTGAGATGCTGGATCTTCCCCAATTAGAACAACAGTTAGTCCCGGAACAATCCCTTTATTCTTTAATTCTCCGACTTCTTCCTTCATTTGATTACGAAGTGACTCAGCAAGCTCACTCCCATAAATTACTTCTGCTGACATATAATAGTCTCCCCTCTATTTCAACATTTTTGATAGTACACCATTTATAAATTTCCCTGATTTCTCATCTCCATATGAATGAGCTATTTCGACTGCTTCATTAATAGCTACCCCTTGGGGTGTATCAGCACCGTAAAACATTTCATATGTAGCGATACGCAACAATGCTTTCTCTACTGAAGCCAGTCTTTCTATTGTCCAGTTTTCAAGGTTCTGTGATATTTTTTCATCTATCGCTAGTCTATGCTTATTGACACCAATGACTAGTTCCGATAAAAAATCATCCCCTCTTTCCCCTTCTAGTACATGTTCCATTGCTTCTTTTGGCTCTATGTCATTCATATCCATCTGGAATAGGATCTGAAATGCTTTTTCTCTTGCTGTTCTACGTTTCATTATAAATTCTCCTTATCAAAGTGAATCGTTTTATGCTTCATCATATGTATGTCATTTTGTGCAAAGTAAACGCATCGTTTTACATATCTGTTTCAAATGATAACATTTTCGACAATTCAATGCTATAACGTTTGCTTTTATTCAGCAAAAAAATATGATAAAAGACCTTAACGTTATAGTAGTATAGCCAAGATATCTTCTATTCTTGCTTCATCAAAATAATTCATCACTTTTTTATCTTTTGCTAGGTATTAGAAAAGGCCCAGGGAATATCCCTCGGCCAATGTTTTTATTCGTGTTCTTCCAATTCTTCTTTGTGTTCCATTTGTACGCCTACAACATGAACGTTTATTTCATCAATTTCAAGTGCAGTCATATTTTTTAAAGCTTGACGAATGTTAGTCTGTATCTTTTGAGCAACACTTGGAATAGTCGAGCCATAGTCCATGACAACATATACATCAATTAAAACCCCAGCATTTGTTAGTTCGACTTTAATACCTTTACCATGGGATTTTTTCCCTAATCTTTCAGCTACACCACTTGCAAAGTTCCCTCTTGTGTACGACACACCGGCAACTTCTGTCGTTGCAATTCCAGCGATTACTTCGATTACTTCAGGAGCAATTTCCACATTACCTAGACTTGAATCTTCACTTACATTCAACATAGAGTTTTCACTCATTTTTGCTCACTCCTTCATTTACTTTCAAAAGTACAAAACTGGTCTTACCAACCTAATTATTTAAAAACTACTCATTATCCATTATAGTATATTTTTCTAAAAACTTCGTATTAAAATCACCTTCAACAAAAACAGGATGTTCCATCATTCTACTATGGAAAGGAATCGTGGTTGATATACCTTCAATCACAAATTCATCTAATGCACGTTTCATACGATTGATGGCCTCTTGTCTCGTCGATCCATAAGTAATTAATTTTGCAATCATTGAATCATAGTATGGCGGGATACTGTACCCGGGATATGCTGCAGAATCAATTCGTACCCCTAGTCCACCTGGTGTTAGATACATATTAATCTTCCCAGGAGAAGGCATGAAATCCTTAAAAGGATTTTCTGCATTAATCCTACATTCAATTGCCCAACCATTGAATTCGATATCTTCCTGTTTGAAGGAAAGTGTTTCATTGTTAGCAATCTTGATTTGTTCTTTAATTAAGTCAACTCCTGTTACCATTTCTGTCACCGGATGTTCAACTTGAATTCTTGTATTCATTTCCATGAAATAAAACTTTTGTTCATTTTTATCAAAGATAAACTCTATTGTTCCTGCACCAGAATAATTAACAGCTTCTGCAGCTTTTACAGCCGCTTCTCCCATCCGACTTCGTGTTGTCTCATCGATAGCTGGAGATGGTGTTTCTTCTATTAGCTTTTGCAATCTTCTCTGCACAGTACAGTCACGTTCTCCTAAATGGACAACATTGCCATGATTATCTGCAAGTACTTGAATCTCTACATGGCGGAAATCTTCTATAAATTTTTCTAAATAAACACCTGGATTACCGAAAGCCTTTTCAGCTTCATTTTGGGTAACACGGATTCCTTTTACTAAATCTTCTTCAGATCTAGCAATACGGATTCCCTTACCGCCACCACCAGCAGTTGCTTTAATGATTACAGGATAACCAATTTCTGCAGCTACTTTAATCCCCTCTTCTTCGTTAGCAATAATGCCACTTGAACCCGGGACAATTGGTACCCCTGCGTCTTTCATTGTTTCTCTTGCTACGTCTTTCGTACCCATTTTCTGTATAGCGTAAGGACTTGGACCTACAAAGATAATATTACAAGCTTTGCATATCTCTGCAAAATCAGCATTTTCTGATAAAAAGCCATAGCCTGGGTGAATAGCGTCTACTTCTGTTAATGTAGCAACACTCATAATATTAGTGAAGTTTAAATAACTATCTTTGCTAAGCTTCGGACCTATGCAGTATGCTTCGTCTGCTAATTGTACATGTAAAGAATCACTGTCTGCTTGTGAATATACAGCCACTGTCTCGATTCCTAATTCTTTACAAGCCCGGATAATTCGTACTGCGATCTCTCCACGATTAGCAATTAAGAGCTTTTTAATCACACTGTCATCCCCTTATACTGTCTTTACTCCAAATAGTGGCTGGCCGTATTCAACTAGTTCTCCATTTTCAACCAAAACCTCTACAATTTCTCCGTTTGTTTCCGCTTCTATTTCATTAAATAACTTCATTGCTTCCACGATACATACAACTGTATCTGCTTTTACTTTGTCCCCTACCTGTACGAATACATCTTTGTCAGGTGATGGTGAGCTATAAAAAGTACCAACCATAGGCGATACAATTTCATAATCATAGTTCTTCGTTGATGTACTAGGTTGTTCAGTTGATGTATTTGTGTCACTAACTTGTTCTATGTCCGCACTATCTTCTGTTTTAACTGGTACAGAAGTAGTTGGTTGCACTGTATTTACAGCAGGCTGTTGAGCAATAACTTCCTCTTTATTCTTTTTTAAGGATAGCTTTGTTCCATTTGACTCGAATTCAAATTCATCAATAGAAGACTCATCAATTCGTTTAATTAGCTCGTGAATTTCTTGAATTTTTAACATTTCAGGCACCCCTTTGTTTTTAACATTTAATAACAGGTACTAATAACTCCTCTTAACATTTTACGAAATGGAAAACAAAACTGCAACTATATAAATTTTCCCGAAAAGCTTTTCGATTTTCTATTCATGATAACACACGGTTAGTTCGATGCAAAAAAACAACCATGAAATTGTTATCCCATAAGTTTGATGTCCTAGTATAAAATTTAGTAGATTACCAATCCTCCCCCTTCAAGATTATAATAAATACTACTATAAATAAAAAACTGGCACCAAAGTATAAGACTTTTAGCGCCAGTTTCTGAGTATTTATCATCCTAACCTTTGTTGCTAACCTACAGGTTGATACTCTACTTCTACCTCTACCTCACCAAATTCATCTTTTACTGTTCGCATAATACTAACGACTTCACTAGAAGGTAACTCATCTACTTTTACTGTAACAACAACATCTTCACCGTTAGATCTAACTAGCACATCTTCATAGCCATTGTTGGCCATAAGAGTATCTTCAATATTTTTTTCTCTAGTAGATAATGCATCCAATTCATTCATTGCAGCATACGCCTCTTCTTTTTCGTCAGATGAAGCAGAACTTGAGGCAACAATAGATTCTAGTCTTTCTTTTTCAGCACTTCTTTGGTCTTCAATATTCATACGGATTGATGCAAATACCTCATCAGAAGAAATAGAAGAGGTCACTGTATCATCAGTAGCTTCTGCTTCTTCAGTAGTTGCTTCTGAATTTTCTACTGCTGCATCACCTTCTGTTGCTTCAGATGTTGCTGCTTGGTCTTCAGGATTTTGGAGTAGCGCAAAATCTTCCCCACTTGGCGAACTCATATAATACACACTCAACACGATCATTAGACTTAACATTGTTAGTAACCAAACTGTTTGCTTTTTTAACATATTTTATTCCTCCCCTTGATTTTTAGGCATGACTGAAATTCTATGAGAAGGTACATCAAGTACCCTTGATACCGCTTCTACTACCCATTGTTTTAGTTCCATATGATCAACGCCTTATGCAACGACAAGTACTCCGCGCACTTCAGGCTTTTTTGTTGTTACAGTTAACGGAACCTCTTGATCACCTTGTCTTACAATGACTACTGTTTCTTCTTTCGTATAATCTTCTACGACTCTTTCTCCACCACTTTGGTCAGTTTCATCAGTAGTTTGTTCTCCTATAACCAAATTCTTTTCGAAGACCTTTTGTTTTGTAGAATCAAGATTCACCATAACTTCTACATTGGATACTCCTGATATCTTTTCTAGTAATTCAGCTAAGTCTTTCTCATAATTTGTTTCAATATCTTTGATGAAATCACTTTTATTTTCGTCGTCCGCTTGCCCCCAGGTTTCTGCTTCTGTTTGATTTGGTACAGGTGAACTATTGCCTGTCTCTGGACTAGCTAGATTAGACTGACTTCCATCTTTAGTTTGAAACATGTTACCAACAATAAGAACTAGTACTCCTATTAGGGCTATTACTATTATGTAGCCCATCTTAGTCGGTTTCTTACCATCTTCTGTTTTAAGTTTCAGTTGAGAGATCAATTTCTTTAATGGATTCTCCACTATACCCCTCCCTCCCAAAGAATGGTTATTTGTTGATTAGTAAGCTGCCAAGAATCATGCAAATAGTTTTTTACTTCTTTTGTTAATTGAGTAGATTGGTTTTCATCATTAAGTTGTTCTTCTCCTATGTCGATGACGACTTCCTCAACAGTCCCTTGACTTTCTGTCTGATTTTGATCTTGATTTTGGTTTAATACAATTTCTATATTCTCTAAATTTTCAAGATCTATATTGTCTTTCTCTTTAAACTGTAAAGAAATGTCTTGAATATTTACACCATATTTCTCCCTCAACCCCTCTTCTGCTTGTTTTTCCATTTGGACAGCCATCTCTTCTACAACATATGCAGCTTGGGAGGCTTGTATTTCACTTTTCTTTAATTCTATTAAATTTTTCATATTTTCTTCTTCAGAAGTTGTGTCTAAAATAGGCATCGCCTCCTTCATAACATCGTCTATATCAACATTAAAGAGCTGGAATAACGGTTGTAAAAAAATTAAAATTAATAGAAGACCAACAACCATGTTGATATATTTTTTCATAGAAGAATTAGGTAAAAGTAATTCAATAATCATCGCCAGTAATATAAAAAGAATAATTTGAGTTACCCACCCCGTTAACCATTCAATGGTAATCCCTCCTTACCTGAGCATTAACGTTAAGTTACTTGTTGCAACTAAAATAACGATTGCTAAAAAGAACATAAATGAAACAACTAATAATGCTGCAAATATATATAAAATATGTTTACTAATGATATCCATACACTTTATAACCGGCCCATCACCAATTGGCTGTAGTAATGCCGTTGTCACTTTATAAATAAGTGAAATAACAAATACCTTTACTGCAGGAAACAACACAAGGCCTAATAGAATTACCACTCCTACTATCCCAACTGCATTTTTTAACAATAGCGATGCACTAAGAACCGTATCAGTTGCATCAGTCAACATCCTTCCAACTACTGGAATGAAGTTACCTGTAACAAACTTTGTTGTTTTCATTGCCACACCATCTTGTACAGCACTTGCAGCACCTTGAACAGAGATTACACCTAAGAAAATAGATAGAAAACCTCCTAGTAGCCCTAGACCTATATTTTTTAACAAATCAGCCAATTGAGTTACTTTATAAGTGTCACTTAACGTACTGACGATATTAAGCAATGCGGACAAAAAGAAAAGTGGTATGACAATTTTTGAAATAAGTAACACACTAGCGTGAATTAGAAATACAATGACGGGTTGAAAAAATGATACAGCTATTAAATTTCCAAAGGATGCCATTAAGCCTAGCATTAATGGTAATAGCGCAATCATGAAACTACTCATCGTGTTTATCGTTTCATTGACATATGATGCAGCCAATTGAAAGCTATTTAACGCTAATACGATCAACACAAGGTAAACGATCGCATAGGCCACTTTACTTACCGCTTTATTTTCAAAAGCTGTCTGTAATGTTTGCAAGATCATGCAAAATAAAGTCAGCATAATCAAGGTACCTAGAAGCTTGCCATTTGCGATTAATTCATGAAATAAGAATTTAAGAATCCCTTGAAACCATTCCTTAAGTGATACATTTTCTTGATTTTTAATAAATTCAAAGAAGGATGTTTTTCTTACCTCAGGTAAATATCCACCATATTCATTAACAACTTTATCCCAGTATCCCTTGACTTCCGAAAATGATATGTCGTCCATATTTAAACCAACAGGTTGTGTTTCTACTTGTTCAGGAGCTGCAGTGATCTGTGTTGGAAATATTGAACAGAAAACGATGATAACTAGTCCGACAATGGTCAACTTTGTTAGTTGGTTCATTCACTAAATCATGCTCCCTTCCAAACTAGGCAGGGATAAAACCTATAATGGTTTCAATCACAGCTTTTAAAATTGGAACTGCTAGTACAAGAATTAATACTTTACCAGCTAATTCTATTTTAGCAGCGACTGAAGATAATCCTGCATCCCTAACCATATGTGCACCAAATTCTGCAATATAGGCAATCCCTATTATTTGTAGAATTGTCTCAATGTACATTCCATTCACATTTGCTTTAACACCTAAATATTCGATTAAACCAATTATTTCGGTAATATATTCAATTACAATTACAAAAATTGTTATCCCCGTTAATAGAATGAGGAAAAAGGCGAAGGATGGCTTTTGTTCTTTCACAACGACTACCAATAAACTAGCAACTATCCCTAGACTAACTATTTGGAGCATATCCATCTCGTTAACCCCTGAACAAAAATACGGATTTTATTTGCTGGAACAGGTCAGATATACCATCAATCACAAAGATTAGAACAATAATAAATCCAACGAGACTAGCAAATTGAGCGTATTCCTCTTTGCCCATCTGTTTTAAAATGGTATGAATCATCGCTACGACTATTCCTATGCCTGCAATTTGAAACAATATAGATGCATCGCCTAGCATTCGCCTTATTCCTCCTCTAAATCAAGAGTATTACAACTAATAGTCCTGTTAAAAAACCTAGACTTTTGACCATTTTGCTGTACCGATATTGGTAATCTTGTGCTTCTTCTAGCTCTCTTTCTAAGTGTGTCAAAGCGAGTTGGATATGTTTTTGCTGCTGGACAAAATCGTGCTGACCTAATGTCCTACCAAATTGCCTCAAAATTTCTTTTTCATTTTCACCTAGGGCAACTAGTGGCCAAAATGCATCGATATTCTTTTTCCAAATTTCGTAAAGACTATCCGTTTTGACCTTTAAATCCTCACTCACTACTTTAAAGAACCAAGAAACTGGATGTGGAAGCTGTTTGGAAACGTTATAACACGCCTCTATGATTGGTGCCTGGCTGTACAAGATTTCAGCCTCTAATATTTGTAAGGCGCTCTTCAATTGCCTTATCTGCTTTGGTCGATCATTTAACTTTCTGGCTAACTCAAACCCCACCCAAGTGGTAGCGCTTAGTAGCAGAAGTGCCCCGATCCATTTCATCATGTGCGCACCTCGGTTTCTTTAGAATATCGTGTCCCTCATGTGTTAATATCCTATTAACCATTCCTGGTTTCTTGGTGTCTCTAGTTAGATTTATAAATCTTTTAAATGCATTTTGTTCTAACAGAGGTTGCAAAGAGGGCCGCTGCTTGATATCCTCTAGTGATTCACCATGCACAGAACTAACTACTTTCACCCCGGCATGAATTGCTTCTAATAACGCCTTTACATCCTCTTCACTTCCAATTTCATCTACAATAAGTACATCTGGCGACATCGATCTTATCATCATCATAAGCCCTTCCGCCTTCGGACAAGCATCCATAATATCTGCACGTAATCCTAACTGATGTTGAGGTATGCCATTTAAGCTACCTCCTATCTCAGAACGTTCATCTATTATGCCTACTTTTCTAGGTCGAACTTCAGACCACCCTGTAGATATTAATCGTGCTATATCTCTAAGCAAGGTTGTCTTGCCTGTTTGTGGAGGACCGATAATCAGCGTACTAATATACTGCTTGTCGTATAAATAAGGGATGTAAGAATTGGCTACCCCAACTTTTTCTTTAGCAATTCGAATGTTAAAGGAAGTAATGTTTTTAATTGCTTTGACTGATCCATCAGCTGTATTAACCTTTCCTGCCAAACCTACCCGGTGACCACCTTCAATCGTGATGAATCCCTCACGCAATTCATCCTCTAAACGATATAACGAAAATTCGCTTAATTGATTTAGGAGGAATATGCCGTCATCTTCCGCAGGACAACAATCATTTAGCCACTCAACTTTATAATCGTAGATCAATTCAATTGGCCTCTTAATTCGTACTCTGATCTCCTGTAGGCTTGTCCAGTTATCCCCTATCTTGCGGATTATTACTTCCTTAATTTGCTGTGGAAACAATCGTATAATCTCTTTCATTAGTGATTCCTCATTTCTCCCTATTCGATTGTTTATGTTTCTTAATGTATATGTATGAAAGGCATGTCCTGGATATGACAGAAGAAATAGTATTTTTAGTAGAACCATAGTAGAGTAATGTTAATCTACTTTATAGATATGTAAGTAAAGCTAGGTAATATGAACACAATCAGTGATAAATACGAGGTAATAGACTAGGTGATTATAGAAATGGAATACATTCTAGAACGATTAATTGTATTCGTTTTTACATATTTGAGAGAAAATGCGACATAGTGTAAATATTTAGCTGGAAAGGATGAGTGCAACGTTGATTTCCGCTCCGGGCAGTTGCTTTCCGTGGGCAACGCCTCAGCC
>NZ_JACLZI010000041.1 GCF_014280935.1 Aquibacillus kalidii
GCTCCCTGTGGGGTCTTCAGCTGTTGCTTTTCCCACAGGAGTCAACTGCCCTCCGCTACAATCAACAAAATTAAATAGTGTATATACCTAACTTAATTAGTTTTTACTAAAAGTACTCGAAGATCTTTTTATTTCATTCATTGGAAGTCTGTCAAGTGTAGGCAGAATGCGGAGACTCCTGTGGGAACAGCACGAGTCCGAAGATCCCGGAAGAGCGTTCTTTGCTCTGAGGAAGCTGAGGCCGTGCCCACGGAAAGCGAAGTATTCTGCCGGAACGAGTTCAAGCAGTTTCCAAAGGTTTTATAGAAGTTATTACGTATTTTATCTCAACTACGTCATTTTAAAAGCACAAGTCATGGAAAAGAGCCTTTCTATATCTTTATTATTTCGGTACGATTAGAAAAAATCCTTTATAATTGTTCTGAATCTTTAAAGATGAAAGTGATTTTTCTTCTGTGCTACAATACAGGTAGATTATTACAAAAGAACTTCTAATGTTCCATGTTTAGAGGAATACTATAAATAAGAGAAATATAACGGATTACAAGGAGGTATTTTAATGAGTACGAATGAGTCATCAAATAAAAAGAAGAGTAATCCCTTTACAATAATGAAGGACGATTCTACAGATGGACACGGAGGATATGGAATTGGTTCAATCAGTTTAGAAAACATATCTCCGGTTATTATTGATCCAAATGAAGAAAGGGCATTTGTAGATATGGCTGCTATGCATGCTCGAAGTGAAGTGGAAAGACGTGTGAAGTTTCTTCCAAATAAAGATGAGGTACCTAATGGTAAGCTATACTGGATCGTTTGGGTTACAGTGGAGCGTGGGGAAAATGGGCCTTATTTCCATGGTGTGGCAGGTTCTGAAATCAGAGTGGACCGTTCCATTAAACGTGCCTATAAATCAATGCCGGAACACGTTAATCACATGGATAAATCAATGAAAGGCAAAGTCATGGTAGAGCATATGGATGAAAAATCCAAGAAGCTACTAGGAGATTTTCTTCGCAATTTTGATCCAGATATGTGGGGAAATTCATCGGATGAATTAAAACAAGCATTGCCTGAATAAATTTTAAAATATATAAGTAAATGACTTGTGATTTTCGTAAGGAATTTGTAAAATATATGGACATGGTAACTTTAGTTACTAGGACAGGAAAAAGGCCGGACATACAATGCTCCGGCCTTTTTCCTGTTTATAAAATCAATCTCCGCCAAACGGAATCCAATCAAACAGTCCATTCTTGGAGTCTTTATCATTCTTTTCAGGTTCCTGTTTTTCATCTTCTTTCTTCGCATCTTTCGGCTTATGCAGGGAACAGTAGCTAGTTGGTTCCTCCCCCTCTTCAAAGTACATTAACCGATGTTGCTCACAATATGGAGTGGCTAATTCACCAGAGACAGGATCAACATAAGCTCCAACGACTCCATCAGGTGCATTGAAAAAGCTTGGTGGATGGTCTCGATGTGCTGCTTCCATGAACGCTGCCCAAATATCCTTCGCATAATGATGTTCTTGAACAAGCTCTATATCTTGGTTATTGTCATAACCTGTCCATACTCCGGTAACTAAATCTGGGCTGAAGCCAATCATCCAATTGTCTGATTGTGTAGTCCCTGATTTACCTGCATACGTCCTACTTAGATCATCAGCAATCGATGCCCCCGTAACACGCATGTATCCATTAAGAGATTCATCGAACATACCTGTCATAAGGTTAGAAAGAATGAAGGTTGATTTCGTATCTAACACCTTTTTACCTTTTTCTTTTTCTCGTTCATAAATAATGTTTCCCTTTAAATCAGTGATTTTCTTTATCGTATGTGCTTCAACGGAACTACCTCCATTAGCGATCATACTATACCCTGAAACCATTTCCTCCACACTGACTGATGCTGTCCCTAATGCTAAGGAAGGAACGGCAGGGAGCTCGCTATCAATTCCGAATCTATGGGCTGTATTAACTAGTGTTTTTGGATCTAAATATAAGTTAGTTTTCACAGCGTAGATATTATCAGATAAAGCGAGTGCTTGAGCTAATGTGATTGGTTTATCTGCATAATAACCATTATAGTTGCTTGGCTGATAAACTTTGCCATCAGCAAGTTGGAAGTTAGTAGGCTTACTCATTAATGGTGTAGTGGCTGTGTAACCATTTTCTAGTGCAGCGTAATATAAAAATGGTTTGAACGTAGAGCCAGGCATACGTTTAGCTTGTACGGCACGATTGAATTGGCTTGTCTTATAATTCTTACCACCGATTAACGAGGTAATTGCACCAGTTTTCGGATCCATTGCGATAGCACCAACTTGTATTTCTGACGAAGGATCAATCGTTTCCTTTACTGTTTTTTCAAATTGTTTCTGATCCTCCACATTTAGTGTTGTGTACACTTGGTAGCCACCAGACCGGATCGATTCCATATCCTCATCCAAAATTTGCTGCAATTCATTAAACACAACATCTTGGAAATAAGGCGCAACGGTCTTGACAGTCCTATCCTTTGGTTCAGTTAATGCTAATTTTTGATTAATGGCTGCAGTTTTTTCTTCTTCTGTGATAACGCCTTTATTAGCTAAATTAGTAAGTATTTGTTCTTGTCTCTTTTTCGCATTTTCAAAGTTGTGAAAAGGAGAATAATAGGACGGTCCTTTAGGGATACCTGCAATTAATGCCGCATTTGCCCAACTTAAATTGCTAGAGGAAGAATCGAAAAAATATCGACTTGCTGCCTCCGCTCCATATGCACCGTGCCCATAGTAAATAGTATTTAAGTATCCTTCTAAAATCTTATCTTTATCATAAAACATTTCTAAACGAATCGTGTACAATGCTTCCTTTAACTTTCTCTTCCATGTCTTATCATGGGAAAGGTATAGGTTCCGTGCGTACTGTTGAGTAATGGTACTGGCCCCTTCGACCATCGCCATAGCTTTAATGTCCTTTATTGCAGCACCAACTATGCGTTTATAATCAAATCCATTATGATCGTAAAAACGTTGATCCTCTGTCATTACTGTTGCTTGGACGAGTTTTGGATCAATATCTTCAAGTTCAACCCAATATCTACTCTCTAAGCCGTGCTCTTCTCCAATAACATCACCGGACGCACTATAGTAGACTGTATTCTGTTGGTTTGTAAGTGGCGGGGGCCCTAGCGTGTATGCATAGCCAAAAATAGCTCCAACTAGTCCAATTATAAAACAGACCATTGCAACTGTAGCGATTAAAAACCAGCGAACTGGTCGTTTCTTGATTTTCCGTAGCAGTTCTTTTAGCCACTGAAACATATGAATTCTCCTAGAAATTTTGTATTAATTTAATTGTTGTAAGATAGATAGTAAAGCAATTATTGTGACACTTATCTTTACTTAGTAATCATTATGGGAATATCTAAAAGGAATTAAACATGAAACGATAAATTAGGTAGGAGATAAACTACTTAGGAATGCTTTATTAACCCTCTAGTTAAAAACAGGTTTGAATTTAGTCACATGGGAAAATAGTATTTGAAGTACATAGGGAATGTTGGTTATTGTCTAGTTAAAGATGGGATAAAAAAAGATAAAAAACAAAGCCTATTAAGTACAGGAACTAAATGCAAAGGAGTTATGACTATGGATTTGTGGTTTACAGAAAAACAAACAAATAATTTTGGCATAACGGCCAAGGTAAAACGTACTCATCATACGGAAAAAACGGAATTTCAGCAACTGGATATGATTGAAACCGAAGAATGGGGCAATATGCTTGTTCTGGATGGGATGGTCATGACAACAAAAAAAGATGAATTTGTCTATCATGAAATGGTTGCGCATGTTCCACTATTTACCCACCCAAATCCTAAGCACGTTTTAGTCGTTGGTGGCGGTGATGGTGGAGTAATTCGTGAAGTTTTAAAACATAATTCTGTAGAAAAAGCGACGTTAGTTGAGATAGACGGAAAGGTTATTGAGTATTCAAAACAATACTTACCAGAAATTGCTGGAGATTTAGACAATCCACGAGTAGAAGTAAAAGTGGACGATGGCTTTATGCATATTGCTAAAAGTGAAAATGAATATGACGTTATTATGGTCGATTCAACAGAACCAGTCGGACCTGCAGTTAATTTATTTTCAAAAGGTTTTTATGCAGGAATCTCCAAAGCATTGAAAGATGATGGTATCTTTGTTGCACAAACAGATAACCCTTGGTTCAAAGCGGATTTAATCCGTCAAGTAGTAGCAGATGTAAAAGAGATCTTCCCTGTGACGAGATTATACACAGCTAATATCCCGACTTATCCAAGTGGCTTATGGACTTTTACAATCGGAAGCAAAATTCATGATCCGTTAAAGGTAAAAGAAGAGCGGTTTTTTGATGTAGATACAAAATATTATACAAAAGAATTACATCATGCGGCATTTGTACTTCCTAAGTTTGTAAATGATCTGACTCTATAAGAAAGGATGACACGATGCGTTTCGATGAAGCTTATTCTGGAAAAGTGTTTATCATGTCGAATCAAAACATAGACGAAGCAAAGGCAGTTATTTATGGGATGCCAATGGATTGGACGGTTAGTTTTAGACCAGGGTCTCGTTTCGGTCCAAATCGTATAAGAGAAGCATCATTAGGTTTAGAAGAATATAGCCCCTATATGGACAAGCATTTGGAGGAAGTCGGATACTTTGATGCAGGGGATATACCATTGCCGTTTGGGAACCCACAAAGAAGTCTTGATTACATACAAGACTATGTTCGTAAAATCTTAGATCATGGGAAATTTCCACTTGGCTTAGGAGGGGAGCACCTAGTTACTTGGCCAGTTATACAAGCTATGTATGAGAAATATCCAGATATGGCAATGATTCATATCGATGCACATGCTGACTTGCGTGAGGAATATGAAGGGGAAACACTATCTCATTCTACTCCAATAAGAAAAGTCTGTGGGCTTATCGGACCGGACAATGTGTTTTCTTTTGGTATTCGTTCAGGAATGAGGGAAGAATTTCAATACGTTAAAGATAGTGGCATGTTTATGGCAAGGTATGAAGTGGTCGAACCTCTACGTGATGTATTAAAACAACTTGCTGGTCGAAAAGTGTATGTCACTATTGATATTGATGTGCTTGATCCTGCATTCGCACCAGGAACTGGAACAGCTGAAGCTGGAGGTATTTCCTCAAAAGAACTTTTAGAGGCAATTCAGCTAATTGCACATTCTGATGTTGACGTTATTGGATCTGATTTAGTTGAGGTTGCTCCGATTTATGACCCTACTGAACAGACGGTCATAGCGGCCAGTAAATTTGTTCGAGAAATGCTTTTAGGATGGGTTTAGCAAATTTAAATTACTTTTAGTGTGGCAAATTTATGAAACTTAGGTATTTAGTATGTTTTAATGAAAGGTATGTGTTAAAATTTAGATTATATTTTTTTCGGATATAGTAGATAATCTAACGAATGGATTGTGATAGAGATGAGTGTAAATCAAGTGAATACATGGGAGGATTTCATCGTTAACAATGAGGAATTATCACTATTTCACGTATTCCAGATGGTGAAGTTAACGGAGAATGCTGAATCCGCACTTCATATTGTTCGTGATCTTTGTTTACAATCCAATTCGGATGAGAACTTACGCATTGGCTTAGAATTTCTTTATTCAAATGGTTTTTTAGCAGAATTGAAGCAATTGATTGATATCAACCGTTCCTCCCAAAATAAATTAAATCAAAAATGGGCTAAGGTTTATCAAATTATGCGTAACCGTAGATTGAAGGTAAGAGGGAACAATAAATATGAAGCGTCTTACTATTACCTTGATGAAATTAATACCATTGAGGCTGACGAGGTAGAAATTCAGTGCTTACGGGATCTTTTACGTATTTTCTGTTACTTTGACTTAAAGCAATATAACAAAATCGGCAAATACTCAGACCAGGTTCTTTCTGCAATCCAGAAGATAGACAACTTGATGTTGAAGGAATTGTTAGCTGTTCGACTTGATGAAGCTTTTGTTATCTATCATTGGAAAAGAAGTGAAATGATCTTAGCTAGAAAATTTGGATACCGAATCTTAAATACAACTCATAACTGGCGCAAGAAGATTGATATTCATAATTTAATGGCGCTAGGATTTTTGTTTGATAGTTATGAACAAGCGATGTATCATGCTAAGGTGGCTTTAGAAATTGCCACTCAGCAAGCTTTTTTGCCAGCTGTTAAAGGTCTCACAAATTTTACAATTCCCTTCCTATCCGCTTACTTTGGGCGAACAGAAGGAGTATCCTCTAGTGACAAGGCAGAACAGGCCCACCTTGCTTTAGCGCGAGGGGATAAAGAAACGTGTATTTCCATCCTGAGCTCTTTTGAGACATTATCTCCATTCCAGAAATATTATCTAGGGAAAGCAACTCAAGATGAGAGCTTACTTCGTGAGTCCTATCACCATTTTATCCATGAAAATAATGATTACTTTTATGCAAGACTACCTCTAAATGAGTTAACAAAATTAAAAGTAACACAATAAATCGCCCCCGAAACCAGGGGCGTTTTTTCTATAGAATCACCAGTAAGAAGTTGGATAGGAAATATAACGAAGCGAATTCTTATGGTATTTCTAATTTCGCGATGTTAGCTGCCTTTTAACAAAGCGAAATCTTATGGTATTTCTAATTTCGCGATGTTAGCTGCCTTTTAAC
>NZ_JACLZI010000042.1 GCF_014280935.1 Aquibacillus kalidii
AGCAGGCTTCCTCGGTGCAAGGGAGCAAGATGGTTACTCAAGTAGCCCCCTCGCTCCCTGTGGGGTCTCACCGTCTTCGCTGTTCCCGCAGGACAAGGAATGCTACCGAAGCGTAACATCGCACGAAGAAAATCGGGTTGTATTTTCGAGGAGTCTCCGTATATTTCCTCCACTAGCATAACATTGCTAAAAAGAGAGATCTGTTTTAATTAATTCATTTCATGTATTAAGCAATCCTGACTAGATAACACAAATCTAGCGTAGGCAGAATACGTAGACTCCTGTGGGAACAGCACGAGTCCGAAGATCCCGGAAGAGCGGTCTTTGCGTCACGGAAAGGCTTGAGGCCGTGCCCACGGAAAGCGGAGTATTCTGCCGAAGCGAGTGATCGCACCCATCAAATAAGTAAATATAAGAAAATTACTTACTGGTGATTCTATATAAAATACGAAATAACAAAACTGGAAAATCGCTCCCAATTACTAATATTTTTTAAAAAGAAACAAAGACTATCGTCAAACGATTATATGGAGGATGTACATATGAAAGAACATAACATTCAACTCACTTCTGCAGAAATAGGTAGCCTTTGGAGCAACTACATGACGGACAGTAGTGCTCTTCCTGTACTAAAATATTTTAATGCTGTTGTAGAGGACTCTGAAATAAAACCATTAATTGAAAAAGCTATAACCATATCTAAATCTCACATTAATCAGGTAACTGACATTTTTAAACAGGCTGATTATCCTATCCCAATCGGATTTTCAGATAGTGATGTTGACTTAAATGCTCCTCGATTATATTCAGATACATATATGCTATATTTTTTACGGAATATGGGGAAATCAGGTATAGCTGCATATGGTATGGCATTTTCCACTGCAGCTAGAAAAGATGTTAGGGAATTCTTCTCACATGCTATTAACGAGTCAATTAAGATCGAAGACACTGCAAAGGAGATAATGTTATCCAAAGGTCTTTTTGTTCGACCTCCATACATTAATATCCCAGATACTATTGATTTTGTTGAAAAACAAAGCTTTATGAGAGGTTGGTTTGGTGAGAGACGAACATTAACAGCTGAAGAAATAACTCATATCTTCATGAATTTTACAAACAACGCCTATGGTAAAGCACTGTTAACCGGCTTCGCACAGGTAGCTGAATCCGAAGAACTAAGACGATTCTTCTCAAGAGGGGTCGAATTAGCTCGGGAAATAATGAAGCAATACCGCACTTTGCTAGAGGAGAGTTCCCTTCCTTCTCCTATGACATGGGACACCGACGTGAATAATTCTACAGTGTCCCCGTTCTCAGACAAGCTAATGCTATTCCAAACCTCTGCCTTAAATGCTATATCTTTGGGGAATATTGGTGGTTCACTTGCCCTAAGTCTAAGACGTGATCTCGTACTAAAATATTTAAAACAACTAAAAGACATCGGACTTTATGCAGAAGATGCAGCAAATATATTAATAAAAAATGGTTGGTTTGAAAGACCACCTCAAGCAATTGATCGAGAATACCTAGTAAAAGGAAAGAAAAAATAAATGCCTGAGAAAACAGTGATTCCCTTATAAATGGAATCACTGTTTTAGATAGTACTCAACTAGACTAAACAAGCAGCACAGTAGAGTATTTCATTTTCTATACCTTTAATTTACAAAATAATACCTTTTACATCAAATTTTTACATATAAGATATCTATGTTAAAATCAAAAATATACATTTAAGGAGACTAACATGCAAATCTATCATAATCAGGCTGATTTAAATCCTTCACTCAAACTAGTAATTAAATATAGATATATATTCTTCACCATAGCTGCGCTTGTCATCTGGTTGGAAGGCTTCATTCATTCCGATCGAAACTTGGTCATCATTTACTCACTAGTAATGATTTTATTAGGTTCTATCTATAGAAGTAAATGGATCCTCCTTTATTTGAGCTCTTTAGTCACACTTACAAGATACTTAGTTATCCCAGATAATCTCAATGGTATTGATTCATTTATTTATCTTTGGGTAACTTATTTCGTTATTGCTTTGATCACCTCTACACTAATTTCAAAGTACGTTACACAACACCAAGCAAACATACAATTATCAACAACACTTGCTAAACTATTAGATTCAAGAGATCCTTATACAGCTACCCACTCAGAAAACGTAGCAAATTTCTCTACCATAATTGCTAAAAGGTTAAAGTTAAGCAAGCAGGTACAAGAGAATATTTATTTGGGTGGATTATTACATGACATCGGAAAAATAGTCATTCCTGATATAATACTAAATAAACCATCCAAGCTAAACAAAGAAGAGTTTGAGATAATTAAGCAGCATCCAAAAATTGGTTACGAAACATTAAAACATATAGCTGCCTTTAAAGAAAGAGGCATACTAGATATGGTTTTGTATCACCACGAGCGATACGATGGAATGGGATATCCTCATGGACTAAAGGGAGAAGAAATACCACTAGTAGCAAAAATAATAGCTGTTGCAGATGCGTTTGATGCGATGACTTCCAAAAGGGTGTACCGAAACGCAAAAGATATAGAAGTTGTATTAGAGGAATTTGATAAAAATAAAGGAAAACAATTTGATCCTCTCGTCGCTGACACCTTCCTCGCCTATTTGCATGAAAACAAAAATCAACTATTTTCCTCAGATAAGTTGTTAACAAAAGTTCAATAAATATATCGTTTAGAACCTGGGAAATGTTGTTATGTTTTGTAAATCATAACAACATTTCCTTTCTTAATGTCTTTTGTTGAATATTTATACAATAAAAGTTATAATAATTCACTGATTAATCACCTGTAGAGAAGGGGATGTAAGGAATGGAAACTGAGATTAAAGAAGTAGCGCCTAGTATGATAGATTATATTCATTTACACAAAACGACTGGGTGGAACGGAAAAGGTTTGTTTACCTATAACCAACTTTATACCGCTATATGTAATAGCTGGTACTGTATCTCTATCTACCATGAATCTTCACTAATCGGATATGGAAGAATTGTTTCGGATGGAATCTATCAAACTTTTATCTGTGATGTAATGGTTCACCCTACCTATCAACGGCTGGGGATTGGTTCACAAATCATTGAATTACTACTTAAGAAATGTGAAGCTGAAAATATTAAGTGGGTACAACTTTTTAGCGCGAAAGGAAAACAAAATTTTTACAAAATACACGGTTTTTCCGAGCGGGATAGCGATGCACCAGGTATGTCGATATTCTTATAACAATGCACTTTTTATTTTTAGAAAAGTGAACTTTATCACAGTTATTGTAAACACGCCTATGTTAAACTAACTCCTAGCACAACATATAGAGTTTTTAATTGCCAGATAAATCAATATATAGTTTATAGGAGTGAATATAATGCCAAGCACAACGGTTACAGCAAAACGGCTAGAGAGTAATTTTTTAAATACCCTAACGGAGATTGTCTCCTCTAGTAATCAGGACTTAATGCAGGAAAATGCTAACATGGATGGGCAATCTCCTATGGGACAAATGTCTAAATTTGCATCTGAATCAGCCAAATATTACGCAAAGCACACTATGATGAGCGAGGCTACTAAACAAGCCATGGAGGAGAACTATATCCACCCTCATGACCTAGACTTTATGCCAACAGGTACTACAACATGTTGTCAAATTCCTTTAGGAAAACTTTTAAAGGGTGGGTTTAATACTGGACATGGGTATATGAGAGAACCTAGTGATATTGGAAGTGCAATGGCTTTAGCCTCGATTGTTTTTCAATCAAACCAAAACATGCAGCATGGTGGTCAAAGTTATCCAATGTTTGACTATGACCTGGCTCCTTATATTCATAAAACATATCTTAAACATATTAAACGTTTAGAAACCTATGGGACCGATTGGACAAAGGATAGAATCGAACAACAAGCATGGAAGGAAACGGACAATGACACGTTTCAGGCTTGTGAAGCGTTCATTCATAACTGTAATAGCATGCATAGTCGAGGTGGAGCCCAAGTACCTTTTGTCTCCATTAATTATGGGACTGATACATCAAAAGAAGGTAGACTTCTGATCAAAAATATTCTCTTAGCTACAAAGGCTGGTTTGGGTAATGGGGAAACACCGATATTTCCTATCCAAGTTTTTAAAATTAAACAAGGAATGAATTATAATATTGATGAACCAAATTATGATTTATACATACTTGCATTAGAAACTACAGCAAAACGTCTCTTTCCAAACTTTAGCTTTATTGATGCAAGCTTTAACAGCCCTTACTATACCGGGACGCCTGAATCAGAAGTTGCCTATATGGGTTGCAGAACTAGAGTAATGGGAAATATACATGGTGATGAAAATAGTATAAGCAGAGGAAATCTTTCTTTCACTTCCATTAATCTAGTAAAAATCGCCCTTACAACAAACGATTACCAATCTTTCCTATCAAAGCTGGATAACTATATCGATATTTCCATAAAACAGTTACTGGAACGTTATCACTTTCAAGCAAATAAATTAGCAAAAAATTTCTCTTTCTTATATAGTCAACATGTTTGGAAAGATAGTGAAAAACTAAAACCAGATCATTCCTTACAAGAAGTTCTTAAACACGGAACATTAAGTGTTGGGTTCATTGGGTTAGCAGAGGCTCTCGTTGCCTTAACAGGTCAACATCACGGCGAGTCTGAAACAGCGTATCAATTGGGGATTAAAATTGTGGAGCATATGCGAATTCGAATGGATGAAGCAACAGCTAAATATAACTTAAACTTCTCCCTAATTGCTACACCTGCAGAAGGTTTATCAGGTAAATTTACAAGAGAAGATCAGAAGACATTTGGAAGTATAAAAGGGGTAACAAATAGAGGGTTCTATACAAACTCCTTTCATATTCCTGTTTATTATAAAACCAAAGCAATCGACAAGATAAGGAAAGAGGGGGCCTTCCATACGTTTTGTAACGGTGGACATATCTCCTATATAGAGTGTGATGGTGATGTTTCTAAAAATATTGAAGCACTTGATGTGTTGGTAAAAGCAATGGCAAGGCATGATTTTGGATATGGGTCTATTAACCACCCAGTCGATCGTTGTACATGCTGTGGTTATACAGGGATTATTGATAATGCATGCCCTAGTTGTTATAACCAGGCCGAAGAGAAGATAGAACGAATTAGAAGAATAACTGGATACCTTGTTGGGGATATGAGTAAGTGGAATTCTGCTAAAAAAGAAGAAGAACAAGAACGTGTGAAACACCAATGAAGATCATGAATATCATCCACGATTCAGTGGTGGATGGACCTGGCCTAAGAACAGTCATCTTTCTGGCTGGTTGCCCTCACTTTTGCAAAGGATGCCATAACCCTGCAAGTTGGAACATAAGAAATGGTACAGAAGTAACAGTAGATAACGTTTTACAGGAAGTAAGGAGTAATGAGCTCTGCAATGTTACACTGTCTGGCGGAGAGCCATTCATGCAAGCAAAAGAAGTTTCTCAGCTTGCAAATAAAATCAAACAGCTTAATAAAAATATATGGATTTATAGTGGTTATACATACGAACAACTAGTTAATTCAAATGACCCTTTTAAACTAGAACTACT
The DNA here is from genome assembly GCF_014280935.1 of Aquibacillus kalidii. Lineage (GTDB taxonomy): Bacteria > Bacillota > Bacilli > Bacillales > Amphibacillaceae > Aquibacillus_D > Aquibacillus_D kalidii. The sequence continues at coordinate 5,610 of NZ_JACLZI010000042.1, forward strand.
AAAAGAATGTGATGTTTTAGTTGATAGTCCATTTATTTTAGCTGAAAGAGATTTGTCCTTACAATTTCGAGGCAGTAAAAACCAACGAATCATAGACTTAACTAAAGTAAATAATAAGGATCCGATCAAATGATCAGATCCTTTTTTGTTAATTACTTTTTATTTTATTGGCAATCTCGATGGTACGCTTCGCTTGATGTTTAACTGCAGCTTCTACATCTTCAACCATTTTTCCATCTTGTCCAACTGTTACACTAGTTCCGTACGGATTTCCTCCAGCAGCAAATAAGACTGGATCTGTATATCCTGGTGCAGCTATAATAGCTCCCCAGTGCATCATAGAAGTGTACAAGGAAAGGATAGTAGCTTCCTGACCACCATGTGGGTTTTGAGCAGATGACATGGCACTAACTACCTTATTAACTGTTTTTCCAGATCCCCAAAGCCCTCCTTGCGTATCAAGGAATTGCTTCATTTGAGCAGCCATATTACCAAATCTAGTTGGCGTACTAAAGATAAGTGCATCAGCCCACTCTATATCATCAGATGTTACCTCTGGAACGTCTTTAGTTGCTTCTACATGTGCTTTCCACGCATCAATAGAATCAATAGTCGATTGTGGTGCTAGTTCTGGTACTTTTAAAACTCTAACCTCAGCTCCCGCCTCTTTTGCGCCTTCCTCAGCCCACTTTGCTAATTCATAATTAGTTCCTGACATACTGTAGTAAATTACTGCTAATTTAACATTAGACATTATTCATTCTCCTTCTTCTTATTATTTTTATATACCTAACTAAGGTTATCCATGAAACTGTATTATTTGGGTCTTTCTAAAGTAAAAACTTCGCCTATCTTTGCGTAGTCATTTCCCGCTAATCTACTTACTGCAGCTAATCCATTAGCATTTATTCGCCCATTATCATATATTTGATCATCAATATGAAATTGTACGACTCTACCAACTAAAAAGTCACAGCCTGGATTTTCATTATCACCTAGTTCTATGGCATGCTCCAAGACACATTCCATTCGTACCTTGGCTTCCATTATCCCAGGCACAGTAATCTTTTTGCTATTAACTGGTGTTAATTTTGTCAACTCCACTTCACTCTCTTCTGGCGAAAGACTTGCTGCTGTTTGATTAACCTTTTCGACATTCCATTGATCTACAATGTGGACAACAAATTCTTTTGTCTTCAAAATGTTCACTGCCGTATCTTTCGGTCTACCTTTACTACGTTGTATGGATAATGAAATCATTGGTGGATCAGCCGAAACAATATTAAAGTAACTAAATGGTGCTGCATTTAAAACGTCTTTTTTCGATTGAGAAGTTACAAAGGCAATTGGTCTAGGTATAATACTCCCTGTTAACAATTTATAATTTGCTCTTTCCGAATTATTCGATGGATCAATCGACACCATTGTCATCAGTCCTTTTATCCTTATCCCTACTAAGCTAATTTATAAAAATACCCATTATTAATCTATTTTATAATTATACTTTCCCAAAACAATTCAACTTAAACTTAATATCTTCAATTCGAGATAAATATTATTATAATTTTCTATCATTGTCAAACAAAGAGGATTTTTAGGAAGAGTGTTTCATAATGTAAAAAAACCCAAATCACTAAGATTTGCTTAGCATATTTGGGCTTTTCACATTTGTTTAGAATTTTCAAATGACTATCATTCTACATCTGGCGTCATACTACCCCATATGGATATACCTTCATTAGATAAAGCCGTAAACGTCATAACATACGTTTCTGATAATGGATCCCATTGCGCTATGAATACTCCATCATAAGTTATATCGTCAATTGTCAGAGAAGCATATTGATTATCTATACTCCATGAGCCTTCGACACTACCAGAAATTGAACCATCTTTATTTAATTCAATTAATTCTGGCGCCACTATATCATTAAAATTATAATGACCGTGGTTGATAAGTTTGTATTCCCCTACAACTTCCTTTTTCTTTATTTCAGTATTAACAGATTCACCTGAATAGCGATATGGGGCTACTACCGGCCAATCGTTCTTGTTCATAAACATTTGATGAACCCGAACCTCATGCATTTCACCAGTTTCCGGGAATCTTGTATGGAACACTAAAAACTGCTTTTTAGTTTCCTGATCATATAATACAGAATTATGACCTGGAGAAACGTAGCCATATGTCATTTCTGCTCCTAGGTTATCTTCAAGGTTAAACATGTAATTACCAATCAGTTTATTTCCAACTTCTGCATTTTCTTGTCCTACTTCTAATACCGCACCGTTTCCTGCCGCATCCACATAAGGACCATCCGGATTGGTTGACCTAAACTGCCTCATATTATATGCACCTGCTGCATCTAAGTAGCCATAGGTTTTGTATAAGTAGTAGTATTTTGTTTCCTTATCGTAAACGACATATGGACCTTCACCAGACTGTTCATACCCACCCGATATTTTTGTTCCAAAATAGCGGTCTATCATTCTTCCATCTTCTGTTGTACCATCTTGCTTCGGGTATATAGGCTGGCCTGTTTGAGGGTCTATTTCGTAAATAAAAATACCGCCAGACCACGAACCATATGTCATCCAAAGCTTATCTTCCTCATCATAAAATAAGTTGGCATCAATAGCATTTGGGTATTCTCTATTATTGTATGAACCACCTGTTCTGAACCAGTTTTCATTAGGTTCCTCTAGCGTTCCATTCTCTATTAGTGATTGAATATTGGTATTACTCCACTTTTTATTCACATTACTGTTCTCATCATACCCTTCATCCTCAGTAAAACCGGAATATACAATTGTATCTACGTAAGTATAGGGACCCTCGATATTCTGGGAAACAGCATAGCCAATTGCAGACCGAATATAGGTGGAAGAAACACTATAGTAGATCATATAAGCACCCTTAGACCCATCCTCATTTAGATAGTCCTCGTTATAAAAGACGTCTGGTGCCCAGACGGCATAACCACCTGTACTATCGGAATCATTTTCTCCTGCCCATTTAAATGATTCCGCTAAATTCTGGGATAGATCACCATATAATGTATTATTCGGTGTTTCATAACCATTCGTAAACCTTGTCCAATTCATTAAGTCCGTAGACTTTGCCGACTCAATGTGGGAACCAAACACATAATAAGTATCACCATCCTTTACAATGGATGGATCATGAACAGACACTTCTGTAAATGTTGGTGGCTCCATGTTTGAACTAGATTCAGAATTGGTAAAAAATAAATACGCTCCCACTGCAGCAATCACCAAAAGAACCACTATCATAATTAGATATATTTTTTTCCTTTTCATATGCTTACCTCTTTTCTCTATAATGGAGCTATAGTACCTCTCAAAACATTATTTGAATGGAGTGTCATGTGCTTCTAAATAAAAGAACACAAGTACACTTCGAATAACTTGTGCTCTATAAATATCAATAATCTAGTATTTTATAAATTAAATTTAGAAATAGTATTTTGATAATTCATTTTTACCCCTTTTACCTTAACTAATAACGAGGCATGAGCTGCTAATTGGGCACGTATTTCTTTTGTTTCTATTTTCATTTGCTTATGATTCCAAAGATCCCTTATTTCTACATCCTGTTGTGTTGATAAGGATAATTGTTCTAATGAAACAGATACTTCTTGAGGTTCATCTGCTATGTTGAACAAAGCTACATATAGACAGTCAGGGTCCCCTTGTGATGCCCACACTACTTTATTGTCTTCTCTAAAAATTTGGCGAGCATCATGTCCGTATCGGTGTACTTCTAATACTTCCTCATTGGTAAGTAAAGACAATGTCCAAGCATCATTATCTCGAAGTTCTCCACCAAACATCAGAGGGGACCTGAATATCGACCATAAGGTCATCATGGTCACTTGCTCATCTTTAGAAAAACGTGTATATCGATCACTGGCACCACCATCTACAGAGCGAATACCGATATGACCTAACGGCAACATATCCGCATCTGGCCAATATCCTGGTCCTATATTTTTGCTCCATTTGTAGCATCGATCAAACATGTTGTAAAGTAACTCCCATAAATCCCAGAAATCATCTGTCATTCGCCACATATTTGCATTTTCTTCAAAAAGACTCGCTTGCTCTAATGGTGCAGGTCCTGGAGATAGACTTAATACCATTGGTCTACTACACTTATCAATAGCTTTACGGATCATCTTTATTTCTTCTACATGTGCGCCATAAAGCTTTGAATCAGCGATATCATCAACTTTCACAAAATCAACTTCCCATTCCGCGTAAAGTTTAAATAAGGAGTCATAGTAGGCTTGAGCACCTTCCTTAGTATTATCTATACCGTACATATCTGTATTCCAAGGACAAATTGAATTAGGCTTTGCAATCTCTCTTGCTGTAACATCAGTTCCTAGGATTTTAGTATTTTGGTGTACCGCTTGACGTGGAATTCCTCTCATAATATGGATACCAAATTTTAATCCTAAATTATGAATATAATCGGCTAATGGCTTGAAGCCCTTGCCTTGTGCTGATGAAGGGAAACGATTAATAGCAGGAATTAATCTAGAGTATTCATCCATTTCTAAGGGTACAAAAGGACGATAGGCTGATGACACCGCTCCAGATTCCGACCATTGAATATCAACTACAACATATTCCCAACCATATCGTTTAAGGTTTGAGGCCATATAGTCAGCATTACCTTTAACCTCTTCTTCCGTTACAGTTGCTCCGTAACAATCCCAACTGTTCCAACCCATTGGTGGAGTCTTGGCATAAGAATGGTGATGCAAATCATTTCCTCCTCTTCATTTTTAGAGTCACCTCCCTATATAGTGAAGTGACTCCAACTAAATAATCATCTTTAAGATGGCTCTTCTCGAACAACTATACTTTTGACATATTATCTATAGACTCTGCAGTAAGTGGAGACGTTGATTTCCGCTCCGGGCAGTTGCTTTCCGTGGGCAACGCCTCAGCCTCCTCGGTCGCAAAGAACGCTCCCTGTGGGGTCTTCAGCTGTTGCTTTTCCCACAGGAGTCCACTGCCCTCCGCTACAATCAACAAAATTAAATAGTGTAAAAACTCTAACTTAACTTGTTTTATACTAAAATACTCGAAAATCATTTTATTACGTGATTGGAAGTCTGTCTAAGTGTAGGCAGAATGCGGAAACTCCTCGAAAATAAAACTCGATTTTATTCGTGCGATGTATCGCTTCCGTAGCATTCCTTGTCCTGTGGGAACAGCACGAGTCCGAAAATCCCGGAAGAGCGTTCTTTGCTCTGAGGAAGCTGAAGCCGTGCCCACGGAAAGCGGAGTATTCTGCCGGAAGTAGTTCAAGCACACATCCAAAGGTTTTAATAAAGTAACTAGAGATTTTCTCTCTAATGCGTATTTAAAAGCATAAAGTATGCGAAAAGAATCTTATTGTTCTAAATTATTTATTTCTACGTAAACGAATCATATTCCATGAAAGCTTAGGTAAAACAGTCGATAGTTTGCCGTCTGTTACGGAAGACTCCCCATTTAAATGCGGTTTTACACTTTCAGATTTCAATGTATTTACAGCCTTTACATCATCATTTTCTAACACAACATGTTCTACCACTTGGTAATCTTCAAAAGAGCGAATATCAATATCTACGTGTAGTAAATCTTTTAGGTGACGATTCGTAGCAAAAATGACTAGCTCTTCCTTTTCCTCGTTATAAACAACCGAAGTATCTAAATAAGGAACATCTGTAAAGTCTTTACTATCATATTTAGGTGAGCTGATCACTGGCTGTAATGCAACACCTCTACCATATACAGATGTATAATAGTATGGATAGAAGATAGACTGTTTCCAAATTCCCCCTCCATTTTCGGTCATAATAGGTGCAATAACATTGACTAACTGTGCCATACATGCAATTTTTACTCGATCGGAATGCTTTAACATAGCATTCAACATACTTCCTACTAAGATAGCATCTTCAAACGTGTACACATCCTCCAACTGAGGTGGAGCAATAGACCAAGGTTCAATTTGCTTATCCTGTTCGTTGGAATGAAACCATACATTCCATTCATCAAAACTAAGATTAATTGTCTTCTTACTACGCTTTTTAGCTTTAATATAATCACAAGTAGAGATAACTGTCTTAATAAAGTTTTCCATATCTAAAGAACTTGCAATATAGTTTGCCGTATCATTGTCTCTATTTCCATAGTATTGATGTAGGGATACATAATCAGCATGCTCATAAGTATGATCTAAAGTGGTTGCTTCCCACTCTGGGAATGTTGGCATCGCTGTGTTGGAACTACCACAACTTACTAACTCAATTGTCGGATCAACCAGTTTCATGGCTTTGGCAGTTTCAGCAGCCAATCGCCCATACTCATTAGCTGTTTTATGACCTACCTGCCATGGGCCATCCATTTCATTACCTAAACACCATGTTTTAATGTTATGAGGATTGTTATATCCATGCTGCTTTCGTAACTCACTATAATACGTCCCACCAGGGTGGTTACAGTATTCTAATAGATTTCTTGCTGCATCAATTCCCCTTGTCCCAAGGTTGACTGCCATCATAACCTCTGAATTTACTTTTTTGGCCCAATCCATAAATTCATTCGTACCTATTTCATTTGTCTCAATAACTCGCCACGCCAATTCTAGACGTCTCGGACGCTCTGCTCTAGGTCCTACACCATCCTCCCAATTATACGCAGAAACCATATTACCACCTGGATAACGCACTATTGGTACTTGAAGTTCCTTTACTAAATCCATAACGTCCTGCCTAAATCCATGCTCATCTGCTGTTGGATGATCAGGCTCATAGACTCCACCGTACACAGCTCTACCTAAGTGCTCAATAAATGAGCCATAAATACGAGGATCTATTTCTGAAATCTTGAACTCTTTATCTACTACCATTTTTGCTTTTAATAAATCATTTCCCATCAGTAAATCTCCCTTTCCAACTATTTTTTAGGTTGAAATAAGAAATATCCAACCATTATAAACCGCTTTCAAAATTATTATTGTTAAATGTTCGTAAAAAAATACTCCCTCACTCAGTTGAACGTACATGTTCACTTCAAATATAATCAAACGAATTATTTGTACGTATATTAAGATTAAGAAAATTATTGGTGTTTGTCAAGGTTATTCCCTCTTTTAAGGGGATATAGATTCTAAAAAAAGAATGCACTCCTTTGTAGTAAATCCATGGAGTACATTCCTTTTTTAGTCTTCTAATAAATTTTTCTTTTCAATCCTCTTCATGCTTAACCAATTACTTCCTATACTTATTAGTGATATAAATAATAAAGGAATGATCACTGTATATTTGAGAGATAATACCCCTACAACAAATAACCAAAGCACCATTAAAATAGTAGTAAATGGATGAGACATTGCTAATGTTATAGATAGTTTTAGATAATTAAATGTCTTCATTTCATATCTATTAAAGATGGGGAAGAAATGTAATAGCGTAGCAAAAAAGATATAGGAAATCATGAATAATACTGCTAATATCATTTTTCCAACGATCGAATCTGTACCTAATAAGATACGAATATCCACATATAAAAATATGGCTATTATTATAAATACTATGCCCACTAAATTAGACTTAATGAAACTTGTTTTATATTGAACCCAGAATTCACTAAATATATTGGTAACTTCTTTACCACTCAGTAAATCCCGTATAAGTGCATTTACAGAAGCAGTTGCTGGCATTAATCCAAATACAATTAAACCTAACACTGTGAAAACGATCCACAAAACATTGATGTACACTAACTTAACTATCTTATCTATCATATTCATGATCCCTACAGCCCAGTTGCCATCCATACAATCTGCTCCTTCTGCTTACGAGTTATACTTTTTTAGCTAGTGTTACTACTCCCTCATCATCTTTTCCCATGAAAGTATAAGTATGTTGCCATTTTTCCCAATCCCAACTTGGTAGTATGACACCACTAATTTTTTTACTAGCTAAGTTAAGGATATAATGATTACCCGATTGCTGCAACCAATAATTAGTCGCTTCAGAATCAATCGCTATTAGTTCTCTAGCAGCTACATCCTGTGAATCATTGTCCTTATCTACTTTAAAGTGTTCCCAATCACCAGCGATTTTTTCTATTTCTATTGCTTCTTCCTCTTCTCCAGCAAACCTTTCAGGTGATACAAGTGGCCATCCGTCAGCAGTAAATACTACCTTTCTAATATGGAGGTAATGCCATCTTTTATCCTGTTCTGCTCTAATATGATGACAAACATAGTAGTTATTACCATCCTTCAACACGGAATTATGACCTGGCGCCACCCATCCATCTCCGCTATGGAATTTGTACCCACCCAAAATCTTAAGACCTACATCATTTGGAGGTAACTCAATGTTAGTCATGTCGTTACCGTGAAAATCCAAATATGGCCCTTCTATATTTTTAGATCGTGCTACTCGTATATTGTAGTTTGAGAATAACGAATCATAGGAGACGAATAAATAGTAATAGTCAAAATCAGGATTATATACAACATAAGGCCCTTCAATTGCTCTTTCAACACTAACATGTCTTTTAGCTATTAATGTCCCTTTACCTGCCTCAACAAATTTTCCAGTTTTAGAATTTATTTTATTTATATAGAGACCACCAAAAAAGGAACCAAATACCATCCAAGGCTGACCATCTTTATCTATCGTAATGTTTGGATCGATAGCATTAGGTTCATGTTCTTCACCTTCTCTGGATTTATATACTTCACCCTGATCTATATATGGCCCTTCAATGTTAGAACTAGTTGCTACTCCTATAAACGATTGCGTACTACCGAATTGAGATGCTGCATAATATAAATAATACGTATCACCAAATTTTGTAACATCCGGTGCCCATAAGCCTTTTGCACCCGTCCACTTTTCCGCTTCTTCTGGTACCCCGTTAAGCGCTCTTCCTACCCATTCCCAATTAATTAAGTCTTTTGATTTTCTAATTTGGATTCCCGCTTTAAAGTCACCACCATGTTGCGCATCGGTCGAGAACACATAGTAGGTGTCTTCATCCTTTACTAGGGCAGGATCATGAGCATTGTTTGTCGTCCACTTGGTTTCATCTTGAATTATTTCTTCATCAAATAATTTGTCTTTAGGGATTATATCTGGATTTATCATAAATAACTCCTTTTATTTGAAATAAATAAAGCTCCACCGACTTAAGTAACTGCGGTGGAGCATCTCTAGTTTATTAGTCAGGGATATATAAAATGTTAAGAAAACTCAACCTTTTACACCAGTAATGGCAATTGATTCGATAATTTGCTTTTGGAAAACAAGGAATACAATCAACATTGGTAACAAAGCAATAACCGATGCAGCCATGATTAACGGGTAATCCGTTTGAATGGCATATGTTGCGTTAAAGTTAGCAATAACAAGCTGTATGGTTAACTTTTCAGGTGAACTCAAATAGATAATCGGTGCTAAATAGTCATTCCAAACACCCATGAACCATAGAATAAGCTGTGCTGCTACAGCAGGACGAATCAATGGGAAGATAATTTTTGTAAACATTCCAAAGAATGAACACCCATCTATTTTAGCAGCCTCGATTATTGAGTTTGGAACATTTATCAGGTATTGCCTCAAAAAGAATACCATCACTATATTACCAAAAATAGGTGGTACTATAAGTGGTAGTAGTGTGTCTACCCATCCCATACTTGAAAACATAGAAAATTGAGGGATCATTAAACTTGGATATGGTATCATCATCGCTGATAATAGCAATAAGAAAATGACATTTTTAAATGCTAATCTAAGCTTCGCAAACGCAAAAGCTGCAAGACTGGAAGTAAATGTTCCTACTATACAGACTGATAAAGATATAATCAAACTGTTCTGTATCCCTGATAATAATGGACCTGCTTCCCAAATCTCTAGGTATTTTCCCCAGTTAAAATTTTCTGGAATCCACACAGGAGGTAATGCAAAAACGTCCGTTCTTTGCTTTACAGAAGTTGATAACATCCATATCAATGGTGCTATCATCGCTACAGCCCCAATACATAAGGCAATAAATATAAATATATTTGCAATTCTAGTAGTTTTTTTCTGTGACAACGGTCTCACCTCTACTTCATCTTAATATTAAACTCTTGTTTACATTTCAAAAGAAGACTTATCATTTAACCTAAATTGAATAAGCGTAACTATAAAGATAATCAATCCAAGTACTACGGACATTGCGGAAGCATAACCCATCTGCAAGTTAGTGAAAGCTTTCTGCCAAATATAGAATACAACAGTAGCCGAGCTATATTCTGGCCCACCTGTAGGAGTCATGATGTTGATCTCCGTAAACATTTGCGCTCCACCAATAATATTTGTTATTACTAGGAAGAATGTAACAGGTTTTACCATCGGCCAAGTAATATGTCTAAATCGTTGGAAGGCATTTGCTCCATCTAAATCAGCTGCTTCATAATACATCTTAGGAACACTTTGCAAAGCTGCTAAATATAGTAACATTGACATACCTAGCCCTTTCCAAATTGTCATAATTACAAGCGCTGGTTTAACTGTGTTTTTGTTTTGTAACCAGTTAGGACCATCTATACCAAGGTATCCTAAGAATTGGTTAACCAAACCATAATCACCATTGTAAGCCCATTGCCATAAAACGGAGATTGCAGCTAATGATGAAATAACTGGTACATAGTAAATTACTCTAAATGTTGTTGTACCTGGTATGCGGCGATTAAGCCCCATCGCTAGTAGTAAAGAAAGAATTAAACCGATTGGAATACCAATCATCATATATAACGTGTTAAATAAAGACTTATGGAAGTAATCATCGGTTAATAATGAAACATAGTTTCCCAATCCGTTCCACTCTTGAAATCCTAGCCCATTCCATGTCGTAAACGAAGCATAGATTGAATATAGAAATGGATATAACGTAAAGATTAGATATCCCACCACTGGTGACAGGATAAATATTAACGCAGCTCGAGACTCTTTTTTGTACAATTTTGATTTCTTAGGCTTCTTGTTTCCTAGTGGTTTATTTATTGATACATCAGTTGATTGTTTTCCCATTTTAAATTCACCCCTGACTCAACTTAATCGTTTGGTTTAATAAGAATACAGAAAATGACGTTTGCTCTTCATATTTTTTTGAAGGAACATAACATCATTTCCTGTACTTCATTCATAGCTTAAATTTTTTATTAATTTCCACTTGATTGCTTTTCTAACTGAATCGCATTGTCAAGATACTCTTGCATTTTCGGTTGAACCTCTTTTACATATTCAGCAGCAGTTTTATCTCCATCTAATACTGGTTGAATATTTGTAAAGAAGTAATCATACCACTCACCATTGTACGTATTGTTAGCTGGTAACGCACGACCGTAGTCCTGAACAATATCCAAGAATTCTTGTTTATTAGCTGGTGTAGTAGACGTATCTGCAGCCCACTCAGCAGCCATATCTTTTAAGTTCGGGATTTGAACATGTGCATCTACAAGTGCTTTTTGTCCTTCTTCAGATGCAGAAAGGTATTCTGCAAGTTCTGTAGCTAAATCTGGATATTCGGTGCTAGCAGAAACTGCTATTCCTAATGTTCCAATCCAAGTTGCTGGCTCACCAGTTTTTCCAGCTGGGTAAGGGATTAAATCATATTCAAAATCTAACTCTTTATCAAAAGTAGCTACATCCCATGGTCCTACTGGGAAGAACGCTAATTGTCCTCTTAACCAACGTTGGTATGTGTCAAGCGTCTGTGCGTCTTCAATAGAAGGAGTTACTTTATACACATTTTGTTGATCTGCAAAGAATTGAAGTGCTTCAGCAAATTCTGGAGTATCAACAGTTACTTTTGTTTGAGTTTCATCTAACCAATCTCCACCGTTACTCCAAACGAATGCTTGTAATACCCAGTTAACGTTAAATCCAGTACCAAATTGATCTATTTCACCATCGCCATCAGTATCTTTTGTAACAGCTTGAGCTGCTTTGATAAATTCATCCCAAGTCATTGGCTTGTCTTTATCTGGTAGTGGAACGCCAGCTTTTTCAAGCATAGTCTTGTTATAACCTAAAGCAAAAGGCCCAACATCTTTTGGCAACGCATAGATACTTCCTGCACCTTGTGTTTCACCATCATAACGGAAACTATCAAACCCATATTCCCACATGTTGTCCAAATTAATTGCGTCACTGTTCTCAACATGCTCTGTTAAATCTAATAGTACTTTACTGTTTGCATAAGCTCTAACTTCACCTGGTGCAATATAAAATACGTCTGGAATCTTTTTACCCGTGATAGCCGCTTTTAACTTTGTTGCATAGTTATCAGCAGGAATTGTATTTAACTTTACTTCTACATCTTCATGATCCGCTTCGAACTGGTCAATAACTTTTTTATATGCTGCTTCTTCTTCTGTTGATCCTCTAAACATAAATTCTAGTTGTTTCTTACCATCCTTAGTTTTTGCACCACCATCAGATGAAGCGTTGCCGCCACCTCCGCTACAAGCACTAAGTAACATGACACTGATCATTAGAACAACTGCTACTAAACGAAAAGATCTTTTAAACAATTCATTCGCCCCCATTTTGTGTATAATTGATTGCAAATCTGTAAGCCTTTACATTGTTACTAAAAATTTTACTCCTTATTACCTCTAGCATGTTTCATTAATGAAAACGCATTCTTTACACTCTAAATATATTATACTTGTTCGTACATGTCAACAGTTTTTTATAATATAAATAGCAACTTATCAATTACTTTTTCTGATATATATACGTACGTTTAAAATGATTGTCTGTAAAATCAGTAAAAAGCTTGATATACATGCATATTAAGTAACTCTGTAAAAGGCTTAGGTTTGAAATAGAACTATTAGATAATAAAGTCTAATTCATTAATATGTTTACCCATTATTAAAAAAATAGTCACGTTTAACTAATTAAAATAAAGTTATATATTCCATCGCTATTCAATAATATAACTACAGAGAATACATTATATATTTCTGCCCCTTTTATCGCCCATCTCGAACTTTATTCCCATCACTTATCGATACCTCCCAACAGCCTACTCATTCGTACGTACCTATTTATTATGTTTAAACTAAAAAAGGCGAATAACATGTTATGCTATTCGCCTTTCAAGACAACTAATGATTATTCTACTGTCACACTCTTAGCAAGGTTACGTGGCTTATCTACATCACAGTCACGGTGAAGTGCTGCATAATAAGCTAGTAATTGCATTGGTACAACACTAACCAATGGTGTTAATAATTCATGCACGTGCGGTAATACGAATGTATCACTTTCTTGTTCTAATCCTTCTAGACTAATTACACATGTTTTTGCTCCACGTGCAGCAACTTCTTGCACGTTACCACGGATAGAGTAGTTCACATTTGCTTGAGTAGAAAGCGCGATTACTGGTGTACCTTCTTCAATTAATGCAATCGTACCGTGCTTCAGTTCTCCACCAGCAAAACCTTCCGCTTGAATATAGGAGATTTCTTTTAGTTTTAAAGAAGCTTCCTGAACAACAAAGTAGTCCATACCACGACCTATATAAAATGCGTTACGTGTTTCTGTAAAGAATTCTTTAGCAAGCTTTTCAAATTCTTCTTTTTGGTCTGTTAAAGATTCCATTACACTAGCAACAATACCTAATTCTTGTAATGGGTCAAAGCTTAAATCAATTCCTTTTGCTTGAGCAGTATCAACTGCTAATAATGCTAGAACGGCTATTTGCGCTGTGTATGCTTTAGTAGAAGCTACCGCAATTTCAGGTCCAGCATGTAGGTGTAACGTAAAATCGGCTTCACGAGAAAGGGTAGAACCCGGTACGTTTGTAATCGTCAACGCAGGGTGTCCTAATTTTTTTGTTTCAACAAGAACAGAACGGCTATCAGCTGTTTCACCACTTTGAGAGATAAATACAAATAATGGTTTCTCCGAAAGAAGAGGCATGTTATAAGAAAATTCACTAGCAATGTGTACTTCAACAGGTACATTTGCAAGTTTTTCAATTAATTGTTTACCTACTAAACCAGCATGATAACTTGTTCCAGCAGCAATAATATAGACACGATCTGAATCTAGCATGGCTTGGCGAATATCCTGATCAAGCTTAATGCTATCATTATCGTCTTTGTATTCCTGAATAATCTTGCGGATTACAGGTGGCTGCTCATCTATTTCTTTTAACATAAAGTGTGGATACGTACCTTTTTCAATATCAGTTGCATCAATTTCTGCAGTGTATGGTTCGCGTTCAATAGCAACACCATCTAGGCTTTGAATCTCTACAAAGTCACGTTTTACAATAACTACTTCTTTATCATGAATCTCTACATAACGATCAGTTTCCTTTAATGTTGCCATTGCATCACTTGCAACTAAATTAAATCCATCACCTAAACCTACTAGTAATGGGCTTTTGTTTTTAGCAACATAAATTTTTTCCTGATCTTTAGAGTCGATAAGTGCAAGAGCATAAGATCCTTTCAGTAGAGCAACAGCTTGACGGAATGATTTAGCTACATCATTATTTTTATCATTTAATACTTCAATTAACTGAACGATAATTTCAGTATCTGTTTCACTTTTTAACGAAACGTTAGCTAAATATTCGTCGCGGATTTCGTAATAATTCTCAATAACACCGTTATGAACAATAGTGAATCGACCAGACGCACTTTGGTGTGGATGGGCATTTTCTTCGCTCGGAGCACCATGAGTTGCCCAACGAGTATGACCTATCCCCATTGTTGATTGAACACTGTTATCTACTTTTTCACGAAGGTTTGCAATACGTCCTTTAACTTTAAATAATTGAATACCCTCATCATTTGATGTTGCTATACCTGCAGAGTCATAGCCTCTATATTCTAATTTTTCAAGTCCGTTTAGTAAAACTTCTTTTGTATCATTATTACCAATGTATCCTACAATTCCACACATATCGTTGTTTCCTCCTTATAATTAAAGGGGCAAACAAACAACCTTAATCGAAACACGGGGCGTTTATTTGCCCCTTTCTCGCGTTGTAAAATACATCATGTTTTTATTCTTGTGCAAAGAGTCACCTCTTTGTTTTCAAACAAAAACATATCGGTTGAGATGCACAACCGGGAGGTATCCGCCGAACTTTCTCGATAATCCTCCTCCTCGTCAACTATTTCCCACCGCTCGGGAAGATAGTCCAGGCGCTTTATTTACTTTTTTAACAACGATCCACCTTTCCATTCTAAAATAAATCCATGTCATTAATTATGGGTTAATCATCACAGATCATCACTAGCTGACACGAACTTATTTTATTTTACTTGATATTACATCTTTAAGCAATTATAAATTTATCCTTCCACGACTAACACGCCGCGATACTATAAACTATGCGCTTATCCTAGATGTGTTCCAAAAAAACATTTGCATTCTGTACGATTACAGTTCTAATATTATATAAAAATAATCAAATAACATATTGAGGTGTTTCCTTTGAAATTACTTATTATAGAAGATGACAAACTTCTTTCTGAAACTATTAAAGAAACTACAATCAATTCTTTCGAGGTTGTGCAAGCCTTTGATGGTGAGGAAGGTTTATATTTAGCTGAACAAAATATATATGATGTTATCATCCTGGATATTATGCTCCCGATGATGAACGGATATGAACTGTTGCATAAATTAAGGGAACGTAATATTAAAGTACCAGTCTTAATTTTGACAGCAAAAGATGGAATTGACGATAAAATACTGGGCTTTAAAGAAGGTGCAGACGATTATTTAGTTAAACCTTTTCATAGGGAGGAACTATTATTACGGTTAGGGGCTATTATTAGAAGAGCCGTAGGTGAATTCTCTAATGATGTGGTCACATTTAAGGATCTTAACCTTAATGTAAAAAACAAACAGGTTAGGATAAATGGTGAAGAAGTTATCCTTAACGGAAAACAATTTGATCTACTCGAGTATCTTATAAGCAACAAAAACATTATCGTAACGAAGGATCAAATCTTTGATCGGATATGGGGCTTTGAATCGGATACTTCCACAACCGTCGTAGAAGTATATGCTAGTCATATCCGAAAGAAGCTAAAGTTATTTGGGTACGATCAGTATTTAAAAACATTTAGAGGACTAGGCTACATGCTTACGGATAACGGTGAGACAGATGCTTAAAAACAAAATGATTAATCGACAACAATGGAAATTTATGATTTTTAACTTTATTGCTTTCAGTATAATTTTTACTATTTTTGGCATTATTATTTTTACAAGCATTGAAAGTTCCTTATATTCAAAGCCAGATGAAGAATTGTATAACTTTCAGACATTTAAGGAAGACACCGGCTTTGAGCAACCCTTACAAAAAGGGAAAGAACCGTTTGAACCTGAAGATAAAGGATCTAGAATGGAACAGCATCCAGAGTCAAATGATCGACCAATGTTACCTAGCCCCCGCGTAATTGCTGTTGAATGGAGTGAGGATGGTGAAATAAGTAATCAGGAACAAATCGGTACATTGTTCTATGAACATTATCTATCCGAGTTACAATTTACTGGAAAATCGGTTGGGGTTATTTCCAACATACAGATCAATTCATATGATTTTCGTTCACTAATGATTGAAAATGGTGACGGAAGTTATACACAGTTGTTAATAAATGTGGATGCTGAACAAAGTTTACTTCAGAACTTTGAAAAGCTTTTAATTGCATGTTCTATCATTTTCATCTTTCTATCAATCATGGCGAGTTATTTGTTATCGAAGAAAACAATGCAACCAATCATTACTTCCTGGAACAAACAAGTTGAATTTGTAGAGAATGCCTCACATGAGTTACGCACACCTTTAACAATTATAAAAAACAAATTAGAGCTATTGCTCACAACTCCAAACGCTAAAGTTGTGGATAAGTTTGAAAATATTGCATTAACCCTTTCCGAAACTAACCGCTTATCAAAGTTAACCACAGACTTATTAACATTGGCTAGGGCTGATTCATCAGAAACACAGTTAGATAAAACCGATTTTGAGTTTGATAGCTTTGTACGAGAAGTATGTGAACCATATAAGGAAATTGCTAATTCTCAAGATAAACAAGTATGGTTCCATTTGAAAAGTAATCAATTATTCTTCGCAGATAAGCAAAGAATCCACCAACTTTTAGTTATACTAATGGACAATGCATTAAAATATACACAAGAAGGCAATAGTATCGGGATAAAAACTTTTTATGTGGATAACAAGATTCACTTGGAAATTAGTGATACCGGAATAGGGATAACAAAAGACAGTGCTGAACGTATTTTTGAACGGTTTTACCGTGAAGATAAAGCAAGAACTAGAGAAAATGGGGGGACTGGCTTAGGTCTATCAATCGCTAAATGGATTGTTTCTAGCCACAATGGATCAATTAAAGCATCTTCGAATGAACCTAAAGGGACGATTATTACCATTAAATTTCCTAAATAATGAAAAGTCACTGCATACAAAAGCAGTGGCTTTTTTCATTCTATCTACCTAATGTCTTAAACAAATATAATTTTTAAGAATGTTTAAGGTTGTTTTAAGGTACTTGACTATAATTAGGATTATCAAGAGATTACAACGGAAGGAGAAAACACTTTGGTAAAACCTAATCAAACACCTCAAGGTAGAAGAGAACTTAAACATGCTATTACGAAACTAGACTGTTATTTGTTACGAAATAACCTTCGCCATGTGATGAGCTTTGATCCAAATACGAATGAAGAAGGAAGATATTTAATAAGAAGTGTCTATTTCGATAACATTGAAAATAAAGTACTCACTGAGAAAAAAGAGGGACATTTTAAACGGGACAAGTTTCGGGTTCGTCTATATAACAACCAAACAGATTACATTAACTTAGAAAAGAAGAGCAAACGAAATAATATGACCTATAAAGTGAAATGTCGACTTACTGCACAAGAATATGAACAGATTCGATTTGGTGAAACAGAGTGGATGGAATTTGATAACAGACCTATAGTAAGAGAGCTTTATAACCAAATGAATCTATTTCAACTTAAACCAGTAACTGTAGTGGATTACGAACGGGAAGTATTTGTCTATCCTTATGGAAATGTAAGAATAACTTTTGATAGTTCCATAAAGACAAGCTTTCGTAACAATGATTTACTTAATCCTAACCTACCAATGGTTGAGGCTCTGGAACCTAATCTGGTCGTACTTGAAGTGAAATATGATGAGTATTTACCTGATATCATTAAAATGCTTCTGCAGGTGAATGACCGTCGCTTAGGCACATACTCAAAATATCATTTAAGTAGAATGTATGGGTAAAACGCAGCTGCTTCTATTACATTAATATAAACATAACGGAGGAATTTATTATGGAAAGTTTAACAAATTTTAGTGATATATTTAAATCAAGTTTTATGGAAAAAACAACTAGCTTCTCTTTAACCGATTCTCTGATTGGCTTGACTGTCTCTTTTATTATTGGCCTTTTTATCTATGCTGTATATAAAAAAACCTTTTCAGGGGTAGTGTATTCACACAGTTTTAATGTCTCACTAATTATTATGACAATGGCAACAGCTCTAATTATAATGGGCATTTCTTCAAATGTGCTACTATCACTTGGTATGGTTGGTGCCTTGTCAATTGTTCGTTTCCGTACACCTATTAAAGATCCAATGGATCTAGTTTATTTATTTTGGGCAATAGTATCTGGGATTTTAGCTGGTGCAGGTTTCATCCCATTAGTAATTTTAGGATCTATTTTAATTGGATTAGTCATGATTCTATTTATTAACAAAATCTCAGTTGAAAATCCATATTTGCTTGTTATCAAATATAGCGATCCATCAATCGAAAAATCATTAGAACATATTATCAAACAAAATGTGAGCAAGCATGCAGTTAAATCAAAATCAGCCATGCCAAATTATGATTTAGAAATAACCTATGAAATTAGAGTAAAGGAACAAGATACACAGTTTATTAATAGTATTTCCGATATAGAAAGCGTAAAATCAGCGATTATGCTTAGTTATGATGGTAATTTTACTGCATAGGATATAACAAAATGGGCATAGACAATAGTCTATGCTCATTTCCATTATAAGATATTTTACCGTTAATAATGGATAATACGAACCGCCTGATTACTTCACGCGTAAAATTAGATCTTTTAAAGTACTACATCCGAATATTATAATCTCTCAACCAATTTATTGAAGCAACATGTATAAATATCCCAAAAAAGGAGCCTTGTCATTTAAGACAAAACTCTAAGAAATTATAGTACCTATCCTAGGATTTCTTCAATTACATTTACAACTTCAGCAACATATTGATTACATTCTTCCAGAGTAGGGGCTTCGACCATAACTCTAACCAAAGGTTCTGTACCAGACGGTCTAACCAATACTCTACCTTGATCGCCCATCGCCTCTTCTACCTTTTGAATAACATCTTGAATCTTTGGATTTTCAAAAACTTCCTTTTTATCTACTACTCGAACATTTTTAAGAACTTGTGGGAAAATCTCCATCTCTCCTGCTAAATCAGACAAGCTCCTACCAGTTTCCTTCATTACATTTACAAGTTGTAAGGCTGTCAACATACCGTCCCCAGTTGTATTGTAATCTAAGAAAATAATATGTCCAGATTGTTCACCACCTAAATTATAGCCGCCTTTACGCATTTCTTCCATTACATATCTATCACCAACTGCAGTCTTATCACTTTTCATACCATGAGATTCCAAAGCTTTATAAAATCCGATATTACTCATGACAGTTGATACAACAGTTGAGTGACGTAATAGGCCCTTTTCATTTAAGTATTTCCCAATTATGTACATGATTTGATCGCCATCAACAATCTGACCCTTTTCATCAACCGCAATTAAGCGATCTCCGTCTCCATCAAATGCAAGCCCAATATTAGCCTCTTTTTCCAACACTAGTTCTTGTAACGGTTCCGGATGAGTTGAGCCAACCCCATCGTTAATATTTAATCCATCAGGGGAAGAACCAATTGTTGATATATCCGCCTCTAGGTCTGCAAATAAATGTGGTGCAAGTGCTGAGGTCGATCCATGTGCACAATCCAATGCAATATGTAATCCATCAAATTCAGATTCCACGGATTGCTTTAAGTATTGAATATATTTCTGTCCACCCTCAAAATAGTCATTAATCTGACCAACATCCGCACCCGTTGGCCTTGGAACGGTATCTTCCTGACTGTCTATTAACGCCTCAATCTCTGCCTCTTGCTCATCCGTTAATTTAAACCCATCAGGACCAAAGAACTTTATACCGTTATCTTCAACTGGATTGTGAGATGCCGAAATCATAACGCCTGCTTCTGCACTCATTGCTTTTGTTAAAAAGGCAACTCCTGGAGTAGAGATTACACCTAAACGCATTACTTCTGCCCCTATAGACAAAAGCCCTGCAGCAAGTGCACCTTCTAACATATTACCTGATATACGTGTATCTCTTCCAATTAATATTTTTGGTTTTGTTGTGTCTTTAGTTAAAATATAACCGCCATATCTTCCCAATTTAAAAGCAAGTTCTGGAGTAAGTTCTTTATTCGCTATTCCACGAACTCCATCTGTTCCAAAATATTTTCCCATGATGTACCTCTCCTTTATCCTAATAGAAATAACCTTAGCAAACGTCAGAATAAATTAGACGAAAGCTTTTCAACAATTTAAATTATGCTCATCTAGTAATTTAGTTTTCCTCAATCTTAACAGATGCTTGATCAAACTGAAGTTGGATCTTTACACCTTCTGGACCATTTACCTTAATTGGAATTTCATATTCTCCTACTTCTTTGTTTTCTAAGTCAACCGTAAGTTGAAAATCTTCCAATGCTAGCTTACTAACTTTTTCTTCTAACCCGGTAACAGTCAAATCAAGTGAAGGTTGATTAGGTTGTAGAAAGGTAGCCTTTAAACCGTCTTCTATATTTAATGTGGAAATAGGGACATTTTCAAATGTTTTTTCTATTGTTTTTTCCACTTCAATCGATACGGTTACTTTTTCATAATCAATCTTTCTGATACCAGATGGAAGGACAAGTGGTATCTCCACTTCCTTCGCTTCTGATATTGTACTCACATCAATTGCTTCCGTTGATATATTTTCTAATCCTTGTAGGATAGACTCATCCGCAAAAACGATTACTGATTCAGGATTAGCTTTCATTGATGTAATTTTAACCCCATCCTGCAACTCACCAGTTGTTTTTATATCAATTGGTACTGTTTTGTTAGGATTATTAACATCCACTGATATATCAACTATCGGTGGTTCCACTCGAACGCTTAGTTCATTACCTTGTTCATCATAAACCTTAATAGGAACATCCGATGCTTCTATAGGCTTGTCCACATTTTCAATGTCAAGGAAGGCCTTGACAATCGCTACCCTATCCACGATATTTTTTGAACTAGTAATTGTAACGGTCTGTGGATCTACAGTTACCTCACCTAACTCATATCCAGCAGCAAGTTTATCCTCATTTACAAAGTCAACTGTTACACTAAATTCCTTGGAAGACCTTTCCTCAATTGTAACTTCAACCTCTTTTGGCTCTATATAGACATTTATACTGTCTTCAATACCAGAATATTGTAAAGGAACGGTATATGTTCCCGGCTGCTTCCCTTGAAGGTCAACATATACATCAAAATTTTTCTGAATAGCAGTAGTGGTGACAACACCTACTGAACCTTGCAAGGATACTTTCACTGTTTGCGGGACCCCACTAACCACATATTTTTCCTGATCAATTTTAATACTAACTGGAATATCCTCTACAGTTTGTGTTTCGTTTGAACTACTAAAAGGATTATTAAAACTAACATCCTCATAAGCATTTCCTTCATCATCAAAGGAAATAGCTATAAAGAGTAGTATAGCTAAAGCAAGAGATATAACACGCATTACCCAAGGTTTCTTTAACCATTCATCCATTCTTCTTCCCCCTCCAACTCCAACTTTTTGACGTAGGGGCTTTGAAATTATTTTTTAGTTCTTTTTGCAGAATTTCCATTAGTTTGTCTTGGTTTAAATCCCTATGTAACTCTCCATTTTTTGTACAGGATACTTGCCCAGTTTCCTCTGATACAATAATTGTTAATGCATCGGTTACCTCACCAATACCCATGGCAGCACGATGTCGTGTACCTAATTCCTTGGATATAAAAGGGCTCTCCGATAGTGGTAAGTAACAAGCTGCCGCAACAATCTCATCCCGTTTAAGAATGACTGCACCATCATGGAGTGGTGTATTAGGGATAAATATATTAGTTAACAATTCATTGGTTAACCGCCCATGTATAGGAATACCTGTTGCAATATAATCACCCATTGCAGTTTCTCTTTCAATTGTAATCAATGCACCAATACGACGCTTAGCCATATAATTACATGACTTCACAATAGCCTCTATGGATTTATTCAAGTTCTCCTCTTCAGAATGAGTATTTCTAGAAAAGAAGCTTCCTCTACCAAGTTGTTCTAAAGCTCTTCTTAATTCAGGCTGAAATAAAATAATGATCGCTAATGGTCCCCATACAATTACTTGTGATATAAGCTTTTGAACGGTTACCAGATTAAGAACAGTACTTAACAGGTATATCCCAAGAATTACAAAGATTCCTTTTAATAACTGTATTGCTTTCGTACCTCTAATTAACATTAATAATTTATATAAAGTATACCAGACGAGGGCAATGTCTACGCCTATCCGTAACAGATTCAAAACATTTAGTTCCCCATCAAGCATGGTAACACAACCTTCTACCCATTGGATTCCTCTTCCTATCTGTTAATAGTGACTTCATCCATTATAGCATAATTTTAGCGGATTCGATAACACAGTACCTTACAATATATAAGGACAACCTCGATGCTTAAGCAAAAAACCTTTGTTACATTTTTGTGCAACAAAGGTTAAATTTATACTTTATTTATTAGTAAAAGCAAAAACACTTTTTGTGATATCCTTTATATGATACCAAATCCAATCAAATACTTGGTTGACTTGTTCTATTTCACCACTAATGTTTCCAGCAGAAGCCATTAAATGGTCCCCATTTATAATCACCACATCACCATTTACTGAACCATCTATCTTTAGATCACCGTTTTTGACCACCAAATCCCCATCCACAACTACACCCTCAGGTACAATTACTGTATCATCTTTTATAACAAGGTTTTTCCCCTTAGGATAGGATAACTGATTATCCTGATCCCATGCAGAAAAGATGCCACCAAACATTAGAACAAAGAAAATTGCAGCAGCAGTTAAAGCAGGATGTGCCTTAAACCACCGACTATAACTAACTCTTTTTCTTTCTTTTGGTAAATTGCTCATGACACTTGCAGTAAAATTAGTTGGGGCTTGAATATCACTATTGCCTTTTAACAAGGACAATGTTCTTTTTAGCTCATGAAAATGCTTTTGACATGCTTGACATGTTTGTAAATGGGAGCGTAACTGTTGCTCTTCCTGTTTAGTTAAATCTCCATCTAGATAATTATGCATCAAATTTACGATATGCTTATCACAGCTCATAATGTTTCACACCCCTTTATACATGGCGAAGCCTTTTACGAAGCGCTTCTCTCCCCCTATGGATTCTTGTTTTAACTGTGCCGACAGGAATATCAAGTATTTCACTTATTTCAGCAAGGGGAAGTTCATCTACAAATCGTAAAGCGATGACACTACGGTATTTTGCAGGTAAGTTCATAATTTCTTGCTGTATAACCGTTTGAATCTCTAAACTTTCCACTTCTTCTTCAGGTAGAGCTTGCTCAGCAGGTAGCTGAGAATACATATCTAAACCATCGGTACCTCTAACTTCAGCATCAAGATAAAAATCGGGCTTCTTTTTCCTAATTCTATCTATCGTTAAGTTAGTAGCAATTCTGTATAACCAAGTTGAAAATTTTTTCTTTTCATCAAAGGAATGGATATTAACGTAAGCACGAATGAAAGCCTCTTGAGCTAAATCTTCAGCCTCATGAGAATTACCGATCATTCGATAACAAATGGCATATACTTTACTTTGATAAAAGGAAACAATATCTTCATACGCTGATTGGTCTCCTTTTTTAACTGATTTGATCATTTCTTTTATTTTTGCTTCCATTAATATACCTCCGCTACACTTGCGGTCAACTTGTTTACGATTGAGATATCATACAAGTTTCATTTTTTTTATTCTTTTCTAAAAATAATAAAATGTTTATCAATCGCTATACTAGGGTAACTTTTATATATAACATATTATATCAGTTTAGGAGGACATCATGGATAAAAAACTGTATCTTTTACAAAAAATAGAAAACTGTCGTGCAGACATGATTGAATTATCTCGCACTATGGAGCTTACTTCTGATGCAGTTATTAACGCGAGTGTTCGTCTAGATTATTTATTAAATGAACTTGACCGAATTTCAGAAGTACAGAAAATTCCAGTTAAATCATAGCATAGAACATCAACATAGATAATCATTTATGGCAGCTACAATAAGCTGTTTATTTTTTTGTCTTCTTTTGGAGCCTTGTTATAACGGAGGGCACCACCACATTTAGTATAGAGCCTATTTTTTATGTTCATTATAAAGATAGCTTAAATCTAGATTTAATAAAAAAGATTAATCAGCCTATTACGGCAAATTAATCTTTTTTCTGTTGATAAAGTGGAGCCTAGCGGGATCGAACCGCTGACCTCCTGCGTGCAAAGCAGGCGCTCTCCCAGCTGAGCTAAGGCCCCGTATCAGTATAAAATTAAATAAATATGATGAGCCATGGAGGATTCGAACCTCCGACCCTCTGATTAAAAGTCAGATGCTCTACCGGCTGAGCTAATGGCTCTTATAAATGGCTGGGCTAGCTGGATTCGAACCAGCGCATGACGGTACCAAAAACCGTTGCCTTACCGCTTGGCTATAGCCCAATATAAAAAGTGCTTTCACTAGGGCACTAATTAAGAAGCTATAAAATGGTGGAGGGAGTAGGACTCGAACCTACGAACCCGATGGGAGCGGATTTACAGTCCGCCGCGTTTGGCCAACTTCGCTATCCCTCCATATTCCCATAATTCCTCTAAGTTAAAGATGGTGCCGGCCAGAGGACTTGAACCCCCAACCTACTGATTACAAGTCAGTTGCTCTACCAATTGAGCTAGACCGGCATGGTGGAGGATGCAGGG
>NZ_JACLZI010000043.1 GCF_014280935.1 Aquibacillus kalidii
GTGAAGATCCCGGAAGAGCGTTCTTTGCGTCACGGGAAGGCTTGAGGCCGTGCCCACGGAAAGCGGAGTATTCTGCCGGAACGAGTTCAAGCACATATCCAAAGGTTCTTATAAGTTACTGCAGATTTTATCTCAAATACGTAGTTGGAATAGAAAAGGGTATTCAATAATAGTTTTTTATAAAATAGGTATGAAGGGAAAGGGAACGATGGCAAATTATATTGGGGATCTTCGTAAGGAAATTGGCACTCGGCCGATCATTATGGTAGGAGCGGGAGTAATGGTTTTTAATAAAGAGGAACATTTACTTTTACAGCTACGTTCAGATACGAATGATTGGGGATTGCCAGGTGGTGCAATGGAATTAGGAGAGACCTTTGAGGAGACGGCAAAAAGAGAATTATACGAAGAAACAGGCTTAGTAGCCGACGATTTAACGTTTGTTGATCTACTTTCAGGGGAACACCTCTATTATAAATATCCGAATAAGGATGAGGTTTATAATGTTATAGGATTGTATGAAACTAATTCTGTAACTGGTAACATAAACATGTTAGATGGGGAAAGTAAGGATGTAAAATACTTTTCAATGAATCAATTGCCAAGTAATATTCAAAAGGTATCAGGAATAATGATAGAAGCGTTTAAGAAAAAGCAATCTTCGTAAATAGTAGCTATTATTTGTTACACTAGTTATACGAAATAAAAAGGAGGAAATTATTTTGCGATTAGAAGATAAAAAGGTTTTAGCACTTATTGAGGACGACTTTGAAGATTTGGAGTTATGGTATCCTGTTTTGCGACTAAGAGAGGAAGGGGCAACTGTTGATTTAGTCGGAAAAGAAGCAAATAAAAAATATGTTGGTAAATATGGTGTCCCAGCAGAATCAGACTATGCTTTTACAGATGTAAATCCAGAGGACTATCACGCCATCCTTGTACCAGGTGGTTGGGCACCAGATAAATTAAGGAGATATCCAGAGGTTATCAACTTTATTAAACATATGGATGATAATAAAAAGTTAATTGGTCAAATATGCCATGCTGGATGGGTATTGATATCGGCGGATATACTGAACGGGAAACAAGTGACAAGTACGCCAGGGATAAAAGATGACATGACTAATGCTGGCGCAACTTGGATAGATGAAGCAGTTGTTGTGGATGGACATATCATCTCAAGCCGCCGTCCACCGGATTTACCTCCATACGTGAAAGTATTTGCTGATAAATTAGCTGAATAATTGGTTAGTAACCTCTTTTATTCAGGGGTTACTATTTACTTGAATCGAAAAGATGAATAGGAGCGTGTTACATGGATTTTTTAATATGGGCAATTATTATTGTTTGCTTTGTCCTTAGTTTTGTTGGAATTATTTTTCCCCTAATCCCTTCTCCACTTGTTTTATGGATTGGGTTCTTACTTTACTTCTTCTTTTTATCAACTGGAAATTTGTCTTGGATATTTTGGACTGCGATGGTTGTACTTACGATCGTGCTTATTGTTTCGGATATTATAGCAAACAGTTACTTTGTTAAGAAATATGGAGGAAGTAAATGGGGAGAGAGAGTGGCTGCTGTTGGGGTCATTGTTGGATCATTCATCATTCCACCTTTTGGAATAATTGTTGTACCTTTTGTGGCTGTATTATTAGTTGAGCTCTTACAAAAGCGATCCTCAAATGATTCATTTAAAGCGGCAATCGGATCTTTATTAGGATTTCTAGGTGGATCAATTGCTAA
Source organism: Aquibacillus kalidii (assembly GCF_014280935.1). Taxonomy (GTDB): domain Bacteria; phylum Bacillota; class Bacilli; order Bacillales; family Amphibacillaceae; genus Aquibacillus_D; species Aquibacillus_D kalidii. The sequence continues at coordinate 1,744 of NZ_JACLZI010000043.1, forward strand.
AGTAGTGATTCAATTATTAATGATCGTATGGTTTTTGATCGCAATATAATGGCCTTGATAACTTTGGATTGGAGCGTTATGTTAAAAAGAACAAAAGGATGGAAGCACTAAGCCTCCATCTTATTTTTGGTTAAATTAGATTTTCGTATGTAGTAGTCTAGCAAGAAGTTTCCAAAGGGGATGAAAGCAACTAGGACTGACATAACTGGCCACTTCCATGCCCAACGAATAGTTATCGTGGTGTAGGCTATCATGAGTAAGTATATGCAAAACAGTGCCCCATGGATCGAACCTACAATAGTTACTGCTTCAGGTGAATTCGCCATATACTTAAGTGGCATTGCAATGAATAGAAGGATGATTAATGAAGATCCTTCGATTAAGCCTGAGAAACGGAATAGATTAATTGAGGAAGAGAAAATGGGATGACACCTCCAATAAAAAGTTTTTAATATTTACAGTATATTATATTTAGAAAAGGAAATAAAAGGAGAAGGATAATTTGGCTATAGCAAGAGCATTAACAATAGCAGGAGCAGCAGCACAAGGAAGTGCAGGGATACAAGCTGATCTAAAAACATTTCAGGAGAGAAACGTCTACGGAATGTGTACCATAACAGCAATTGTTGCAAATAACCCTGTGACCGAGCGAGGTATTTTTCTTCATCCAGTAGAACAAATTAAGGCGCAATTTTATACGTCCTTAACAAATGTAGGGATTGATGCTGCGAAGACGGGTATGCTTTTCTCCAAAGACATTATTGAGCTAGTTGTTAGTTTGTTAAAGGAACATCCGATCCAAAACCTCGTAGTGGATCCAGTAATGATTGGGAAAATGGGATCGCAGCTTTTAGCCGACGAAGCAATTGAAATAGTGAAAAGTGAACTAATTCCTCTAGCTACTATTATTACACCTAATAAATATGAAGCAGCAAGGCTTTTAAATGTTGAAACCATTGAAACTATAGCTGAATTAAAACAGGCAGCTGTGGAGCTGTATAAGCTAGGGTGTCAGGCTGTATTAATAAAAGGTGGGCCAATGTCAGAGACTGCTACAGATATATTTTATGATGGTAATGAAATAGTCGAGCTTAATTCAAGCAAAGTAGATACCATTCATACTAGTGGTGCTGGTTGTACGTATTCAGCAGTTATTACAGCTGAATTAGCAAAAGGAACGCCTTTACGCGAATCTGTATATATAGGGAAAGAATTTGTTTATGAAGCTATTAAAAGTGCGATCTCATTTGATAATGGGATAGGTTCAGTTAATCATGGGGGGCACCGTAATAGAATTTATTAAATTATCGAGCAATAGCACTTATCTTTATAAAAGCCCAATAACATGAAAAGCTTATAAATAGAAAATCGAGTATAATTATACTCGATTTTTGTTTTTTATTTAGTACGATATAGTTGATAAATGTCTGGTCTTCGGTCTGAATCAATTGGAATCGTATTTCTAACCTCTTCAACTAGATCAGGATTAATTACACCGTGTATCACTATTTCTTCTTCTAGGGCTTCTTCTACTACTTCCCCCCAAGGATCAATGATCATAGAATGGCCACCGAACTGATTGTTTGGATCAGAGCCAACTCGATTACATGCTACTACATAGCTTTGATTTTCAATGGCTCTACTTATTAGCAATGCTCGCCAATGATCTATTCGTTGCCTTGGCCACTCTGCTACAACGAAAAGTACTTTGGTATTATGAAGCATATTAGTACGTATCCACTCTGGGAACCTGATATCATAACAAATTACCCCTGCGCATTTTGTATTGTCGAGCTCAAATACACCATCAAGAGAACCACCTGTTAAGTACTTATCTTCTTCCATCAGTCGAAAAAGATGAGCTTTATCATAGTGTTTAACGACTTCACCTTTTCGGTTGAATATGATCATAGTATTAGTAACTTTACTACCCGTCCTCTTTGCTATCGATCCAGCAATAATGTTAACGTTGTTGGCTTTTGCTAATTTAGAAATGAAGTATATTGTGTCATTAGCATTGTTGTCAGCAATTTCATCTAATCGTTTAAGATCATAACCAGTAGTCCATAACTCTGGCAGGACTACAATATCTGTGGTATTAAAGTTAACTTGTGAAAAGTATGAGCTAATTCGTTCTTGATTTTCTTTCGGATTACCAAATGTAACATTCATTTGAATAAGCGAAACATTTATAGACATAACACCCTCCGATAATTGAGTGACATTTGTTAAAAGCCTAACTTAAATCATATTTATTTTAAACTAAAACAATTTATTCTATATAGCTTTTCCTTATCTTTACAGGTTTAAGATAAAGGGAATTCCATATATTAAAGAGTGAACAACTTACTTCTGTTGTTCTATTATCCCACAAGGAGTGATCGGTTATGGCAGATAATAATAATAAATTGTTAGTGCCGGGTGCTGAAAATGCGATGAACAATATGAAAGAAGAGATCGCTAATGAATTCGGTGTTCAACTAGGGGCCGATACAACTGCACGTGCAAACGGATCAGTGGGGGGCGAGATGGTCAAAAGAATGATCAGTATCGCTGAACAAAGTATGCAAAATAACCAGAAATAGTAAAAAAGCGGGGACTTATTCAAGTCCTCGCTTTTTCACTTAATTCCTGTTTTGTTTTTCTTGTCGATTCTTTCTCGAAATTCTATAAATTATAAAACAAACAATTCCTAGGATTAATAGTAAAGGGAAACTACCAACAATGAATACAAATAATCCAGAAAAGCTCGACAGTAAGAAGTTTGTACTTTTCATAAACTGTTGTTTTGTTTTTTCCCATGTGTTAAGTTCTTTGTTGTTTACAGAGGGAATATTTACTTTGTTTTCTTGTAAGTGTATGGTTACGGTTGCTAAGTCAGACTTATTTTGTAAATAGTTCAATCTTCCAGTGATTTGTTCTATTTCTTCTTGAACGGTGGCCAAATCTTCTGAGATCTTAAGAAGATCCTCTGTTTTTTCAGCCTTTTCCATAAAGGACAATAACCTTTCTTCCACAACCTTTTTGGATTTGAGTCTTGACTCTAGATCCACATATTCTTCTGTTACATCCTCACCTGACACAGAATTTTCAAGGACCTTCATATCCCCGTTTTCGATAAATTGGAGAAATGTCTGAAATTGTTCCTGTGGAATTCGAGCAGTGATCATCCCTTCTTTTAATTGATCATCAGCACCTCCATACGTATGTGATTCTACTATATAACCTCCCTTTTCTTGTATTTGTGTATTTATTTCATCAACGGCTTTGTTGTACTGTTTAACTTGTAATCGAAGGTTGGCAGTATAGATAATCTTTCGGTTTATTTTAGTTGGATTTTCAATTGAATCTGTTGCTTTTGTTTCTTGATCTTGAGAACCTGTTTGGTCTGTTGTGGCTGATTCTTCTTTCAATTTGAATTCTTCTGATTTCTCTTCAACTGCTTCCGTATTCATTGTGTCTTCTGCCGTACTTTCATATTCTGCTGACTCATCGTTTGATTGACACGCAGTAAAGAGAACACTACTAATAATTAAAAATAATATAGTCGTAATCCATTTCTTCATGCGACACACCCTTTTTATTTTATAAGTCGAGGAGAAGTGTTATTAAGTTACAGTCTTTTGTAAGAATATAAAATATACTGCATAACGCATACTTATTTATATGGATAGTAAATGTTCCAAATAGCTTTCTATTACAAAAAGATCCCGTATTAATTTGGGCCTGACTATATCTAGGTTTATTATCACGTATAGGCAATTTGTTCATAAGTTAGTGAAGAATAATTGAAAGAAAAAAACTTTGAAAAAATTATGTTTTACTGTTGAATTAATATACCTAATAGTGCATAATAATTCATACACAATCAAAAATAAAAGATTTCATTTTACTATATACGTTAGGGGAGATTTTAAATGGGTAAAGAAAAGATCGTATTAGCATATTCGGGTGGACTAGATACTTCGGTTGCTATCAAATGGTTACAAGATAAGTATAATTATGATGTTATTGCAGTTGGATTGGATGTTGGAGAAGGTAAGGATCTTGAATTTGTTAAGAAAAAAGCAATTGATGTAGGTGCAATCAAATCCTATACTGTTGATGCCAAATCATTGTATGCAAATGAATACGTGTTACCTGCTTTACAAGCAAACCTACTTTATGAAGGAAAATATCCATTAGTTTCTGCGTTGTCTCGTCCGTTAATTGCAAAGATCCTAGTTGATATTGCAGAAAAAGAAGGAGCTACAGCAGTAGCGCACGGGTGTACTGGTAAAGGGAATGACCAAGTAAGATTCGACGTTGCATTTACAGCACTTAATCCGAACCTAAAGATTGTAGCTCCAGTTCGTGAATGGAAAATGACAAGAGATGAAGAAATAGCTTATGCAAAAGAGAATGGTATTCCAGTACCAGTAGATTTGGATAATCCATATAGTGTCGATCAAAACCTATGGGGACGTAGTAATGAATGTGGTATCTTAGAAGACCCTTGGGCAGAGGCACCTAAGGAAGCGTTCGAACTGACGGTTGATCCACAGGACGCTCCTGATAAGCCGCAAGTAGTTCACATTTCATTTGAAAAAGGTAAGCCTGTTTCTTTAGATGGTGAAGTTTTACCATTGGATGAACTAATCCTTAAGTTGAATAGTATTGCTGGTCAACATGGTGTTGGTCGTATTGATCACGTTGAAAATCGTTTAGTGGGGATCAAATCACGTGAAATATATGAGTGTCCTGCAGCACTAACGTTGATTGCTGCTCACCAAGAACTTGAAGCATTAACGTTACCAAGAGAAGTAGCGCAATTTAAACCGACTGTTGAACAAAAGCTAGCACAAACTGTTTATGACGGCTTATGGTATTCCCAATTAACGGATGCACTAAAGGCATTTATTGAACAAACACAAGAATATGTTTCTGGAACTGTTAAGGTGAAATTATATAAAGGTCATGCGCTAGTTATTGGACGTGAGTCTTCTAATTCTTTATATGACTTTGATCTTGCAACTTACAACAAAGGTGATGCGTTTGACCACGAATCAGCATTAGGATTTATTAAGCTGTGGGGATTACCAACACAGGTTCACTCTTCAGTAACTAAAGCTCAAAAGAAAAAGGATAATTCAATTGAAAAAACAGTAATCGATGTAAAGGAAGCAGTGAAGCAATGAAACTATGGGGCGGACGTTTTACTAAACCAACAAATGAATTAGTGGATGAATATACGGCATCTATCCGTTTTGATCAAAAACTAGCTCAGTTCGATATTCAAGGAAGTCTTGCCCACGTTGAGATGCTAGCGAAGTGCAACATTATTCCTGAAAGTGACGCAGCTACCATTGCGGAAGGCCTAAAAATTGTAGCTGAAAAAATAAAAGCTGGTGAAGCTGAATTAACAGAAGATAATGAAGACATTCATATGAATGTTGAAAAATTATTAATTGATGAAATCGGACCTGTTGGTGGGAAGTTACACACTGGAAGAAGCCGTAATGATCAAGTCGCTCTTGATATGCGGTTATATTTAAGAGAAGCACTTATCACACTTAGTCAGCAACTAGTGGATGTACAACAAGCATTGTACAATCAAGCAAAAGAGAACCTTGATACCGTTCTTCCAGGTTATACACATTTACAACGGGCACAACCAGTGCTATTTGCACATCATATGATGGCGTATGTATTTATGTTTCAACGTGATGTTGATCGACTTGCAGATAGCTTCAAGCGGGTTAATCAATCGCCGCTTGGCGCCGGTGCATTGGCTGGAACATCCTTTCCTATTGATCGACATTATGTTGCAGATAAATTAAATTTTGATGGTATCTGTGAAAATAGTCTAGATGCAGTAAGTGATCGTGATTTTGTAGTAGAATTTCTATCAAATGCATCTTTGGTTTCTATGCATTTATCCCGGTTGTGTGAAGAGCTTGTACAGTGGTCTAGTGCGGAGTTTAACTTTGTGGAGCTAGATGATGCATTCTGTACAGGGAGCAGCATGATGCCACAGAAGAAAAACCCGGATGTAGCAGAACTAGTTCGGGGGAAGACAGGTAGGGTGTATGGCCATTTAATGGGAATGCTCACTACTTTAAAAGGATTACCGCTTGCATATAATAAAGATATGCAAGAGGATAAAGAAGGAATGTTTGATACAGTAGAAACATTAAAAGGTGCACTTGCCTTATTTGCTCCAATGATCGAAACCATGGATGTAAAAAAGGAAAATATGTATCAAGCAGTTGCTAAGGATTATTCAAATGCTACAGATTTAGCGGATTATCTCGTTGGAAAGGACTTACCTTTCAGAGAGGCGCATGCCGTAGTTGGTCAGGTAGTATTACATTGCATAAATGAAGGTAAATATTTACTGGATCTTGCAATTGAGGAATTTAAACAATTTTCTTCCTTAATTGAAAATGATATTTATGATGTTCTTTCTCCAAAAGCGGTAGTGAATGCCCGTAACGTAGCTGGTGGTACAGCGAAAAACCGTGTAGAAGAACAGATCTTAAAAGCAGAGCAATTGTTCGAAAATAGTTCAAGTTGGATTAAGGAACATGCTCAAAAAATTGAAGTATTATTAGCTGATTAGGATGAATTTGATAAAAAAAGAACTAGGTCCCTGCCTTCAAAGGGAGGCTTAGTTCTTCTTTTATATCCATCTATGCATAAATATAGATTATTCGGTATAAATATTAGGCTTATCCAACGATAAATAGGCTATCTTTGAAAATCGGGAGGGACCGCGACGTGAATGAAGAACTAGGTTTTCTTGTACTAAACACAGGGGATGTTTTGAAAGGAAAGTGGCTGAATAAAACAACTGCTACAGAAGGGGAAATGGTTTTTAATACTGCTATGACAGGATATCAGGAAGTTATGACCGACCCATCCTATGCTGGCCAAATTGTAACGATGACTTACCCTTTAATCGGAAACTACGGTTTCAATGAACTGGATTCGGAAAGTATCAAACCATCATTATCGGGGTTAATTGTTTCAAATCCTTGCCATACACCAGAACATTACCAATCTACTCATTCTTTATTAGATATGGTAAAAGAACACAAGATACCGACATTATACGATATAGACACGAGGGCCTTAACAAGAATCATTCGTGAACATGGAGAAGTGTACGGGAAGCTTACGAGTGATGAAACAGATATTCCACAGCATTGCAGTGTAGATCCGGAAATCGTTAAAAAGGTTTCCGTCACGAAGATTAGTCACTTTCCATCAACTAAATCTTTAAGTGGGAAACAGAGAGCTCATGTTGTAGTGATGGATTTTGGTTATAAACACTCTATTACACATTCGTTACTAGATTTAGGATGTGACGTTTCCGTTGTTCCGTTTGATACTACAGTGGAGCAAATAAGTGAACTGGATCCTAATGGGGTAGTTCTTTCAAATGGACCAGGGGATCCAAAAGCACTTAGTCATTTGGCGACAAACATTAGAGAAATCTCTGATAAGTATCCTACACTAGGGATTTGTCTTGGACATCAACTTGTTGCATTGGCATATGGTGCGAAAACTAAGCGACTTCCATATGGGCACCGAGGCAGTAATCACCCTGTAAGAGATTTACGAACTGGTAAAGTTCTTATAACATCACAAAATCATGGTTACGTGGTTGATTTTGATTCTGTCGACAATTCGAGCTGGGATGTATCACATATTAACGTCAACGATCGATCTGTAGAGGGATTAGTTCACAAGACTAAACAAGTGACGACGGTACAATTCCATCCTGAAGCACATCCAGGACCAATCGACACACATGATATATTTGTGAATTTTTTCAACGAGATTGTAGCAAAGGGAGAGAAACAGCATGCCTAAACTTGACCGTATAAAAAAAGTACTCGTAATTGGTTCAGGCCCTATTGTGATTGGGCAGGCAGCTGAATTTGACTATGCCGGTACTCAAGCATGTTTAGCACTTAAAGAAGAAGGTATTGAAGTAATTCTTGTCAACAATAATCCAGCAACTATAATGACAGATGAAAATATCGCCGACAAAGTATATTTAGAACCATTAACGTGTGAATCATTAACAAACATTATTGAAAAGGAAAGACCAGATGGCTTGCTCCCTACGTTAGGTGGGCAAACAGGTTTGAACTTGGCCGTTTTACTAACAAATGAGGGTGTTCTTAAGAAATTTGATGTGGAATTGCTTGGAACACCATTAGACACGATCCAAAAAGGGGAAGATCGTGAAGTATTTAAATCGATGATGAATGACATAAATGAACCTGTAGCTGAGAGCTTATCTACCAGTTTAGTAGAAGAAGCCATTCAATTTGCATCTTCTGTTGGTTACCCTATTATTGTACGTCCAGCATATACACTTGGTGGGGCTGGTGGCGGAATTGCGAAAGATGAAGCGCAACTACGTACGATCGTAAAGAGTGGTTTGCATGCTAGTCCGATCACCCAAGTCCTTGTTGAACAAAGCGTCAAGGGTTGGAAAGAAATTGAGTATGAAGTGATGCGTGATGCCAATGATACATGCATCATTGTTTGTAACATGGAAAATTTTGACCCTGTAGGCGTTCATACTGGTGATAGTATTGTTGTTGCCCCCTCCCAAACATTAAATGATCGTCAATATCAGATGCTACGTACTTCTTCTTGTAAGGTTATCCGTGAACTTGGTGTTATTGGTGGCTGTAACATCCAGTTTGCTCTTAACCCAGATAGTAATGAGTATGTCATTATTGAGGTGAATCCACGTGTAAGTAGATCTAGTGCACTTGCATCCAAAGCAACGGGTTATCCGATTGCTCGTATCGCTGCAAAGCTAGCATTAGGCTATCATTTAGATGAGGTGTTAAACCCAATTACAGGGGATACGTATGCAAGCTTTGAGCCTGCGATTGATTATATTGCTGTGAAAATCCCGAGATGGCCGTTCGATAAATTTGCTCAAGCTGACAGACTGCTAGGAACTCAAATGAAGGCAACTGGTGAAGTAATGGCGCTTGCGAGGAATTTTCCTGCTGCATTAAATAAAGCGATCCGATCCTTAGAGGTGGGGTTAGAATATTTACATCTGCCTACTCTATCGACGTTAACGAACCAAGAGTTAGAGCACGAAATGGTAGAGGCTACAGATGAACGACTATTTGTGATAGGTGAGGCGTTTCGGAGAGGCTACACGATAGAAGATATTCATCAACTGACTGCAATAAACAAGTACTTTCTAAATGAAGTAGCATCCATGATTACAATGGAAAAAACGTTGGCTTCTAAACAATGGACTGATCTAGAAGAGACGGACTTAAGAAAGGCAAAGGGTTTTGGTTTTCCTGATGTGATGCTTGCAAATATATTTGACCAAGATATTCATACCGTACGTAACAAAATAAAATCTATCAATCTAGTTCCTTCTTATAAAATGGTAGATACGTGTGCAGCCGAGTTTTCGGCAGACACTCCTTATTTCTATAGTTCTTGGAACGAGATAGATGAAGTAGAAAAGCTATCAGGTAAGAAAAGAATGGTTGTACTTGGTTCAGGTCCAATTAGGATTGGTCAAGGAGTAGAATTTGATTATTGTTCCGTGCATGCTGCTATGTCCTTGAAGGACCAAGGTATTGATTCTGTTGTAGTAAACAATAATCCTGAGACAGTAAGTACAGATTTTAATACGGCAGATCATTTATATTTCGAACCTTTGACTGAGGAGGATGTCCTTCATATTGTTGAAAAAGAAAATGCGGATGGTGTACTTGTCCAATTTGGAGGTCAAACGGCTATTAATTTGGCTGAGGGCTTAAGTAAGGCAGGAGTATCCATTACAGGAACGTCACTTGCTTCTATTGAAGCGGTAGAAGATCGAGATCAGTTTTATCAATTGCTTAGACAACTAGATATTCCCCATATTCCTGGTGAAACAGTGATGGCTGTCGAGGATGCAAAAGAAGTTGCGAGTAAGATAGGCTATCCTATATTAATTCGGCCATCCTACGTCATTGGTGGAAGAGGTATGGTAGTTATTCGTAATGAGAGACAATTAGTAGATTATTTAAAACAGATCAATCAAACATCTGCAAATTCGAGGATCTTCCCTTTGTTGATTGACCAGTTCATAACTGGATCAGAGGTGGAAATTGATGCGGTATGTGATGGTGGAGATGTACTTATCCCTGGAATATTTGAACACGTAGAACGAGCAGGTGTTCATTCAGGGGATAGTATAGCTATTTTCCCTTCCCCTAACGTTACGGGGTTACACAAACAACTTATTGAAGACTATACAAAGAAAATAGCTGCGAAACTTGATGTTAAAGGGATTATGAATATCCAATTTGTAATAAGTCAGGATCAGAAAACAGTTTATGTTTTAGAGGTGAATCCTCGTGCATCTAGAACCGTACCAATCGCTAGTAAGGTGACAGGAGTGCCAATGGTAGATTTAGCAACTCGTGTTCAAATGGGGGAATCTTTAGAAAACCAAGACTGGAATTTAGGTTTACACAAAGAAGTGCCTTATTATGCAGTGAAAATGCCTGTCTTTTCTACAAATAAACTACCAGGAGTGGACCCAATTCTCGGACCTGAAATGAAATCTACTGGGGAAGCAATTGGATTAGGTACAACTGTTGAGGGTGCATTAGCAAAAGCATTTAATTGGAAAGAAGATAGTTTAAGAGAGATTAAACCGGAAGATTCAGTTTACCTTTCACTTAAGGAATTTCAGGAAGATCTTAAAGAAGAGTTGTTAAATTTACAAGGGAAGTTAACAGCAGACCAAGAGACTACAAGTATTTTACAAAACCATGGAATTATAGTTGATCAAGTTATTACGGTACAACAAGCACAAGATATGTGTTTAGACAATAAGTTTAAGTTTATTTGTGACACAAACCAAAGTGGAGATAATGATGAGCATGTTAAGTTAAGAGAAGAAGCACTAAAGTCTGATACGATTTGTTTAACGTCGCTCGACACTTTAAAGGTATATATAAAGGCAACAACGTCTAAACAAGAATTGCCGCTATCGATTAACGAATACCAACAGGGTAAAAATCAAGTGAATAAAAAGGAGGGTGCAATAAGATGACAACTACTTTAGGAACAACTGATCTTAAATCAGCACTAGTAGGTCGGGATTTTTTAACATTAGCAGACTACACCCCGGATGAAATTGGCTATTTGTTAGATCTTGCAGCAGATCTTAAGGAAAAAAGAAAGAACGGAGACATAGTCGAACCATTAAAGGGTAAAACACTTGGAATGATATTTGAAAAATCATCTACAAGAACGCGTGTATCCTTTGAGGTTGGTGTATATCAATTGGGTGGAACTGGCTTATTTTTAAGCTCAAAAGACATTCAAATTGGTCGTGGTGAACCGATTGCTGATACAGCAAAGGTATTGTCCGGTTATTTAGACGGAATCATGATCCGTACCTTCTCCCAGACTGACGTGGAATCATTGGCAACAAATGCAAGCATTCCGGTTATTAATGGGTTAACGGATACGTATCACCCATGTCAAGTGCTTGCTGACATGCAAACGATTATGGAAACAAAGGGTAGATTAGAAGGGATTAAGGTTGCTTATATTGGTGATGGAAATAATATGGCACACTCCTTGATGATTGGAGCAGCTAAAATGGGGATGGATATTAGTATTGCAGCCCCAGTTGGCTACCAACCAGAAGAGACAATTACAAACAAAGCGAAGCAGTTTGCTAAAGGAACAAGTGTAGTAGTTACAGAAGACCCTTTCGAAGCAGTTAAGGACGCAGATGTAATCTATACAGATGTTTGGGCAAGTATGGGGCAAGAAAGTGAACAAAAAGAAAGAGAAAAGGCTTTTGAAGGGTTCCAGGTTAATCAGAAATTAGTGTCTTTAGCGAAACCTGACTTTAGCTTTATGCATTGCTTGCCTGCTCATAGAGGAGAAGAGGTAACAGCAGAAATTATTGATGGAAAGCATTCTGTTGTGTTCCAAGAAGCGGAAAACCGCCTACATGCTCAGAAGGCGTTAATGGTTGCATTAATGGGGAAATAAAAACCAATATATAAAATAAAGGCGTATGGATTAATCTTCTAATCTATGCGTCTTTATTTTATAAAATATTAGATTGTTATTGTCGTAGTTGAGATAAAATGCGACATAGTGTAAATATTTAGCTGAAAAGGATGAGTGCAACGTTGCTTTCCGCTCCGGGCAGTTGCTTTCCGTGGGCAACGCCTCAGCCTCCTCGGAAGAAAACCGCTTCCTGTGGGGTCTTCACCTGTTGCTTTTCCCACAGGAGTCAACTGCCCTCCACTCCAATCACTTACTAATAGGAGCTGGATTTTGTTTTCTTAATTGCAAACACTCCATAACTGAGAGCGGAGGAAATTCACGTAGACTCCTGTGGGAACAGCGAAGACGTTGAGACCCCACAGGGAGCGTTCTGTGCGAGCGAGGAGGCTCAGCGCGAGCCCACGGAAAGCGAAGTGAATTTCCGTAGCCCCACCTAATAAGTTACTTCGCATTCTATGGAAATTCACTCTAGTACAGTTATTTTGATGAAGGGGTGAAATTGAAAAGTTCAATTATTATTGTTAGAAATACCATATTTATTTGGTTGTTCTTTCAAAGCCTTGATAAAAGATAAAGCGGTAGATAGAATATTAGCTAAATAGTTCACTCGCTAAACAAAGATAATTATGAAAGCGTAATCATCTACTTGTTAGTTATGTGATTTCATTTATTAATAGAATGGAGTGATACCATGAATAAAAATATCTTCTTTAATGCACACCACTCACCAATTGGTGCATTTGCAAGCTTTACACTTGGATTCAAAGGTGCAAAGGGAGGTTTGGGTCTTGAGCTTGATAAACCAGCCAACGAAAATGTATATATTGGTGTGGAAAAGCGGTCAGGTGACTCCTATCAAGCACTACCTTTCTTTGGTAATACAGAAGAGGACTTAGCAAGATTTGCTGTTGGGAACGATCAGGCAAAAGCGAATGATAGGTTAATAGAGTATTTTGATGATCAGGATATTTCTCGTGACTTCCAACTAGGAATGGATACATGGAATGCAGGAGACCTAACATTTAAGATCTATTCACCAATCAAAAGTGTGCCAGACCCAAAAACTGCAGAAGATAAGGATCTAAAAGACGCTATCCTCCCTGCTGTTTTCGCCAAGGTAATTGTCGATAACAGAGGCAACAATAAAGTTAGAAGAGCTTTTTTTGGCTACCAAGGTAGTGACCCATATAATGCGATGCGAAGATTAGATGATACTAGTAACGGGGAATTCATTGGTGTTGGGCAAGGTAGACAAACTGCTATTGTTTCAAAGGATTCATCCGTTAAAGCGGGCTTGGGATTTACTATTGATAAGGTGCTAACTGTTGAGCATGAAATTAATTTAGGGTTTGGGTTAGGCTTAACAGGTGCACTCTTGATGGAGGTACCAGCAAATGAAATCAAGGAGTTTGATTTTGCGATATGTTTTTACAAGGGAGGGATTGTGACTTCCGGAATAGATACATCCTATACTTATACACGATACTATCAATCAATTGAAGAGGTAGCAGCCTATGCACTGACACATTTCCAACGTTTAATCGGACAATCCGAGTTGGTGACAGAATGGTTAAAGACAGATCATTTATCGGAAAGTCAAAAATTTATGATGGCACACTCCATACAAAGCTATTATGGTAATACCCAACTACTTGAAGATAAGATGGGTAGTCCGATATGGGTTGTTAATGAGGGTGAATATCGGATGATGAATACATTTGATTTAACAGTAGATCAATTATTCTATGAACTTAAACTGAATCCTTGGACAGTGAAAAATGAGTTGGAGTTATTTATAAACCGCTATAGCTATACGGATAAAGTTCGTTTTCTGAAAGAAGATAAGCTTTACCCAGGAGGCATTAGCTTTACACATGATATGGGTGTAGCCAATGTATTTTCTCGGCCAGGGCATTCTGCATATGAGATAGCTGGAATTGAAGGTTGTTTCTCGTATATGACTCACGAGGAACTGATAAACTGGCTATGCTGTATAACTGTATATATCCATGAAACAGATGATAAAGTATTTCTGGAAAAGCATCTTGAGACCATTAAACTAGCATTTGAAAGTATGATGAACCGTGATAACCCATATCCTTCTTTACGAAATGGATTAATGGGACTAGATAGTTCTATGACAATGGGTGGGGCCGAGATTACTACGTATGACAGTCTTGACGTTTCGCTTGGTCAGTCACGTAATAATATCTATATTGCAACAAAATGTTGGGGAGTATATGTAGCCTTGGAAAAGCTGTTTAATCAGCTTGAGCTTTATGATTTAGCTTTACTAGCTAGGGACCAATCCATGAAATGTGCAAACTCTATAGCAAGTGAGATGACAGAAGAAGGGTATATCCCTGCAGTTATTTCAGAAGGAAATCAATCTAAAATTATTCCTGCGATCGAGGGATTGATTTTTCCTTATTTTACAGGTACAAAGGAATACTTGTCAGAAGATGGGAAATTTGGCTTCTTTATCAAAACGTTGAAAAAACATATAACGAATGTATTAGAGCCTGGTATATGTTTATTTAATGATGGTGGTTGGAAGTTATCCTCAACTAGTGATAACTCTTGGTTGAGTAAAATATACCTTTGTCAATTTGTTTATCGAGAAGTTCTAAATCTTCCATGGGATGAAAAAGGGCATAAAGCGGATGAAGCACATGTTGATTGGCTAACACATCCAGAGCTCTCTTATTGGAGTTGGAGTGACCAGATTATTGCAGGGGAAATATCCGCAAGTAGATACTATCCAAGAGGTGTGACGAGTATTCTATGGTTGTTGGAGAAATAAATCTAAGGAGAGGAAATATTCCTCTCCTTTTTCTAATTAATGAATAATATCTACTTCTAGAAACTTCTCAATTGCAAAAGCTGCTACACCGAGAGCGGTTGAATGCGTGGTAAGTTGTGTAAAGTTGATATTTAAATTATGCAAGTGTTGTTTTAAAGCAAAGTTATAAATTCGGTTGAAAAGTTTTGGTTGTATCCACTTTTGAGCAGTAGCAATTCGATTACCAATAATGATTTGATCTGGGTTAAATGTATTGACAATGTTTGTAATGCCAACACCTAGGTATTCACCAATTTCTTCAAATAGTTGAACAATTTGATTATTTGAATCAGCGTGTTCAACAAGAAAGTCAAAGGAAAGTTCTTGCCCTTCTGGGGGAACAAGATTCAGTTGCTTTGCTTTTCTTATCAATGCTTGTTCAGAGGCATAAAGCTCCCAACATCCTTTATTTCCACATCGACAATCCAGACCACTAGCTTCAATGGTCATATGTCCCATCTCACCTGAGAATCCACTACTACCTTTATATAGGTTGCGGTTCAGAACTAGTCCAACTCCAATCCCAACACCAACACTTACGTACACGATATTTTCAAAGGACTGTCCCACACCAAATTTACTTTCCCCGTAAGCACCAGCATTTGCTTCGTTTTCTACAATCACCGGTAATTCATATTTATTTTCAATTACTTGTTTAAGTTTGATTTGTTTCCAATTTAAATTTGGAGCGAGGAGAACCTCTCCTTCGTTATTTACAATTCCGGGTACACCAATTCCTATACCAATTATCCCATAAGGGCTTTCAGGTACAGAGGCTATTAATGGATCGATGATGTGAAATAATTGATTAACGATTTCTTCATAAGATAAATCATCAAAACTTACACGTTCTTCCTGAATAATTTCACCATTTAGGTCTGTTAGAATCCCAAGAAGGTAATTAACACCTAAATCAATTCCGATAGAGTAGCCTGCTAGCTGATTAAATAGCAGCATGACAGGTCGTCTGCCACCACTAGATTCACCGGGACCAGATTCATAAATAAGGTTTTCATTTAGTAATTCACTTACTAAAGAAGAGACTGTTCCTTTATTTAGTCCAGTAGTTTGGGCTACATCTGCACGTGAAATAGGGGACTTATTTTTAATAATTTCTAAAACTAAGGTTTTATTTTCCTTTTTTACTACATGTTGATTCCATGTTTGATTCATTTATGATCAACTCACTCTCATCTTAACGGATATTAATTTATGTTATCATAAACTTAGTTTATTGAGTAGACAAACTAAGTTGGGGTTGTTATAATTAACGCATAAAGTTAAGTAAAAAGAAAAAGTGGAGGGATTTACATGGGTCATTTTGAAAACGTTAACAAAATTAAGTATGAAGGTCCAGATTCGACAAACCCTTTTGCATTTAAATTTTACAATCCAAAAGAAAAAATTAATGGAAAAACGATGGAAGAATATTTACGATTTGGTGTGGCTTACTGGCATACTTTTACAGCTGATGGTTCTGATCCATTTGGTTCAGGAACGATGCTACGTACATGGGATAAATTTAAAGGGATGGATTTAGCTAAGGCAAGAGTCGAAGCAGCGTTTGAGTTTTTTGAAAAACTGGGTGTTCCATATTTTTGTTTCCATGATGTTGATATTGCTCCAGAAGGTAGTACATTAAAAGAATCCAATCAAAATTTAGATATAATTGTAGCAATGATCAAAGATTATATGAAAGATAGTAAAGTGAAGTTGCTTTGGAATACAGCTAATAACTTTACTAACCCACGCTTTGTTCACGGAGCAGCATCTTCCAGTAATGCAGATGTGTTTGCTTATTCTGCTGCTAAAGTGAAAAAGCAATTAGAAATTGGAAAAGAGTTAGGTGGGGAGAACTATGTATTCTGGGGTGGACGTGAAGGATACGAAACACTACTAAATACAGATCTAAAATTAGAACAAGATAACCTTGGGCGTTTCTTCCATATGGCAGTAGACTACGCAAAAGAGATTGGCTTTGATGCGCAATTCCTTATCGAGCCCAAACCAAAAGAACCAACAACACATCAATATGATTATGATGTAGCAACTGCTCATGCGTTTTTACAAAGCTACGGTCTTCAGGATTATTTCAAATTTAACATTGAAGCAAACCATGCTACGCTTGCTGGACATACATTTGAACATGAGCTTCGTTATGCTAGAGTCAACGGCATGCTTGGGTCAGTTGATGCTAACCAAGGGGATCCATTACTTGGATGGGATACGGATGAGTTCCCAACAGACCTGTACTCTACCACTCTAGCAATGTATGAAATTATAAAAAATGGTGGTTTAGGATCAGGTGGATTAAACTTTGATGCAAAAGTTAGAAGAGGCTCATTTGAACAGGATGATCTTTTCCATGCGCATATTGCAGGTATGGACGCATTCGCGATTGGATATAAAGTAGCCAATCAGCTAGTGGAAGATAAAGTGTTGGATAGTATAGTAGAGGATCGTTATTCTAGTTATAGAAGTGGAATTGGTAAAGATATTGTAGAAGGAAAAGCAGATTTTAAGAAGTTAGAGGATCATGCACTGGGCTTAACTGATATTGCAAATATTTCAGGCCGTTTAGAGAGAATCAAAGCAACGATAAATCAATATCTACTAAGAGCTTACACTATGTGAGTGAAAGCTAGCAGTATGGCAATTCTCAGGTACCCCCACTTAATAAGGTAAGTGGGGGTATTGAACTAACTTAGTACTTTTAGTTCATTTAAACTTATGAATTGAGGTGTTCAATTTGAAATACGTAATTGGTGTTGATCTTGGAACAAGTGCTGTAAAGCTCTTGTTAGTAAATAAACTTGGTGAAGTTGTACATGAAGTTTCGAAATCTTATCCATTAATACAGGAGAAAACGGGATATAGTGAACAAGATCCAGAGGAATGGGTTAGACAAACAACTGAAGGAATAAAAGAGCTTATTTCAACCTCTAATGTTAACGCAGATGATATAGAAGGGATGAGCTTTTCAGGGCAAATGCACGGATTGGTATTGCTTGATGAAAATAATGATGTATTACGGAATGCAATATTATGGAATGATACACGTACTACTCAACAATGCGAAGAGATTTACAAAAAAGTTGGAAAGGAAAGGTTTATATCTATCACTAAAAATTTGGCTTTGGAGGGCTTTACCTTACCAAAAATTTTATGGGTAAAGGAAAATGAACCTGAACTATTTGCTAAAGTGAAATTATTTGTCTTACCTAAAGATTATTTGCGTTATCGAATTACTGGTAATCTAGAAATGGAATATTCAGATGCTGCAGGAACGAGTTTACTAGATATAAGTGCCAAACAATGGAGCGAAGAAATATGTAAGCTTTTAGAAATAAACATGGCGATCTGTCCACCACTAGTTAATTCCTATGATAATGTTGGTAAAATTACACCTTCATTTGCATTGCAAACGGGTTTAGCAGAATCAACAGACGTTTTTGCAGGTGGCGCCGATAATGCATGTGGTGCAATCGGATCAGGGATTTTAACAGAAGGAAAGACCTTTGCAAGTATTGGAACGTCAGGTGTCGTTCTTTCTTATGAAGAAAATGGTGACAAAGATTACAAAGGGAAAGTACATTACTTTAACCATAGTGCACCAGATGCCTATTATTCAATGGGGGTAACGCTATCTGCAGGGCATAGCTTGGAATGGTTCAAAAACGTTTTTGCAGAAGGGGAAGATTTTGAAACGTTATTAAGTGAAATTGACAACGTTCCTGTCGGTTCGAACGGTTTATTATTTACACCGTACCTAGTAGGAGAAAGAACTCCCCATGCGGATTCTTCTATTCGAGCAAGCTTTATTGGGATGGACAGTTCGCATAAGAGAAGAGATTTTGCGCGTGCTGTTATAGAAGGAATCACCTTTTCTTTAAATGAGTCAATCGAGATCTTTAGGGAAAATGGCAAAATCATAGAAACGATTTATTCAATCGGTGGGGGTGCTAAAAACGAGGCGTGGCTCCAAATGCAAGCAGATATTTTTAACGCTACGATTGTAAAACTTAATAGTGAGCAAGGTCCTGGAATGGGTGCTGCTATGTTAGCGGCATTTGGAATAGGATGGTATCCTTCTTTAGAAGCATGTGCTGCTAAATTTCTTCAGGAAGCAGAAACCTATCAACCAATACTTAGCAATGTGGAAAAATATCATAGTTTATTCCGAATTTATAAACGAGTATATGGGCAAACGGCCGATATCAACAAGGAATTAATGCATTTTCGGAGCTAGTAAATTTATAAAACAGGAATTTTGGGTCGCGATTATAGATGCTAATAATAACAGGTTTCTAAGATGTCTATAATCTTGCACGGCCCCTTTTTTCTGTCCCCATTTTAGCTATCTAATTATTCAAAAATGTAAGAACCCCTTAAAAATTATCTTCAAAAGTCGTCCATCATTGAAAGCGTTAACATATAATAGGTAAGCAAGGTCATTTTGTTTAAGTGAGGATGAAGGCAATTGTGGAAACTAGTAAAAAAGTGGAATACTCTACGCAATCAGATATTAGTAGTTTTCTTATTTGTTATGCTCATAGTCCTGTTGATCGTGAGTGTTCTAACTTTAAGCCAAGTATCTTCACTGCTTAAAAAAAATGCTGAGAAACAAGTTCAACAAGTAGCAGCAGAGGCTAGCGGTAGGGTAGAAACCTTATATGATCAAATTAATATGGCATCTAACCTGATTATTACGAATGCAGAAGTGCAAAGAACATTAGGGAAGGAATATGAAACAAACCATATTGAATTTAGTGAACGGCAGCGTCTAATGGAAGTGGTTAGTACGATCCAAGCAAACACTGATGGCATATTTTCCTTTGAATTATATTCTAATGGCTTAGACCGAGTCCTTCCTCTTGACGACTCAAATTTAAGAACTCGAGTTAGTTCTAGTTGGATTAGGCAAGCTTTCTATGCAAAAGGAAAACTAGTGCTAATTGGACAAGATCCTAGTAATTCTGACTACCTTTTAGCTATTCGCAGAGTTAATTTACTAGATCACCATTTCTCCCATGGCGGCTATTTGCTAATAAGTATTTATAAACACTATTTTGATTTTGTTAACACCTCTATAACGGATCAGACGAATCAATTTACAATATTAACGGATAAAATGAAAAATTCAATCATATCAAACTATGATGCTCCGTTAGAGCCTATTTTCAAAGGTAATAAATCAGTAGTAAATATAAAGAATGATGAATACATCGTTACGAAACAAGAATCTAAGGTGACGGGTTGGACTGTTTTGATTTTGACACCAGTTAATGTTTTAACAGAAGGAATTGCTGTTATACGAATGGGAATTATTTTTTCTGGTTTAGTAGGTTTAGTTATCTATTTAATTAGCTCGTTCGTACTGTCTAATATGATTACGCGCCCTATTATTAAATTAACCAACACAATGAGAAGAGCAAGCCAAGGTTCTTTAACCCTTAATCCATCGATAACGTCAGCCAATGAAATAAATGAATTAAATAGTACGTATAACCAACTGGTGAAAGAAACAAATCACTTGATTCAAATGGTTTATCAGAAAGAAATCACTCGAAGTAGGAGTGAATTGAAAGCACTTCAGGCACAAATAAACCCCCATTTTCTTTTTAATACCCTCGATGCATTGCATTGGTCATTAGAGGAAAATGAACAAGAGGAGCTAGCTGAACATGTAGTTGCGATGTCTAATTTATTTCGTTATACCATCAATAGCCATACGAACGATGACTGGGTCTATATGAAAGATGAGATGAGGCATATGGAGGATTATATGGAGATTATGCAGATGAGATTTGGTGAGAGGTTAAATTATCATTTATCGCTACCAGAAAAGTGGCGAGATGTGAAGATTCCTAAGTTGATAATCCAACCCCTCGTAGAAAATGCAGTAATCCATGGGGCGGGAAATAAATTAGGTAAGTGTATGGTTACAGTAAGAGTAGAACAATCTGAAAACAAAAACAGGCTAAGAATATTTGTGGAAGATGATGGGACAGGTATGGACGAAGAAAGACTAATTTATATTAGAAATTCCTTCGAAACAGGAGGTGTATCCTCCGCGAGTAATGGGACGGGTATGGCAATATCTAATGTTTACAGGCGACTAGACCTTTATTATAAGAAGAAAACGGAAGGACTAATGATAAATAGTAAGGAGAACGAAGGGACGACCATTTCTTTTGAAATACCTATAGATGGGGGAGAGTTAGATGTACAATAAAACAATATTGATTGTAGATGATGAACCTCGCACCAGACAAGGCGTACAAAAGACTTTAGAGGCTTGGTCTGAGGGGAAATATCAAATTATTTCAGCAGCTAATGGGGAACAAGCAATTGAATTAATGAAGCAACAAAGAATTCATATTTTAATAACGGATATAAGAATGCCTGAAATAACAGGTTTAAAACTGGTTGAAACAATAAAGGCCAACAATTTTTCCCCTGTCGTTATCGTAATTTCTGCTTACTCTGAATTTGTATATGCACAAGAATCTCTCCGGCTGGGTGTAATCAATTACTTACTTAAACCAATTAGCAAACAAAAATTAATTAGTGCAGTAGAAGAAGCGATTAAGGTAGACGAAAATAAGGAAAGAGTGGGAATCATTGAAAAGGTAGTGGACAAAAAGTTATTGACAAATGCCCATAATCCCTCTACACGTGAGACGATACAAGAGGCGCTTTATTATATTGATAATCATTTACATAGTGAGATTTCGCAAAAGGAAGTAGCGGATTATGTGCACCTAAACCCAAGCTATTTTAGTGTCCTTTTTAAAGAGGAAGTAAAAGTAACGTTTAGTGAATACATCACTAGACGGAGAATTCAGCGCGCCAAAGAATTACTTATCGCAACTAAACTACCGATCGTAGATATTGCAGAAGAATCTGGTTATAAAACGGCCAAATACTTTATTAAAATTTTTAAAGAATACGAGGGAATGACTCCTAGTGTATACCGTAAGAACAACAATGAAAGGGTTTTCTAAAAATAGTGGTACTTTACCAAATCGCAGTACCCTTTTACGTTGTTATAACTGGTGATAGTATTTTAGATGTAAACAAAATACTTAGTCAAATGACTTAAGGGGGTTATTTTATTGTTTAATAAGAAAGCGCTAACACTGGTTTTTACCCTAGTAATGCTATCATTTTTAGCTTTGGCTGGATGTTCTTCCTCCGGTTCTGATGAAGAGGCAAATGGCTCAAATGAATCCAGTGATTCAGGAGAATCTAGTGGGGAACAAGTAACAATTGATTTTATGCACTTATGGCCAGAGGGTAGTTCGAAAGCACAGTATACTATCGTTGATGACATCATTAAGTCTTATGAAAAAGAAAATCCAAATGTAAAGATTAAAACGGAAATTCTAGCAAATGAGCAATACAAGGATAAGATTAAAGTTTTAGCAGCATCAAATGAACTTCCTGATGTAGGTATTACATGGGCAGCGGGATATTTACAACCGTTTGTTGAGGGGAATATGTTTACACCTTTAGACGATATAATTGAAAGTGATTTCAAAGATTCGTTTGTATCAGGTACAACAGAAGCATTTGCTCTGGAAGACACAACGTACGGTTTACCGCTAGAATTAAATATTACACCGGTTTACTACAATAAAGAGATTTTTGAACAAAATAATTTAGAAGTACCTCAAACTTATGATGAGTTTTTAAATGTAGTTCAAACCTTAGTTGATAAGGGTATAACTCCAATTACGGTAGGAAATAAAGATGCATGGACAGGTTCCATGTGGTATATGTATCTAGCTGATCGCATTGGAGGACCATCAGCATTAAATAGTGCCATTGATCGTTCAGGTAGTTTTGAAGACGAAGCTTTAGTAAAAGCGGCAGAAGAAATTAAAAAATTAGTCGATATGGATGCGTTCGTTAAAGGATTTAACGGCCTTTCTAATGATGAAGCAAAGGGTTATTTCATGAATGAACAAGCAGCAATGTATTTAATGGCTACTTGGGAATTACCAAACTATACAACTAGCCCAGATGTTTCTGATGAATTTAAAGAAAAGGTTGGTTACTTTAAATTCCCTACTTACGATGGTGGAAAAGGAGACATTGATAGCTTTGTAGGTGGACCTGGGGTTGGGTTGTTTGTTGCTGAAGATTCACAGGTGAAAGAGGAAGCGAAGAAATTTGTTTCTTATCTTGTAAAAGAATGGGGTAAACACTCTGTTACAGATGCTGGTGTAATTCCTGCAACGAAGGTTGATACATCAAACATAGACTTAGATCAAATGTACATTGATATTCTAGAAGATCTAAACAATGCGTCTAATCTAACGCTTTATGCTGACGTTCAAATGAGCCCAGGGGTTGCTCAAGTACACCTGGATATGATTCAAGCGTTATTTGGTGGCCAAGTATCACCAGAAGAGTTCGCTAAGAAACAAGAAGAAGCATTGGCTGACGAAGAGTAATCCTTTCGTATATTGTTTCTATTAAAGAGGGCATATAGCATATATGTCCTCTTCCTTATATAAGAGTGAAGGGAGCTTCGAATTATGAAAAATGTGATGTCTAATAAAACCGTAATTGCCCTTTATGTACTACCTGCGTTGCTTCTAATTCTTGTTTTAGTTTACGTCCCTATCGTGTTAACAGGGTATTACGGGTTAATGGATTGGGACGGAATAGGAAAAATGAAGTTTATTGGACTAGAAAACTATATTGATTTGCTTAAGGATAAAATGTTTTGGTCGAGTACGTATCACTCGTTTCAGCTAGCAATCTTTTCAACTATTAGTCTTTTGTTATATTTAGTAATCTCACTTGTATTAGCTAGCAAGATAAAGGGTTCGGATTTATTAAGGAAAATTTACTTGATCCCGATGTTATTATCATCAGTTGCCATCGCGCAGCTTTGGCTTAAGATTTTCGATCCTAATAATGGCATGATTAATAGTCTTCTAGAGATGATGGGTGTAGAAAATGCCCCTGTCTGGCTGGCAGATCCCAATGTGGTTCTTTACGCAATTTTTATACCAATAATATGGCAGTATGCAGGGTTCTATATCATTATTTATTATGCTGCATTGAAAAATGTTCCAGAAGAGCTAGTAGAAGCTGCTCGTATTGATGGAGCTAACCCGGTGCAAATAGCATATAAAATAAAATTACCATTAATAGCAGGTGTATTTAAAGTAACCATCGTACTTGCAATAGTAGGTTCCTTGAAATATTTCGATTTAATTTGGGTTATGACTGGCGGTGGACCAAACGGAGCGAGTGAAGTAATGGCATCATATATGTATAGTGAGGCTTTTAAAAGCTATAACTTTGGATACGGCAGTGCAATAGGATTTGCCCTACTAGTTATTTGTTTAATCATGACATGGTTTATTCGTAAACTAACTGCTGCAAATGATAATAATAATCAATTTTAAAGGGAGTGAAAATGATGAGTGAGATAAATACTACTAAGGAAATGAAAGCCACCTTATCTACTCCGACTAAACCCAAACTTTCATTAGGCAAACGACTGGGATTTACTATTCTTTATCTTATACTTGGTGTTGTAGCCATTTTTCAAATTTATCCGTTAGTCTGGTTGTTTATGTTTTCGTTAAAATCAAATCAAGAAGTTTTTGGACTTTCACCATTTGCTTTACCTCAGGACCCCCAATGGGCTAACTATGCAAAAGCTTGGACTCAAGGGAATATAAGCCTGTATTTTTTTAATAGTGTATGGATTACAGTAGTAGCTGTTGTACTTACTGTCATACTGGCAAGCTTTGTAACTTTTGCCATTACTCGAATGTACTGGAAGTTAAATAAACTTGTACTTGGACTGTTCATGGTAGGGTTAATGATCCCGATACACTCGACATTGATTCCCTTATTCGACTTTTATAATAAACTAAATTTAATTGATAACCCGATTTCCATCATATTAAGTTATACTGCGTTTAACCTACCATTAACTATTATGATTTTATTAGGTTTTTATCAGACGCTTCCTCGGGAAATTGAAGAAGCAGCTGTCATGGATGGGTGCTCCATCCACCGTATCTTTTTCCAAATTACGTTGCCAATGACTGCTCCAGTTATTTCAACAACAGTTATTATTAATATGATTTACAATTGGAATGAATTTGTATTTGTGAATACATTTATTAGTTCAGATAAATGGAAGACACTAACTGTTGGTATCCAAAACTTTATTGGACAATATTTAACAGATTGGGGTGCAATTGGTGCGACGTTAATGATTAGTATTGTTCCGATCCTTGTCGCTTTCTTACTACTTAGTAATCGGATTGTAGAAGGAATTGCTGCAGGCTCTGTTAAAGGATAATTCATTTAATGGTTAGGAGGATAAAAATGACTAGAACAAATATGGGATATTTATATACAATAACAGAATGGGTTACTAGGTTTGCATATCTTAACCTACTATGGATGTTTTTCACTGTAACTGGACTAGTCATTTTTGGGTTCTTTCCTGCCACAGTAACAATGTTTACCATTGTTCGTAAATGGATAATTGGTTATGAAACAGATGCAAGTGTATTTCATACTTTTTGGACAACGTATAAAGAGGAATTTAGGAAAAGTAATCTAATCGGTTTAGTGTTGATCATTACTTCAGGTTTGATTTACTTGGACCTAAACTATATGAGAATGAATGCAGGTGGAATGCTATGGTTGACACATATTCCTTTATATCTCTTCATTTTTGGATTTCTAATGACAACTTTATATTTCTTTCCTGTATATACGCATTATAATATAAATCTCTTTCAACAATTTAAACATGCTTTTCTCATTATGTTTATTAATCCAATCAACAATGTGATGATGCTAATCGGTGTGGGGATTACGATATATATATTTACGCTAATTCCGGGTCTTGCCTTTTTCTTTGGAGGTAGTTTAATGACTTACATTATTTTCTGGCCCTGTTACCGGTCTTTCAATAAAATCGAAGAAAGGCAAAGAATATTAGCAGAGAAAGTTAGTTGAAAATATATCTTATAAAGAGCTAAATTGAGATATTCAGTTGGCTCTTCTTTAAATATAAAGTAATGATTATATTTTTCTGTCCTGTTTTTGGGAAAAGAACCGTTGTATCTAATTTTATTGCTTGTTATAAAACCCGTTCTGGTTTTCCTTAGTTGTTGGACCTGTCTATTTATCAGCAAAAGATAGGTGCTGCACACTACACTCACAATTATCTTGCCCAAAGCATAATGATAGTAGGTGTAGCAATACCTTGTTGATGAATAGCTTGTCTTACTGCTATAATCTAAAGGCATGATATCAAATATGGGTAGTTAATGCCGGCAATAAAGGATGATTTATATGAATAAATATCATCACATTTATGAAGATTTGCTTTCCATTACATCTAAGGAAAATGTAATGGTTGATGAATATTTAAAAAAACATACTTATACTCGATTGGGTGGCAAGGCAGATATATTCGTGACACCTGGTTCTGTAAAAGAAGTACAGGATATTATAAAGCTAGCAAATAGTAAGGAAGTTCCTTTTACACTATTAGGTAATGGATCCAACTTAATTGTAAGGGATGGAGGGATTCGTGGCATTGTCATGAGTCCGAAACGATTTTCAACTATTAAAAGAGAAGGTAACAGCATTGTTGCAGAAAGTGGTGCAAGAATCATTGATGTCTCACGAAAAGCATTAGAAGAACAATTGACTGGAATGGAATTCGCCTGTGGGATACCTGGAACAGTCGGTGGAGCTTTGTTCATGAATGCGGGTGCATACGGTGGGGAAGTAAAGGATGTTCTTAGCCATGCGGTAGTAGTAACAAAAGAAGGAGAGCTTGTAACGCTTTCTGCTGATAAATTAGACCTTGATTATCGAACAAGTAATATCCCGGATAATGGATATATTGTTCTAGAAGCACATTTTGATTTAACACCTGGAAATTATCAAGATATAAAAGCTATTATGGATGATCTTACTTATAAAAGAGAATCGAAGCAACCACTTGAATATCCATCTTGTGGTAGTGTTTTTAAACGACCACCTGGATACTTCGCAGGCAAGCTAATCCAAGATAGTGACCTTCAAGGGAAGGGTGTTGGAGGAGCTGAAGTTTCAACAAAGCACGCAGGCTTTATTGTAAACAAGAATGAGGCTACAGCATCTGACTATATTGCGGTTATTGAAATGGTTCAGAAAACGGTTAAAGAGAAGTTCGGTGTTGCTTTAGAGCGAGAAGTTAAGATTTTAGGTGAAGATAGTTAATGGTAAATAGCTGTGATGCAGGTTTTGTGAGCTATTTATAAAAGTTTATTTGGAATATTGAGCATTACTAATTGCTTTATTATTTAATTTCAACGTGTTATTATTAGTACAATCGAATAAGGATTCCTTTGGGGCAGGGTGAAAATCCCGACCGACGGTAATAAGTAAACATACTTTAAGTCCGTGACCCGGAGCATGAAAGTGCGAAGGTGGATTTGGTGAAAAACCAAAACCGACAGTGAAAGTCTGGATGGGAAAAGGAATAGGTGTACTTAAAATGTTATTTATTTTTGTACACTACTACTAGGTCTTACCTTAAACGGTATAGTCTAGTTTATTTGCGTATGCTTACTAAGCCCCTGATGATAATTTATCAGGGGCTTTTCTTGCTTCTCTTTCCAATTAATGAGGAAAGGGTGTGGTTAAATGACAAATGAAGAGTATATGGACTTAGCGTTTACTGTGGCAGAAGCTACTCTTGGACAAACAAGTCCCAATCCTTCTGTAGGTGCTGTCGTTGTAAAGGACGGTAGAATCCTAGGGATAGGTAGCCATCTAACAGCTGGAAGCCCACATGCAGAGGTCTATGCAATTATGCAGGCAGGTGCAGAAGCGGAGGGTGCAGAAATATATGTAACGCTAGAGCCATGTGCGCACTTCGGACGAACACCACCGTGTGCAGATTTGATCATTGAACACAAATTAAGAAAGGTTCATATCGCTTGTTTAGACCCGAACCCAGCAGTTGCAGGAAAGGGTGCGGAACGTATAAAACAAGCTGGAATTGAAGTGGAAGTTGGGTTAGGAGAAGCAAGAGCTCTAGAATTAAATCGCAAATTTTTTCATTTTTTAAGAAAAAAAAGACCGTATGTAACACTGAAAGCTGCAACTACTTTAGATGGGAAAATAGCCACATCGACTGGAGATAGTAAATGGATTACATCTGAAGAATCACGTTTAGATGTCCATAATCAGCGACATATTCACGATGCCATCTTAGTTGGAATTAATACGGTCATGAAAGATAACCCCCTTTTAACCACCAGATTGCCCCAAGGTGGAAAAAATCCCATTCGAATTATTTTAGATACTCACTTAAAGATTCAAGACGAAGCACAAGTATTAAACGATGGACTAGAAACGTGGATCATTTGTCGTTCTACTGCAGATGTAGCAAATTTCCAAGATAGCCATCCTGGCGTTAAAGTTCTGAGCTTACAAACAACTGAAATAGAGGATGTGCTTGACCTATTAGGTGAACATAACATCCAATCCCTTTACGTAGAAGGTGGTAGTAAGATTCTTGCTTCTTTTCTGGATAAGCAGCTGTTTAATGAATGCCATTGGTATATAGCTCCTAAGATTTTGGGTGGTTCGGACGCACTTAGTGTAATAGGTGGATATTCACCTGAATGGATGAGTCAAGCTACGCAATTGGATTTTATTTCAGTTAAACAATACGGCCGAGATATCAAAATAGTGGCACGCCCTAGAAAAGAGGTGTCGTAAATGTTTACAGGTATTGTAGAAGAAAAAGGAATAGTTAAGCAAATTTCGAAAAAGGGAAATTCCCTATCCCTTACGATAAAAGGTTCTACCGTAACCTCAGATGTTCATAATGGAGATAGTATTGCGGTTAATGGTGTTTGTTTAACCGTAACAGATTTCGGTACAGAGTGGTTTTCTGTGGACGTTATACCGGAAACATTCAGGGGATCCTCTTTAGCAAAATTAGATGTCGGTAAACAAGTTAACTTGGAGAGAGCGATGAGTGCTAACGGTAGGTTTGGTGGTCATTTTGTTTCTGGTCATATTGATACAACTGGTGTAATTAAACGAATCTGGGAGGAAGATAATGCTCGGTATGTAGAAGTGAGTGTTTCTCAAGAAGGGCTTTCATTTATTGCACGAAAGGGTTCGATATGTGTGGATGGAACTTCCCTAACAGTGTTTGGTTTTACAGAGAGCAGTTTCATCATATCGCTCATTCCAGAAACAAGAAATGCAACTATTATAGGTGATAAAAGGCAGGGAGATCTAGTCAACGTGGAATATGACATGCTCGCGAAGTATATGGCAAGATTGCTAGATTTTAAGAGCCATCCTATAGAGAAATCTAATGGAGAATTAACGATTGATAAGTTGAGAGATTACGGGTTTTGAGAGGTGAAACAATGTTTTCGAGAATAGAAAAAGCTATTGCGGATTTAAAGGCAGGAAAGATGATTATAGTGGTAGACGATGAGGATCGTGAAAATGAAGGTGATTTTGTCACATTGGCTGAACATGCGACGCCAGAAGCAATAAACTTCATGGCCACTTTTGGACGTGGTTTAATATGTACGCCAATGACAGCGGAGTACACTCGTAAATTTGGCCTAGAGGCAATGGTAAATCACAATACAGATGCCCACGGTACAGCTTTCACCGTAAGTGTTGATCATCAATCAACACATACTGGAATTAGTGCATATGAACGATCCATAACTATACAAAAATTTCTTGATAAGGAGACTGTACCGAGTGAATTTAAACGACCAGGTCATGTGTTTCCTTTGATTGCTCAAGAAAATGGAGTACTCGAAAGAGAAGGGCATACGGAAGCTGCTGTTGATTTAGCTATATTAGCTGGTTCACAACCAGTGGGAGTGATCTGTGAAATTATGAAAGATGATGGCACGATGGCACGTTTAGCCGACTTAGAAAAAATGGCTGTCGAACATAGCATGGCCATGATCACCATCCAAGATTTAATTACTTACCGTAAAAAAAGTGAGAAGTTAATTAATAAGGAAGTAGAAATTAACCTTCCAACAAGTTTTGGGCAATTTAAAATGGCTGCATTTACAGAGAAAATAACTGGAAAAGAGCATCTTGCCATTTATAAGGGAGAGCTTGATGATACGGAGCCTGTATTAGTTAGGATTCATTCTGAGTGTTTAACAGGTGATGTATTTGGTTCTTATCGTTGTGACTGCGGTCCACAATTAGATGAAGCACTAAACAAAATAGAGGCAGCTGGAAAAGGTGTGCTTGTATACATGCGGCAAGAAGGTAGGGGAATAGGCTTGGTGAATAAACTAAAAGCCTACCAATTACAGGAGCAGGGGTATGACACAGTAGAAGCAAACCATCAATTGGGTTTCGCTGATGATTTAAGAGAGTATTCCTTAAGTGCACAAATTTTGTCTGAGTTAGGCTTGAAAAAAATAAAATTATTAACGAACAATCCTAGAAAGATAACAGCATTAAAGGAGTATGGGCTTGAAATAGAAGAAAGAGTAAGTATTCAAATTCCCCATAACAAAGAAAATGAACATTATTTAAAAACGAAAGTATCAAAATTAGATCATCTATTAAACTTTTAGGAGGATAAGTATGAATAAGGTATTGGAAGGGAATTTAGTAGGAGTAGATTTAAAAGTCGGTATTGTAGTTGGTAGATTCAATGAGTTTATTACCAGTAAGCTACTGAGTGGTGCAGAAGATGCGTTAAGAAGGCATGGAGTGAAAGAGGAAGATGTATCAATTGCATGGGTACCTGGTGCATTTGAAATTCCGTTAGTTGCTCAAAAAATGGCACAAACAGGAAAGTACGATGCAGTTATTACGTTAGGAACCGTTATTAGAGGTTCTACTCCGCACTTTGATTATGTTAGTAGTGAGGTATCCAAAGGAGTGGCAAGTGTCTCTATGCAGCAAGGAATGCCGGTTATTTTTGGGGTATTAACAACTGATACGATCGAACAAGCAATCGAGAGAGCCGGTACTAAAGCTGGTAATAAAGGGGCAGAGGCTGCTATCTCTGCAATTGAAATGGCTAACCTAATGAAATCATTCAGTTAATGCTAGTAAATGGGGAGAAGCTTTTTTAGCTTCTCCTTGTATTGACTTTTTTTCCTATCCTACATATAGTATATATAATTAAAATTTCATAGTGAAAAGCGATGAAAAGGAATAGTAAAATACAAGTCTATTTTATAAGAGAGGAATGTAAGCTGAAAATTTCCATTTAGACTTTATTTGAACCTGCCTTGGAGTACGGTATCGATAAGATACATGCGGAGATTATTCCGATATCAAGCATAAGTGTATAGCTAGAAAATTAGCTGTAAACAAGGGTGGTACCACCATGTCTCGGTCCCTTTTTAGGGATGGGGTCTTTTTTTATGCAAAAAAAAGCTCTATTCACAAAATGGCAGTCTTTTAAATGCATAGTTGAGATAAAATCTCCAGTAACTTTATTAAAACCCTTTGGATGTGTGCTTGAACTCGTTCCGGCAGAATACTCCGCTTTCCGTGGGCACGGCCTCAAGCCTTCCCGTGACGCAAAGACCGCTCTTCCGGGATCTTCACCTCGTGCTGTTCCCACA
>NZ_JACLZI010000044.1 GCF_014280935.1 Aquibacillus kalidii
GCGTTCTTTGCGACCGAGGAGGCTGAGGCGTTGCCCACGGAAAGCAACTGCCCGGAGCGGAAATCAACGTCTCAACTTACTGGTGATTCTATACAAATTGCGTCATAAGACACAATGGTTACGAATGATCCTTATTTTTTGTTTATAACTCTTAGCAATAACACAATGGCAATCGTTACGACAATTGCCGTAGCGAACGATAACACAACGTGATGTGATACTCCCATTACTACATAACCAACTGCTGATGCAATAGCACCGATAAAAGCATAAGGAAGCTGTGTCACAACATGGTCAATGTGATTGGATCCAGCACCAGTTGATGACAAAATCGACGTATCAGATATTGGAGAACAATGGTCACCAAATACTGAACCAGCCAATACAGCTGCTAATGCAGGTAATACAAGTTCAACATCTGTGATAGCAGCAACCTCTCCGGCTATTGGGAGCATTATGCCAAACGTTCCCCATGATGTTCCCGTTGCTAAAGCCATAAAACTTGCTACAACAAAGAATAATAATGGTAAATATGATGCATTTAATGCTGTATCATTTACTAATTGCGCTAAAAAGGTTCCTGTACCTAAGCTATCGATAATAGAACCTATCATCCACGCTAAAATCAATATATAGATTGCTGGTAGCATCGCTTTGATTCCTTCTAAAATAACTGTAAAAGAGGTAGCTTTTTGGTCACGTTGGATAATGAATAAAAAAAGTGCTATTACTACAGCTAATAATCCCCCAATAAAGAGTGAAAGGTTAACATTTGTGTTCTCAAAGATGGCAAGTATTGTTACATTTCCTTTTATCTCCCGAATTCCAGTTATAATCATTGCAAGGATGGTACTAATTATTAGTGTGAAGATCGGTATCATTAAATGATGTATTTTTCCATTAGCATTAACCTCTATGCTATCTTTTAAATCTCCTGGAATATTACCTTTCTCAGGATCAAATAAATCTCCAGTCTTGATTGCTCTATCCTCGTGCTTTTTCATTGAACCAATATTAAAATCAAACACCGCTACAATAATAACCAACAAAATTGCAGCAAATGCATACAGATTCATTGGTATCATTCTTACAAATGCTTCTAGTGGTTGGTAGTCTGTAATACCTTCTGCAGCTAATATAGCACCAATTGTTCCAATGATATATGCTCCCCAACTAGAGATTGGTGAAATAACTGTAATTGGTGCAGAAGTTGAATCGATGAAATAGGCTAATTTAGCCCGTGATATTTTATGGCGATCTGTAACTGGTCGAGCAACTTGTCCAACAGCAAGACTATTAAAATAATCATCAATAAAAATGATAATCCCTAAAAATATTGGTAATAATTGTGCCCCTTTCCTCGTCTGTACCTTTTGGATGGCCCATTCACCAAATGCTCGACTTCCACCCGAAGCAGAAAGGAATGCGGTTATTATTCCTAATAACAATAAGAATGAAAGTAGATAGATATTTCCAATATTCAGCTCATTCTCATCAATAAATATTGCCAAGAAAACTGCTCCCACTTCCTTTGCTGCTAACCACAAATTAAAGTCGTGTAGTAATATTGCACCAACTAAAACTCCTAGCCCTAATGAAAGTAAAACTTTTCTTGTAACAAGTACAAGAATCAGCATTAATACAGCTGGTAATAAAGAATAAAAACTATTTTCCATTATGTTTCCTCCTTGAGACTTTTTTCTAGAACAAACAGCTACATCCATTTATTGATGAGAGTAAAGAAACATCCTGAAAATATAATGCCAACTCCTAGCTTAAAAGTTGCGCTTTTAGACAGAGGCTTTAAAAGATAATTTAAACAACACAAATAAGGACAGCAATAGAAAATAACCTATCACTGTCCTTATTATTATTTTGACGATAATATTAAGTATTCTGTGTGTTATCCTCCATCGATCAGTAGCTCCTCATGTCCATTACAGGCATGACAGTATAATCCCTATTAGAAACTATACCAGCAGTAAAGTGTTTGACGACACTGTACGCTTCGGCAACTAGCCCTTTTTATAATCATCATCGCAGTCATTCTCCGATTATTTACTCATGCTAATTGCACCTCTACCTCATCGTATGACAAGGTTCGACTATTCAGTTCATTGATTATTTTATCAGCAGACTATCATTATGGCAAGGGGTCTAGTGGAATGGAAACATCTGGGCTGCTTTGACCCTCTCCACCGCCTTGACCATCAAAGAAATAGTCAGGTACTTCACCTGGATGCCATAGCCTTGTAACCGGAATGTCTTGTGTAAATTTTGCCGGTTCCGATGCAAAAGGAATCACAACCGTTGCCTCAACTTCAACATGTACCTGTACAATGATATATCCCCCATTCACTCCAACAGGCTCAAACTTACCCTGTACCTCCGTAGAAGCATATCCGGAGATATCTAAATTTACAGGTATTTTAGGACCAAGATTAGCTAATAAGGGAATTCCCATTGCTTGCCCTAAAGGTATTTCTAATAGTGGGCCTTCTTTTACTGATTCAATTGCAGAAGTTTCTTCATTTTCTAATTCCACATCTAAAGTAGTACCAGGATCTGGTCTTATCCCTTTTTCAATTTGGGAAAGATAGTTCTGTAATCTGTATTGGACATTTCTTTGAACCCGATTTTCAACAACAGTATTAAACATGTAATTTACTGGGTCTCCTTGGTCATTGTACTTTACTTTGACAAGTTCATTGCTTAAATCCTCAGATATTTTCTTACTCACCGCTATACCCATCGCTTCATTAACGATTTCATTTGTTTCATATCTTGCAATAGTTAACATCACTGGTTTTATTTTTTCATTAACTATTAGAATACTAGTTAGTGTAAAGATCATAAAAAGAAACAAAGAAATAACAATAATATGCCTTGTAGGAGGCGGTTTTAATGGCCGTCTTTTAATAACAGGTCTCTTTTTCATGAAAATACCCCCTTATCACACAATATGCATGTGAAAAGAGGGATAGACTTGTATATTAGACTTTATTTCCAGAAGCTATATCACAGTTAGTAATCATTAAGTTTAAGTGTGTCGCTAAATCTATATCATGAGGACTAACCTGTTCGCCATTCTCTTCCATGATTCTAACCACAGGTCGGTCATTTAAGTTCTTATTTTGCCTTACAACTATTCCTGTACTGCCATTACTTAAATCAACTGATATACCATTTGGATAAATGGCAACTGTTTTCCTGAATGCTTCCAACATTTTCGTATCGAATAATGTTCCAGAGCCCGCATATAAGATTTCTAGTCCCTCATGTGGCAGCATTGCATCCCGATATACTCTATTACTTGTTACCGCATCAAACACATCTGCAATTGCCATTAACTTACCGTATGGATGAATATCCTTATCTGTCAACCCACGCGGATAACCTGATCCATCTAAACGCTCATGATGTTGAAATGCACAATGTGCAACAAGTAAAGGGATATTTGATGATTTTCTTAAGAAATTAAATCCTTCTTCAGAATGGGATTTTATAATATCAAATTCATGATTGGTTAAACGTGCTGTCTTGTTTAAAATCGGTTCAGGGATAAAAACTTTTCCGACATCATGAAGCATTGCACCTAGTCCAATTTGATGTATCTGTTTGTTAGGTAGACCCAATTCAGTCGCAAGTGCTAGCGAATATATGGTAACATTAATGGAATGAGAGAATATATAGTCATCACTAATAAGAATGTCAGAAAGAATCGATAACACTTCATCCCGGTTTTTAACCTCGCTAACAATATTGCTGACCATTTCCGTCATCTTTGTGCCTGTTTTCTCTAATAAATAGCCATTGCTTTTAACTTTATTATCTTGAAAATCTTTAAACGATGTTTTTACCATTTGAATTGCTTCTATTCTAAGCTCTTCAGAAATAGGAGGGTTAACAATAATATCTTCAGTGAAGGCATCCTTAATATAGACATAGGTTATGCCCAACTGATGAAGACGTTTTAACATTCTCTTCGTAAGTTTTATGTCTTTTTTTATAAGAACTTGTCCATTATCACTATAAATGGTCTTAGCAAGTTCGGTTCCCTCAGTAATGGATTTAGTAGCAACTAGTTTCATATTGTTCTCCTATAAAAAATGATATCGTTCGACACCTTAACTTAAATATTACCAAACTTTTTAACATGATGCTACAAAATACTTTAATATAGCTAATAGAACTATGCTATATTTTAGTAAAATTATACTAATTCGCCTTCACTATAATATTTAAAATGGATTACCCATAATAGGTAATCCATTTGTATAACCTTATTCTGCAATTTTTAGAAGAGCCTCTTTCGCTGACATACCTTCCTGCCAACCTTTGTTTTCCGCTTCTTTCGTCACTTTATCAAGAGGCGCATCTAATAATTGGTCGATTGTTTTTACTCCAGTTGCACGGGCAGCTACTATTTTTCTTTCTGCTAATTTATCGTTCAATAAGTCAACATCTAATGCCCCGCACATAATGTATCCAACTTCATTAGAAATCACTAATAAATTCGTTTTAGGTAATTCTACTCGAATTGCTGTAAAAGGATGGTTCTCAATAATTAAAGGTTTTACTGAAATCATGATTCATCCACTCCCCTCTCTCCCTAACAATATATGGTGAGATAAGGGCGAATGTGCATCATTTCTCTTAAAATTTCGTTTTTAAGGCGTGAACTAATAAATCCCTTAAAAATTCTGGCATGAAAAAATGTTTTTTCTTGGCGCGAGAAATTTCAGGTAATAGCTGGCCAAAGGTAAACATATCAGCAGTTGCAACACGATAGGTTTTGTTTCTATCTAATAATTTCCCACCCATCCTTATACTTCCTACCCGGTATTCTCCGTGTTGGTGTTCTAACTCAACATCAAGACCCGCAAAAACCATTTTACCGATAACTGTTCCTCTAAATCCAAAACCTTTTAATTCTAATTCCATTAATGATTTAGTCAATGAACCACGAATTACCTCTGCTAGTTCATTTCCATTTAAGTCTACCGTACACGGATTAATTGGATGTGGACAAATCCGATGAATGTCACGATAACTAACATCACCAGCATCTAATGTCTCTAATAACAATCCTGCATTTAACATTGCACAATCCGAATTCGTCCATTCCATTAAAGTATCCACTAACATAGTCATTAGTTTTGTCGATTGGAACCAATTAACTTCTAAAGGTTCTGTTAGCGTTACAACAGTCTCACCTAAAATTTGATCCGCTTGTTTTTGATATTCATCTAATTTTACTCCGGTCATACTATCCCGATCAACGTGCTCTATATTCGTGACATAGCCTTCCTTTTGAACTAATTTGTTTCGATAATGATCCCAAGTTAATATTACTTCCCCAACGTTAGTCCCATGCTTGCCTGCCGCAGTAAGTAAAGTTTTATTAACATATTCTCCGGTTCGAAATAAGTGGTGGGTATGGCCACCTATTATCACATCAATGTCAGGGTACCTTCTTGCGATTTCTTCATCTTCATTGATACCTAGATGTGATAACAAAATGACAATGTCACAGTTATTAGCTATTCGATCTATATGTCTGTCTAAGTATTCGTAAGGTGAGGTTACATTCCAACCTAGGAGATTATAAAAAGCATTAAATGGAGCTGTTAAACCAATAAATCCAATTTTTATTCCACTATCTGTTATGGAATAATAACTATCTTTTAACCAACTTGGATTATCCTTATTTACCGACTGTAAATTACCACAAACTAATTGGAAACTTGCATGATCATAGAGGTGATAAAGATCGTCATAATCTAATGTTATTCCTTCATTATTCCCGATTGTCGCTATGTCATAATTAGCATGATTTAATAATTCAACATTTGCTTTTCCCATAAACGCTTCGGAAATAGAATGGGAACGATCCACATGATCACCAATATCCAAAAACCAACTTGCCTGCTTTGCAGCTTTTCTTTGTTCTTTTTTCTGATTGAAATAACTTACTATTTTACTCCAATTTTCAAAATGGCTATGTAGATCATTTGTATAGTAAAAAAATATTTTTTCTTCCATAGAATAACTCCCTTATCCAATCCCTTGCCAAATTAAACGAAACCCAATAATAAGTAATAAGATTTTAAGTAACCATTCTACAGTAGGTCCAGAAAGACGTTGATTTATTTTTGCCCCAACAATTCCCCCTATAAAAGCACCTGGTATAAACAACCAAACATACTCCCATGTAATATGGCCTAGATAAAAGTGTGTTACGGAACTAAATACGCTTAAAAATAAAATCATAAACATCGAAGTTGCTGTCGCAATATGAGCTGGAAAACCAAAAAATAAAATCATTACCGGTACCGTTAATGATCCTCCACCAATTCCAAAGAAACCTGACAAACAGCCTACTAAAAAGGCGACAATAAAGACATAGATTGGTGAGAAAGAGTAAGTATAAACTTTATTATTTATTACTTTTTCTCGATAGATTCTCCATTTTTTACTAGTTGGGTGTTCATTACTAACTTTCTTATTTCTTTTTATAAAAAATAACATAAATAACATGATCATTAGGATGCCAAAATAGATGGAAAACGAATCCGTATTCACATATTGATTAGAGAAAGATCCTATAATCCCCCCAGGAATGCCACCAATTACAAATAAAAAAGCACTCTTATAATCAATTCTCTGTTTCCTAGAATATGTAATGCTTGAGGATAATGCAGTGAAAATCATAATGATTAGAGAAAGACCGACTATCTGATGAGCGCTCGCCCAACTAAAGCTGTCATTGTATTCGTAGAGCACAAGCAATATAGGTACTAATATTACGCCTCCACCTAACCCAACAATACTTCCAACTAAAGCTGAAGCAAACCCTACGGTTATACATATGAGAAAAAACAAGTAATATCCCTTCCGTTCTTGATTGACCGACAATTACGTCTGCATTTTATATTTATTTCTAAGAGAAAAGAGCCCGATAAAATACCGGGCTCTTTCTATTATAAATATAATATAGTTAATTATCCAATAGAACCTTCCATTTCAAACTTGATCAGACGGTTCATTTCAACTGCATATTCCATTGGTAATTCTTTTGTGAATGGTTCAATGAATCCCATTACGATCATTTCAGTTGCTTCTTCTTCTGAAATACCGCGACTCATTAGGTAGAATAACTGCTCTTCAGATACTTTTGAAACTTTTGCTTCATGCTCTAATGAAATATTTTCATTGAAAATTTCATTATAAGGAATTGTGTCTGAAGTTGATTTGTTATCCATAATTAACGTATCACACTCGATATTTGCACGAGCTCCATCAGCTTTTCGACCAAAGTGAACAATTCCACGATACGTTACTTTACCACCATGTTTAGAAATAGATTTAGAAACAATGGTAGAAGATGTATTTGGTGCTAAGTGGTGCATTTTAGCCCCTGCATCTTGGTGTTGGCCTTTCCCAGCTAATGCAATAGAAAGTGTCATACCACGAGCGCCCTCACCTTTTAGGATAACTGCAGGGTACTTCATTGTAAGCTTAGAACCGATGTTACCATCAATCCATTCCATTGTAGCATTTTCATCACAAATCGCACGTTTGGTTACAAGGTTGTATACGTTGTTCGCCCAGTTTTGGATAGTCGTATAACGGCAATAGCCACCTTTTTTAACAAAGATTTCAACTACTGCACTGTGTAGTGAGTTAGTCGTATAAACTGGTGCTGTACACCCTTCTACATAGTGAACAGATGCGCCTTCATCGACAATAATTAGTGTTCTTTCAAACTGTCCCATATTTTCAGAATTAATACGGAAGTAAGCTTGAAGAGGCGTGTCTGCTTTTACTCCTTTTGGTACGTAAATGAAAGATCCACCAGACCAAACTGCAGAATTTAATGCCGAGAACTTATTGTCTGAAGAAGGAATTACTTTACCAAAGTATTCTTTGAAAAGATCTTCATTTTCTTTCAAGGCAGTATCCGTATCCTTGAAAACAATCCCCATTTTTTGTAAATCTTCTTTTAGATTGTGATAAACAACCTCTGATTCGTATTGTGCAGAAACACCAGCAAGGTATTTTTGTTCTGCTTCTGGAATTCCTAACTTATCAAACGTGTTTTTAATCTCTTCAGGGACTTCATCCCATGAACGCTCGGATCTTTCAGAAGGTTTAACGTAATACGTGATTTCGTCAAAATTAAGTTCTGCAAGATCACCACCCCACTGTGGCATTGGTTTCTTATAGAACTGTTCAAGTGCCTTCAGGCGATAATCTAACATCCACTGTGGTTCTTCTTTCATACGTGAAATTTCTTCCACAATATTTTTTGTTAGTCCTTTTTCTGTACGGAAAATAGAAATATCTTTGTCGCGAAAACCATATTTATATTCTCCAACTTCAGGCGCTTTTTTCGCCATATATAAAACCTCCTATATCAGGTTGAAAACCATTTTATCAGGTAAGCAAAATTTCATTTTACTCTTCCTTATTGTCCATACCCTTTTCCATTGCTTTCCATGCAAGCGTCGCACACTTGATTCTTGCGGGAAATTTCGCAACACCTTGCAATGCCTCAATATCTCCCAAATCAAGATCATCTGTTTCTTCCTCTTGACCAAGCATCATGTTAGAAAAGAATTTGGACATTTTTAATGCTTGTTCTGTTGATTTCCCTTTTATAGCTTGGGTCATCATCGAAGCAGAGGACATACTTATGGAACATCCTTCTCCTTCAAACTTGGCGTCTTCTACTTTACCGTTTTCTATTTGCAAGTGAAGTTGAATTCGATCCCCACATGTAGGATTGTTCATATCAATTGTTAATGACTCATCTTCTAGTGTCCCTTTGTTCCGAGGGTTTTTATAATGGTCCATTATCACTTGTCTATATAAGGTATCTAGGTTATTAAAAGACATCGCCAAAATACTCCTTCGCTTTATTTAATCCAGCCACTAAGCGATCCACATCATCTTCCGTGTTGTACAAATAGAAGCTCGCTCTTGCAGTTGCTGTTACATCTAACCACTTCATTAATGGTTGTGCACAATGATGCCCTGCACGAACTGCAATTCCGTCTGCATCTAGAACCGTAGCTGTATCGTGTGGGTGAACATCATCAAGATTAAATGTAATTAACCCTGCCCTTTGTTCTGGGCCATAAATAGAAATGCCGTCAATTGTTCTTAATTCTTGTAAAGCATACGTTACAATCTTGTGCTCATGTGCTTCAATTTCATCTAGTCCGATTTCTGTTAGAAAATCAATTGCTGCACCAAGGCCAATTGCACCGGCTATAATTGGTGTGCCACCTTCAAATTTCCACGGAAGCTCCTTCCATGTAGAATCATAAAGGTTCACAAAGTCAATCATTTCCCCACCGAATTCAACTGGTTCCATATTTTCTAATAGTTGCTTTTTACCGTATAACACACCGATTCCTGTAGGACCACACATTTTGTGTCCGGAGAAAGCATAAAAGTCACAATCCAAATCCTGAACATCGACTTTCATATGAGGTACACTCTGAGCACCATCAACTAACATAACAGCACCATGTTGATGAGCAATTTTAGCGACTTCCTTCACTGGGTTCACTGTCCCTAACACATTAGAAACATGCATCATTGCAACAATTTTCGTTTTATCAGATATAGTTGCTTTTACTTCATCAAGGCTGATTGTTCCATCCTCTTGAAGTGGAATATACTTCAAAGTTGCCCCAGTTGCTTTAGCTGTCTGCTGCCATGGAATAATGTTACTATGGTGTTCCATAGGTGTAATGACAATTTCATCGCCTTCACTTAGCTTACTTCTATAACTATAAGCAACCGTATTTATTGCTGTAGTTGTCCCACGAGTAAAAATTACTTCCTGTACACTACTTGCATTAATAAACTTTCTAACTTTATCTCTTGCACCCTCGTACTTATCCGTTGCTCGTGTTCCTAATGTATGAACACCACGGTGAACGTTGGAATTATCTAATTTATAATAATCCTCTAGAGCATTGATGACAGTTAATGGTTTTTGAGAAGTAGCAGAGGAATCAAGGTACACTAATGGATGTCCGTTAACTTCTTGGTCTAAGATTGGGAATAACTGACGGACGGCTTTAACATCCATTAATTTACTTTCCCCTCAATTACTTTCGTTAACTGATCCTTTACAGATTGAATAGGAATTTCATTTACCACTGGTGCTAGGAATCCATGAATGATTAATCTCTCTGCTTCTTGTTTTGAAATACCTCGACTCATCAAATAATAAAGTTGAATAGGATCTACTCGACCAACAGAAGCTGCGTGACCTGCTGTTACGTCATCTTCATCAATCAGTAGAATTGGATTTGCATCACCACGTGCATCTTTACTTAACATAAGTACACGAGATTCTTGTTCTGCGTTAGATTTCGATGCACCATGTTCGATTTTTCCTATACCATTAAATACAGAAGATGCACTGTCCTTCATAACACCATGCTGAAGGATATATCCATCTGAATTTAAACCGAAGTTTACAATTTTTGCG
The DNA here is from genome assembly GCF_014280935.1 of Aquibacillus kalidii. GTDB lineage: Bacteria > Bacillota > Bacilli > Bacillales > Amphibacillaceae > Aquibacillus_D > Aquibacillus_D kalidii. The sequence goes on from NZ_JACLZI010000044.1 coordinate 10,514, forward strand.
GTTAAGTTTTGAATTTGATTTCCACGACCAACTGTAACTGCTTTTGCTTGTGATACAGAATTATCACCAATTAAATGGGTAATATTCTCAGAAGCTGTATTTCCGTCATTCATCTGACCTAATGCCCATTCAATTTTTGCATCTCTGTATGCTATACCACGGCGATTCACATACACAGTAGTACCCTTTGCAAAGTTATCAACAGCTCCAAAAGATACTGATGCATTATCGTGAGCAATTACTTCTGTCACAATGTTTGCTACAGCCTCTTCATCTTGATTATGAGAAATGTAATTTTCCACATACGTTACGGAACTGTTTTCTTCTGCAACAACAATTACGTGATTAAATGATCCTACCTTAGGATCCTCTTGCCAGAAAATAGCTTGCAACGGCTCTTCCACGACCACATTTTTAGGAACATATACGAATACGCCCCCATTCATTAACGCAGTGTGAAGGGCTGTTAAACGATTCTCATCGATTGATACAGCGTCCTTCATAAAATAGCGCTGAACTAGTTCGCTATGTTCCTGAATTGCACTTTGAAGATCTGTTAAGATAACACCTTTTTCTTGTAACGATGCATCCAATGATTTATATGCAACAGATTCATTTCTCTGAATAACTAAATTTCCGTTTTTGTTTTCCATGTCTAAGAAAACTTTGATATCTTCTGGAAGTTCTTCAAGAGATGAAATCTCCTGCCCAGATACATCATGATCAAATTTGCTGAAATTCCACTTTGTAATATTTGTTTTATCCGGCTTTGGCATTGGTAACGTTTCAGTTAACTCCAATGCTTGAAGGCGTAATGACTTCATCCATTCCGGTTCATTTCTCTTTTCTGAAAATTTACTAACATAATCTTTTTCATACGGTAGCTTTGTATCCACAGTCATACAACCCCTCCTTACTGCTTACGCATTTTGCTCTACAGTTTCTTCTTCGATTCCAAGTTCTTTCTTAATCCAGTCGTAACCTTCAGCTTCTAAGCGTTGTGCAAGCTCTGGTCCACCAGATTTCACGACACGACCTTGCATCATTACATGAACATAGTCAGGAGTGATGTAATCTAATAAACGTTGATAGTGTGTGATCATTAGGCAACCAAATGTTTCACTACGTAATTTATTAATACCTTTAGATACTACTTTAAGTGCATCGATATCTAAACCAGAATCAATCTCGTCCAAGATCCCAATTGCCGGTTTAAGCATCATTAATTGTAAAATCTCATTACGTTTCTTCTCCCCACCAGAGAACCCTTCGTTTAAGTAACGTTGAGCCATGTTTTTATCCATTTCTAGGTAATCCATTGATGCATCCATTTCCTTAATGAATTTCATTAGAGAAATTTCATCACCTTCTTCTCGACGAGCGTTTATAGAAGAACGTAAGAAATCAGAGTTTGTAACACCACTAATCTCACTTGGGTATTGCATTGCTAAGAACAAACCAGCTTGAGCACGTTCGTCTACTTCCATTTCTAATACATCTTCACCGTCTAAAAGAATAGAACCACTTGTTACTTCATATTTAGGGTGACCCATAATTGCTGAAGCCAATGTAGACTTACCAGTACCGTTTGGTCCCATTACTGCGTGGAATTCTCCACCTTTCACCGTAAGGTTTACACCCTTAAGGATTTCTTTATCGTCGATTGATACATGAAGATCTTTTATTTCTAATGTTGATCCTGCCATATTTGATACCTCCAAAGACTTGTTTTTTATAAAGTGAAAACTTCCCCCATTTTAACTTTTCCAAAAACGAAGGCTAGTTAACTTATCAGGGTGTGTTGGTCTATCGTACCATAATAATATATAATGGTTAACTGAACATATTACCTGATAATGGGATATTGAATTATATCCATTCTCATTTTATTCTCATTATAATCTTATATCATTTAGAATCTATTATCAACAATTTCACTGTTCATTTGACAGGTTTTTATACATTTTTATTAAGAAAAGATTTGTAACCGCATAATTAGCAATTTTTTCTACCTTTACGCCTACAATGGATACTTCATAAACACAAGTACACCGATTTTGCTATTGTACTTGCACCTAGTTTCTTCTATATATATTTAAATTATTTAAAGTAAACGTATTTACTGTAAATATAAGTCTCTTTCGCATACTTTGTTAATAACATACCATCACATTCAAGATAAACTCACTAGTAACTATATTCTTTAATTAACTGAGTGCAAATGTGTCGCTGTGGATTGTGAAGTGAAAGGAATTCCAACGTCGCGAAATTAGAGAAACATCAAGAATTCGCTTCGTTAGAGGGCTCCTTACATTGCGAAATTAGAAAAACAATAAGATTTCGCTTCGTTAGAGGGTCCCTTACATCGCGTAATTAGAGAAAACATAAGAATTCGCTTTGTTAGAGGGTCCCTTACGTCGCGAAATTAGAGAAAACATAAGAATTCGCTTTGTTAAAGGGCAGCTTACATCGCGTAATTAGAGAAACCATAAGAATTCGATTCGTTAGAGGGCTCCTTACATTGCGAAATTAGAAAAACAATAAGATTTCGCTTCGTTAGAGGGTCCCTTACATCACGAAATTAGAGAAACCATAAGAATTCGATTCGTTAGAGGACAGCTTACGTCGCGAAGTTAAATAAATCATAAGAATTCGCTTCGTTATATTGCCTATCCAATTTCTAACTGGTGATTCTATGGAAAATACGCCAAATGGAAAAACAAATATGAATAAGCAATAAAAAAGATTCCTTGTTCGTTTTGGACAAGGAATCTTTTTGGTGTCTATTATTACTATCTGTGCGCAAGTCTTTCTATTTCATTATATACTTTCATACTTTGCTTATGACTCTTCTCTCTGGCTTTCTCCACTTTTATTCGGTGACTTAGCTTTCTGCTGTATTCAGCAAAATTTACACCATGTGTTTGGTGCATCGCTTTCTCCATCTCACTCGTATAATTCAAATTCAAGTCACTAATAGTGAATCCATCCTTTCTATATTTACAATTAAAATTGTAGCACTAGAAAGTATTATTTAACAAAGAGTATTTGAACTTGTTAGAAGGGATGAGTAGTAATTAGTCGACTTCACACTAAGATAAGTCTTTCACAGGTTAAATTCTTCTCTTTTTGTTAGATATCCTTACAATTCATTATTATGTTACCATAACCATATCAACGCAAAAAGGATTAGTAATTTAATGTAGAATTTTTTTAAAGGAATAGATCATAAGTGAAATGAATCATTCTCAAATAACTTACTTATTTGATAAAATCCTCTTAAATGAGTTCAAAATATAAAGCTAGCAGAGAAAAAAATAATTAGTTTGTACTATAATTAACAGAAAGGCTGTATTGCTACGAATAATTATGTTGTCAATTACACTAAGTATATGAAAAGAGGGAAAAAGATGAGAGCACCACTATTTAAATTGCCTTATATAAATAACCAACAGCAATTTTATCATCTACAGGATGATATAGGAAAAATTATTATTATTACATTTTGGACTTCCTGGTGTCCTGACTGTGGAACCGACCTACCAAGAAAAGAGCAACTAAATAAAACGATAAATAATCCAAACGTAAAAATGCTAACAATTAATGTAACTGGAAGAGAGCGTGAAGAAAAAGCTGGGGCTAATTTTGCTGATCGGTTTTTAACTCAACCAACCCTTTCTGATAATGGAAAAGAGATCTATAATCTTTATCAATGCATGGGTGTACCTACAACAGTAATAATTGCTCCGGACGGCACTATAGTTGATCAATTTGGTGACCAGGCTTCCTTTAATGATGTCTTGCTTTCTATTGGGAAGTTGTTAGAAAAGAGCACTAAGAGTTAGATAAATAAAGAATCGATTCTAAAAAAAGTAAATCTTTATAGCTTCCTGATACAGAAACCAACTCATTCGGCATACTGGTAAGTTTTCCTCCACCTAATATTAGCGAATTAATTATTTCATCATTTGCTTCTACGGTGATATCAGCTTTTCTGTCAACGGAGTCAAGAACAGCAATAGTTCCATCTTGAAATGAAACATACCATGAATCTTTTTGATCATGAAAGCAGACAACTAGTTTCTTATGGTGGTAAAGGCTTGTCAAATCTTCTCTTGACTCTAAATCCTTTTTCCAACTGTACAAAGCATGACGGTCCATAATCAATCCCCTTAAAATTAGTTATAATTTCTTATTCTGTATCGTAAGAGCTAATTCCTGTCTAGTTGACTAATTACAGAGGATTAATCGTCAAACCTATTTTATGACTCGCACCATAATGTTAAATGCTCATAAATATTTGTAACGGATTCAAATGAATACATTTTGTTAGCTACTTCACCTTTTTTCAAATGCAAAAGACATGGAACACTTTTAATAAAGTTGTCCTTCATATATTGAGGTTGTAAAGAGGCATTCATCTCATAAATAGTACCTATCGCCTCCATACTTTCTAGAGGTTCAATAAGCTTTCTTGCTAACTTACATGTTCCACAAAACGGCGTATGAACAAACACAAATTGCCTTTCGATTAGTGGGTTAGTTAGTTGTTCAAACGTTATTTCTTTCATTCCATCACCTTAAACTAAAAAAATTGGATTAACAGAGAGACTGCTTCCGATTAGTGCGATAGCTAGCTCTGATTGAGGGGTAGCTGCAACTTCACGAAAGGTTTTATCAATATGAATATGTTCCGCATGTGGTAATTCCATAGACAATTGCTTCCTTAGCTTGTGACCAGCATTGTCTTCATCAACTAGGATGTACACGTCTTTATTATCGAGATCATGTTCAATTAGTAATTCCTCTAGTCTTTCGACGCCCAATGTTCCATTCGTACAAATTATTTCAACATCCTCATCAATAATTTTTTCAATTTGGATTTTGTCTGAGCGTCCCTCTACAATAATCACTTTGCCTACATTTGCCATGTGATCACCTGCTTCTTCATAAGTAATAAGCACAACAAAGTGTTAATTTAGCATTAACAACAATCCCCTGTCACATTCTTGAGTAACAAGGGATTAATTTTTTGTCTTACTAACATTGTATTTAATTTTGCTTATTTGATGCACAAGTATATGTTTTTAATTATTCGTCCTCGTTAATCAATTTTTCATATTGTTCAGCAGTCATAAGCTTTTCAATTTCTGAGGATTCAGTTGGTTCAATAACGATCATCCAAGCTTTCTCATAAGGGGATTCGTTCACAAATTCAGGACTATCATCTAGCTCTTCGTTTATTTCTACTACTGTCCCGCTAATAGGTGCATACAGCTCTGATACCGTTTTAACAGATTCCACACTTCCGAAAGGCTCGTCCGCTTGTAAAGTGTCTCCAACCTCAGGAAGTTCTACAAATACAATATCACCTAATTCTGATTGTGCATGGTCTGTTATCCCAATACGAACTTTTTCTCCCTCAACTTTTACCCATTCATGCTCTTCTGAATAACGAAAATCCTTTGGTAGACTCATTCCAAAAACCTCCTACAAAATTTTGAACTTGAATTATGTATTATAATTCGGGAAAGTTCCCTCTTTATTTATTCCAAGTTTGATCAAATGTTTCTTCTTTAAACCCGACTGTTACCTTACTATCGTCCATTACAATTGGACGTTTAATCAACATACCATCAGATGCCAACCATTCTAACATTTGGTCTTCACTAGCCTCTTTAAGTTGATCTTTCAAGCCTAGCTCTCTATATTTCTTACCACTAGTATTAAAGAACTTCTTTATCGGAAGATTACTCTTCTCTACCATAGTCTTTAATTCATCTTTCGTTGGTGGATTATCAACAAGGTGCACTTCATTAAATGGAACATCATGTTCAACCAACCATTTTTTTGCTTTTTGACATGTCCCACATTTAGGATACCAATAAAAAGTTAAGGCCACTATTTAACCTCCTTCTCTATGTTCTAGTTTAAACCATAATAGAATTGTACTGTAGGATAATTTTACCTAACTTATTATTGATAGTGCAAGCATCAACTATTAGTTATTATTTTAAATCTATTATTACAAAAAAATAAACCCACAGATTTTTATAAAAACTTGTGGATTTATTTTAAATCAGAGTCAGAGCTCTATCCTAGTGAATGTTTAACTGAAGCTCACATTCTAAACTATATATTTCTCTTCTTGTAATACTAATTTGGCTATTTGTCTTTTCTTTTCGATTACATTAGTAGGGTTATGTCTAGTTAATTTCTTCATTGCAGAAAGCATAATTCTTAGTGTATCTCCTGTTTCACATGCAATTAGCGTTTCCTTAGCATGTGCCTCGATTCGATTAAAAGCTTCCTGTACATATACTTCCGTGTACAATAGTTTTTGGTTACTTTTATCTAAGCCACTTCTATTTATAGCTTTTTTCGTTCGTAATAGAGCAGATTCGATATGATAGATTTCCGCAACAATATCAGCTAGATTTACTAAAATTTCTTGTTCTTGCTCTAACTTTGTTCCGTGCTTCTGTGCTGCAAGACCAGCAGCTAGTAGGGCTATTTTTTTAGCATTAGCAAGTAAATATGTTTCTTTTTCCAGGGTATCCGTGCCAACTTCTTCTGGCATGAACATCATTAATTCTTCTTGAAGTGTTTGTGCTTTTTGTAATAAAGGCAACTCTCCTTTTAATGCCTTTTTCATTAGAGAACCAGGAATAAGTAAACGGTTGATTTCATTAGTTCCTTCAAAAATTCTTTGGATTCTGGCATCTCTGTACATTCTCTCTACCTCATATTCTTGCATAAACCCATATCCACCATGAATTTGAACCGCTTCATCTGCCACGAAGTCGATTAATTCTGTACCAAATACTTTATTTAGAGAGCACTCGATTTGGTATTCTGCAATGGCTCCTGCCACTGCTCTACCATCCTTTAACTCTTCATCTGCTAAATTACTCATCCGCTGTTCAAATAAGCCGACAGTTCGGTACACAGCACTCTCGTTTGCATAAGTGTTAACTGCCATCGTTGCCAACTTTTCTTGAATTAACGAGAATCTTGCTATTGCTGTCTTAAACTGTTTTCGCTGATTCGCATAGGCAGATGCTAATTCAATTCCTCTTTTAGCACCACCAACTCCTCCAATTGCAAGTTTATAACGACCCACATTCAAAATGTTAAACGCAATAATATGGCCTCTACCGATTTCACCTAACACATTTTCAACTGGTACCTCTGCATCTTCCAAAATTAGCGTTCTAGTTGAAGAACTTTTTATTCCCATTTTCTTTTCCTCTGGACCGGTTGATACTCCAGGAAAATCTCTTTCTACAATAAATGCTGTAAATTCATCTCCATTAATCTGTGCATACACGATAAATAAATCTGCAAAACCTGCATTAGTAATCCATTGTTTTTCTCCATTTAAAACATAATGGGTTCCTTCATCATTAAGTATTGCATTAGTCTTCGCCCCAAGAGCATCAGACCCAGACCCCGGTTCCGTTAAGGCATATGCTGCAATTTTTTCTCCTGTTGCAAGATTTGGCAAGTACTTTTGTTTTTGCTCTTCGTTACCAAAGAAAACAATTGGAAGTGAGCCAATTCCTACATGTGCCCCGTGTGTAACAGAAAAGCCTCCAGCACGAGAAAACTTTTCAGTAATTAACGATGAACTAATTTTATCCAATCCCAGTCCGCCATACTCTTCTGGTACATCTACCCCTAATAATCCTAGCTCTCCTGCCTTTTTTAGTAAATCAACCGAATGATTAAACTGATGATTCTCCAACAAATCAACTTTAGGTAACACTTCACCTTCTACGAAATCTTCTGTTGTCTTCGCAATCATGATATGTTCCTCTGTGAAATCTTCCGGAGTGATAACATCCTCTGGCCCAAGATCTTCAATTAGAAAAGCTCCACCCTTAAACACTTTCTCTTTTGTTTCACTCATTATTATTCCTCCCATTATATTAATTCGAATACACCTGCCGCACCCATGCCTCCACCAATGCACATCGTCACAACTCCAAATTGTTCATTACGACGTTTCATCTCGTGGATTAAACTTAATGTCAGCTTAGTTCCGGTACATCCAAGTGGATGGCCTAGTGCTATAGCTCCACCATTTACATTTACTTTGTCCTCATCTAACCCTAAACTTCGAATTACTTGAATCGACTGTGAAGCAAATGCTTCATTCAGTTCAAAAAGTCCTATGTCATCAATAGTGAGCCCGGCCATATTTAGTGCCTTTGGTACAGCCTCAACTGGCCCTACTCCCATTATTTCAGGTTCAACACCCGCGACTGCAAAAGACCTGAATTTAACCAACGATTGAAAACCTTCCGATTCTGCTTTTTTTCGCTCCATCAATAGAACAGTAGCAGCACCATCACTCATTTGAGAAGAGTTACCTGCAGTCACTGTCCCATTAACAGAGAACGCAGGTTTAAGTTTGGATAACGCAATAGAATCGGTGTCTGGACGTACCCCCTCATCATGGTTAAAATCAAAAATTTGTTCCTGTACATGGTTACCAGCAAGTATATCGTGTTGTTTTACTTCTACCGGAACAATTTCGTTGAGAAATTTTCCTTCTTTTAAGGCTGCGGCAGCACGTCTGTGACTTCTTACCGCAAAAGCATCTTGGTCCTCTCTTGAAATCCCAAATCTTCTAGCTACTTCTTCAGCCGTATGACCCATAGACATGTAATATCCTGGAGCATTCTCGACTAACACTATATTCGGTCTAATGACATGCCCTCCCATTGGGATTAAACTCATCGATTCTGCTCCACCTGCTAAAATCGCATTTCCTGATCCTAGCATGATTTGTTCAGCCCCATAAGCAATACTCTGTAACCCTGAGGAACAATAGCGGTTGATTGTAATACCAGGAACTGTAATCGGAAGTCCTGCTAACCCAGCAATGTTCCGAGCCATATTCATTCCTTGTTCTGCTTCTGGCATTGCACATCCAATAATTACGTCATCTATTTGTCCTTGATAATTTGCACGTTTGAGTGTTTCTTTGATGGTAAGTGCTGCGAGATCATCTGGACGAACATGTGCTAATGATCCTTTTTTAGCTTTTCCCACTGGTGTACGAGCACCAGCTACAATAACAGCTTCTTTCACGTTCTTCCCCTCCCTCTTAATTACGTAGCGCCTTTCCTTTTACTAACATGTGCTGCATACGTTGTTGTGTTTTTGGTTCCCCAATCAAGCTTAGAAATGCTTCCCTCTCTATATCCAACAAGTACTGTTCGTCTACTAAACGTCCTGCCTTCACTCTTCCCCCTGCTAGGACAAATGCCAGTTTTTCTGCAATCTTTACATCGTGTTCACTTGCATAACCTCCGAAGAATAATGACTTTGCCCCTAAAAGCATAGTCGCGTAACCTGATTCACCAACGACAGGTACAAGCTCACGTTCTGGTGATCGATAACCATCCCTACTTAAACTAAGAACTTTCTGCTTTGCATCGTGTATCAGGTGGGAGCTATTTACAGAAATTCCATCTTGTTTATTTAAAAAACCATTTTCTCTTGCCTCTTGCGCTGATGTAGAAACTTTAGCTGTTGCAATTGTTTCAAATACGGCATTCGTAATTTTTTGTAGATCAAGATCCACACCTACTGGCAAGTTACGTATTTGTTTCAAATACAGCTCTTTATTACCTCCACCACCTGGTATCAAACCAACACCAAATTCGACTAGGCCCATATAGGTTTCCTGAGATGCTTGCAGGGCACTAGAAGGTAACGAGACTTCTGCACCTCCACCAAGTGTCATGCCAAATGGGGCAGTGACAACAGGTTTTCCAGCGTACTTTATGTTCATCATGGCATTTTGAAATTGCCTAACTACCATATCGATTTCTACAAAATCATCATCCTGTGCAGCCATCAGCATCATGGCAATATTAGCACCAACACAGAAATTTTTACCTTGGTTTCCGATGACAAGACCTTCATAATTAGTTTCAACTTCTTCAATTGACTGATTAATCATTTGGATAATATCCATTCCGATAGCGTTACTTTTAGACTGAAACTCTAGACATGCAACACCATCGCCTAAATCTATTAAACTAGCACCAGTGTTTTTCTTTATAACTCCTTTTTCTTCTTTTAAGAGGTGTAGGTTTATTTCTTTTATATTGGAAGTTTTTTTCTGATATTCACCATTGTTGTAGAAGTAAACAACCCCTTGATCTTTTTTGTAAAACGAAAGAAAACCTTTAGAGTGCATATTTTCAATCCAGATCGGTAAAGTGTCTCCCTCTTTTTTAATCCGATCTGCTACTTCTTCAAAACCTAAGCTATCCCATATTTCAAAGGGTCCTTGTTGCCAACCGAACCCCCAACGCATCGCCTTATCAATTGCTACAATATCGTCAGCAATTTCACCCATTAACTCAGCAGAATATAATAGAACTGGTTTTAATATCGACCAGACAAAATCACTCGCATTATCTCCTTCCACTGATAACAGCGCTTTCATTTTTCGGTTTAGTCCCTTTTCCTGTTTAGCGATTTCTGTTGCCTTCGTTTTTAAAGACTTTTTAGCTTGATATTCAAGTGTGCTTACATTTAGTTCCTCAATTACACTCTTCCCCTCCACTTTTCTCTTCTTATAAAAACCTTGGCCCGTTTTAGATCCTAACCATTTCTTATCTAGCATTTGCTTCATAAATGAGGGAACCTCAAACACTTTTTTTTCAGCCCCATCAACTTGTTGATACACATTATCGGCAACATGATAAAACGTATCTAGACCAACGACATCTAACGTACGGAAAGTCGCACTTTTCGGTCTTCCGATGAGTGGTCCGGTAACAGAGTCCACTTCACCAATAGATAATCCCCTTGCCAACATCTCCTTAACGGTTACTAATAACCCGTAAGTCCCAATTCTGTTTGCGATAAAGTTTGGTGTGTCTTTCGCTTCTACTACACCTTTTCCTAAAGTGTCTTCCGCAAAGTTTTTCATAAAATTTAATACATCTTTTTTTGTAAAGCTTGTAGGTATGACTTCTAGAAGTTTTAAATATCGAGGTGGGTTAAAAAAATGCGTGCCAATAAAGTGCTCCTTTAAATCAGCAGAACAGTGTTCAATCATCTGTTCTAATGAAATTCCTGAGGTATTAGAACTAACAATACTAGTCATATTTCTGTGTTTTTCTATAATAGTAAGTACTTGTTTTTTCACTGAAAGATTCTCCACTACTACTTCTATGATCCAATCAGCACATGTTAATGAATCAAGATCATCTTCAAGGTTTCCAATTTCAATTAGGTCTAAACTCTTTTGACTTGTAATTGGTGATGGCTTTTGTTTCCTTAGTGCTTTCTTGCTATTAGCTGTGAGCCTATTTCTAACTCGTGTGTCTTGTAATGTCAGTCCTCTAATTCTTTCCTCTTCAGTCAGCTCTTTCGGTACAATATCTAACATTTTTGTTGGAATTCCTACATTAGCCAAATGTGCGGCAATTCCTGATCCCATGATCCCAGAACCAATTACAACTGCACGTTTAATCGACTGTACCATCCGCTCTCCCCCTATCACTTTTTTGAATGAATACTCATTCATTTACGGCTTTAAAAAAATAAGAATGCATAGATCCTTGATACTTTAACTATAAAATAGATTAGAAATTTTAGCAATCCCTTTTTTGAAAGCGACTTCATTGAAGTTAATTGAAGTCGCTTAACATCGTTACTTCTTAAATAAACCTTTCAGCACAAAAGCGATGTTTGCCGGTCGTTCTGCTAGTCGCCTCATAAAATATCCATACCAATCATCACCGTATGGCACATAAACCCGGACCGTATACCCTTCTTCGACCAGCTGTTTCTGTAGTTCTTTCCGAAATCCATAAAGCATTTGAAATTCAAATTGGCCTCGGTCCAAGGATAGTTGTTTTTCTAACTGTTTTGTATAATCAACCATGTTATCATCATGCGTTGCAATTGCTGTGTAGTTTCCGTTTTGTAAATGAGTTTTGATTATCTTTTTGTAATTTTCATCCACGTCCTTTTTATCCGGGAAAGCAACTTCTGCTGATTCCTTATACGCACCCTTAACAAGCCTTAGATTGGGGCTTAAGTAGTTTAAATCTTTAATATCCCCCATTGTTCTGTACAAATAGGATTGTAATACCGTTCCTATATTTTCGTAATCATTCTTCAAGTGTTTGAAAATATCAATCGTTTGTTGACACCGCTCGTAATCTTCCATATCGATAGTTACAAACACATTATTACTTGCACCTACATCTAGGATTTTATACATGTTCTCCAACACGATTTCTTCCGAGATATCTAAGCCCATTGAAGTCAGCTTTAGAGACATTTGAGCATCTAATCCATTGTCTGCGATAGCCCTAATCGCTTCTATACACTCTAATGCAGAAGCTCTTGCCTCTTCTTTGCTATCAATAAATTCTCCTAAATGATCAATCGTTACTACTTTTCCCTCTTCATTTAGCTTTTGGATAATTTTTACGGCATCATCAATCTTCTCTCCTGCTACAACGTTTTTAGCACCAAATTTCAATCCATAACTTTTAGCTAACTTAGTAAACAATTTGTTCTTGGATAAGAAAAGAAAAACGTTTCTTAACAGTTGCTCCATGAAAAGCCCCCTAGATAAATCACTAGTTAAAATGCCTTAAATTAACGCTAATCATAAAAGTCTCGCTTACCAAAGCATATTTTAAAGAACACAACTTTAGCACAAATCTTAATAACTTTTATACATTTTTTGATTACTGTATTAGAACATGTGTAATGTTAAGTGGTGCTTACTAACATTAGGAAATTTACTAAAAAGTACTGACAACTACTTGTTAGACATATTCATTTCTCACCTAGGAAAGTCCCGTTCTTCTCACACTACAAAATTTAATATTGATCCTCAACTACTTCCTTAACTTGATCTGTATGGACTAGGTTTCTCATCAAACTTAATTGCTACTTTTCTATGGCAAAGGCCACCATAACATCTTCGACAACCATACGATAAGATAAAGCACCTTTTACAGAGCTTTCGCAGCGGATACTTAAAACGTAATTATTCTTATTTACAAACCATAATGATTACGATAAAATAATTCTGGATAGTATAAGAAGAAAAGGAGAATTTATGAGACAGATATATTTAGTACTAATTCTACTTCTTCTATCCCTTTCAGTAGGTTGTAACAATCAAAGCGGTAATAATTCGGACGATGAACCTGTCATCTATACGTCCATTTATCCGATTCAATATATAGTAGAAAGATTAACAGGCACTTCCGTCCAAGTTGAAACAGTCTATCCTCCTGGGACAGATCCTCATTCCTATGAACCAACTGCTAAAGAAATGACGAGACAATCACAAGCAGATGCCTTCTTTTACTTAGGATCAAATCTGGAGACATTTACAGAGACTGTTGCAGGAGCTTTAGAACAGGAAGACGTGCACTTAATTGAGTTAGGTGTTCATGAACAGCTTTTTGAGCTTCACCAGACAAATGGTCTGGAGTTAGATACACATGGTCTCCATGATGAGCATCATCATGGAGACCATGACCCTCACATCTGGTTAGACCCTATCAGAACCATTAAGTTAGCTTCTTTTATCAAGGAAGAACTAAAAGAGTTGATACCGGTCCAATCGCAAAAAATCGATAATAACTACAAGCTTTTAGTTGCAGATTTAAAGATGCTAGATGAAAAATTTAAACAAGTACTTGCAGAAAAGGAACATAAAGAATTACTTGTTTCTCATGCTTCTCTCGGTTATTGGGAGGATCGATATGGTATAGAACAAATAGCAGTAAATGGTGTTTCATCGAACAGTGAACCATCCCAAAAGGATTTAATTCATATCATAGAAACAGCTAAAAACATGAATTTACACTATATGATTTTCGAACAGAACGTTTCAAATTCTGTATCAAAAAAATTACAAGATGAAATTGGTGCCTCAACTTTGATAATCCATAACCTGTCTGTCCTGACCGACGAAGATATAAAAAACGAACAAGATTATCTGTCACTTATGAAACAAAACATTAAAGTACTAGACCAAGCAACAAACTAAAGGTTAAAAAATAGGAGTTGATTATATGTCAGAGTCACTTGTCTCAATGAAAAACGTTAGCTATTCCTACGAGACCACAAAAGCTTTAATAGATATTAATTTTGAAATAAAAAAAGGGGCCTTTATAGGTCTAGTAGGACCAAATGGTGGTGGTAAAACTACCCTAATTAAACTCCTACTTGGTTTAGCAAAAAATCAAAAAGGATCCATTGAATTATTTGGTACAAAAATAAATAAATTTAAAGATTGGAACAAAATCGGCTTCGTATCACAAAAAGCAAATTCCTTTAACAAAGGGTTTCCTGCAACAGTTTATGAAGTTGTATCCATGGGTCTAACTGCAAAAGTCGGTTACTTTAAATTTTTATCAAAAGCAGATAGACGACAAATAGAAACAGCGGTTAATCAAGTAGGAATGCTAGATTACCTTCACCAAAATATTGGTGATCTTTCAGGAGGTCAGCAACAACGTGTATTTATAGCCCGTTCCCTAGTAAGTAATCCAGAATTACTTATTCTCGATGAGCCAACTGTTGGCGTCGACACAGAAAATGTAAGGAAGTTTTATGACCTCTTACATAATCTGAATGAAAAACAAAATATTTCACTTCTATTAGTGACACATGACACAGGAACAATGACACATCACGCAACCGATATTGTATGTTTGAATAAAACACTACATTTCCATGGGAAGCCAACTGAATTCACTAACCTGTCTGACAGGGAGTTATCTAACATTTATGGTCACCCTTTAAATGTTGTTACACACAATCACTAAAGTAGTTCATGCGGTCCTCTGTTTGAACTTCCTAAATCTGGAGGAAACACTATGATTGAAAATTTATTTGAATACGAATTTTTACGAAATACCTTTTTTACCGGTCTGTTAGTCGGAATCATTGCACCATTACTAGGAACGTTTATCGTTGTTAGGAGACTTTCTCTTATAGCTGATGCATTGTCTCACGTTACGTTAGCTGGGATTGCCTTTGGTTTACTACTTGAAAAGAAATATACAATTGGTTTCCTTACGCCATTTTATACCGGGATGGGGTTCTCAGTAATTGGCTCCATTTTCATTGAAAAGTTAAGGAGTGTATATAAAGCATATCAGGAATTAGCTATTCCTATCATTTTGTCTGGCGGTGTTGGCCTAAGTGTTATTTTTATTTCTTTAGCCAATGGTTTTAACACCGATTTATATAACTATTTATTTGGTTCCGTTTCGGCTGTTAGCAGAAACGATTTGTACAGTATATTAGCTATATCGATAGTGGTTATTGTCATTTTGACTTTATTTTATAAAGAACTATTCACTTTATCCTTTGATGAAGAACATGCTGTTGTTACCGGTATTCATGCAAAACGGATTCATTTTTTATTTATTTTATTAACGGCATTAGTAATTGCTGCTTCTATTCGCATTGTAGGAGTGTTATTGGTATCTGCACTAATGACCCTTCCTGTAGCTGCAAGTATTAGAATAGCAAAAGGGTTTAAACAAACTATCATTCTCTCTATTATTTTTGGCGAAATTTCTGTTATTATAGGATTAGTATCAGGATATTACTTAGAAATACCACCTGGAGGTACTATAGTTCTTACATCTATACTAATATTACTTTTAGTTATTGCATTTAAAAGATTACATGTATCTTATGCTGAAAAGAAGGTGATCCAATGAATGTCCAAGAGGCGTTAGAAGTATTAAAAGATAATGGCTATAAATATACCGGGAAACGTAAAGATATTATTGATTTTTTTTCAAAAGAAAATCGTTACCGAACTGCTAAAGATTTACTACAATATATGGAGCCTAATTATAATGGAATAAGCTTCGATACTATTTATCGCAATTTACACTTATACAATGAACTTGGGATATTAGAGGCTACAGAACTGAATGGCGAGAAACATTTCCGTATGAAATGTGACCACCACCATCACCATCATTTTATTTGTAAAGAATGTGGAATCACGAAAGAAATTCGTCATTGTCCTATGGATGTAATTAATTCTGAATTAAGTAATTTTGAGATAGAAGATCACAAATTTGAAATCTACGGACGCTGCCCAGAATGTCAATAACAGTTTCACGAATGTTGCCGATTTTACTAGTCGGATTAGGTGGAGTACTAGGTTCCAGCAGCCGTTATGGGTTAGCACTGCTATTCGACGTTGGTGATCTTCCCGTCGCAACCATACTAGTAAATTGGTTAGGATGTTTTTTACTTACCTATTTAACATTTAACCCTAGATTAAAATCCAAAATACCAACACACCTATTACTACTTATAAATACTGGCTTTATAGGGAGTTTTACTACCTTTTCTACTTTTACTGTTGAGTCCATAACATTACTTACTAGTAAGCCTTTATTAGGATTGATTTATTTTTTTCTTCAACTAACAGGTGGATTCCTTTGTTGTTTATTTGGGTATAGTTTAGCAATAAGAGGTGACAGAGCCTTATGAATTTAATCTTAGTTTCGCTTGGAGGCTTTTTTGGTGCCATAACAAGATACCTCATGGGGGTAAAATTCAATCAACCACAAAATTATAAGCCCTATGGAACATGGATTGCTAATATTTTGGGTTCCATACTGTTAGGCTTAATGCTCGTTTTCTTAGGTAATGAGCAAATCTCAAGTCAACTTTGGGCATTGCTAGGAGTTGGCTTCTGTGGTTCCTTTACAACTTTCTCAACATTTGGTGTAGAAACGTTGTCTATGGTCATCGATGGACAATATAAAAAAGCTACTTTGTATGTAATATCCTCTATATTTTTAAGCATGTTAATAGTTTGGTGTATCATTATACTATTATAAAAGCCACCGTATCTCTATTAAATACGGTGACTAACATTTTTAAGCAACTAATTTTTCAATTATTTTAGCTTCTTTATGGTCTAATAAATTTAAGTGTTCGATTCTATCCACATGTTGATCCATTTGTTGAGTTATTTCATGAACTTCCTCCTTTTCACCTACTACAATAATATTTTCCCAGTTACTTCCTACGATAATATCATCAAGCTTTTCTGCCAACCTCTTGTAAACTCTTGTCTTCTCCGTAACTATTTCTGAATCAGCTTGTCCATCTGATTGGTTATTTTCAGTAACCTCTACCCAATCGTCACTTTCCTGATCATACACTAAAAAGTTTGTATCTAGGATAGTTCTTAACTCTGCATCAATTATCTTCGCTTGATTTTGTTGTAGTAACATTATCCCTGTCCTAGGAAAGCGTAAGTGTAATTGATAAAGTTGATCCGTTACAACATTTTCTTGCCAGAACAGTTCTGTCTTCACATCCATCTCAAGATGTTTAGTAAACCATACTGATCCGTCCGTAGATGCAAAGATAACTAGACTCTTCTTAAAGTTTAATTTGTTTTTATTGATATAGGTTTCTACCTTATCTCTAACTTTTTTAAAGTTCTTCAATTCCTTAACATCATTACTCTGTTTTAAATAATTCTCAAAACTATTTAGTCCGTTCTTTAATTGGATTTTCCAACCACCTGCTTGTGAATCTTGATTTGCTGGATTTGTGTTTAAATAAATACTTAATACACTATTTGGCTTGTCCAACTTTACTTGTTGAAGTCCTTTGAGATCGTCTCTTAATTTTGTGATAATTATAACTCCCTCCCTATGGATGATTTGTAATTATCTATACTAATGTGTATCCTAATTTTGAATGTTTCAAACATAATATACATATAACTAACTGTTAGTAAATTAGCAAATCACCCTTGAGAAGCGTCTTGAAAACGGAGTGAAAAAATGACAAAAAAATTCAAAATTCAACTACTTCAGTTTGGATTTATTGGCTTAAGTAATGCCGTAGTCGATATCGTCTCGCTAAATATTCTGTTGTTTATCTGGCCAACAGATCATCGTACAACTTTAATACTTTTCAATACAATAGCTTACATTCTGACCATAATTAACAGTTATATTTGGAATACGAAGTACACGTTTAGTCACCATGCCAACATGGATTCTAAGGAGATACTCTTTTTTATATTGCAGGCGGCCGTTGCACTAATTATTAGTAACCTCGTATTTATAGGCGCTGTTGACGTAATGAAATCCCAGAGTATTCTGCAGCTCCCAACTCTGTTAATACAAAATATCGCCAAAGGGCTAGCAATGCTTCTTTCATCGTCCGCTAGCTTTCTATTTATGAAATTCTTTGTGTTTAAAAGTAACCAAACAAAACAAGCCAATCGTTAATCGATAGGCTTGTTTTGTTTAACATTTATTTGTTCCATAAAAAACTTATGTCACTATCTAATATCATCTTTAAGATAAAATGCGTCATAGTGTAAATATTGACGTTCCTTTCCGTTCCACTACTAAAGAGAGTCAGATTTCGTTTTCTTAATTGCAAATACTACATAAACAGAGATCGGAGGAAATTCACGTAGACTCCTCGAAAATACAGCCCGATTTTCTTCGTGCGATGACTATGCTACGAAGCATTTCTTGTGGGCGGAGCTTGAGCCTCCCCGGTCGCAAAAGTGCGTGCACCTGCGTCTTCTAGTAACACTTCGAAGCAGGCTTCCTCGGTGCAAGGGAGAAAAGATGGTTACTCAAGTAGCCCCCTCGCTCCCTGTGGGGTCTCAACGTCTTCGCTTTCCCACAGAAGCGTAGTGAATTTCCGTAGCGGCACCTAATAAGTTACTTCGCTTTCTATTTATTTTATGTCCAAAGCAACAAATTTTATTTTACTATCATTACTGGACAGTGTGCTCGCTTTGCAACCTTGTGACTGACACTGCCTAACACCATTTCTTGGAGAGAATTAAGTCCTCTACTTCCAATTACACAAATATCTACTTTATTGTCATTAGCATATTTCACAATTGAGGGCCCAGGTTCCCCATGTAAAATAGTTATTTTATAATTTACATGATGGCGCTTCATTTTATGTTCCGTAATCATAAGCTTTTCTTTTCTCATATGATCAACATCGACTGAATTCCAATTATGGAGGATATCAGCTTTTGATGTTGCTCCATCCACTACATATACTATTTCAATAATAGCTTTTGGATTATTATCAGCTAAGGTAAGTGCTTTCTCTGCTGCTCGTATGGCATGTTCCGATCCATCTGAGGCTAATAATATTTTATGAAACATAAATCAGTCTCCTTACTCTTAATAGCTTTCTTTCATTATATCAGAGCAACTTCCATTGCTGAACGAAAATATGTAAGCGTTCACTAAATTCACACAAATTTCTTTTCTTTCTAAATAAAATTGTTCTAAATAATCTTTCTAAAACAACTAAAAGGACCACATTCATCACATGTGGTCCTTTTTACTACTAATGATTCGCTATTTTTGCATCTGCTTTATTGTAAACAGCACGTTTTTCAACAAGCAAAGAACTTTCTTTATTTAAACCGTACACGGTTACCTTCGTTCCATTTTCTTGATATTTTAAGACAATCTTATCAATTGCACCTACTGCAGAATCATCCCAAATATGTGCATTTGTAAAGTCCAACTCCACTTGTTCTAATTTTTCTTTAAAATCAAATTGCTCTACCAATTCAGTAACAGAAGCAAAAAATAATTGTCCAGTTATCTTATAAACCTTTTTCGCACTACCTTCAACCGTTATCGCCTTTACATAAACTTTTGATATTTTAGCCGCGAAGAAAATGGCACTTAAGAGTACACCGGTTAAAACACCAATAGACAGATTATGTGTATAGACTACTGTTCCAACTGTAACAATCATTACTAAAGCATCCGTTCTAGGCATTAGATGTAAAGATCTTAAGGAGCTCCAGTCAAAGGTTCCAATTGAAACCATGATCATAACTCCAACAAGAGCTGCCATCGGAATTTGAATGAGAATATCATTAAACACGAGAATAAGCAGCATCAAGAATACACCCGCAACGAGAGTTGATAGGCGAGTTCTACCACCTGACTTAACATTGATAACAGACTGTCCAATCATGGCACAACCAGCCATTCCTCCAAAAAATCCAGCTACAATGTTGGCAATTCCTTGACCCTTTGCTTCTCTATTTTTATTACTTTCTGTATCAGTCATATCATCAACAATCTGTGCTGTTAAAAAGGATTCCAATAACCCAACAACGGAAAGTGCTATTGCATATGGGAATATGATGCTTAACGTCTCAAAATTAAGTGGGATATCAGGCAAGAGAAATACTGGTAATGCTTGAGTCAATTCTCCCATATCTCCGACTGTTCTAACACCACTACTAGTAAATACTGCTACTGCAGTGATAGCAATTATTGCTATTAATGGAGATGGAACAGCTTTCGTAAATAACGGAAAAATATAAATGATAGCCAAAGCCCCTGCAACCATTGCGTACATTTGCCATGATTCTCCAACAAAGTGTTCCAATTGAGAAGTAAAAATTAAAATTGCTAACGCATTAACAAAGCCAATCATGACAGAACGTGGCACAAATTTCATGTATTTAGCAAGTTTGAAAATACCCATTATTATTTGGATAACGCCGGTAAGAATAGTTGCTGCTAACAAGTATTCTAAACCATGATCTGCAACTAATGACCCCATCACTAATGCCATAGCCCCTGTAGCAGCAGAAATCATTCCCGGTCTACCACCTGTAAAGGCAATCACGACGGCAATACAAAAGGATGCGTAAAGACCAACCATTGGATCCACACCAGCGATAATGGAGAATGCAATAGCCTCTGGTATTAAAGCAAGCGCAACTACGGCACCTGCCAAGATATCCCCACGAATATTACTAAACCAATTCTGTTTTATTGTAGATAAATTCAATTCTACACCTCTTCCTCTTCTCATTTATTAACTCTTGGCTTTCCACTCTCATGAAAGCCGGACCGTTTTTAACAAATAGAATAATATCATAGTTGCACCTATTACAGAAATCCGATGTAAGCGTGAATCATTTATTTTTTCCTTATTATTTCTACAAATTACTTAAAGTTACTACCCCATACTATCAATCGCCCATAATCGACTAAAAATCATTTCCAATTAACTTGTATTTTTTACCGGCTTGATTACGATTTATTTTTATTGGGATAGCAAACAATAATTATATCTTCTTGGAAGGAGGTTTGAGATATGAACCATCTTAAAGCTATTGGGATTAAATTTATTGTTATAAGTATTGTGCTTTACTCTATTTTAGCAGGTTTTTATACCGCTACTATAGGTAACATTTTTGTTATCAGCCTTCTCGTAACTGGTGTCGCTTATGTTTTAGGTGATCTATTTATTTTACCTCGATTCGGCAATTTGATTGCATCAATTGCTGATTTAGGTTTAGCGTTTCTATCTATATGGCTGTTAAGTTCCGTGTTCTTTGCTGAAGAATATGGGATAATGTCCGCTTCGTTATTTTCGGCAATTTTAATAAGCTGTTCTGAAGCTGTATTCCACTTGTATATGAACAGTAAGGTTTTTCACAAAGATGAAGATGTATACATTAACAGAGATAAACAATTTTCTGGAGATTTTGTAACTGAGTTTGGTGAGGAAGAATATGATTCTGATGTAATTAACCTAAAAGACAAAAGTGATAAAAAATAAGAAGGGGTGGGATGCCCCTTCATTCCTAAACCATGTAAAATTTACATATATTTAATTTCTTACGGTTTTTCTTAACAACTATTTTCCATACAATTTAGTAAATACGGTTCTTAAGGAGTGTGGAAAATGAACGTTGCTATCTTTACAGATACTTTTTCCCCGGATATTAATGGTGTGGCAAAAACTTTGAAGCGTCTTACAGAATACCTGCAAGCAAATAATCATCAATACCGCGTATTTGCCCCAAAACACTTTAGACAACAAATGGATTCAGAAAATATTAACCAACTATCAAGTTTGCCATTCATCTTGTATCCAGAGTGTAGGTTTTCTATACCAAACCTTTTGCAAATAAGCGCAGAATTAAAGGAATTTAAGCCAGACATTATCCATGTCGCTACACCCTTTAATATAGGATTATGCGGTATCCATTACGCAAACAAATTCAACATTCCATTGGTTGGTTCTTATCATACTGATTTTGATCAATATTTGTCGTATTATAACCTTCCATTTCTTTCTAAAACTTTATGGAGATATATGAAATGGTTTCATCGTTCGATGGAAAAAATATTTGTACCATCTAAAGATACATTAGAAAAACTAAAATCAAAAGGTTTTCAAAACCTGAGTATTTGGAGTCGTGGAGTTGACACTTCCATTTTCAATCCTAATTATTCCACGTTAGCGATTCGTGAAAAATATCATATCAAAGAAAAATATATATTGAGTTACGTTGGACGTCTTGCACCGGAGAAAGATATATTTAAACTTCAAGAAATCATGCATAGCCTACCAAAAGAGTTATCTGAGCAGGTTCGATGGCTCATAGTGGGGGATGGACCTTCCAAGCAAGAATTGATCGATAATGCCCCAAAAAATGCTACTTTCACTGGTTACTTACACAAAGAGTCATTGGCAGAGGTTTATACAGCTTCTGATTTATTTGTTTTTCCTTCCTCCACTGAAACATTTGGAAATGTAGTACTAGAAGCCTTAGCATGCGGAACTCCTGCGCTATGTGCAAACGCAGGAGGGGTTCGTAATATTATTAAAGATTCCGAAACTGGCGTTTTATGCAAGTCTGGTACGATTGAAGAATATGTCCAACATATTACTCATCTACTTCATCAAGAACAAAAGCGAAATGCTATGTCTAGAGCTGGGGTAAAATATGCAAGCCTCAATGGTTGGGATAGCCACTTAAAAAAACTGATTCAGGAGTACCACGAAATAACTAGTAATCGTTTACTTAAAAAGCATGCATAGGCTACCTATTATCTTTATTTAAAAATGCTTCTAATGCTAACATCAATCCTAATTCTTTATTATCATTCCATATTTTATCATAGTTTTCCAATGGTACTGGTCTTGGCCCGACTAGCGGTGAGATTTCTAAAGTGAAGGCTGGTTTTCCTAAAGAATCCAAAAACCAATCCGTAAATCCACCACCACTAGGATTTGGACTAGGATAAATAAGCTGATACCCTGTTTTTTCTTTTATCATAGTAGCTATTTTCTTGGATCGATTTAGGAGTGCTCCACTACTCTTATATTTCCAAAAAATTTCCTCCCCAGATGAATGATAGGAAACAGCTGTTTTAAAATCATGTTCTAAAGTAAAATCATAAATTGCCTTTGTTTCTGGTTCACTCAGAGGAGACGGTCCTTTATACATAGAAGGGGCTGGTTTACCAATTTGGTCATCTATCGTTTCCCAACCTGCAGGGTATTGGCGGTTCAAATCAACACCATTTATATTAGCTTTCCATGAGGAGAAACTTTTCTGATTATTATTTAAAGCTATAACATCAGTACAATTTTCTATTCCTTCAACCCCATATTGTACGAGTGAAACACCGTCCGGATTAACCATTGGTACAAACCAAATAGAAGTTTTTGATAAAATGTCTCGAACAGGAAAAATACCAATAAGATCATCATTTGCGTAGCCTTGACAATATGTGTCTACCATGTGCATGACTAATGAAGTGGTTAACCACTCCCTAGCATGGTGTGCAGCATTAATAAATATCTCTGTCTCTCCATGACCGAGTTTAATGGCAACTATTTTCTTCCCCTCAACGGACTCCCCTATTTTTTTTGTTGAAAGAACAGAGGAATATTGTTTTTCTAAGTTACATATATCTTCTATCATTTTGGCATACGAGTATAACTGTTTCGGAGCTACAATTTGCATGAATTTTCCCTACCTTTTGTAAATTTACCTTCCATTTCATCATACGTGAGATCGACTTTTTATATAACACTTAAGATCAAACGTTATGTAACTCCTATAATACAACAAGTCTACTTTACCTAAAATCCAATTAATATGTAGATACTTAAAACTCCCCCCTCTTTTCCTAGTCGAACTACGCTTTTCTATAACTGTAGTATCTAATACAACACTCTTTATGGTTAGATAGTACAAATAGTTAGGATGCCCTGCAGCATTATTTGAGCTTCTATCCCTCCTTAAAAACTAAAAAATCCTGTCATCTCATCGAGACACAGGATTCATCATACGTTATTATTTATGGGTTCGATTCTCTATATAGAGTAAATAACTTTTTTATCTCTACTACTTAATAACAGTCACACCAACATAAATTCCAGCAAGAAAAATAGTGGTGATTACAATGAGATGAAAGATAATCCAAGCCCATCCACCATATCTAAAAGCATCTGAACTAATTGGGTTTCTTGCGCTATCCGGTACAACTTTCCCACCTAATGTCTCTAAAAGTAGAAAATTTATCCACCATAATGTATAGCTATCCCATAGATCCCATTCTGGCTCGAATCTAAAAATACTCGTACGCTTTAAAATCACCTCAGCAAATACGCCTAAATGAATTATCCCCCAATAAAATGGGATCTTCCACACCCATTTTTTAGGACTATATCTTATTCCAAACAATGCAATAAACGGAAAAACGGTAGATACTAATCCGTATGGAATTAATAAACCATTGTGTAGCAAATTGTTTGGAAATGTGTAAAATCCTATATAAGTTAAAAAGTAACATAATAAATTACCTGACACTGCACTAACTAAAAAGATGAATCCATAACGCTTCCAATCTAATTTAATGATAAACAAACAGCCTAAGCCACTACTAAGTATAACGATTAAAAATAACATAGCTTTTACACTCATTTTATCACCTATTTAACTAAACCATATTTATGTTTTAGGGTTACCCAAAAAAGGATAATTAAGACAAGAAAACTCCAATCATTTTGATTGAAGTTTTTTTACCTTTTATGTTTAATCGCGCAATGCATTTCCAGCTAACAATTGAATAACCATATCATCCATAGGTGGGTTATGTAATCCAGCTCTAACATCGCGGTAGTACTGTTCAAATGGCATCGTTTTTGATAATCCCCTTCCACCTACAATTCGCATAGAAAGATCCACTACCTCATTTGCTATATTGGTTGCAACCGTCTTGACTGCTGCTAATTCGATACCTAAGTTGTCCCTCTCTTCGGGATATTTATCCCATTTTTCAGCTATTCCATACATGAAATAACGGGCTTGCATTAATTTTAAATCCATTTCTCCTATTTTCTGTTTTATATGTGGCACCTCAGATATAGTGGTTTTTAAACTATTTGGTTGAAAACTTTTAGCAAACTTAATTGCCTCATTCCTAGCTGCTATAGCAATTCCTAAGTAACAAGCCGGAATATGAAGCAGCCACCCTTTTGGTGACGGTCTCTTCCCTTTTGTCTCATTGATTTCAACCAACATGTCTTCACTTAATTCAACATCATTTAAAACTAGATCATCACTTCCAGTTCCCC
Source organism: Aquibacillus kalidii (assembly GCF_014280935.1). Taxonomy (GTDB): domain Bacteria; phylum Bacillota; class Bacilli; order Bacillales; family Amphibacillaceae; genus Aquibacillus_D; species Aquibacillus_D kalidii. Next base: position 35,972 of record NZ_JACLZI010000044.1, read on the forward strand.
TCATACCTAGTGTATCCCAAGTATGCTCGACCTCGATCCCTGGTTGATCACTTTTAATTAGGAAAGACCCTACTGCATCCTTGTCTTCTATAAAAGCCGTAACAATATAATAATCAAGCACACTCGCCATTGTGGTAAATGATTTTCTACCATTTATTATGTAGTTATTTCCCTCTCGGACCGCACGAGTTTCTGGTATCCCACCTCTAGTTGGACTTCCAGTAGCAGGCTCAGTGGCAGCCCGATTCACAACTTTTTTATACTCGCCTACTTCCTTAGCTATCCATTCAAACTTTTCCTTACTCCAAAGTGTTTGTTCACTTAATTCCATCATAACACCCATATGCCACCCAATTGATAGTGCTGTTGCTCCATCTCCTTCTGCTAGCTTCTCTTGTAACAAAAGGAATTCATATAAGCTTAAATCCTCCCCACCATACTCTTTTGGAAGTGTTAAGGAGACATATCCTTCAGACTTCAGATCTGCTAAGTTATCGATAGAAAATGTCGCCGTCTGCTCTGCTTGTTTCACTCTTTCTTTTATTTTAGGTACTAAATAAGCAACCTTCTCAAACAATCGTTGCTGACGTTCAGTCTTTATAAAAGTTTTAAATAAATCAGACATTATCCATCACTCCATTTTCTCTTTTATTTAAATCATACAAAACCTTTCCTTATTATTCCAATAAGAGCTATTTACTTTTTTCGGATATGGATCTTTTACATAATGACTCTTTATCGTATGTACTTTTGTTTTTAACGTAATTTATAACAAAAAAGTAGAGCACCACTCTACTCTACTTTTTTTAACCTTATACTTTTAGTTGGCTAATAGTTTCTTGTAATTTATCTTGTCCGCTTCTAATTTCATCCACAAAATTACGCAATTGTTCTGAAGTAGTAGCAACTTCTTCGATCCCAGCAGCAGACTCTTGTGTTACCGAAGCTATATTTGTTATCGAGTCATTTATTGTTTTTGTATTATCTAAAACACCGTATAGGGAGTTGGATACTGTCTCAATCTCTTTCCCAATGTTATGGATAATCTTGTTTAGTTGATTAAAAGTGTCTCCAGTTGTTGCCACTTGATTTGAACCTTCTGTTACCGCTACATAACCTTGTTCTAACGCTTTGACTGCTACCTTAGATTCACTTTGAATCCCGTTTGCCGTACTAGTAATATCCGTAATTGACTTACTAACCTGCTCAGCTAGTTTTCTAACTTCATCAGCGACAACAGCAAATCCACGACCTTGCTCCCCTGCCCTAGCAGCCTCAATAGCAGCATTCAACGCTAAAAGGTTTGTCTGTTCTGCAATTTCCTGGATAACCGTTACAAGTTGAGTAATTTTGACTGTCATATGATCAAGGCCTTGTACTTTTTCTAATGACTCTTTTATCGTAGTATCAATAATTTGCATCTTATCTACAGACTGATTCATCAAACGTGTGCCTTCTTCCGTTATAGACAACATCGATTTAGATTCCTCTTTGATGTTTTCACCATTCATAACAACTTTCATGATTGTGTCTGTGAAATCTTGCATTATTTCCGTTAATGAGGAGGCGGCATCTGCTTGTTGATCTGCACCGCTAGATATTTCTCCCATCGTGTTAACTATTTGATTACTTCCAGATTCTAAACGATCTGTTGTTTCTTGTAAATCACTACTTTGGTTTTTAATATGTTCTGTAATTGAAGTTAAAAAAGTCTTCATTCGTGTTTTACGCGCTTCATAAGAAGTGATAAATTGATCTATTTCAACAAACTCTTTAAAATTCACTTTTGATTCTGTCATTACACTAGTATCATCACTAGATACCTCTCTAACTCGTATTGTTAGATTTTGCAGTTGATTACCTATTTTTCTTATGAAGAAGAAAGCTATACCAACACTGACAAGTATAGATACCCCAGGAATAACCCACGTTAAAAGTGGTATATTATTTTCAGTCGGAAGCATGAATAAAGTAGCTAAAACACTAAGGCAATTCAAGATAATGACTGCAGCAAAACCAATCATTGCATTTATTTTCAATCCCATTTCTTTCTCTCCTATCCATAGATACATAGCACCTTTTCCTTAATCCAAAAACAAATTTAGAGCAAGGAACGCTAACTATTTTCTTTTATGTGTTAGTTTGATAACATAATTAACAGTGATTCTAGCAAAATAACAAACTAGGGCGTGAACATCTTGAGAAATACGAGTAAAGGTTTTCATTTTTATATTATCGGAATTATTTTATTGACACTTGGAATAGCCTTAACGATCCTATCAAAATTAGGGGCCTCTCCGTTTGATGCACTACTTGTTGGTCTATACAGAACGTTTGGGCTCACTATTGGGAGCTGGGAGGTTGTAGTCGGATTAACAATGATTTTATGTAATGCATTAGCAGAGAAAAGACCTCCTGAATATATCGCACTATTAACCTCACTTATTACCGGATTCGGTATCGATACATGGCTCTTTTTATTGCGCAACTTTTTAGAACCAACAAACATACTCCCTCAATATAGTTGCTTATTGCTTGGTATTATATTTACTGGAATTGGAGTTGCAACTTATCTACAGTCCTCTATCGCACCAAATCCCATGGACAGATCTATGCAAGTTATTTCTAAGTTCACTGGTTGGAGTGTAACGTATTCACGCGCGTTAATAAGTTTAATTCTAGTTATCTTAGCCTTCTTTTTTAGTGGTGCAATTGGCATTGGAACGATAATAAATGCTCTTCTTAGTGGCGTACTTATTTCCTTATTTTTACCTTATTTAGAAAAAATAAGAATAAAGTCTCTTCACAAACAAACAACATAGTTGAAAAAAAGGAGAGCATTCTATTGCTCCCCTTTCCCCCTTACCTTAGAGCACTTTTGCTAATGCTTCCTTCACTCTTTCTTCCGTAAATGGTTTTACAATAAAGTCTTTCGCTCCTGCTTTTATTGCTTCGACAACCATTTGTTGCTGCCCCATAGCTGAACACATTACGATCGTCGCATTTGGATCGAAACTTTTTATTTCTTTTACAGCTTCAACACCGTTCATTTCAGGCATCGTTATATCCATTGATACCAAATCAGGCTTTAATTCTTTGTAAAGCTGAGCAGAAACTTGCCCATTTTCCGCTTCTCCAACAACTTCATGTCCTAAAGTAGTGAAAATATTTTTTAGTTGCATACGCATAAAAGCAGCATCATCTGTAACTAAAATTCTAGCCATTCTATTACCTCCAAAATTTACCTTCTAATCATTAACTACTTCTTTAACCTGTGAGATCTCTTGATTACTAAGAACTTGCTCTAAATTGAGAATAAGTAACAATCTCTCTTCTAATTTTGCAACGCCTTTTAAGTATTTAGAATCTACACCATTTACAGATTGAGGTGCTTCATCAATTACCGACGAATCAATGTCAATAACATCAGTTGCAGCATCTACAATTAATCCTACTTGAATATCATCAATACTAGCAATTAATATTCTCGTATTTTCTGTATGAACAGTCTCTCCCAGACCTAAGCGTGTCTTAAGATCGATGATTGGAGTAATCTGTCCTCTCATATTAATAATTCCTTTAATAAAGTCAGATGTTCTAGGCATCTCTACAATTTCTTGAAGCCTTTCTATAGAACGAATCTGCTCAATATTAGCACCGTATTCTTGAGTGTTTAGTTTAAAAATAATCGTCTTAGAAAAATGATCCATTACATGATCTCCTATTCTACGTGATATTATTGCTTGATTAGCAGACAGACGTCCAAGTCACCAATATTAGGGTAAGTAGCTTTTACTACTAGTGCCCTTTTAAACCCTGACAATTTGGCATTACCTGTTAAAACGGTCGGATGTGTAATATCTGTTGTGATATTATTTTGTGCAATTTGTGTTGAAAGACTTCCTGCTAACATATTCCCTAACTCCCCAGAGAAAGACTCTAGCATTTCGTCTGATAAAGCCATACCGAACATCGCTTCACCAATCGAACTAAATAATTTATCATCACCTTTGATTATTAGTTCTCCTTTAATATCACCAGTAAATCCAATCAATACACCAAATTTAACTTCAAGTGGCGGTTCAACAAGATTGGGTGATCCTATTTGTGCTTCTATAGGTACTACCGTTTTTAACGCTTGGATAGTGCCGTTATAAATTTCTTTTATCACCGTATTAACGTTAAGTTCTTTCGTCGATGTCAATTTAGGGCCTCCTCATATTCATTCAATCAATATTATTTGAACTACTTATCATATCGACAAATATCTACAAATGTTTACACTTTTTCACTAGATATTGTAGATTATTCAACCTATGTAATGGTTGACAGTTATTAATTAATCAATAGTCCAATATTCATTTGGCCCAAAGTTTTATAATTTACGTTAACTAACAGCGCTTTACTGAACCCAGATAGGGTAGATTCCCCTTTAATTAAAGTAGGGTGAGTAATATCTGTTTGAATATTATTTGATGCTAAATGCGTAGACAAGCTGCCTGCTAACATATTACCAAGTTCACCTGAGAATGAATCTAACATTTCTTCAGGCAAAGTCATCCCATACATCGCTTCTCCAATAGAATTAAATAAAGATGGATTTGCTCGAATAATCAATTGCCCTTTAATATTTCCACTAAAACCTATTAGAACGCCATATTCAACTGCTAGCTGGTTATTAACTAAAGTAGGATCATCATAGCTATGTTCCAATGGCACAACAGATTTAATGGAATGGATTGCTCCGTTAAATAATTCTTTTATTACTTTGTTAGAATCTCCAAAATCCCCCAATATTAAGCCCCTTTCTCTCTAAAGAAGATTAGGAAACTTAACGATTGGAAAGCTAGCAACTATAGCATCCTTATTGAACTTATTTGTGAATCGATCCGGTAAATTTATGCTTGTTACACAAAAATGACCATTTCGATTACCCGAAATAGTCATTAAAACTGTTGTAAAGTCAACAGAATCAAAACTTTAATGGAGTAACCTGGCAATCATAGTCCACTAGACTTTAGACCCATAGCTTTGCGCCCTTCCCTTTCGAAAAGTTAGCCTTTTTTCACATATAATATTTGATTATTACATAAATAATACCTAAGATTCTGACAAAATACAACACATTTTAATATCAAAAGAGAATAAAACAGGTCTTTTTTACTAAAAGCATCATATTTTAAAAAAGAAAAGAGCCACCTAAAATTTGGTGACTCATTTCTTTTTCAATTATTCAATATTAGATGATACTTCATTTACCATTTCTGCTACAGAAATTAATCCGCCACCAGAAACATACCAGTACTCTGGGTTTAGATAAACGATATTATCTTCAGTTGCTGCCTTCGTACCATTAACTAATTCATTATCTAATGTTTTTTCTGCTGAGTACTCACCGCCAACAATCTTGTTGCGATCAATTACAAATAGATAATCAGGGTCTTTTTCAGCAATATACTCAAAGCTGACATTTTGTCCGTGTGTCGCTACTTCAATTGTGTCATCTACTGGCGTAACACCAAACACATCATGGATAATACCAAATCTAGATCCAGCTCCATACGCACTGATGCTACCATCATTAGTAAGGATAATCAGTCCATTTTTACCACTTTCGGATACTTTTCCTTTAAGCTCTTCAATAGATTCATCTATTGCAGCTAATTCTTTTTCCGCTTCTGCTTCTTTACCGAAGATTTCACCTATTAACGTAACGTTTTCTTTGAATGAATCCATGTATCTTGTAGTATCAACACCCATATAAATGGTTGGTGCTAATTCTTTCAAGTCATCGTACACTTCAGAAGTTCTTCCTGAAATAATAATTAAATCCGGGTCAATTTCTGCAAGTTTTTCAAAGTCTGGTTCAAATAAAGTTCCTGCATTTTCATACTTTCCATCTTGATATTTTTCTAAATATGTTGGAAGATTATCTTGTGGGATTGCTGTAACCTCTACACCTAATTTATCAAGAGTATCTAGTGTGCCATAGTCAAACACTACTACTTTTTCTGGATTTACTGGTACAGTAGTCTCTCCTAATTGGTGTGTCACCTCGATTTCTGTCGGCTCAGAAGAAGCCTCTTCCGATTCGCCACTCTCTGCGTTAGCAGCTTTATTATCCTCTTTTGAAGTTGAACTATCCTCTGCATCGTCACCACAAGCTGCAGCAAATAAAACTATAAATAGTAAAGATAAAAGTATTAATATCTTTTTCATCTATGTGTCTCTCCTCTAATTATTATATTTATTATTTAAATGCTAGTTACCGAAAGAAAATGGTTCTTATTAGGAATACTGTCTCTGCTCATTACTTAATACTTGGGCCCAGCAAAAACTTAAATATCCTACTAGGGTTTACCATAATATTCTCGAAGATAACTATCATCATTTAAATCACAACTTAAGAAAAGTATAGGCAAATTCTACATTGATCAATATCCTGGATTTGAATATCCATATCATATACTTCTCGTAGAACTTCCTTATTAATTATTTCATTTGTTGAACCTTTTTTAACAATTTTTCCATTTTTCAGCGCTACGATATAATCAGAATATACAGAAGCAAAGTTTACATCATGAATTACGATAATAACCGTCTTCCCTAATTCATCAACAAGTCTACGTAGTACTTTCATAATTTGTACAGAATGCTTCATATCTAAGTTATTTAAAGGTTCATCCAACAGGATATAATCGGTATCTTGTGCTATTACCATTGCAATGTGTGCTCTCTGTTTTTGTCCACCACTAAGTTGATCGAGGAACTTATCCTGAATATCTTCTAATTCCATATAGGCAATAGCTTCTTCTATAAACTTCTTATCTTCTTTTGTTAGTCGGCCTTGTGAATAAGGAAATCTTCCAAAGCTAACTAACTCTTTAACGGTTAGACGGACATTGATATGATTAGCTTGTTTTAATATGGAAATCTTTTTAGCTAATTCACCACTTTTAGCAGTTGAAATTTCCTCGTCATCGATGATTACTTCACCATAGTCCTTTGCTATTAATCTACTTACAATGGATAAAAGTGTACTTTTACCAGCTCCATTGGGACCAATAAATGAGGTAATCTTTCCCTTAGGAACACTGATCGATACGTTATCAACTACAGCTTGATTCCCGTACCTCTTCGTTATTTCCTTCACTTCTACCATGTTTTATTCTCCTTTAAAATCAGATATAAGAAATACGCTCCACCAACAAAATTAATAATGACACTTAATGTTGTTGCAAACGAGAACACTCTATCTACAATTAATTGTCCACCTACTAAGGCAATAATGCTAATGAAAATTGATCCAAAGATCAGATAGTTATGGCGATATGTTCTCAAAAACTCGTGAGCCACATTTGCCACCAGCAAACCAAGGAACATAATTGGACCTACCAAGGCTGTAGCGACAGATACTAGGATAGCAATGATAATTAATAGTCGCTTTACTAAGTAATCATAATCAATCCCTAAATTAATAGCATTTTCTTTCCCGAGTGAAAGTACATCTAAGTATTTATAAAACCTCATAAAATAAATGAGTACAATAACAATAATAATAATAGACAGGTATAAAATATCTGTATTCACATTGTTAAAACTGGCAAACATTCTATTTTGTATAATTGAAAATTCATTAGGATCAATTAACACTTGCATAAATGATGATAGACTTCCAAAAAATGTCCCAAATATTAAACCAATTAATAATAGAAAATAGATATTCTGGTGCTTACGAAACAAAATTTTGTATAACAAGAAAGCAAAACCAATCATTAATATTACTGAAATACCAAAATTCAAATTATGATTAGTTGCCGTGCTACTAGTTGATCCAAGTACAAAGATTATAAAGGTTTGTATCAATAAGTATAAAGAGTCTAGCCCGATTACACTTGGAGTTAGAATACGGTTATTCGTAATAGTTTGAAAGATAATAGTGGAAAGTGCAATCACTCCACCAGTTATGACAATTGCTAAAATTCGAGTACCCCGTCTTGGAAGGATATAGTCCCAATTACTTGTAATACCTGAAAATAGATAAATAGATATAAGTATAATAGATATAATAGCTAGTAAAATAATTTTGATTTTATTACTCATAGGATTTTCTCCTCATTACTAGGTAAAGAAAAATACCGCTCCCAATAACACCAACTGTTACGCCAATTGCAATCTCATATGGGTAGATAATAACACGCCCTAGAATATCACAAGCTAATACAAATACAGCACCAAGCAAGGCCGTGTGAGGCAAACTATTTTTCAAATTATCCCCTTTATAAATTGTAACTATGTTAGGAATAATTAAGCCTAAAAACGGGATCATTCCTACTGTTAAAATAACTACTGAAGTAATTAAAGCGACAATAACTAAGCCTATGTTCACTACTCGCTTATGATTCATACCTAAATTTGTTGAGAAGTCTTCTCCCATCCCGGCGATCGTAAACCTGTTTGCATATAAATAAGCAATTGCGACTAGTGGGATGCTTATATAAAGCATTTCATACCTGCCCTGCATGATTAAGGCAAAATTACCTTGTAACCACGCTGACATGTTTTGAATAAGATCATTTTTATAAGCAAAGAATGTTGTAACTGAACTGACAATGTTCCCAAACATCAGCCCAATCAACGGAATAAAAATAGGATCCTTGAACTTCACCTTATCTAATATTTTCATAAATACAAATGTACCAATTAGTGCAAATGTGAAGGCCACTAACATCTTTTGCATCGGTCCTGCTGTCGGAATGACCATTAATGCGAAGAGGATTCCGAATCTTGCTGAATCCATTGTTCCAGCTGTCGTCGGAGAAACAAATTTGTTTCGGCTTAATTGCTGCATGATTAAACCACATATACTCATACTCATCCCGGCGATGATAATACTTATTAATCTTGGAAAACGACTAATTAGTAAAATCTCTTTTTGATCCTCAGATAACTGAAAAAGATCACTAGGTTTCAAATCGATAACACCAATAAATAACGATGCTATGGATAAGACGAATAGGATTAAGATTAGATACTTCTTTTTCATTACTATATTCCTGAGCCTTCCCATTACAACTTTAGATGTAATTATATTTCTTATGCGAACAAAACAATAATGATATTCATTATCAATTAGATTACTTTTATACTACCATTTTATTTATAACTGTCAACCACTGGTAATATATTTTAAAATTTTATAAACTTTTATGTGAATATTATTTTTTATAATTAAGTTATGTACTTGAAAAAACTATCGATTAATAAGTTAGCTTCAGACGCTCACGAAAATATCTCACTTAACTTTTATGAGAAGCATGGTGAAATAGAGGCAATTTACATAGTTTATAGAGGGTAGTAGCGGTAATCCTTTTGTTTCGGAAGTCTATATTTCAGCCCTAACCAAAAGTGCATGTATTACTGCCTCCTACCATCTCTACCAAATCAAACAAATGGTAGGAGTAATTGGTGTATAACTAATTGTAAAGTAAAAACTATTTGTAAATACCATAGTCTAGTTACGTACTATCTATAAAATCACCAGTAAGAGTTTGAAACATTCCTCTACTCTAGAAGATGAGTGCTTAATCAGCGCTGCTTAAAAAACGCTCGCTTTCCGTGGGGAACGCTTCAGCTTCCTCGCTCGCAAAGAACACTCGCTGTGGGATCTTCAGACTGTTCCTTTCCCACAGGAGTCTCGCATTTTTCGCAGCTTAGTGAGGCTTTCTTTACGAGAAAGAATGAATAACTAGTAAGTAATAATTCTATAAAATAAATCATCCCATATGACTAGGAAATCTACTTAAGTGGAGGAAATATACGGAGACTCCTCGAAAATAAAACCCGATTTTCTTCGTGCGATGTATCGATTCCGTAGCATCCCTTGTCCTGCGGGAACAGCGAAGACGGTGAGACCCCACAGGGAGCGCTCTTGGCGACCGAGGAGGCTCTGCGCGAGCCCGCGGAAAGCGTAGTATATTTCCGGAACGGCTGTCCAACATTCACTTAAAAAAATATAGAACTTAGTTACTGCAGATTTTATCTCAAATAAGTAGTAAGAAATCTTAAAAGAATTCTATAATAGACTTCTTAAATAGAAAAATATAATCATCCAACCTAAAAAGCCATTCAAACTTTATATGAATGGCTTTTTCAGTTGAAAATGTCTTACTGATGACTTGCATTTCCATGGTACGTTATAATAATGCTAATCTTATTGAAAGCATTAAAGGAGAATATAGATGATTGTAATCATTGATAATTATGATTCATTTACATATAACCTAGTACAATATTATAAACAAATAACGAAAGATGTTATTGTATTTCGAAACGACGAAGTTACCATACAGCAACTAAGTGAGATTAACCCTGACCTTATCGTACTTTCTCCTGGCCCTGGTAATCCAACTGAATCTGGTCTGTGTAAGCAAATAGTCCATCACTTTCACTCTTCCATTCCAATTTTTGGTGTTTGCTTAGGTTTTCAAATCATTGCCGAGTATTTCGGGAGCTCTATAGTAAAAGGAATTAAACCAATGCACGGTAAGGTTACTAATGTACAACACGATGGCAATGGTATATTTTGGGGTATTTCATCCCCAACAAAGGTGACAAGGTATCACTCGCTAATTGCAAAAGGTGATACGATTCCAGACGATTTAATCGTTAGTTCTTGTGCTGTTGACGGCGCAGTAATGGGTGTCAGACATCGCCGTTTTCCTGTTGAAGGGATACAATTTCACCCCGAATCCATCCTTACAGAAAAGGGGTTTAAAATGATAGAAAATAGTTTCAATCAGGCGCTACAATGGAAGCGAGGTGTTACACAATGAACCCAGTCCTACGTTTTGATTTTATTGATGAGAACGGAAATCCTGATCCATTGTCGTTTTCTGACCCAATAAAAATATATGAAACGAACGATACGGACCAGATTAAGTTTATTTATGAAAATATTGAAATAGATCTACAAAACGGCTACTATGTTGCAGGCTACGTTTCATATGAAGCTGCACCAGCCTTCGATGGGAATTATCGTGTTCATCATAGCCCAAACCTACCACTTGTTTGGTTTGGTGTTTTTAATGAACCTACTAATCAACCTTTAAAAGACTATCCTGCTACATACGATGTTAGTGACTGGCGTTTCACTTCCAATTATCAGCAATACCAAGATGGTCTAACGAATATAAAACAAGCAATTGAAAATGGAAATACTTATCAAGTCAATTACACCACTCGAATGGAAGCTACATTTAGCGGAAACGACATGAGCTTTTATCAACAATTACGAAGCAATCAACAAGCATCATATAGTGCCTATTTAAATTTAGGTGATTTCCGGATTCTCTCTGCATCACCAGAGCTATTCTTTCGTGTAGCTAATAATAAAATAATTACTAAGCCTATGAAGGGTACTACAAGACGCGGTCGTTATAGCAACGAGGATGATCAGCTAAAGCAGACATTGCGTAATTCTGTAAAAGAACAAGCAGAAAACCTTATGATAGTAGATTTATTGCGCAATGATTTAGGTAGAATAGCTCAACCTGGTAGTGTACAAGTAACCAAGTTATTCGAGGTTGAAACTTATCCCACCGTTCATCAAATGACGTCAACTATCGAGGCAAAACTAGAAGACAACAAATCAGTATATGAATGGTTCCAAGCACTATTCCCGTGTGGATCTATTACAGGAGCACCGAAAATTCGTACAATGGATTATATTGCAACTTTAGAATCCTCCCCTCGCGATATTTATTGTGGGGCAATTGGTTTCTTTACACCGTCTAGAAATGCAGTATTTAATGTTCCAATAAGAACAGTCATTATTGATAGCAAAAAAGAAACAGCAACATACGGGGTAGGTGGGGGCATCACCTGGGATTCCTCTACCGTAGCTGAATACGAAGAAATGGTAACAAAGGCTAAACTTTTAACTACAAAATTCAAAAAAGATTTTAAACTTATAGAATCTCTTTTATTGCAGGAAGGAGTCTATCCTTTACTAAACTACCATCTCAACAGGTTAAAAAAGTCGGCAAATTATTTCAATTTTAATATAAACAGAGATAATATCGTTACCGCTCTAACTAATCTAGCAAAAACTCTTACTAACGGTAAGTATAAAGTACGACTAGTAATGGATCACAATGGAAAAATGGATATTAACGCACACCCCATTGAAACAGAACTTGAAAGAATTACTTGTAACTTAGCGACAAAACCCATTAATTCTAACAACGTTTTCTTCTATCATAAGACGACAAATAGAAGTGTTTATGAAGAGCACCAGTTATCAGAATCTAAAAACGTCTTCTCTACTTTATTATGGAATGAAAGAGAAGAACTGACTGAATTTACAATTGGAAACTTAGTAGTGGAAAAAGACAACCATTTATACACTCCACCAATAGAGTCAGGATTACTGCCAGGTACCTTCCGTCAAAAATTAATTGACGACGGAATAGTGAAGGAAAAAATTATTTATAAGAAAAATATAAGTGATTTTGACACCATCTGGTTTATTAACAGTGTAAGAGGCTGGGTAAAAGTTGATTTAGTCATCTATTAGCTGGGTGTTCGTTAAAATGGAATCTAGGTCTATTCTCTGATAAAATCACTTAATAAGCGCTCTAACTAACAGAACGTTATTTTGTTATAAAGGAGGGAAATCCATATGAAAATCAAATCTATTGAACCGACTCCTAGTCCTCATTCAATGAAGATTATTTTAGATGAAAAACTTCCTGAAAATGAGACTAGAAATTATAAACCTGACGATTTACAAGCAGCACCGAAGTTTATCCAACAACTTTTTTCAATAACTGGAGTTAAAGGTATTTATCACGTCATTGATTTTATGGCGTTAGAACGAAACCCGAAAGTTCCTTGGGAATCTATTCTTCCTGCTGTCCGAGAGACGCTTGGAACAATTGAATCAGCAGTAGATACACACGATGATTCCATCGTTCAGACAGCAAACGATACTAATAATTCTTTTGGGGAAGTAAAAGTATTCATACAAATGTTTCGTAACATTCCTAGTCAAGTTAAATTAGATGATGGCGAACAAGAAGAACGATTTGGGCTTCCTGAACGATTCATGAAAGCAGTCTTAGATGCTTCGTCCTCATCTCCAAACGTGGTGATGGAGCGAAAGTGGGTCGAACAACGACCAAGATATGGTTCACTTGAAGAAATAGGTAATGAAGTCGTGGAAGAATTGACTGCAAGCTATGATCAATCGCGACTCGATCAGCTTGTCCGTCAGGCATTTGATGGTGAAATATCTACAAGCGATGCAAAGCATAAACAATTATCTAACAGTGTAAGTTTGGAATCATTACAAAGCCCAGATTGGAAAGTTCGTTATGCTACACTAGATCGTTTAGAACCTACCTTTGAATCCCTACCTATATTAGCGAAGGCCTTAGATGATGAGAAAGCTTCGATTAGAAGATTAGCTGTTGCTTATTTAGGTATGATTGAAGAACCAGAGGTTTTACCTTATTTATATAAGGCATTAAAAGACAAAGCTGTAACGGTGCGGAGAACGGCAGGAGATTGTATTTCTGATCTAGGTTTTAAGGAAGCTATGCCAGAAATGATTGCATCTCTTCATGATGCTAATCGTCTTGTACGTTGGCGTGCTGCTATGTTTTTATACGAACTTGGTGACGAATCAGCCATAGAGGCTTTAGAGGAAGCTGGGGGTGATCCTGAGTTTGAAGTTCGCATGCAAGTAAAAATGGCATTAGAGCGGATAAAAGGTGGGCATGATGCACAAGGATCCGTCTGGTATCAGATGACACAGGCCACCAAAAAATAACAAGGAGGAATTAGAAATGAACCCATACGATCAATATATGAAAGAAATATCTCAACCAATGCGCAATGAACTAACAGAAGCAGGATTTCAGGAGTTAACAACACCTGAACAAGTAGACGATTTTATGACAAGTATTAAAGGTACATCACTTGTTGTCGTTAATTCAGTATGTGGGTGCGCCGCAGGGCTAGCAAGACCAGCAGCAAGAACTGCACTGGAAGGCCCTAAAAAACCAGAAAACCTTGTCACTGTTTTCGCTGGTCAAGATCGTGAAGCAACTGCTCGCATGAGAGAATACTTTTCAGGAATAGAACCTTCTTCCCCATCAATGGCTGTTTTAAAAGACGGTAAAGTAGTGCACTTTATTCCAAGAGAAGATATTGAAGACCACGAGATTGAGGAAATCGTTAATAACTTAACATCTGCTTTTAATGAAGTTTGTTCCTAAAGAAAAATGAGTCGACTATTCTGATTTCAATTTTCAACAGAAACTTAACATACATGAAATATCACTATAAATACCCTTAATAACTTTGAAAAAAACACTAGACATAGCAATTAGTAGACCAAATCACACAACTGATTTGGTCTATTTTTTCTTTATTGCCTTAGAACAAGCGATACACATGGCGAATTTTGTTAATCAGTAGGCTAATTGTAATTTTATGTTAATATGAATAAAGAGATTTTCAATAGGTTGTACTTAACTAACAAACCAGAGTCTAAAAAACAATATATCGAAAGCAGGGTACGAATATGGCAAAACATTATAATATATGGTCTTTTTGTATTTGTCTAGTATGTTTGATTTTTTCATTTAGTTTGTTCTTTTCAGCATGGACAATATTTCCACCATACGTTCCTTGGTCTCTAGCTATGTTAGCATTTATATTAGGGATTATGGGATTCGAAGATAAAAGAAATAAAATCTCAAAGTTAAGAAGTTGGTTTACTGTAGTTTCTTCAATATTGCTTTTAATACCACTCTCGTTTGTTCTTCTTCTAGGATCATTACGTCCCCTCTTTGTTTCAGAAGAATTAATTAAAACATCACACTCACCAGATGAAAATTACACAATTGAATTCTATCTTACAAATGGCGGAGCTACTACAGCGTTTGGTGTTATCGGAAAATTAGATGGTCCACTTTGGTTCGAAAAAGCAATCTATGATGATTATCGAATGCAATATGCAGAAGTGGAGTGGATAAATAACCACACTGTTTCAATAAATGGCCATGTTCTAGATCTAAAAAGGGGTGAAACGTTTTTCGATTAAGACCCTAATAAAGTTAGTGGTGAACTCCAACTACAAAACCATTTGAGATGCTTTATTTAAACAAAATAATGTAATTACAAAAGCTTGGATCCTAAGTCCAAGCTTTTATATGTTTGCTATTTTCCTTGTGAAATGCTACAGGTAAACATATGTTTTTCAATAGCATTTTTACTAACACAGATTTGAGTCACATGGAAAGGACACCTGTAATAGTTTATTTATTTTTATTATTAAGTTCAGCCTGAGCCATTCTTACCATTTCCTTGACCATGTTCCCACCTATATTTCCACCTACAGTACCCGCATCCTTTGCCTTTATATTTCCATTATAGCCTTTTGATAATTCCACACCTTGTTCTTTTGCTACCTCATACTTGGCCTGGTTCGGATCAATAGTATCAGAAACCTTTGCCTTTAAACGATCTAACCCTTCTCTAGCCTCAGGTACTAATATTTTATTTCTTCTGGACATTACTTTCCCTCCTTAGATTTCATTACTACCTTATTGTTTACGCGAAATAATATTATTATCAGAATTAATGCTATCGCAACACGTTTAAAATAAAATGTGGCCTAAAGAGGTAATGACATTAATATACTCACCATGGGAAATGAACGAATTAAAAGAGCAATGTACCATTTATTAGAGCAAATAGTCCGATAAGTAAATTTGACTTTTTCTTACTCACGATGTAATATATAAGTAACATTTGTTATTTATATAGTACTTACTGTGGGTGAATCGATGAAAAACAATGTGAAAATCACACGAATAAAACTGTCAATCACACAACAACAATTAGCCCAAAAAGTAGGAGTCGCCAGACAAACAATCGGGCTAATTGAGAAAGGAGAATATAACCCCAGCCTTCAACTTTGTGTTGCCATAGCAAAAGAACTTAACAAAACTTTGGATGAATTATTTTGGGAGGTAGAGTTGTAATGAAATCTTGGATATCTTATTTATTGCCAAATGATGAATACAAAGAAAAAAGGATGTTGTACTTTTTATCAGAAGGAGCCGTAATTCTTTTCTTTTCCCTTATTATAATGATTATCTGTAATAATCTTTTTAATATAAGTGGAGAAAATGCAACATTATTGTCCTCTGCTATATTCCTCTTTTATGTTTCAGGAAGGTATATACTATCTGGGATTGAATACACAGATATCGCAACAGAACATTCATACAAGAAGGAGCTTAAAAGTATTTTTAGTAGAACGTGCAGTTTTGTGGTCATCTATATGCTGTTTTATTTATTCGTTGTTAAAATTCCAAGTAATCTAAACGAATGGATTGATGCTATTGGACTATTATTAAGTATTAGCTTAGTCTTGTTTTTCACTAGCTATATCTCTTTAAAACGTTCCTATAACAAAAATAAGGAATTACTGTAATAGCCTTTGTGCTAATTACAGTATAGAGAATGATATGTTCTAAGTTTTTATTGACACAAAGCGGAGAGGAGTAGGTTGAAGAGACATTTTAAGAAGGAAGACGAAAAAAGTTTTACCATCTTTATTAAGATTCAAGAAAAAAATTAAAAGCCGATAAAAAACACCAAGGCACCATTAGTGTACTATTAGGGGATCTAAGTTTCCTAAATTAGACTAATGGTGCCTGATTTTAACTAGATAATAATAAAACACGCTAGCTATAAGCGTGTTTTGTAAGTCAATTTTACTCATTTCCATAAACTATAACTACTCAGCGCTTCAAAACCTTCCATTATTCTTTTCTTCTTAGTCTTATCAATGCCATCACGACTAATGTTAATGCAATCAGTAAGGATACTAGCATTAATATGGAAGATTTACTGCTTTCATTCGTATTATCCACATTTTGGATACTCACAGTTTCTACCTTTTCAGTCTTCGATTCCACTTTTTCTAAAGGATATCCAACTGTTACTAACGGGTCTGTTGTTTTAACTGTCAATAACCCATCTTCATCCACCTCGAAGTTGGCTTTTTCTCCTCTAGGATGTGAGTAAGGCAAAGTTTTGGAAACAACATACTTTTGACCGTTTTCATCTGTGAATTTCGTTCCACCTTCTATACTAGAAGTTTCAAAATGACTAAAGCCGTAGTCAAGCAACTGCTTCGTATCTTTATACGTATCCATAGGTAATTTTCCATTCAAGCTAATAACGATCAAACTTAATCCATCTTTTTCAGCAGTAGTCATTAATGTATGACCCGACTCATCTACATATCCTGTTTTACCACCGGATATTCCATCGTACGGTATTTCTCGTATCATTTTATGGTGATGATAAAGAGTTGTCGTCCAAGATTCGCCAACCCATTCTAACTCTGCAGTGCCAATGATATCTCGGAATACTTCATCTTTCATTGCATATTGAGTTATCTTAGCAAGGTCAAAAGCTGTCGTGACATGTTCCATATCAAATAAGCCATGAGGATTTTTAAAATGAGTCTGTTCAACCCCAACTTCTTCTTGTAAATAGTTATTCAAACGTCTAGCAAATGTAGTTATATTACCATCAAGATGTTCGGCAATAGCTACTCCTGCATCGTTTCCAGAGTTTATTAACAAACCTTGAATTAATTTTTTTAATGTAACTTGTTCCCCTTGTTCTAAGTAGACTCTTGTTCCTTCAACTTCACGTGCGTTC
Source organism: Aquibacillus kalidii (assembly GCF_014280935.1). Taxonomy (GTDB): domain Bacteria; phylum Bacillota; class Bacilli; order Bacillales; family Amphibacillaceae; genus Aquibacillus_D; species Aquibacillus_D kalidii. Next base: position 53,723 of record NZ_JACLZI010000044.1, read on the forward strand.
TCACTTACTGTGACGATATCATCTAAGTTTCCTTTTTCAATAGCGTATATTGCTGTAGCAATCTTAGTTAAACTTGCTGGATATAGCTCATCTGTAGATTTTTTTTCATACAACACTTGTCCACTTTGAGCATCCATTAAGACAACAGATTCAGTTAGCAAACTTTCAGGTGTAGTAGCTGAATCAGCTTTAATCTCAAATGGTAAGCAATTACTAACAATCACAAAAAATAAAAGAAACGTTATTCCCTTCTTCATGTTAACCCCTGCCAATCTAATCCAATAGAATTATATAAAAAGATGATGAGTTCGATCTCTATTTTAGCGAACTTTCAATAAAATCGGTTAATCTTTTTTGATACTCTTCTGTTGCTACACTATAAGATTTCGTATGCCCAGCTTTCGGTACAATCCAAAGTTGTTTATCTCCATTTGCAACATCATATATTTCATTAGCCATATAAGTTGGAACCAATTCATCCGCATCCCCATGGATAAGAAATAAAGGACGAGTGTTTTTCTTTACCTGCTCAATAGCTGATGCCTCTTCAAACGTATAACCTGCCCTAACTTTAGTAATTAAGCTAGTTATGTTCATTAAAGGAAACGAAGGCAAGTGATAAAGATTTTTCAGCTGATAGTTTAATTCATCTTCCACAGAGGAGTATCCGCTATCTGCTATGATTCCTTTAACTTGTTCTGGTAGTTCTTCCCCACTAGTCATTAAAACTAAGCCTGCCCCCATCGAAATACCGTGCAAGAAAATATTCTCGGTATCCTGTTCTTTAATTAACTTATTAATCCAACCTTGGTAATCAATCCTATCATGCCAACCGTAGCCGATATAATCCCCTTCACTTTGTCCATGCCCACGCGCATCTGGCATCAGCACATCAAACCCTTGATCTACATAAAACTTAACAAATTCGGACATGTGTTTATGATCTCCACGATAACCATGAGCTAATATAACAGCATTTCCATTACCATTTTCATTGTTTAGAAATTGGGCTTTTAGTATTAAACCATCATATGACGTTTGTTCAACCGTTTCAAACTTATTTTTATTTTGTTCATACCATTCCAATGATTCATCTAACAATTGGTTGCTTTGCTCCGCAATTGCATTGACTGACTCTGGTTCACTATGAAGTTCTACCTGAACACCTCTTTTAACACTTTCACTATAAAAATAATTACCAGCACCTACTAGAATAATTAATAACACTAGTAGAATACTTAAACTTATAAGTATCATTTTTTTCAATCATATTCCCCTATTCCATGTGTGTAAGTAATTCTAACTATCCTATTATAAACGAAAAGTAAGTTGTAGTTGATGAAAAATATTGGAACTATTTTTGACAATAATTCTTGTACATAATCCTAAGTGATTTTCCACATTCTAATCATTAGTGAGCAAACGAGAGGTGATGTAACAATGGACGCTAGTTGGATCTCTATCATTCCATTTTTAGTTGTTATACCAATAGCTATGATTACAAAGCAAGTCTTACCAGGCCTAATCCTTGGGTTATTAGTAGGTTGCTTTTTATTAACACCCGCTCCTATTAGTGGATTTGAAACAACATTAACTTATCTGGTACAAGCTCTAATAGATGAAAACAATATTAAAATCATCGTGTTTCTTTATATGTTTTCTGGTTTAATAGGAATAATTAAAATGACTGGTGGTATTAAGGGATTTGTTGAGAGCTCAGCTGAAAAGATTACGACTAAGAAACAGGCGTTATTTTTAACCTATATATCAACAATTGGAACATTTAGTGCCCCTACGTTTCGATTTGTCACAATTACTCCAATAATGAAAGCTTTACTAAAGAAAGTAAAAATGACAACGAAAGAACTTGGTTTCGTAATTGAAACAACAGCAACCCCAGTTATCGTGCTGATTCCTGTTGCTACAGCTTTCGTCGGCTATATGGTATCTGTGATTCAAATTTCAGTTGAAACAGCTGCTGTTCAAACCGATCCTTATTCATTATTTATACAAAGTATCCCTTTTAATTTCTTCGCATTCGTTATCATATTGGTTGGGGTTTACTTAAGTTTTTTTCACTCTTCACATACGAATGCCCCAACCCAAATAGAAGAAGATAAAGAAGATGATTGGCATGATTGCCACCCAGCTGTTTCAAAAGATTTACCTAACAAACCTTGGAATTTAATTGTACCGATTATTCTAGTTATTTCTTTAACCTTATTTTTAACTTGGTGGGACGGTCAAAAACAAGGAGTTGGAATGATTCAAGCATTTATTAAAGCAGATGTATTGCAAGCAATGGTAGTTGCATTACTAATCACTGTTTTTATTTCTATCATTTTTTTTCTGATACAACAATTCGAGTTAAGCAAGCTTATTAATAGCTTTGTGACAGGCGGAAATGATTTGATGTCTGTAATTGTTCTCTTATCAATCGTCTGGGGCCTATCTTCCGTAACAAGTGACCTAGGATTTTCAAGGTTTGTTACCGCACACACAGATTGGATACCAAAAGTTTTCATTGCACCTTTATTGTTTGTATTCGGTTCTTTAATTTCGTATTTCATAGGATCCGCCTGGGGTACCTGGGGGATTTTAATGCCTTTAGGTATTTCTGTATCCTTAGCTGCCGATATCTCATTACCATTAACGATTGGTGCTGTGTTTGCAAGTGGGTCATTCGGGGCATTCGCCTCACCATTAAGTGACGATACCAACACACTAGCCAAAATTTTAGATCTGTCCGCTGTAGAGTATGCACGATTCAAATTAAAACCTGCACTCATTGCGGCTGGCATTGCAACCATTTTGTACACTGGTGTTACATTTATTTTATAGACTATATAGAGGTGGACTCCATTCCACCTCTCTTACGCATTACCTATCCTTGGATTTTTTCACTTTGACCAACTGGCTTGGTGACTGTTTTCTTATCCACTTTACATATTTCATAATTTGCAGATCTTGCAATAGGTCTTGGATAGATGAAAGTCTAAGTGCAAGTTCTTTATTTGTGTACAAGGCATGAATTTGCTTATGACAAGGGATACAAATCATGGCAGTTTCTCCGAATGTACCTCCCTCTTCTTTTGGAACTAAATGATGTTTCGTAAGTTCAACATTATTTCTAGCACATAACTCACAGTGCCCTTTTTCTCGGTTCACAATATGCAATTCACCTCTAAATTACCTTGTTTTTAAGATCATCTATTCTAGAGGATAACCACCACTAATCTAATATATCCACTTATAAATAAACTTTGTACTTTCCCCAAGCACAAAAGGCCACTTTTAAACAGAAGATACAAGAGATTTATATAATAAAAGAGAAGCCTTTGATGGCTTCTCTTTTATTACTGTATAATTCTACGAACATGGCCATCAAATTTTTCAGCCCAATATCCGCTTCCCATATTAGCAATTGCTACACCAGTGTTATTTTGTGATCCGATAAACTGATTGTTTCCAATATATATACCAACATGCCCGTCATTTTTATATGTATCGAAAAATACAAGATCACCTGGTCTCATTTCACTAGTAGATACTTTAGTACCCTGACGTGATAGAGAGCTTGTGCTGGTTCCTACACTAATTCCAGCTTGTGAGAAAGCATAATGTACAAATCCAGAACAATCAAAGCGCCCACGAGCTATATCAGAAGAATTTCTTCCGCCACCAAATACATAAACAGATCTCCCAATGTATTTGTAACCAGCTGAAATAACATCTTCTACATTTCCGCTTAGATTAGCTGGAATCGACACTTGATTACTTTGCGCTGAATATTGCTCGATATTACCACTGCTATTAGTGCTTTGAGCTTGACTACCAGAATTGATCTGGTTTTCTTTTATTGAGAGGCTATAATCCTTTGATTGCAATTCAGCTTTTAATTCAAGGTTATTTTCTTCTTTTTCTTTTAGTTCTTTCTTCAGCAGTTCATTCTGCTCTTTTTGTTCTAAAATTTGAGCTTGCATTCCTTCGTATTCAACTTTCATTTCTTTTAAACCCGAAAGTTTTTCTTCTACAGCATTTTGTTTTTCTTCTATCTCTTCTTTATCCGCTTGATGCTGCTCTAATAAATCCGTATCTGCTTTTGTTATCTTATTTACTAGTGAGACACGGTCAATAAAATCTCCAAAACTTTGAGATCCAAAGATTACATCTAAATAACTAACAGATCCACCATTCTGTTGTAGCGTAACCGCTCTATCTTTTAAAATTTCACTTCTTCTATCTATATTTTCTTGCAACTCAGCAACTTCTTCTTCAATCTGCTTAACTTCTTCTTCTGCAGCTGCTATGTCTTCTTTTGTTTTGGTTATCATTTTTTCGTTATCTTTAATTGCTTGATCAACACGCACAATTTGTTCATTTAATTGAATCATCTCTGCACGAGCCTTAGCAATTTCTTCATCTGTTTTAGCAATATCTGATTGTATTTGTGAACGTTTCTCTTGGATTTGAGTAGCTGTTTCAGCGTGGACTGGATGTGCAACAAATGTACTCATCAATCCGATTGTTAGCGTTAGGTTTAAAACCACTTTCTTCTTATTAATCGGCACTCTCTTCCCCTACTTTCGTTCCATTTTAATATAATTTATAGGATGTAAGCTATGACATTTTTGAAAAGGCTTCCATATATGTAAGGTAGTCTATCTTTAACCACAGTCAGTATAACATTGAAAAATGACAGGAATGTAATACGAATATTACAATTCTATTTCAAATATAGTCATTAGGTCTACTTTTGTAATAAAACACAAAGATTATATAGGTAATTTCACTCACAAAACAAACAATTAGTAACAAAATGTGATTTATTTAGGGAACAACCCACTTAGTTGATTAATTCTAAGAAATGCTATACTTCCCATTTAGATAGTTTTTAAGCGTTTCATCTATTTTTATTACAAAGATTTTACAGAATCATAATATATTGAAATAAACATGACAAATTTTGAATCCTCACTTGTCGATTTAACTCGCTGATTGTTGAAATATCAAGGATGAAAGTGTTTGCAAATAAGGATATATTAAGCTATTATAAAGGTAATTATTTTTGTTCGGTATGTGTGTCTTGATAACAAATCTTTTTTTATTAAAAATGCTTTGTCTTACATGAACTATACTAAGGAACAAAGATAGTAATATTACAAGTGGAGTTGTCCACACAGGAGGCACAATTTAATGACTCAAGGAACAGTAAAATGGTTTAACGCAGAAAAAGGTTTTGGATTTATCGAAGTTGAAGGCGGAGACGACGTTTTCGTACACTTCTCAGCTATCCAAGGCGAAGGATTTAAAACTTTAGAAGAAGGTCAAGCAGTAACTTTCGACATCGAAGAAGGTAACCGCGGACCACAAGCAGCTAACGTACAAAAATAAACCATAAATAAGACCCCGTTTTCGGGGTCTTTTAATTTTCTTTCATTGTTTTATAATATAGATTTGTTGCATCCAGCTTTCCAGTTCCTGATCTAGCAAAGCATGGAATAGTCCCCGCTAATTTATAGCCTAATGATAAATACAACTGATTTGACGGATCCCCTTCTCTTGTATCTAAAACCAATAACTGCCTACCTTCTGACAGAGCTTTGTTTTCCACCACTTCCATCAGCATTTTAGCAATACCAAGTCGGCGATATGCCGGATCCACCATTAACTTAGCAACTTCCGCACGATGATCACCGTTTTCTTTACTACATAAGTGGAGCTGGATAGTTCCTATTGTTTGCTTATCAAATTTAGCAACGAATAACACAGTGTCTTCATTTAGTACATTATCCCAATATATATTTGCTCTATTTATGTCTAAAGGAGGGATAAATCCAATAGACGCTCCACTGTCAACAACCTTTATTAACAAACGACTGAGGTCTATTATGTATCTATCGATTGAAATAACTTCTTCTATGTATGGTCTTTCCAACTTTCTCAACCACCTTTTTTCTAAGTTTTAATTAAAATTATATAGTAGAATTAATGTTATAACTATTTACTTTTGAATATTAGTACAAAAAAAAATTGGAGGGATATCATTGGAAAATAGTAATATTTCCATAAGAGAGTTGAAAACAGAAAAAAAATGGGCGGAAGCATTCCCATTAATGAAACAATTACGTACACATTTAAATTTAGCTGATTATCTTAGTCTGATAAAACAATCCGTTCATCACAACAACTACAGTCTTACTGCACTGTTTTATCAAGACAAAATGGTTGCGCTTATCGGTTATTTGCCTATGATAACTCTCTATAACGGTAAATTCATATGGGTATGTGATTTAATTACCGATTCAAAAGCAAGGTCAAAGGGTTATGGAGAATTACTATTATCACATGTAGAAGAGGAAGCAAAAGAAAATGGTTATGATGCGATATCCCTTTCTTCAGGATTACAACGCACAGATGCACATCGATTTTACGAACAGAAAATGGACTATGATAAAGTAAGTTATGTATTTTTGAAAAAGTTTTAATTTATAAGAGCCTTATTTGCCTGAGAATCTTCGGTCGTAACTCCTTTTGCTTCTTTTTCATGATAGAAGGAGATGGTATGCGTGAGGGGTTGTTAGAGATAATCTACTCACGCTATACTTATTGCGTCAAAAAACCACCAATTTTTTGGAAAATAATGCTCGAGAAATTCATCTCCAAACTTTGGTGTACTCTTCGGACATTTCTCCTCTTGCTCCAAAACGTATTAATGTACAATTTTTCTCACCTTTTCACCTTCTCACCTTCTCACCTTCTTACGTTTTAAACCGCTCAACAAGATAAGTAACAACCTTTTTCTACTCCACCTTAATCAACCCAGCATAACGATTAAGTCTATGACGAGCTGTTCAGGTTTTCTATCTCTTGTTACTCCCACAGGAAATATCTCAAACTTCTTAGGTCCATCCGACTTCCTAATTGTTATTTCTAAAATATCTAGAAATACTTGACATTGTACGGTTTTAGCTTTAACCACTAAATCATAAAAATATCTTTTTACTTTAGCATTAACAACAAATAAACGCCTTCCTAAAACTTATTAAATTATTTGATAGTAGCTAAAGTCACTGTTCACCAAAAGTTATTGTTAAATATTTTGACAACTTTTCAAAAATGATGTACATTACCTAAGTAACGAACGTTTTAACTAAAATTAAATTAAATATTCGTGTTTAGGGGTGTGCATCATGGAAAACGTATTTGATTACGAAGATATTCAATTAATTCCAGCAAAGTGTGTTGTTAATAGTCGTTCTGAGTGTGATTCTTCTATTACATTTGGTGGACGCAAATTTAAACTACCTGTTGTGCCTGCAAATATGCAAACTATTATTGATGAAAAGATAGCCATTTACTTAGCAGAAAATAATTATTTTTATATCATGCACCGATTTGAACCAGAGAAGCGGATAGCTTTTATTCAAGATATGAATAAACGAGGACTATACTCTTCCATAAGTGTTGGCGTAAAAGAAGAAGAATATGACTTTATAGAGAAACTAAAAGAAAAACAACTAGCACCTGAGTACATTACCATTGATATTGCTCACGGTCATTCTAATGCTGTTATTAATATGATTAAACATATTAAAACTTTCTTACCTACTAGTTTTGTAATTGCAGGTAATGTTGGAACTCCTGAGGCAGTTAGAGAATTAGAGCATGCAGGGGCAGATGCTACTAAGGTAGGAATAGGACCAGGTAAAGTATGTATCACAAAAATTAAAACCGGATTTGGAACTGGTGGTTGGCAATTAGCAGCACTTCGTTGGTGTGCAAAAGCTGCGACAAAGCCAATTATAGCTGATGGTGGAATCCGTACACATGGTGATATAGCCAAATCAGTTCGATTTGGTGCATCGATGGTCATGATCGGATCGTTGTTTGCTGGTCATGAGGAGTCTCCTGGAGTAACAATTGAACAAAATGGAAAGCTTTATAAAGAATATTTTGGTTCAGCATCTGAGTTTCAAAAGGGAGAAAAGAAAAATGTAGAAGGAAAGAAAATGCTTGTAGATCATAAAGGTTCCTTACAAGATACACTTACAGAAATGGAGCAGGACCTTCAGTCTTCTATTTCGTACTCCGGCGGGAACAAACTAGATTCTATTCGTACTGTTGATTATGTTGTAGTAAAAAACTCTATTTTTAACGGGGATAAAGTATATTAATAGGTGTTGTCTCTCATAAGTGAAAGGTAGGATATTTAGGTCAAACATCCTACCTTCTTTTACTGTTTGTACAATTCATGGTTACAAACAACCCTTTATAATAAGTATTGACATGAGTAACTTTCAAACCAGACTGTAAAATAAGTTCTTTAGTATTTCGATTTAGATGACAACCATCACATACCTTTTTCCAAAGTGGCGTTAACTTTTCCTGTATTTTTGCTAAAAAGGGTGAATCATTCATCCTCACATGCTCAAACAGTAAAATAGAACTACCAGGTTTGCTGACTCGTTGAATTTCTCGTAATGCTTGTTCCGGGTCTGGTATCGTACAAAACACGAGAGTAGCTACTACTGAATCAAATGTATTATCAGGAAATGGGAGTTTTTCAGCTCCAACCAAATGAACTTGAATAGGAACACTCGCTGCCTCTATACGTTTTACTGATCTTTCCTTCATATCTGGGTTAGGCTCTATTGCATCTACATACTTAGTCCGAATAGGCAAATAGAAACCAAAGTTAACTCCAGTTCCAGACCCTATTTCTAGTACTCTTCCTTCAGCATTTGCAATAAGATTTTTTCTAAATCCTTTTAATTTTTTACGTTCTAGTGGTGCCATTGCAAAATCATATATTCTAGGAAAGCATTTTCCCATTCTATCTAACTCCTAACAGAAATTCGTACTTTAGATTTTCTCACTTTCTTTCTCAAACAACTTACGAATTTGCTTTAAAACATAGGTTTCCCTTTCCACCCAATCATTTTTTAATTTATCCACACTAACCATTTCATTCTGTCTTATTGCTTCATCTATCTGCATCCATGTAGCTTTAAAATTCTGCTCCATTTCATATCCTTGCAGGTTCTGTTCGCTTTTTTTTCCTGTTAATTCACAAAAATAATAATATGAGGTCATTTCAAAAATTGCATCAGATTCAAACCGATCAGCATACCTCTCTACTATCATTCCTTGTTTATCCCCATTAATAATAGAGAAATATCCAGTCTCCTCGACCACTTCCCGAATTAGGGCTGTTTCATGGTTCTCGCTAACTTCTATGCCGCCTCCTGGGAGTTTGTAATCCCCCTTATTGGACAGAACAAGAAGAATTTTGTTATTAACAGTAATGATACCTCTAACTGCCTTTCTTCTTATTATTTTGTTCTGTTTTTTATCCAACTGTAGTCCGATCGTTTTATTAAAAAGCATAATAAGCCTCCCTATTTCTATAAACACATTCTTACGAGTACTTATAATCATATCTATCGCAATCATAAATACATTCCCACTTAAATTAGGAAAATGGTTGAACTAATGATAGTAAAAATCCCCTTAAATGTGAACTAGATAGCTAAAATAACTCACAAAAAAGGCTGTCCCTTATTCAGGAAACAACCTTTATCATCTTTGTTATTTTAACGTAAAAGTATGTGATTCGTTAGTTGCATGAAATGTAATTTTAGCACCATCTTTATCATTTGACCAATCATCACTAGTGGCAGATTGTATCGATTCACCATGTAGGAGAATAGAGAAAGGGTTACCGCTCATATCATGTTTAACTGTTATCTCATTTCCAATACGTGACAACTTAATCTCACCAGCTTGTTTTCCATCCATGTCATAAATGGTTGCAGTCGCTTCCTTCCCATCTTGTAGGGTATAAACATGGAAACATACATCTCTCATGTAGTCATAATCTGGTTTATTACTAACAGCCCCTCTAGGTAATATTGTATTCTCTTTTACAAATAAAGGTAGGCTGAAATAATCATATTTGTCTTTTCTCCACGTACCACCTTGAACTGTTTTACCTGAAAGTAGATGTGTCCATTTTCCTTTTGGTAAGTAATATGACCCTACTCCCTCTTCATTAAAAATAGGCGCCACCAAGACGGAATCCCCAAGCATATATTGTCTATCTAATGTGTCACAAAGCGGATCCTCTGGAAATTCTAATAGCATCGAACGCATGACTGGAATTCCTGTTTGGTTGTTTTCGACAGCAGTACGAAATAAGTACGGCATTAAACTATTCTTAAGCTCTACAAAGTGTTTTGCCACGTCTACTGCCTCTTCATCAAATTTCCACGGCACTCGATAGGAAGAACTACCATGAAAACGACTGTGGCTAGATAATAAACCAAATGCCGTCCAACGCTTAAATACATCTGGCGTAGCTGTGTTTTCAAAGCCACCAATATCATGGCTCCAATAACCAAACCCAGACATTGTTAAAGATAAACCACCTCTTAGACTTTCCGCCATTGCCTCATAGGTAGAATCACAATCGCCTCCCCAATGTACTGGGAACTTTTGTCCGCCAGCAGTAGCTGAACGAGCAAAGACAATTGCCTCCTTCTCCCCTTTCTCTTCCTTAAGCAAGTTATACACTACTTCATTATATTTATACGCATAGTAATTATGCATTTTATATGGATCCGAACCATCATGATAGACTACGTCTTCTGTTGGAATCCGTTCCCCGAAGTCTGTTTTAAACGAATCAACGCCCATATCTAGCAGTACTTTTAACTTGCTAGCGAACCATGCACAAGCCTCTGGATTACTAAAATCTACAATCCCCATTCCTGCTTGCCATAAATCCCACTGCCATACATCCCCGTTCGTCCTTTTTATTAAATAACCATGTTCACAAGCTTCCTCAAACAACAATGACTTTTGGGCGATATATGGATTTATCCAAACACAGATTTTTAATCCTTTGTCTTTAAGCCTTTTCAGCATTGCTTGTGGATCTGGAAAGTTCCTTTCATCCCATATGAAGTTACTCCATTCAAATTCTTTCATCCAAAAACAGTCGAAATGAAATACGCTTAAAGGAATACCACGCTCAGCCATTCCATCGACAAAGTGGTTAACTGTTTCCTCATTATAATCCGTAGTAAACGACGTTGATAGCCATAATCCAAATGACCATGCAGGTGGTAGATCTGGCTTGCCAGTTAAGTCCGTATATCGACTAACTACTTGTTTAGGTGTAGGCCCATTAATGATGTAGTAATCTAAATACTCACCTTCCACACTATATTGTGATTTAGAAACAACCTCTGAACCTAATTCAAAGCTGACTTTTTCTGGGTGGTTTACAAAAATACCATATCCACGATTACTCAAATAAAAAGGAATATTTTTGTAGGATTGTTCTGAGCTAGTTCCACCATCCTCATTCCATACATCTACGGATTGACCGTTTTTCACATAAGGTGTAAAACGCTCCCCTAATCCATATAATTGCTCACCAACCTTTAAACTGTGCTGTCCTCTCATATACGTTTTTTTCTCGGGTCCTGTAATCCATGCCAAGCCTTTTCCATCTATGTTCGTTAGCGTTGTAGTACCATTTAATATTTCCATTCCAAACGGCTTCTTATTTATTCTTGCCGTTAGGTTTCCGCTTGAGAAAATAATTTCATCGCCATTCTCGTCAACTTGAAAGTCACTTTTTTGATCTTGAACATCAAAATTCGGATACTTTTTCGCTCCACCTTTAAAATGCCAAGTTTGTAATCGGATAACGTTTTTCATTGGTGAAGTTAATTTAATAGTAAGTAAAGGTCCATCTAGTGTATCCCCACGGTGATTAATATCCTTACATGGTGCATAAAGAGTTATCCCATCGTCATTCACCTCCATATCATGAATGATTTTAGGAAAGTTTATCGTGAATCCTTCTCTAACAAGCCAATTCCCACTTGTAAATTTCATTATCTGTTCCCCCATTCTTTATAGTTACTAGTTTTCTAGAATCATAATAGCTCTTCCTGGAATAGTTGCTTTTTGACTAATAGATTGACCCGTAATTAAATCTTTTCGTTGTTCTTTCAACACGAAAGTAGCCTTTTCTTCGTTATGATTTAATAGAAATAAGTAGGATTTACCCGCTTTAACACGTTCTGATACTTCCACTCCTTGTTCCGCACTTTTGACTAAAGGTTCAATCCCTTTATCATGACAAAGATTGGAAAGTAATCCCTTTAAAAAAGCTTTATCTGGACTAGAAGCTACGTAATAAGCATGACCAGTACCAAATATATTTTTAGTCAATACTGGCATTCCCTGATAGAAGTCAGATCCGTAAGTTGCTAAAACTTCTGCTCCCTCCGTATGAATAAGATCAAATAAGAGATTACATTCATACTCACCTTGTAAATCACCCAATGTTTCTTTCATAACAATTTGATTGGTAACCTTAGGATCAAGTGCATCAATCTCTTCTGCCCAAATACCCAATAGCTTACGTAATTCTCCTGGATAGCCACCGGTTGTAACCAGATCATTTTCATTTACGATCCCACTAAAGAAAGTTGTAACAAGTGTTCCCCCTGCTGCTACAAAAGCTTCTAGCTTTTTTGCATGACCACTTTTCACCATATACAGAACAGGTGCAATCACAATATCATATTTACTTAGTTCTTCCTCTACACCAATCATATCTACTTGCACATTTTGTTCGTAAAGAGCATCATAATATTTATGGATTTCTTGCACATAATCTAATGCGATGGATGGTCCACTAGATAAATCAATCGCCCAACGGTTCTCCCAATCAAACACAATAGCAACCCTCGCATTGATACGAGCATCTATAAATTTGTCAGATAGTTGGATAAGCTCCCTACCTAAATCAGCAGACTCTCGAAAAACTCGAGTCTGTTCGTGTCCAACATGTTCGATCACTGCTCCATGATATTTTTCAGTTGCACCAATTGATCTACGTAACTGAAAAAACATAATGGTATCTGCACCCCGTGCCACTGCCTGATAACTCCATAACCTCATGACTCCTGGTCTCTTTAATGAATTATAAGGTTGCCAATTTTGTTGGCTTGGAGTCTGTTCCATCAGCATAAACGGGTCCCCACCTTTTAGCCCTCTCATAAGATCATGTGTCATAGCAGTTAGGCTTACAGGTGTATCGATCGAAGGATAATTATCCCATGAGATAATGTCCATTTCTTTTGCCCACTTAAAATAGTCTAATTCCGGATATAAACCCATTAGATTAGTTGTGATGGGGATATCAGGTGTATGTTTGCGAATCGCATCTCTTTCCAACTGATAGCATTCTAAAAGACGATCTGATTGAAAACGTCGATAGTCTAAAGAAATTCCTTGAAAGTTGGTGTTTTGCCCTCCCTGCCATTCTTCACTTAATCCATTTGGCGGAACAATCTCTTCCCATTCATAGAAAGTATGACCCCAGAAACTAGTATTCCATGCTTTATTAACGGCATCCAATGTATCGTATCTACTTTTTAACCACTCACGAAAACCATTTGCACAATTGTCACAGTAACAGTAGCCACCATATTCATTGGATACATGCCAAATTAGAACTGCCGGATGATTTTTATACCGTTCAGCCAGTTTACTAGCCATTCTCTCCGCATATTTTCGATAGGTCGGACTACTTGGACAAGAGTTATGTCTTCCACCAAATTGTCTCTTTCTTCCTTCAAAGTCAACTCGTCTAATATCTGGGTATTTCCTTGCCATCCAAGCTGGATGTGCTCCAGTACTGGTAGCTAAACAGACAAATACACCGTTCTCATGTAATCGATCAATTGTTTCATCCAACCACTCCAAGTGATATGTATCCTCATTTGGCTGATTTAAAGCCCACGAGAAAACATTTATCGTTGCAACATCGATACCTGCTAGCTTAAACATTCGGTAATCTTCATCCCATGTGTCTTTATCCCACTGCTCTGGGTTATAATCTCCCCCATACCAAACTTTTGGTAGTCTTTTATTAATCATTTATAATCAGCACCTATCCTCTAACTTTAATATAGTAGATAACTAGTCTAGAAAATTTAGCCTGATTCCAGAACTACGGAACCAGGCTGCATTCTTTTAATTTAAATTAATTAGTACCCCATAATTCCATTTTATTTTGGGTTAATTTCGTCATTTCCTCATTGGCCTTTTCAATATTCATATCCTCTAATTCTTGAATCATGGAATCCCATGCATCATCAAATTCAGCTGGATCGCCTAAAATAGCTTGCGTAATTCTTTGCTCTACTAGATCATCCGCTTTTTGTTGAATAATTTGTAAATCACTACCAGGTGGTATAGCATAGTTTGCTGCAGCACCATGATTAGAAATCCCTAATTCTTCAGTTGGCGGGAACCAATTAGTCCAGTTTTCCATTTCATATTCAGCTAAAACTTCTTTTTCCGCTTTATTAAAGCTTGCAATGATATCTTGTTCTGTATCTGGCGTTATAGATTGACCATTAGAATCAACGGCACCGTTACCCCATTGAGGGAAAGGGTACACATAAAATCCAACACCAGTCTCCTTCGCATAATCAGGATCGGTTAATTTACGTTCTTTATCATCTTCTTGAAGGACACGCTTACCATCAACGATATCGTAATTTTCACCTTCTACACCCCAGTTGACAAGAATTTGAGCTTCTTCTGATGCCATCCAATCAAGAAACTCGAACGCTCTTTCTTGGTGTTCACTAGTAGAAGAAATAGCAATTCCCCAACCACCAGCAAAACCATAATCTTTTAACCCTTGAGACTTGTATTCAGGACCGAGTGTTACAGGTAGTGGTGCATAGGTTTTCCACTCTTTCCCATCAGCTACAAGTGCTTTGTCTGCATCTGCTATATCCCAGTCTTGGTCTGCGATACTTAATACTCTGCCTGAAGAGAGCTTTGCAATATAAGTGTCATAGGTATGGGTAAACGATTCGGGATCCAATAGGCCTTTGTCATTCATGCCATTTAACCATTTAAAGTATTCTTTCAGCTCTGGCTTTAAGAATTTGTAAGTTGCTTCTCCTGTTTCATCGTTAATAGCCCACTGGCCGTCATCTGGGATTCCTGCTGCAAATCCAGCAGGGTTACCTACAGTGATTAGCCATCTCCAATCACTACCTAACAAAGATAGCCCTAACGTTTTTTGTCCATCGATTTCCGGATACTTCTCTTTATATTCAGTGATAGCGTTTTCAAAATCTTCAAGTGTTTTTATTTCTGGGTAACCAAGTTCTCTTAACACATCCAATTGCACTTGAAATGTTCCACTTGTAGCCCAATAGGCATTTTCCACTCCATAGGTACCTACAGTATAAATACTAGGATCATCTATTGAATTACGTAGTCGATCAAGTTGGTCACCATACAATGCTTTTAAGTTATCTCCCTTTTCTTCAATTAGGTCATCTAATTTTATTACACCACCAGCTTCTATCAACTTCCCAATATCACCTTTTGCATAAATCATGTCAGGATAGTCTCCACTAGCGATCATTAATGGAATCGTTTCGTCATTACCACCTACAGGATAGTCTAGTTCTAGCGTTACGCCTGTTGCTTCTGTAATTTTCTTTGCGACTGGATCATCGAAAGTTTTCTCTACCCCATCCTCACTATAAAAAGTTAGTGTTACAGGTTCAGTAGATGATTCTTCACTATCCCCTTCCGAATCATCCGTTGAAGATGAATCATCGGAACAACCTGTCATGATTACTGCTCCAATAAGGAACAGTAATGACAATGTAAAAATAGATAATACCTTTTTCATGTTAGACCCTCCTACTATTTGTTTATATTAATTTTTCATTAATACCAAGTTTAGCTTTTCACTGCCCCAAGTGTTAAACCGGTTACAAAATACTTTTGTAAAAATGGATAAACTAGCAATATTGGAAGTGTAGCAATAATAGTGATCGCCATTTTAATAGATTGTGGATTAGTTTGATCTGCTATCACCTTTGCATTTCCAGACGTAATATCTCCTGCTGAGATATTTGAATTGTCTAGAATCTTCATCAATTCATACTGCAGTGTCGTTAAATTCTCGTTTGCCCTAGCATATAGATACGTATCAAACCAGCTGTTCCATTGACCTACTGCTAAAAATAAGGCAATCGTCGCAATAACTGGTAAACATAATGGCACAATTATCCTAGTAAAGATTGTAAAATCATTTGCACCATCGATTTTGGCTGATTCTTCTAGCGCTTTTGGTATGTTATCCATAAAGGATCGAATGATTATAACGTTAAAAGCGGACAATAGCATTGGTAAAATATATACCCAGAAATTATTAATTAATCCGAGGTGTCTTATTAGCATGTAGTCTGGGATCAATCCTCCACTTATGAACATGGTCATAACAAGTAATATGCCTACAACTTTGTTAAACACAAAGTCTTTTCGACTCAACGTATAGGCTAGCATCGTGCTTGCGATTAATCCTGTAATTGTACCAACAACTGTCCGCAAAAGGGACATGAGAAATGCTTGTAATAATCGATCGTTACTTCCAAATATTTCTGTATAGTTAGCAAATGTAAATTCCCTTGGCCATATATGGATCCCACCTTTTGCTGTATCTACTGCATTATTTAACGAGATCGCCAGTATGTTTAGAAATGGGTATAAGGTAATGACCAGTACGAACACCATAAATAGAACTAGCACTATATCAAATAACGTCCATTTCTTTTTTTTGTTATGCATGTTATTCTTCCCCTTTCCTCAAAATCAGGAAATTTATCTCCTCATTCTTTTGTACTAGAACACTCGTCCTTCACCAATCCGTTTTGCAAACTGGTTACAGATAATGATTAAAATGATACTAATTACTGATTTGAATATTCCTATTGCCGTACCGAAGGAATAACGGAACATTCCGATACCATAATCCAATGCATATAAATCAATAACTAGAGCTTTTTCAGCTACAATATTATTTCCTAATAGCATCTGTTTTTCAAAGCCAATATTGATTAAGTTACCGATACTTAAGATTAAAAGTACAATGATGACTGGTCGAATACTTGGCAGCGTTATATGCCACATCTGTCTTATCCTACTAGCACCATCAACCTTGGCTGCTTCGTATAGTTGTGGATCAACCCCCGCCATTGCAGCTAAATAAATAATGGCATTCCATCCTGTTTCTTTCCACACATCAGCGACAGTAACAATTCCCCAAAACATGTCGGGATTTGCCATAAACCCAATTGGTTCGTTGATAATTCCGATTCCCATTAACAAATTATTGATAACACCATCCTGTGAAAGCATAGTGATGACAATATTTGCACCAATTACCCATGAAACAAAGTGTGGTAAATAGGAGACTGTTTGCGTAAACTTTTTAAAATGTAACAGCCTTAATTCATTTAACAATAATGCAAAAATGATTGCTGAGATTGTACCAAACACTAAACCAAGGATTCCCATTCCTAGTGTATTTTCTAATGCCCGATAGAACATTGGTTCATTAAATAAATCCTTGAAATGCTTTAGTGCGACCCACTCCTGGTCAAACAACCCATTCTGTGGCTTGTAATTTTGAAAGGCCATCACCCAACCGCCAACTGGTATATATTTAAATATAATTAACCAAATTACAAATGGGAGTGACATTAAAATTAGTGCTTTTTGGTTCTTTACTTGTTTCCAGAATCCTTTCTTGGGAAGCTTTGGAGGTTTTTTTAATTCCCCATTATCGATAGGCCTTTCTGTAATTAGAGGGGCATTAGGTTGCCCTCTAACTTCTCTGACTGATTTCCCCATAATAATCTCTCCTTACTACTTAGAAAAGAGCTAAGAATGTATTTCTTCTTGCCTCTATTGCTTAATACAAGCATAAAAGAAATCGCTTACAAAAGATACGCATTAAACTAGACTAAAAATCATGTAAAAACTAGATATTATCAAACAGTAAAATATAGACACATACGATGTGAATAAGACTATGAGCAAATAGAATAATTCACATTTTAAATCCTTCCCTTACTAGAGTGTTGAGATAAACTCTCCAGTAACTAACTTTTTACAATCTTAATAAATGCTGATCAACCGTTCCGGAAATATACTACGCTTTCCGCGGGCTCGCGCTGAGCCTCCTCGGTCGCAAAGAACGCTCCCTGTGGGGTCTCACCGTCTTCGCTGTTCCCGCAGGAGTCTCCGTATATTTCCTCCACTTGCCTAATTTTCACAAAAAGAGAGATGTGCTTTTAATTAATTCATTTCAGGTATTAAGCTAAAATTGACTAGACAACACAATCCAGCGTAGGCAGAATACGGAGACTTCTGTGGGAACAACACGCGTCCGAAGACCCCGGAAGAAGCGTTCTTTGCTGATGAGGAGGCTGAGGCCGTGCCCACGAAAAGCGGAGTATTCTGCCGAAGCAAGTGATCGCACTCATCAATTAAGTAATTATGAGAATTACTTACTGCATAGTCTATAGATATTGAGACGTAACAGCTGTACGAAAAGAGTCAAATTAAAAAATCCAAGCACATCACCGTGTACATGGATTTTTAATGGGTTATTCGTCTTTTTTTACCTTGTTAATCTCATTAATCATATCCTTTACTTGTTGTTTATCAACAAGTAACTCTGCTGTATCTCCAACAAAAGCCACATAGTTTTCTTCATCATAAGATACAAATTCAACCAGTATTTCCTTCGTTTCATCTGAGGCTAACTGTATAGTATAAGTGATTGATACCTCGGGATGATCATACTCAGCGTTAGTTACTACATCGGTTGCACTCAAACCTGCAATTCGCTTATATAAATCTCTAAATTTTTTATCTTCCATAACATGACCATCTACTTTAAACGTCATACCCTTTTCTTTACTATTTACGGCATGATCCGCCAGATTTTTGGCAATCTTCATAACTGTCTCATTATCATTGGTCTTCACCTTGATCTCACTAAGTACATCAAGACTTATAATTTTCACGAAATGATCCACGATATCAAACGCTTGATAACTATAGGGCTCCAATAACTTTTTACTTATCGTAAACACCTTGTCATCATCTTTCATTTTAGCGTAGTAAGTATTGCCACCGGCTGGACTACCGATTAGGATGGTATCTTGGTCTGAATCTGACTGAAGCGATATTGTAAAGTTAACGTCATCTAATCCATATGATTGGAGATCATCTACACCTTCAACCATAATTTCTTCTAATTCCAATTCGTTAACACCAAGTAGGATATTTTCCAATTTATTATACTGAACACTATATACTCCCTTATAAGGTTGATGCATAAACCACCCGGATAGGTTTGTTCTAACTTCCTCTTCCTCGTATGGGGAGCTTGGTAGTAGTTCAATGGTTTCCATGCCATTATTGATCGTAATCTTGTTTACTGACTCAGATTTAATCGTTGTAATAGAATTATCCGTTAAATCATGACTTCGTGTTGGAATCGGTTGTAGGAGAGCTACTGGAACTTGATAAATCGCATCTTTTTTATCAGATAAAGCAACATATTTAAATTTCTCATCTTCACTAATCTTTCCTATTGAAATAGTAGTAACAGTCGTTCCAGATTCACCTAGTAATTCTATCGTCGTTTTTGATTCATCCAATCCGGTATCCTCTCTTGAAATAGAACTAGCTTTAATACCCTGCAATGAAAAAATACCCACAATAGCATTATTAACTTTATTATTATCCTGCTCTCTATCTAAATCAATTCCATTCCAGTTACCACTAGCATCTTGTTTTAGCATGAGTTCACCATTTTCGTTAGTAATACGAATTTCTTTGAAGTCATCTGTTGAGGGTAGAAGATTTTCTACCGTTACAGCTGCTGCCTCTTCTTCCTTACCTTGATCTGCCTCAACATCTGGTTTTGCTGTTTTAACAGGCTGATTAGAAAGAACAATTAATAATCCGATAAATAAGGTAAACCCAACTGCGACTGATATCAACTTGTATCGTTTACTCATTTTAATACCCCCGACCTAATTAGTGCTGCTCTGTCATTTCACGTTCCATTTGAATAAAAGGACTTTGTAAGTTAAACATGATGAAAAAACAAATTAAACTAACTGCAAATAGCGAGCTAATGCTTGGAATGTAATAAAATATAAATCCAAATGATATGATACTGGTAGCATTTAGTAATGTAGTTTTAAAATATTTAAAATTAGAATAAATAGAAATAAGAAATAAATTCTTCATTTTCACTTCAAAACGAGTGAGGATTGGAAAGGCATACATCATAATCATCCCACAAATGAAAAGCAAAATTAAAAACAAGGGAGAGGCTGCATTTATATTACGAGTAGCATAATAAAAGTCTACTACTAAAATAAACATTACAGTTAATTGAATGAACCAGTACCTCATAGAAATTCCAAAATTACGCTTATAAGCCTTCCAGTAGTCTAAAGTAGGACTAATTTCCCTTTCTCTGATAAACCTCCCCATTGAACTCAGAACGGCGGCAATTGCTGGCCCTGCTGGTATCAGTGTTAAATAGAATAATAATATATTTTCAAAAGTGAAATCTGCTAAAAAATAGACTACTATAAACGTAATATTACATAATAAAAAGTATATATTTATTAACAAAAATACATACATATACCTCATCGCTACGTAGATCGGGCGATCCGTAATTGGCTTTGACATAGAAATCCCCTCACAATTAGATCTTTACCTAAATATAAGATCTTGTTCTCTTATTCTGTCTTTACTCTTTTATCATTACATCCCTTTTGATATTCCTTTGGACTAATACCAACATACTTTTTAAATTTTTTATGAAAATAGTCAATGTTACAGTAACCTACACGTTCAGAGATTTGATATACTTTATCATCCCCTTTAGATAGGGCCACTTTTGCTTTTTCGATTCTCACCCTATCTAAATAAGTGTGAAAATACTCTCCAGTTTGCTTTTTGAATTTTTTTCCTAAATAGGAGCTATTATAGTTAAATAGCTCCGCTAAGAGCTTCAAGTTTAAATCTTCATAAAAATACTGGTCCACATAGTCTTTCATTTTTTGAACTGTACTTCTATTTGATGTATTTTTGTTTATATTTTGACTAACAGCTTCTAGTTCTTTCTGAATATATTGAAGTAAATCTTGTAATGTCGGCTGTTTTAAGATTTTATCAACCAAAACTTCTTTAGGTGTAAATACGACAGATGAGTGGTGCTTTTGCAAGTATTCGAAAATCGATGCAGTAAAATCAATTATTTCTGCCTTTACACGATCTTGAGAAAAATAAGAGAATTGGTAGTACTTCTCAACTTGTTTGAGTTCATTCGTAATATTTTTAAAATCATTGAATTCCATAAACCTACAGAGATTATTTTTAATTGTTTCGAGTGATTTTCCCTGAGTCTTCTCTTCTAACATTTCATAGGAGAGGAAAGACTCCTGACTGTGGCAAAAATAAACATCTTTCAATTTTTGAGTTTGCCTAAAAGAATCAACTATTTGTACACTACCTGTTACGGGATTTCCTAGTAGGACCGTGCAACCCTCATTACCATACTTTTCAAGGTTAGTAATAAGGAATTGAATATAATCCTTAATCACTTTTTCTTCTTGATTAATAAACAAGAGATGTATTCGTGCGTCTTTTCGGATCAATTTAATAGCATCTTCATGATCCGTCAATTCATTTGTTAACCACTGATAACCAGGCTGGTTAATTTCTTTAAATAAACTTACAACTTGAAATAGCTCGTCTGTCCATTCTTCCAATAGGCTTTCATCAATTTCGTGAGCTCTACCTTCCAATAGTTTTTTTAGGGACTGCTCTTCATTTATTCTTTTAAAGAGGGTAAGTTGATTATTTATATTTTCTTCCTGTTTTAATTCCTCAGAAACTTTTACTATTGAACTAATCAATTCCTCTTCATCAATTGGTTTTAATAAATAGGATCCAATTCCTAGCTTGATAGATTCCTTCGCATAGGAAAAACTAGAATATCCAGAAAGTATAATAAATTTACATTTATAGCCCTCCTCCTTAATCTGTTGAATAATCTCTATGCCTGAGAAACCTGGCATTCGAATATCTATTAAGACAAGATCTGGATCTTGTAACCGAATTTTGTTTAAGCCGTCTCTCCCATCCACTCCAACATCACAAATATAGTACCCGTAATCAGACCAAGAAATTATGTTTCTCAACCCTTCTCTAACAATAGGTTCATCATCAATGATTACTACTTTTCTCATTGCTATCTAGTCCTTTCCTTAAGGGTAAGTACAAGGTGACAGTCGTGCCGATATTTTTCTCACTATTTACCTTTAAACCAAATTCGTCCCCATAATGCAACTTGATTCGTTGGTGAACGTTGAATAATCCAATACTGTTAGATGTTGACTGCTCTTCCGATTGATCCAAACGTAATTGTAACTTTTCAAGTTCTGACTTAGTAATACCAATGCCGTTATCCTTCACATCAATCATCAAATAGTTACTGTTTTCTTTAACAATAATCTGCAGCTCTCCCCGCCCTTCTTTGTTTTCTAATCCGTGTATAACCGAGTTTTCCACGATAGGTTGGAGTAGTAAAGGGAATACTTTATAGTTTGTCAGATCACATTCTGTTGAAATCTCATACTCTATTTTTTCTCCAAAACGCAGCTTTTGAATTTCAAGATAGGTTGTTACAATGTCGATTTCATGCTCTAAAGATACAGGTTTATCCGTTCTTTCTAACCCAGATCTCATCATTTTGCTAAGTAGTTTTACAATATTGGCAACCTCAACATCTTTATTCATAAATGCTTTCATCCGAATCATCTCTAACGTATTGTATAAGAAGTGAGGATTAATTTGACTCGATAACATTTTAAATTCCGATTCCTTTTGTTTTCTTTTCCATTTTTCTTCTTTAATTTTATGAATATATACTTCATTAATTAATTTTTTGATACTTTCAGCTGTAATAGATAGTTCTCGATATACCTCCCCAATTTCATCTTTTCCTTCAATTTGTTTTCTTAATTCAAAGTCACCCTTAGAAACTTTATTCATAGCATGCTTTAATAGGTTAACTCGTCGATCAAAGGTACGGATAAATAGGACAATCAATGTTATCGAAACTAAAATACACCCAATAACAACAATGAACCCCTTAAGGAGAACTGTGTTTGATTCCTGCATTACCTCTTTTACTGGAATGATTGCTGCTATCTGAATACTGTCCTCTAATGCCTTTTCAGGATGAAAGGAACGGACATTAACTTTAACCTCTTCCTCTTGATAAGTTGTATCTAGTACAAAGTTACCCTGTTCTATATCAGAACTTTTATGATTTAAAAATGTTGGTTCCGTGCCAATTAAATCACGGTTCTTATTATGAACTATGGTTTCATTGTTTAAAGAAATATAGGCATCATATACCTCATCCTTCGATATTTCGTTTAATACATCAGGTGAAATATAGACAGACAAAACCCCAAGTAATTGATTATTAGAGGAATAAACGGCCCTGGTTAAGGTTAGGAATTTCTTTTTTGTCCAGTGGTCTTCTTTATAAACCCAACTTACATAGCCTTTCTTTTTCAAAGCCTGTTGGTACCATTCCTTACTTGTTATCTCTTTGTCTGCGTACACGAAATAGGAATTAGTAATAATATCCTTTGTCATAAAAAATTGAATATTTTCTATTTCATTGTAGTATTTCAAATATTCATCGAAGATCGGGTATAGATTGTATGCATTATATATTTCTAGATTATTTTCATAAGATTGTAAAAGGAGTTTTTCTACATCTTTGTTCATATATATAAGATCAGAAATTTTTGTAGCACGGTTAAATACTGTGTTTAATCGCATTTCTAGTTTATCGATATTGGCATGCGTTTCATTTAGTGAATTGTTCAGGACAACTTCTCTCATCCCATAGTTAAGGTAAATACCTACTAGTAATACCGGAATTAAGGTTACAACAATATAGATTCCTAGTAATTTATGTCTAATTCTAATGTCAGTTAACCAAGTTAATAACCTTTCCAGTAATTTCATCGGTGTTCCCCCTACCGTCCTGTCGCCTGTTGTTTTTGTACGGCTGTACATCATTTATTTAAAGCTGCCTTCTTCTTTTAAAAAATACACTCACCAAAATTATTAAGCGCTTCCATTTAATTAAAAATAAAAGGGTTCTCAAAGAAAAGGTGAGGCCATGCCTTTCTATAAAATATTAGGCACAGCCACTACTTTACCGTTATTTTACAGTATCTAACATCTGTTTACTATAGATTTCATTATATAAATACTATAAAGTTTTTTTCTTTAACCTACTTCTAAGAGATCCTCAAAGTTGGAAAACTAGTTCCGCACGGGTATCTTTACTTACCTTAAGTAACAATTCTCCCTCAACTTCGCTAGTAAAGCACCTAGTACTCTCTTTTATTATACATTGTCTAAAGTTTGGCAGTTTTATTCTAATCTCTTGGTCTATAAAAGAAGTCAGAGATATATCCACCTTCTTATTTGTGAGATCCCACTCAACCTTATCTATAACAATTTGATTAGGTACCCTTACTCCTTCTAATCTACCTTTTGGAATATGAGTTGGAAGTGCTCTTAGTAAAATTATTTCTCCAGGAACTCCATCAATAATCATTTCATTAATAACTTGGGGAATGGCACCATTACCGTCTACATTAAATAAGTGCCGATCATTGTAATGGGATGTTATCATTGATGGAAAAATGGATTCCTTTACAACCATCATCTGTAATATTTCATAGACTAATTTGCTATCATTAAATTGGGTTGCGCAAAGGGCTGCATGCATTCGACCATGTGTAGAGGATGTGTCGGCATCCTCACTTCTTAACCAAGCCTCTAAGCGTTTGTTTAAGGCCACTTTTGATGCTTCCCATAATCTCGGTTCTGACTCCTCATTGAATTCTCTACTTTGGAATATCGAATAAAGATGTGAAAAGTGTCGGTGATTATAGTTCTCTTCTTTTCCATTTATTGCCCATTCCTGTATAGCACCCTCCTGATTAATCATGTAATCCGGAAGCTTCACAAGCATGTCTTCCCACTTCTTTATTTCAGAATGGTGTACTTTCAGTTCTCTACAACTGCTAATTAAATTTTGTAATACTTCCCTTGCAACAGCAATATCTTGCGTTGCATTGTCACCACAGCCATTTTCTGCAGAGTAGGAAGGGGTAAAACGATACTTACCATCTGGGTCCTCAATTAGAAAGTCTTCATAAAATTGAACACATTCCATTAAATAAGGGATGGTTTGTTCCTCTAAAAATTGTTTATCTCCAGTAAATAAATAATATTGATAAAACCAGTGCCCGAGCCATCCTGCACCACATGTCCATAAATGAAGTGGCCATTCGCTGTTCCAATGAAAATGCTGCCCACTATTACTCGCATGAACCGGAGCCATAATTCCTCTTGCCCCATAATAATTCCTTGCATTATCACGGAAGCCAGGAAGCAATTCATTTATTAGTCGAAACAACCCTTTTAATCCGTCATTCATCCCACAAGATAAAGCAGATGCAATCGAGAGCTGCACGTTCGTATCGAATGTGTAGTCACCACTCCATGCAGGTTTAAAGGTTCCCGTCCATATTCCCTGAAGATTTGGTGTTAGTTCACCAGCACTACATATATACATATATCTACCTGCATCATACATTTTCTCTATTAAAGCAAAAGGTAATTTTTCTGTTTTTTTAGTTTCAGCAAACAAATCCTCTGTTGACCTAAGTCTTTCCGTATCTGTTGATAGATTTAATCTAACACGTTCAAATAATGCTTGATGCAAACCTAGATGACGTTCCATAAGAGCGTCATAGGAGGATAAAACTGTTTCTAATTCGGCAATGATTTGGTTAATACTTAGTAACTTTTCTGTTTTAAAGGGAACTATTTTCATGATTAAAAGTAGTTGTTTGGCGTGTTCTATTAGTATCTGATTGTTCTCTACTTTTACAGTTCCACCTGGGGCTACAATCTTTATAGCGACTTGAAACCCACCAGGCCCTAATACATATTTGTTCGTCAAGCCTACGAAGCTCTCTCCAATTTCTCTTTCGTGGTTAATCAATTCGTGTTTATAATCTTCAATATCAAGCTTGCAAGTTACGTCACTATGTTCATTTTGTATGGAATGAACAATAATGTCATCTGCCCTGGATACAAACGTTTTTCGAGTATGCCAATTACCGCTTCCATCTAAAAAACTAACTTGAATTTCCCCCGAATCAAAATTTACACTTCTTCTATAGTTCTTTACCTTTCCAAAAGAAGAATTAATATGCAAATGAAAACCAGGATGAAAAGGATCACTCATTTGTAACCCACTGTAACCTAACTCTAATGCTTTATTATAATAAAATTCGACGGCTTGTTCATATCCTTTTTCCTTGATAATTCGTCTAAACTGATCGAGATATGGTGCCATGTTAGGTAGTGAATTATTGGTACCAGTTGGCAAATATAACCTAGCATGGTTTCCAATAATGGTTTCGTTTGAAGGGTTACCAAGTACCATAACACCTTGTCTACCATTGCCACTAACCAATGCCTCTTCCCACGTATTTCCATAATTTTTATTCCAAGCTCCCCTTAAAGGAAAACTAGTTTCGAAAGTATTCATCCTATCACCAACATTTTTTTATTTGAATCGTTGCCATAGAAACCGGACCTTGAAATTATATATACAGATCATGCATCCCTCGTGAAGTTACAAATGGAAATTCATAATTACCCAATTGATCAGGAATTTCAGTATCCATGTCAATTCTTCTAATTTCTTCTGATTGCACTTTGTGAATAATAAACTAATCTACTCATCTATCGATAATTTACTCATTACATTATCTATCCTGTTTTCCAAAGTGTTTTGGATATACCAGAATGCTAGATGTTCTCTATCCATCACCTTTCTCCTCCTCCATCAAAAAAGTAATGTATCTAATTTTCTGCGCCGGACAGTTAAATTTAAACGAATCGCTAACACCCTCACAAATGTAAGCGGTTTATTTAATTTTAACATAGCGTTTTTTTTATAAATACATGACTAATTAGATACAAATTCAGTTAAAAATTAGAGGTATAGCAAGGTAAAAGAGAGTGCCCCTAAATTGGGACACCCCCTTTGCTACATCATTATTCTATTGATTTTCTTCTTTTTATAAATAGAAAGAATACACTTCCTAATATTAATAGACTGAAGCCAGCCAACATCATATTAAATAACGGTGTTGCAGTATTGGGAAGCACTTCTTGGTTTTCTTCAGAAGTCGGCAAGTCTCCTTGATCATTCCCACTATTGTTGTCTTGTTCATTTGCTTCCTTGTCCTTTGCCCCCTCGTTATTAAGTTGTTCCTCTTCCCTATCATCTTTAACTGGGGCTGTTATATTCGGATCTTCTTTTGTAGTTGAAATTTCTTTCTCTAAAACAGTGTAAATGCTTAAATGCGAAACATTTGCACTTACTACTCCATCTTTATAAACACTTTCAACGATCTCCCACTTTTTCGTTTCTTCATTAAAATAATAAATACTCAAGTTATCAAGTTTTTTTACATTTTCTTCGTTCACGGCAAATTTTAGTGTTACTGGATTATCTCCAAATTCACTAATATTGTTTGATTGCGTAATAGTTAAATCATAGATTTCACTTCTCACTTTCATATCTTCCGGTATACTCATTTGATCAGCATTTTCTGATTCGATGCTTATCGATACTGATTGATTTGGATTAAAATGTGCAGTAGCCACAACCAAGCTTATTCCAAATTTTAAAATTGTTATGTTAGCATTCTTGCTTACCAGCTTCTGCACTTGATCACTTGTTAAGATAATGTTATTAACATTTTCTCTATCACCAATCTCAATAACAAATAATCCACCATTTGCTAATTTTTCAATATCCTCATCTGATACCGTAGCAATTCCATTTTCGATTTGTGGTGTACTTACCACTTCCTCATGCATTTGTCCATTGCCATTATCAACAGGGACTTCATCAGGAACTTTACCTTTCCCTTCAACACCCTCACCATTTTTTACAATAGTATAGGTAATTTGCTCTCCACTCCAGAAATGAAAAGTTAATTCAACTTCACGTCCATTGTCCAGTTCATTAAAAAAGCGTTCATTTCCATATGGGAAAGTTATTTCATTGGTCTCATAAGAAGGATTAAATGCATAACCAAATTCCTTAAATGTTGTCCAATTTTGTGGTCCTGCTGGGCTACTATCATCTGTATATATAGCTTCCATAGTTTTTAAGTCAGTTCCATTAAATTGAACTGGTATAGCATAATCATTTGTACTACCTAAAGCATTCTCAAAAGTAGGTGTCTTGTAATTGTAAATGTCAAAATACCAATTTGAACCGTTATTGAAAGTTGCCGTTAGTGTTGCATTTTTTCCTAGTTTTTCTGAAATAAGGTCAGAAAGTAAGCTCGCTTTAATCGTTAATATCTCCCCGTTCCATTCATAGTCTTGTCCTTCTTGTAAGTTTTCACCATTCACTTGAAGGGAAATAAATGTATTACCGTTTAAGTTTAGCTTTCTTTCGACATCAACAATCTTTTCGCCTTGCTTCAAATAAATGAAGTTTGTTTCAGCCGTTGCTGAACGTCCTTCCCAGCTAGCACGCATCATTTCATAAAGTTGTGGGTCCTTCCAATCGTGAGATATACGGTTGAAATGTTGACCATTATCCCACAGCATATGAACCAAATCTTTTTCATTCGCATAGTTAATTAGAAATTCAAAGAATTTAAGTTTTTCGCCTTGTTGAATTGTTCCTATATGTTGATCAAAACCTAACAGTCCAAATTCTCCAATTACTACTGGAATACCATTTTGAACAAATTTTTCATTTACCCGATTAAAATTATCAATGATATGATTTTTTGTTGCTTCATCGAAGGTAGTCGTACCATCCACGTTTACACTAAAAGGCCAGTACCCATAATAGTGAACAGTTGAAATGATATAGGGATCGTTTTTTGAAATAATCCAATTGTAGAGATTATCCACATGTACTTGTTCTTCAAAATTGGTATGCAATGTTGGGATTACAAGTGGACGGATAGGATTGTTTCCACTTGAAGTTCGCACTATATCATAAAAGGAATTGTTCAATTCATCTAGAAATTTTTGTCCTTCTTCATCTCCACCTGGTCCCCAAAACTGTGGCTCATTAATACTTTCGAACATTAGGTCAGTTGGGTATTCTTTGAATCTCTCAGAAAGTTGCATCCAGATTGAATTAAATCGCGCAACGGTATTGTCATGATCACTAGACATCCCTTTAGCAATGGAATCCCATGAATCATGGTGAATATTAATCATAACTTTTAATTCAGCTTCTAGTGACCAGTCCACCACTTGCTGAAGACGATTAAGAAATTGTGCATTAATCGTATAATCAGGACTTTCACCCGTTCTAGTTGAGAAAGTTACAGGGATACGAATACTTTTAAAACCTTGATCGGAAATGCTATTAATAAGTTCTTTTGTGACAAGTGGATTGCCCCAAGCTGTTTCATCAAATACGTCTTTTTCTGTATCAAATCCATCAAAAGTATTGCCTAGGTTCCACCCAGGTTGCATATCTGCTGCATAAGTAGTTATATCATATTCAACCTGTGTGGCAGTTTCTGCTTGAGCAACTTGAGGAAAAATGTAAAACATTGCTACCAAAAAAGCTGTCAAGAGTCCAACAATTCCTTTACGTTTAATCATAAAAACACTCCTTTTCCTACTATTTTCGCGTTTATTGTAAACGCTTTCTAAAATTTAACATAGAGTGATTTTATTTAGTACACAACGAATTAGATATAAATTCAGTTATAAACTAGTGATTTGCAAAAAAGAGAGTACCGTACAGATTTAGCAAATAGACGATATTTATAATAAGAAGTGTACTGCTACTAAAATTCTCATCAAATTAATAAATTTATTAATCTCACCACAAACAAAAACAAGCTTAGATATTTAATCTAAGCTTGTTTTTACTGTCACAACTCCAGTGATCAATTTGTCTAGTTTTGTACCGTTTCTATCCATGTCTTTGCTAGTAACATATTACCTATTGAGTTCATATGTACATGATCAGTTGTCAAATTATTATCATAACCACCTTCTACATATTGTCTAAAAACCTTATTTGTAGGCACTAATAAAGCATCAAATTTAACCGCTAAGTCATTTACTATTTGAACATAATCAACAAGTAAGTGATTTCCCTTTGAAGCAAGGTTCTCTTCAATGATAGTCGGCTCCATTAAAATAATTTTAGCATCAGTCTGTTCTTTAAGTTTTGTTAAAATATCTGTATAAATTCTTTCAAAATCATTTGGATAGACTTGTTCTATACCTGGACTATCTAGTTGTCTCCAGACATCATTTATTCCGATCATTACGGATACCCAATTTGGTTGTAAGGCAATAACATCATCTTGCCATCTATCAAACAAATCTGTAACGCGATTCCCACCGACACCTTTATTAATAAACTGTAAATTAAGTTCCGGAAAACTAGCTAAATAGTAATCCCGAATTAATCTGTAATAACCATCTCCAACTTGCTCCGGATCACTAAGACGTCCAGCATCTGTTATACTATCACCTATTAAAATAATTTTGTCACCCTTTATAAATCTCACAGAATTCACTCCCATATGCTAGATACCATTCTTTAATCACATTTCTATTTTTTTATAAAGTCCTCATGAACTTAGCAAATTGTTCAAATGCAACTTCAGGCTCCTCAATTTCGGGGCACCAAATCTTTTCCCATTCTAAAGTAAAGTATCCGCTATAACCATTTTCAATTAATTGATTATAGCTCTCCTTTAATGGTATATCCCCACTTCCTAATAAACATAGTTGATAGCCACGCGGATGATCGTCCCTCAAGTATGAATCTTTCCAATGGGTGTACTTAATCCGATCTCCTAACGTATTCCATGTTTCCTCAGGGAGTTCTCCAACTAGTCTATAAGGATGGTGTACATCCCACAATATCTGAAGTCGCGGACTTTCAACTTTGGTTAGTAAATGTTTTATAGATTGACTGTCAATAAAATCATCATGTGTTTCCAAAAGTAAGGTTACGTTATATTTCTCAGCAATCACCAGCATTTGCTCTACATTATCTATAGCTATCCGAAGCGCATCCTGTTTTGTCATGTCACCGATCATACCTCCAAATACTCTAATATAAGAAGCACCAAACTGATTACATAAGTATCCATAGGCCTCCAGCTCATCTAAACTCTTTTTTAATTGCTGTTCAGATTTAGTAATTAGACTAACAGAGCTAGAAAAACAAGGTATTTCTAGGCAAGCATCTTTGAATAACTGTTTTGTCTCCTCCAATTTTGTAGTAAATACAGGGAGCTTATATATATCGAATTCTCCCAAATAACCACGAAAATCCACACCTTGATATCCATTTTTCACTGCATTTTTTATAATAGTATTCAAATCCCAATTAGGACACCCTAATGTGGTAAAAGCTAATTTTAAGGACAATTGAATTCCCTCCACTATCTAGTAATTAATTCCAACAATAAATTAAAGCGATTACATTCATTTGGAAATACGATATCTCTTTTAAGTCTAGACTACCATAAAACTAATTATTTATAATATAAAAATAGCGATTTTCTTGAAAAAAACCGCTATTTTATCAATTCTATTTAATTAGATGCTACTCTATTATAGTTAAAAGTTCTCAAAAAACTTCTCAGCCTTTTCCAAATATGGCTCTTGTTCTTCCGTAAGATCATATTCTTCTACAATTGCATCCACAGGACAAACTGCCACGCATGCACCGCAGTCAATACAAATATCCGGATTGATGTAAAACTGAGATTTCCCCTCTTCTATACAATCAACAGGACAAACTGTTGCGCATTCTCCTGCTTTTTCTATTTCACATGGGCTTGTAATAACGAATGCCATAACAATCCTCCTACCTTCATTTATCTTAATGACTCTTTTTATTATCCAGACTTTTTTGCAGGAAAATCATTTCATCTGCAAGTAACTTTATTCTTTTAGATATGTCTTCATCTATTATTTCGTTTTCATCATCAAATGCATCATTATGAACAAACACATTACCGGTTGGAACTAATCCCTTTAAATAAGTGAGGATTGGTTTCAGTTGATATTCCGAAACAAGAAAATGTTTATCAATTTCTCCAGATGTTATCATTCCTGTTACTTTTCCTTTGAATACGTCTACCTGAAAATGATCTAACAGGTTTTTTAATGCCCCAGTTATCGATGCTTGATAGATAGGCGTACCTATTATAAGAAAGTCCGCATTTGAAACCTTATTTACAACATTAAAGGTATCTTCATTATAAAAGGTTAATGGGTCCCCATTCACAAATTGAACGTCAAAGTCCCTTAAATCAATTAATTCTGTCTCAATGCTTGAGTCGATTTCCTTTGCGGCTTCCAATACTTTATGGATTAAAACATTTGTTTTCCATCCAGCTAAAGAACCAGCAA
This sequence comes from Aquibacillus kalidii, assembly GCF_014280935.1. Lineage (GTDB taxonomy): Bacteria > Bacillota > Bacilli > Bacillales > Amphibacillaceae > Aquibacillus_D > Aquibacillus_D kalidii. The sequence continues at coordinate 86,216 of NZ_JACLZI010000044.1, forward strand.
CACCAACCAGTTTCAAAGTACATCCTCCCTTTCCAGTATTAATTTTTATTCGTTCTGACCAATCAATTGTAACGCATCTTGCTTATCTTGTTCCATTTGTTCGATAAGCGCATCTAACCCATTAAAATTTACTTCCTCCCGCATAAAGCGTAAGAAAGATACGGAAACCGTTTTATCGTATAGATCTCCAGAAAAATTAAGTAAATGGGCTTCAACTAAATATCCTTCACCCTTAACAGTTGGTCGATAACCTGCACTTATTAACACATGATAGTATTCGGTAATAACATCATTCTGGTGAATGCCTACAACCCCAAGGTAAACGCCTGGTTTTGGTTCAACATACTCATCTATTTCGCCCAAATTAATAGTAGGAAAACCTAACTTCCTCCCCATTTTTTGGCCATGTACAACTTTACCCGTTATCGTAAATGGACGTCCCAATAAAGAATGAGCAGGTTCCAATAACCCATCTTCGATCAATGCACGAATGTGTCGACTACTTATCTTTGTGCCACTTTCTTTAATACTAGGAACGACTATTACATCAATCTTAAGTTGTTTACACAAACCGATAAGTGCATCCGTAGAAGATGTTGCACCACTTCCAAAACGGAACCCCTCTCCTACAATGATACGCTTCACATTTAATTGTGAGAGATGTTCTAATACAAATGTTTCCGCAGTCGTTCTAGCATATTCCTTGGTAAAGAGGATTCGATAAAAACGCTCAAATCCAAACCTCTCTAATAAATCAAACTTGTCTATATCTCGGGTTATTTTTCGTTTAAAGTTGGGATCTTGTTTTATTACCCATAACGGATTATCGGAGAAAGTCATTACTGCTAACGTATCATTTTCTTTATCCATGTATTGTCTTGCAGTACGCAGAATTGCCTCATGTCCTTTATGAATACCATCAAATTTCCCAATTACCATTGTAAGTGGTTCTTTATTATAAGGTGGTTTTCCAGTCACTTCAATAATTTCCATTGCCATCCCTTTTCTCTATCACAAATAGTTTTTTACTCATAGAATAAGGTACCATAACGGTACCTTATTCTACAAATTAACTATTAGTTTATAGCTTGCGCATATTTTTTAGCAACAGCATCCCAATTTATGATATTAAAGAAACTTGCAATATAATCTGGTCTTCTATTTTGATAATTTAAGTAGTAAGCATGTTCCCATACATCAAGCCCTAAAATTGCAGTTTTACCTTCCATGATAGGGTTATCCTGATTTGGTGTGCTTGTTACTTCTAACTCACCATTTTGGTTTACTACTAACCATGCCCAACCTGAACCAAAACGTGTTGCAGCTGCATCAGAAAACTTTTGTTCAAATGCACTAACACTGCCAAAAGCAGCATTTATTGCATCTGCTAACTTACCGCTAGGAGCTGCTTGTTCTTTACCCGGTGCAATGACTTCCCAGAAAAGCGTATGGTTGAAATGTCCACCACCATTATTTCTAACTGCTGTTCTAACCTCGGCAGGTACTGCATCTAAATTGCTTAGCAACTGTTCTAAAGACTTGCTTTCTAGATCTGCTTTACCTTCAATCGCAGCATTAAGCTTACTTACATATGTTTGATGGTGCTTACCGTGGTGAATCTCCATAGTCGTTTTATCAATATGAGGCTCTAATGCATCGAAATCATATTTTAATGCTGGTAATTCAAATTTTGCCATGATAAATTCCTCCAATAAATTTAATATATTATTCTTTTTATACCAAAAAGTATAATAAGTATGTGTTTATCCTATCTGATACAATAGGTAAATGCAATTAATTTGCTCGTTACGGATTGAATGTTATTACTGTTAACTTTTTATACTATCTTATATAATAAGTCTAAAGATAATTAATTTAAGCTAAAGTGGTGCTCTATTAATCTGCACTGCTTTTTATTTTAGATACGCAATTTTTATCAAGGATCTTATCTCATTTTAAGGAGGTGCTTCAATTGAACCAAACTAGAGTAACCACAAAGGACAGGATACTTGAAATCCTGAAAAAGCGAGTGAGGGTAAAAGTTAGTGAATTAACCGAGCACCTCGAAATTACAGATATGGCTGTACGTAAGCACCTATCTATTATGGAAAAAGACGGACTAATCCAAGCTAAAGAGATTAAATTACCTATGGGAAGACCTACTCAAATGTACTCTTTATCAGAAAAGGGTGAACGATTATTTCCTAAAAACTATGAGGGGTTAAGTGTTGAGTTTATGAAAGAAATACGTGACCTCCATGGTGATGAGTCAATCGTTCAGTTATTCCAAAATCGTGAACGCCGATTATCTAAGGAATACTCCATTAGAATGGAAAAGAGATCATCAACAGAAAAAATAAAAGAAATGGCTGCTATTCAAAATGAAAAGGGCTATATGGCTGACTTAATTCAAATTGATAAATCAACATTTGAACTTATCGAATATAACTGTCCAATCATGGCCGTTGCAAAAGAATTCAAAGTTGCATGCCATTGTGAAACTTCTATGTTTAAAACCGTTCTGAACACAGATCATGTGAAAAGAACTAGCTGCAAAACAGAAGGCAATGATCATTGTAAATTTTTGATTAAAGTAAACAATTAATGACAGATACCCTTTCGCAGTAATTCTTGTGGGTGTCTGTTATAGAAGGTACGACATAACCAACAATAATTACGAGAAACAAAAAGAAGTAGATCCTAATCAAATTAGAATCTACTTCTTTTTTAATATGCTAAACTAAATAATCCTTTTATGTGGGAGAGGTAACGAATGTTACTAGCTTCTTTCATTAAGGAAGCAGGCATACCTTTAAGTTGAGTAGCATTTGCCCCAACTGTAGCTACTGCATCTTTACGACCAAGACTAGCAAGTGTACCTGAGTTTACTGGACTGAATTCTTCAAAGTCTTTACCCATTAAATATGCGTATAGGTTGTACCCGATTAATTCACCCATTTGCCATGCAATTTGAGCAGTTGGTGGCTGTGGACGTTCTTCACCAGGTTTGAAATAAACTGCACTATCACCAGCAATAAATACATCTTGGTGAGATGTTGACTGTAAATACTGATTCACAGTTGCGCGGCCTCTATTTACTTCTAAACCTGACTCTCCAACTAATGGATTACCTTGTACGCCACCAGTCCAAACAAACGTGTTTGTTTTAATTTTTTGTCCATCTTTTAAATCTACAACGTTTCCTTCTACACCAGTTACAGGAAGACCAGTTAAGAACTGAACTCCACGAGATTCTAGACTTTGCATTGCTCTGTCAATAAGTTCGTCTGATAGCATTGGAAGAACTTTAGGACCAGCTTCCACAAGTAACAATTTAATTTTGTTATAGTCTACACCGTATTTTTTAGTTAGTTCAGGTAGTTCATCAGCAAGTTCTCCAACTAGTTCGACACCAGTTAATCCACCACCGCCGATTAAGATGGTAGCATCTTCTTCTTTTCCTGAATTAGCAAATTCACGAATGCGTTCTTCGACATGTTTACGGATATAATTCGCTTCATCAGCTGACTTTAATACAAGGCTATTTTCTTCAAGACCCGGAATACCGAAGTAAGCAGTTGTACTACCTAGCGCTACAACTAGTGCATCATACGTAAGGAAAGATCCATCAGATAATTGTACTTGTTTTTTATCAACTGCGAATGATTCAACTTTGGCAATTCTAAGTGCGATGTCCTTGTTTTTAATAAGCTTCTCAAGTGGCATTGCGACTGCTTGCTCACTTACATTACCAGCTGCAAGTCGGTGTAATTCTGTAATAATTTGGTGTGTTGGAGTCTGGTTTACTAAAGTCACTTCTGCTTCTGATTGATTTAAATATTTTCTAACAGTTAAAGCGGAAAGAAGTCCCCCGTAACCAGCACCTATGATGACGATCTTTTTAGACATGTTTTCTCCTCCATTTTAAAATAAAGTCTTTTGAAGATTATTTGCGTTCTGCTGAGATTTTAAGGTAAGCATTAACGAAACGGAAAAGTTTCTGTGCCTGAGGATCCTTTAACATTTTTAAAAGTCCAAACAGCCCAATAACTTCTGTACTCTTTTCTGACTCATCCTTTGCTTCGATTGCAGTTGCCGCTACATTTTTCACTGATGACTTAATTGGTTCTACCATTTCGGTAATCGCACCAACAGTATCACTCTTGAACACATCGTCAGTTGCAAATGATTGAACAGTGTCATACGACTTAGATAGAAGCGTTACTAATTCTGTTAGCTTAGGAAGTTCCTTAATTAATGTAGTTAATGACTCCTGTACTTGAGGATCTAGAAGCTGTTCAAGTAATTCTTTCTCTGAAACTGACTTATGTTGATCGTTTTCTTGTTGAAATGACTCTGACATAACTTTTCCTCCTAATAGAACATTCTTTTTAATTATTTATGTAAAAGAGTAATGGAAGACAGTTAACCAACCCTTTTAAAAACAAGCTATGATTCCAAAATAGTGATTATATTCACATTAAATTGCCCTACATAATATTAAATAAAGAAAATATATTATTACTGCTTATTTTGCAATAAAGTAATGACGGCTATTCAGATAATGAATATACTTTCTTTACTTTTTGTTCTTTTAAATCTGCCATACTATCTAATTTTATCAGTAATTTTGAATTCTAACAATCAAAGAGTACATATTGTCACAAATTATAATAAATACCGTATTTATTTCACCAATATGTAAGTAAATCTAACTGTGTATAAGTTTATATCTACAATTTTAACATGTATTTCAGCATGATTCCTCCGACTATTATCCATTAATTCCTATTTTATTACTTTTGTGTTAAACCAACAACAATGTTCTTCACAAAAAATAACCGCCACTTAATCAAAAATAATTAATTAATAATCACTTCATTCGTTAAATTAAAATATATATTTACTATTGACATTGTACGACTAAACAACAAGTAAAAAATCAGGGACGTATAAAATCGTCCCTGAATCCTTTTCTTTTCTATTCACCTGTATCAGCAAAACGCTTAATTCGTTCACCTATTTGATCACGAACACGTTGGAAAACTTGCCATTTTTCTTCATCAGTACCTTCTGCTTTCGCCGGATCATCAAATCCCCAATGTTCACGTTTCACACTAGGAGGGGTTACTGGGCATTTGTCCGCAGCATCACCACAAAGCGTTACAGCTAATGTAGCATTATTTAGAATATCTGGATCTATAATATCTGAAGTTTGATCGGATATGTCAATCTCCACTTCATTCATCGCTTTAACTGCATTTGGATTCAATCCATGTGCTTCAATACCTGCACTTTTCACATTCCAATCCTCACCTAAATATTGTTTAGCCCAACCCTCAGCCATTTGACTACGGCAAGAATTACCAGTACATAAGAAGTAAATCGTTTTTTTAGACATATTTACATAGTCTCCTTCATTTAAAATATTAATAATGTTAGATATAGCCCTACTAATGTAATAAATAATATTGGGATAGTTAAAATAATTCCTGTTTTAAAGTAAGTACCCCAGGAAATCTTAACCCCTTTTTGAGATAAAACATGAAGCCATAACAATGTAGCTAATGAACCAATCGGAGTAATTTTAGGTCCTAAATCGGAACCAATTACATTGGCATAAATAAGGGCTTCTCTTATTACTCCAGATGTACTCGTTTCAGCAATTGCCAAGGCATCTATCATTACTGTAGGCATGTTGTTCATAATCGAAGATAAAATAGCAGCGATAAAACCCATACCGATTGTGGCTACAAATAATCCTTGCTCAGCACTAGCTTGAATTAACTTAGCTAATACATCCGTTAGCCCTGCATTCTTTAGTCCATATACGACAACATACATTCCTATGGAGAAGAACACAATTGCCCAGGGTGCACCTTTTATAACTGTTTTAGTATCTACTTCCTTACTTTCCCTAGCCATTATTAAAAAGAAAATGGCAATAATACCTGCTACAATTGAGACAGGCAAATTAACAAACTCGCTAACAAAATACCCAACTAATAATATTCCAAGTACATACCAAGAAATACGGAACATACGTAAATCTTTTATCGCATCAGCTGGTTCTTTTAATTGATCGATATTATACGTACGTGGAATACTTTTTCTAAAATAAATCAACAAAACAGTGATTGTCGCTGCAAGTGAGAACAGATTTGGGATAATCATTCTAGATGCATATTCAACGAAACCAATATCAAAGAAATCTGCTGATACAATATTAACAAGATTACTCACTATCAATGGTAACGAGGTAGTATCCGCAATAAATCCACTTGCCATAATAAATGGAAAGACCATTTTTTCATTGAAATTGAGGTTACGCACCATCGCTAGAACGATTGGTGTAAGAATTAAAGCAGCACCATCATTTGCAAAAAATGCAGCAACAATTGCGCCAAGGATACTGACATAAATAAACATCTTTACCCCGTTACCATTAGCTGCTCGTGCCATATGTAAGGCTGCCCATTCAAAAAATCCAATTTCATCTAGTATTAACGAAATAATAATAATAGCAATAAACGCCAAGGTAGCATTCCAAACTATTTCTGTTACAGCGATAACATCAGTCAATCCAACTACTCCCGCCAATAACGCAACAATTGCCCCACCACAAGCAGACCATCCAATTGATAATCCCTTTGGTTGCCATATTACTAGGACAAGCGTTATAAGGAAGATAACCGATGCCAGTAAAATTGATGTTGACACATTTATCCCTCCAATTAACAACATGTAATTCTTGTACCTTTTTCTTCTAGTTCTTTTAAATGATAGTTTTGGTCAGGCAATTGATTAATAACTTGCTGTATAAAGCTATAGTACTCATTGCTTTTATTCATGGAATAAAAGATCCACTGTCCCCTTCTTTCTTCTTTCACTAACCCAACATCCCTCAATTTACGAAGATGTTGACTAATTGAAGGTTGACTAGTTTTAAATATTTCTACGAATTCACACACACAACAATCATGAGTATCAAGAATTTTCATCATCGTTAAACGTGTTTTATCGCCCAATAACTTTAATAGCATTGCAGCCTTATCAATTTCAACTTGAGTTTTAATCATAGAGAACACCTCCATTCATTCTGGATATTACTATATAATAATTTACTTATATATTCAAATGAATTTTTTCTATAGGTTTACAAACATTTCTAAGGAGTTGTTTATGCTTCAAATGAATGTTAAGAATTTGTAAACTCTAATACAACCACTTGAAAAGAACCCTTCCTTCTTGTAAACTTCCATTATCGAATTTCGATATTGGTATTCGATATTATAGAGAAGGTGATTGATTTTGGAAGACAAAGTGTTACGAAAGTTGTTTCTCGGTTTCATTCATATCCACATTTTACACCACGCAAAGGAACATCCCGTCTATGGGGCATGGATGGTCGAGGAATTACAGGAGCATGGGTATAAAATTAGCTCTGGTACGTTATACCCTATTTTACACACAATGGAAACGGATGGCCTCTTAGACAGAGAGGATCGAACCGTAGAAGGAAAAGTGAGAAAGTATTACACAACAACAGACAAAGGAAATCAAGTATTAGTTGAAGCAAGAAAGAAAGCTTATGAGCTTTTTAAAGAAATAAGAGATTAACTAAAGAAGGTGATGATATTGAAAGAAAAGAAAACAGGAATAAAGGCATTGTTAGAAATTCTAATCATTTCTACTAGACTTGGGCTATCCTCATTTGGTGGACCCGTTGCTCACCTAGGCTACTTTCATAATGAATATATTCAACGTAAAAAATGGATGGATGAAAAGAGCTACGCAGACTTAGTTGCCCTATGTCAGTTCCTTCCTGGTCCTGCAAGTAGTCAAGTTGGGATTGGAATTGGCGTTATGCGCGCTGGTGCTTTAGGGGGAATTATTTCCTTTATTGGCTTTACACTTCCTTCGGTGCTTGCTCTTATCCTTTTCGCACTGGTTCTCGAGGGTTTAGACGTTGCCGATGCTGGATGGATTCATGGATTAAAAATAGTAGCTGTCGCAGTTGTTGCTCATGCAATTGTTGGGATGTCAAAGAAGTTAACTCCTGATGTAGAAAGAAAAACAATTGCTTTATTAGCGTTAGTTACTACCCTATTATGGCAAACTGCATTTTCTCAAGTTGGCATTATCCTAATTGCTGCCATCATCGGTTTTTTGCTCTATAGGAATCATAGTACTACCGAAGATGCCGATATACAGGTACCTATATCAAAAAGGTTTGCTATCATATGTATTTCTTTATTTTTTGGATTACTAATTCTTCTGCCGTTTTTAAGAGAGGTTACTACACTTAACTGGATTGCTATGTTTGATAGTTTTTATCGGTCTGGCTCATTAGTATTTGGTGGTGGCCACGTTGTCTTGCCGTTATTGGAACGTGAATTTGTTCCAACAGGCTGGCTAAGTGAAGAGTCTTTCTTAGCTGGTTATGGTGCAGCACAGGCTGTTCCTGGGCCTTTATTTACCTTTGCGGCCTATCTTGGTGCCGTCATGAATGGATGGCAAGGCGGCTTGTTAGCAACAGTGGCAATCTTCTTACCTGCTTTTCTACTTATCTATGGCACATTACCTTTTTGGGGGTCTTTACGACGTAATCCGAAAATTAAAGGGGCATTGATGGGGGTAAATGCTGCTGTTATCGGCATATTAATATCTGCCTTTTATCAACCAATTTGGACTAGCTCCATTTTAGCACCTATAGACTTTGCATTTGCTGCTATTTTGTTCAGCATGTTAGTTTATTGGAAACTTCCACCTTGGATTATTGTAGTTACTGGTGCATTGGGCGGAGCATTGCTGTCTTTCATTTAAATGATTTACAATTATAATATAGGAACACTTAAACCGCTCAGAAAATAAGCTCTGAGCGGCTTTTTTATTTATTTTAATACTGAAGAAGGCTTCTTTGCGCATGCTTTACTGCTATAAGCAATAGCGCATAAACTCTTAAGTAATGAAAAGCTTTTTCAATCCTCACCCGTTAAGTGAAAAGATTTCACTTTTGTTTAATCGTCCATTTTTATAACAACTTCAAAACCAGTTAGTTTTTGATATGGTACTTTATATTCTTTAAAGATTAACTTAATATTTGAAAAATCATCAGGCAATGCTGGGGATACAGTGAACGTAAAAGAATGATGTCCTCCTGACCCTCCACCGAAATTATTTTGACAGTCATAATTAGTCCCTTTTCCTTCTATAGAAAGGTCAAAAAATGTATGTTCTTGTATTGGTAATTCCTCATCAAAAACTTCTTTGTCAATATTAAAATGTACGACACTTGCATTTTTAAACTGACGAACAAAAGTTACCGAATAAAATATATTATCCTTTTCAAATGATTTTAAAACGGGAATATTCCTCAGAAATCCTTTTGGCTCTATATCCGGTCTGTATATTTCTTCGTTTAAAAAATGTGAAAATACACTGTTTAGAAAATCTTCATAGAAATGATACTTTATTGACCACTTGGAAATAAGTTGTTTAGTTGGAAAACCAGGGTTATTATTGGAACGTTCTTTTCGATGCGCCATTAATTCACATATTTGTTCATCAATTGATTCAATCTTTGTATCATAGTGGTCTGTTGGTGGTTCAAAGGACATTCGTTTCATATGTACACCTCCAAAAAATTAAATTCTAACAGATAAATTGCTTTTTATTCTAAACCCTTATATGTCAAAAAGTCGATTCATTATTCCCCCTCTATATTACCATAAATATCCATCTCCCATAAAAGTTAGTACAATGTTTTGCAAGCAAACCTTTAAGCTGAGAGTTTACCTCGTACACTATAACAGGTGCTAATCAGAGTCTTCATTCACCTTCAGTTCATTATCAAGGCTGTAAAACCAAAAAATCAGCAGTCCAATATAAGGAAATTGGATTGCTGATTTCATTTGTTTTCTTAAACACTAATTAAAAATCATACTCTGCTTCTTTTGCCTCGCGTACTTTTTGATATGTTTCTGTTAAGACAACTGTATCTTCCACTAATCGATCAAGTCGGAACAGTACATCATCATTCGTAATTTGTTTGCGATAAAAATCTGCTTCCTCAATAAATACATATGTCTGAACCATTTGTGCTTTCATGTAAGCTAAGATCGGTTTTAATTGCTGCTCTGGGATCAAATAATGCTTAGCAGAGCCTGCTGTAACTAGCATACTTACTACTTTATCTCGAAAAGCATTTACTGGTAGTAAATCAAAAATATTTTTTAACGTTGCAGGTAAAGATGCTTGAAATATTGGAGTTCCAATAATGATGGCATCTGCTTCCATAATTGTTTTTGTGACGTATCCTGTGTCTCCTTCATATTCCATAAAGTTTCTTCCATCACTAAATTGAACATCAAATTCAGCAAGGTCAATTAGTGTTACATCTATTTCAGAATACTTTTCTTTTAATGACTTTATTGTATAATCCATTGCCGTTCGTGTCTTAGAACCGACATTAGATCCGGATAATCCAACAATCTTCATGTTGCACCCCTCCTAATTTTTAGCCGTATATTCTTTAATGGCTGGTAGTATCTCATTACCAATAAGTTCGATATTCTTCATTAATCTTTCAAAAGGTACTCCACCAAAATCAATTTGCGCAATATAACGCTGATGACCATATACTTCATGCTGATATAGTATCTTTTCAATGATTTCCTGAGGACTTCCTATGTTCATTACATTATGTGGATCGATACCTTGGGCAAAGTGTTGCTTTGGAAAGCCTTGGCCATTCGTTTTCTTCATTCCTTCATTTATATGCGGATACATATCTTTAAGAGCTTGTTGAGAAGTTTCTGCTGCATAAAAGAAGCCAGCTGTTGCAACTGGTAATTCATCTGGATTAAATCCACCACGCTCTGCAGCTTCACGATAGGCATCAATGGTGCGTTTAAATACCGTAACTGGCCCACCTAAATGAGCCATGAACATAGGTACCCCAGCGTAACCTGCCTTTATTGCACTTGCAGGTGAACCGCCAACTGCACGCCAAATTGGTAGTTTTCCATTTTTCGGACGTGGTAACACTTCTGCATTTTTCAGAGAGGCACGGTATTCCCCACTCCAATTGACAACTTCCTCTTCGTTGATTTTTCTTAACAAGTCAAATTTCTCTTCAAATAATGCTTCATAATCCCGAACATTGTAGCCCAATAGATCAAATAGACCAATTCTAGAAGCACGACCAGCTATAATTTCCGTTCTTCCTCCTGAAATTAAATCGATTGTCGCAAAGTCTTCGTAAACTCTTACTGGATCAGATGTACTAATAATGGTAGATGAGCTTCCTAATTTTATATTATTAGTTGCTTGTGCAATAGCGGAAAGTACTACTGTATGTGCTTGGGTTGCAAAATAGTCCTGATGGCTTTCACCGACACTAAAAAAGTCTAATCCAGCCTGATCCGCTAACTTAGCATATTCTATGATTTCATTAACACGTTGTTGTGCCGAATTTCTTTCTCCTGTAACAGGATTTGGTAAGTGGTCACCTAGTGTGTAAATACCAAATTCTAGCCCCTTATTCGGATCGATCCCATATTTATCCATACCTTCTACACCTTTCTTTCTCTTATATCATACTTTTGACTTTTATGTGTTTAGCTATATTATTATATTAAACAAGGTACTAACTTAAAGTAATTTGCTTAAAGAAACGTCCTAAATTACTTCCTCATGTTAATTTGCCTTACAAAATATCATTATAGATTATAACGTCGAAATATATAAGTACGCACTTAAAAGTGGTATAGTATACAAAAGGATACTTAAGGAGGGTGTTTAAACATGGATAAAGTACCAGATAACTGTCGGGTTGAGGATGCTTTAAGTATATTAGTCGGAAAATGGAAACCGATTATTTTACTTCACTTATTACAATTAGGTACAAAACGATTCAATGAGCTTAAACGTAGCATGCCCGGAATTACGCAGAAAATGTTGACGAAGCAGCTTAGGGAATTGGAGGAAGAAGATATCATAGAACGTGTAGTCTATCCTCAAGTCCCACCAAAAGTAGAATACTCTGTTACTGAGTATGGGCGTAGCTTAGAACCTATATTAGAAGCTATGCATGAATGGGGTATGAACCACACTTTGCATAAGATGAAGAAAAACCAAAAGAGCTCCTAACAATAGCAAAAAGAGACGAGCTGGTCATTTGGCTCGTCTCTTTTGCTATAGGCATTACCTGACTACAATGCACTGTTAATTACCTTTTTGTAATACTGAACAGAAAGGATTCCAAAGATGGAATATAGTCCTGTATATAAGAGCATAACAATAATCATCGGCATCCAAAGCTCTGTCCCAAAGAAAAACCAACCTGATTGAACAGCAAAATAACTATGTGACAAACCTACTATTAACGGAATACCAAAACTGAAAATTTGTTTCCCTCTGATACCTCTTACTAAGTCTTTTTTCGTAAAACCTAACTTACGCAAGATTGTATAGCTTGGCTTTTCTTCTTCACTTTCTCCCATTTGTTTAAAATATAGGATACAGCCAGACGTAATTAGAAATGCCAGTCCTAAAAAGCCCACAATAAACATCATCAATCCCATAATTTGTTTCTGAGAATTGGCTAGTTGAATATAGGAATAGTAGCCAATTTCTTCGCTAGTTGTCATCGCTTGAAAAATTTGATTTGCTTCTTCCAAATCTTCGTCTTTTTCTAGATTAATACTAATAAAGGATGAAGATTCTTTTTGAATCTTAGTATCTAGATCATTTTCTAATTGTGAAAAAGTTTTCTTATCGACAATTGCTGTCGGCATACCACCATTTGAAAAGTAAGTGGAGACAACAGTGTCTTTATTTAAACCAATGTAATTTTGCGTGATTTTTTCCGTTTTCCCATGAATTATAATTTCCCCTGAATTCTTTAGACCCATTAGCTTCCTAAGTGCATCATTATACCCAGTCAGTAGGGTTTCACTTTCTGTTACATCCACACCGGCAACTTCTTCGTCACTAACAATTGCTAGTGGCATTAATTCCTCAGTTGCTGTTAACTCCTTTAACTCAGAACCTATGATATTCTCCATATCAACATCTGCTTGTAATACTTTAGTCGAATCTAATTCAAATTTGATCCCACTCTGTTCCAATTTCTTCGTAAACATTTCAGCATGCTCACTATTAACTAAAGAAAAATCCCCTACTGAAATTCCCTTTGCAGTCTGCTCTGCCGAATAATAAGCAATGTAACTTAATGCTAGAAACCCAATTGCTAGTGCAGAAACAGTGGTGATTATTGTCAGCAACAACGCATTTGACTTCATACGAAACATGATGGACGACAGTGATAAGACGTCATTAATATTTAAATATCCACCTTTTCTTTTACGGATGAGATTTGCCAAAAATCTTACTGATCCTTTATAGAAAAAATAAGTACCAATAATCACCGAGGCAAGGATAAATACCATCGCAATAAATAGTTTGTTTATTGACGTGAACTTCCCGTCAAATAATAGGGAAGAGACATAGTAACCTGTTATAATGAGAACAATTCCTAATACTCCAATTAGTACTTCAAGAATAGAGATTTTCTTAACCTTTCCTTCTGTTTTAGAAACGACCCGGAACAAAGAAAGAATACTTTGTTTCTTTATAAATAAAAAGTTCATCATCATAATAAGTAGATAAATGACACTAAATACTAGTAAAGTCTGTTTAAAAGCTTCCATAGAGAAATTTAATTTTGCTACGGTGTCAACAGCTGTAATTTTGAATAAGATCATCGTTGTTAATTTAGAGATCGAGAAACCTATAAATGTTCCCATTACTAGTGAGCCAAAGTAGATGATCAAATTCTCCATACTTATTAACCGGAAAATTCTGATCCTTGTCATCCCAATTAACTGAAATAATCCAATTTCCTTACTACGACGTTTGATGAAAATGCTATTTGCATAGATAAGAAATATAGATACGATTGCTATTAGTAAAACCGAGGCTGTCTTAATGGCAGCAGCCCCCTTTATAGAACCCTTTGCTTCATCCATTGATGGGTCAAATTGCAATGTTACAAATGCAAAGTACAGGGCAACGCTAAAAATAAGCGCAAATACATAGAGGTAATAGTTCTTTAAATTTTTCTTTAAACTCCGAAGTATTAGTTGATTAATACTCATACTCAACCCCTCCTAATACCCCTTGCGTTTTCATAATATCTTTCAGGAAAGCCTGTCTCGTTTCTTCCCCTTTATTCAACTGGGTATAAATATCTCCATCCTTTATAAAGACTACTCTGCTACTATAACTTGCAGCTACTGGATCATGTGTAACCATTACAATGGTGGATTGACGTTTTTGATTTAACTCACTCATTTTCGCCAACAGGTCAGATGCTGACTTAGAATCAAGTGCACCAGTCGGCTCATCGGCAAAAATAATACTTGGTTCATGGATAAAAGCTCGTGCTGCAGATGTTCGTTGTTTTTGACCACCAGAAATTTCATTTGGATACTTATCTTTTAACTCTTCAATTCCTAACTCTGATGCTAGAGCTTCATATCTTTTATTAGCTTCTTGCCTGGAAACCTTTGAGATAGATAGGGGAAGCAGAATATTTTCTTTAACTGTTAGTGTATCAAGTAAATTATATTCTTGAAACACAAACCCTAAATGGTATTTCCTAAACTCTGCTAGCTGTTTTTCCTTTTTTCTAGTAAGCTCTTCTCCATTGATTTTTATTACACCGTCGCTTACTTGATCAATAGAAGACAATACATTCAGTAAAGTAGTTTTTCCAGATCCTGACGGGCCCATTATAGTAAGGAACTCACCTTTTTCAATAGTTAAATCAATTCCTTTTAATACTTCCTGTTTTGTGTGCCTATTACCGAAACTTTTCCGGATTTTGCTCGCCTCTAATATGCTCATATCAGTACCTCCGTCTATTTGATAGTTTTATTTTATACGGCATTTGTTCAAGAGTCCTTTCATTCTCCTAACAAATAACAAAGGGATGTGACACTTTTGTCACATCCCTCTAGTCTTTTCAAATTCATTTTTTTCCGAAAAGAATAGTGAAAAAGTAGACCCTATTCCAACTTTCGATTCCACCTTAATGTGAATTAACAAAGATTCAGCAGCTGCTTTGGCAAGATATAACCCCATACCTGTTGCAGCATGATCACCATGTTGATTAGTAGATGTAAAACCCTTATCAAATATACGAGGTAAATCTTTCGGATCTATTCCACGTCCGTTGTCCATTACTTGTAAGAAAGTTCGACCATTTTGTTTCCTACTTATTATCAAGATTTCAGAAGACGGATTACTATACTTCACTGCATTCGTTACTAATTGACGGATAATGAACGCTAGCCATTTAGCATCACTTAGCACTGTCTCAACCTGAAGATTTATTTCAATTCCTATATCTTTTTGCATACACCACGATCGCAATGTTGTAATTTCTTCTACAATAATAGTGTTTAATTTAACTTCTTCTATATATAAATCATTTTCGATAAAAGGAATTCTTTTTTGATGAAGCTGTTGGTCTAAGAGTAAGTGGATACGAAGCCATTCCCTAGTTAAATCAGCCTTTACATGTAGATCCCCAATTCTATCTATTATTAGATGCATCGTTGTCATCGGGGTCTTTACTTCATGGATCCAAGATAGGAGCTCATCCTTTTCTTGTTCAAGCATTAGTTTGTTCCTTGAAGATTCGTGTTTGAGATGGTCAACTGTTTTCGTGATGCTCTTCTCAACGATTTCTTCAAAAGGGGAACTTGCCTCTGGCAGGCTCGTCTTATCTAGATTGTCTTCTCGATCTAGGAGTTCTAGAAAAAAATTAGTTTCTCGATGAAATCTGATGACGATAAACAGGACAAAAATAACAGTAGATAAAAACACATAATAAAACATGGATGAAAAACTAATCGCTGAATCTAGAAAAGCCATCACCAACCCTAACAACTGCAGGGCTAGAACAACCATAATCCAACTAATTCTCTCGCGTACAAATTTTCTTATCATGTATTCACCTGGTCTACTGCTAAGTAACCTTGTCCCATTTTTGTTTGAATATATTTTCCTAATCCAATTTCGTCTAATCTTTTCCTCAAACGATTCACATTTACGGTTAATGTATTATCACTGACAAATCGTTGATCATCCCATAACCGGTTTATTAATTCCTCACGACTAACGATTTTATTTTTTCTATCGATCAATATATTTAATATGTACATTTCATTTTTCGTTAGCTCCATTGTCCCCTGCTCATTGGTAACTCGGCTTCGCTCACTATCAATTGTTGCTCCAAGCCATGTTTTTAGATGGAGAGCCTCCGTATTGTAGTTATAAACACGACGTAGGATAGCCTGAATCTTAGCAATTAGAACATCAAAATGGAATGGCTTTTGAACAAAGTCATCAGCACCAAGATTCATTGACATGACCATATCAGTAGGGTGATCCCTTGAAGAAAGAAAAATAATAGGGATATTAGAATGCTCTCTGATCATTCTGCACCAATGAAAACCATCATACATAGGTAGTTGGATGTCAATGATAACTAAGTCGGGCGTAAACATAGTGAACTTTTCCATTACTTTTTGAAAATCATCAATTCCTGATACCTCATAAGACCACTGAGACAACCTTTCTTTAATCTCATTAAATAAAGCATTATCATCTTCAACTAATAAAATTTTAAACATAAAGGCCCCACTCTCAAGACTATATCTACAAGAATTATAGCAGAGTCATCGTAATCTTTTAATAAAATAACATGCTCTTTTTCTAAAATTAGATTATTTTATCAGAAAGCTTTTAAATCATTCTAAAAGGTGACACACCTGAAATTAGTGTGGTATTCCTTTTATCACTTCTTCTCCTTTTAAACATTAACCCAACCAAATAACTATTCTATTTTTTGTACCTTCAAACTAGGAATTCCACCAATTAAATCTCTGTAATAATCCAAATTCTTCGTGGGGCGGCGTATAAGAAAACATAAACTAGGTTGAATTTGAATTAATAAAGAAAAGTGTCAATCCGAACATAAAGTAACGGGCTGACACCTTTTCAAAACTCTTTATATTAGAACTCATTACTACCTTGTTGCGAATAAGTGGTAATAGTAGGTAATCTCAGTTCAAACTCTGCGTAATCTAATGGTTTGCAGTAATAGAAACCTTGCGCTTCATAGCAACCTAAGTCTAGTAAGACCTCCAATTGTTCCTTATCCTCGACCCCTTCTGCAATCACCTTTAGACCCAAACCTTTAGCTAAAGAAATAATAGTCGATACCACTTCAGAATTAACAACACATTGATCTACAAATGACTTATCAATCTTTAATCTATCTACCTCAAGTTTATATAAATAGCTTAACGAACTATAACCTGTTCCAAAGTCATCTATGCTTATCTCTATGCCAAATTCCCTCAATTGCTGTAGCTTATAATTTACCTCTTCCTCATATTTCATTACTATCCGCTCGGTGATTTCAAATTCCAATAAAGATCCATCAATATGACAGTTTGTCAGAGTAGCAGAGATAAATTCTATTAAATCATCATTTAGTAAAGTGGGTAATGAGATGTTAATAGACGTACGATATATTTTTCTGTTTTCACTTTTCCACCGTGAAAGCATCTCACAAACACCAACAATCATGTTTTTTTCCAATTTATCTATTATTCCAATTTCTTCAGCTAAAGGTATAAATATACTTGGAGGGATAAAACCTTTTATTGGGTGTCTCCACCTTGACAGTGATTCAGCTCCAACCATTTCTCCATTTATCATATTATATTTAGGTTGATAGTAGATTGATAATTCATTCTCTTCAATCGCATGCCTTAATTCATTCTCAATAGCTATTCCTTCTAAATTTCCGTTTAACATGCTATTGGAGAATAAGGAGTAGCCGTTCGACCCATTATCCTTTGTATGATACATGGCAATATCAGCAAACTTCAATAATTCATCGATATTGTTAGAATCGATAGGATAACTCGAGACTCCTACACTAGCTGTTGAAATCACTTCTACTCCCATAATCGTCATTGGTTTTCTAAACTCATTAATAATAGCAGGAAGATAGTGGGATTCTATATCAGTCTTTTGACATACGATTAGAAACTCATCTCCACCTAACCTTCCGACAATTCCATTATCTTTCATAACTGATTTTAATCTAACAGCTATTTTCTTTAATAACTCGTCTCCGAATGCGTGACCAAAACTATCATTAATTCTTTTAAATCGATCAAAGTCTATTAACATGATCGAAAACTCTTGTTTTTTAGTAACTAAGTCATTTATTATTTCTAACAATTTCCTTCTATTATATAATTTAGTAAGGTCATCATAGTAAACTAACTTTTGAATCACTTCCTGAGATCGTCTTTCCTCCGAAATATCCTTCATAACCGCGTAATAACCAGTTATACTACCATTAATAACGATGGTCATCGTCGTAATTTTAACGTAAGTAATTTGATTAGATTTATCCGTTATCGTTGTTTCGATATCTTTTACAGAGCCTTTTCTTACTTGAGATAAATAATCATTAATGGATTGCTTATCTTTAATTCTTAATAACAATGAAATAAAATCTTCTCCAATTAATTCTTCTTGGTCATAGCCTGTCATTTTGACCATTTCCTTATTGACACTAGTAATCTTCCCATCTAAATCTACCGAATAAACAGCGTTCGGATTAAAACTGAATAATGATTTGTATTTTACTAACGTTGTTGAGAGGACTCGCTCTGCAAACAAATCAGGAGATATCATAAGAATAAAGTTAGTGGACATAACATATATAAATGGGTCCAAAAAGGCATACCCACTATATTCGTGCTGTAATAAGCTATCAAAGTCCAGAATAGTTGTAAGCACTAAATATGGGATTCCACCAATTGATAACCCACAAACAATCGATCCAAAATTTAACCATCTACTTCTAATTGATTTGTCCTCTTCATTAGTAATCTGTCTTAAAAACCTTAGCAAGCAAAAGGCTGTAGTACTTACAGTCAAAAAGCTCAAAAAGAATAAAGCAGATTTAAAATCGACAAACTCCATGAATAGAATTGATAATCCAAAGGTTGTCACCGATAGTATAAGGAAAGTAATAAAAAAACTAGAAACTATATATTTCCATATCTTTAGTTCATGAGCTCTAGACATGGCTAAGGTAAAGTAGCTTCCTCCAAAACAAAATAGGAACACAATGATGGAAAATTGAATTGGATTGTCTATCCCAATCGGAATGGGAATCGATAGATAAACATACGTGTAATTAATCCAGAAACTAGCTCCCAACATTAAGGAATACAAAATTAGTTTAAGCTGCCGTCTATTACGTAGTGTTTTTAGTCGTATACTGAATTCAAATCCAATCTTGCAGCTGATAATAGATAATATAATGACGAGAACAACATCAAAGATATTAAAAGAAAAGAATGAATATGTCATTAGCTAAACAATCCCTCATGTCGAAATATGCTATGTTTTGTAAACATTATACTATAAGCAAATGGATTTTTTTAGAAAAATTTCATATTAATTCAATAATAGTTTCATCATTCTAAACTGGATTGCAGTAACACAGTCTTTACTATCCTTTTATATTAGTTTAGTTTTCCATTTCCATTTAAAAAATTAACCACCGTACAGGAAGATTATTTTGAACTCTAATAAAAGAACCCCAAGTTCACTTTCAAACTTGGGGTTCCGTAATACTATTATTTTATGTTCATTTATTTTGATGTAAAGTATCTCCTAAGAACTTCGCAAGCTTCAACATACCAAACTTGCCCGCCTTAGCTTCAGCTTCTGAATTATAGTTTGTGTTTGTATTTATATCATACGTGAAAACTTCACCATCTGCGTTTTGAATAAACTCAATACCTGCAACATCAATCTGCTTAGCAGCTAAAAACGATTCATATTTCGCAATTAGATTGCGATCTACATCCTCTATAATTTCAAACATTGGTCTTTCCTCTTCTTCCCCAACTGGACAAAACTTGTCATCAATCCGACAAGCATCTGCAGGACACAATTCAAACCCATCCGATGTATCGACTCTTACTGCATAGATAAACTTACCACCGACAAACTCAGCCCTAGTTATATACGAATCGGGTGATTCAATATACTCCTGAATAAGCGTAATTCCATCAATAGGTTCTTCAAATTCTTCACTATCCAGATAATTTTCTAGTGCCTTAACAGAGTGGAATAGTTGAACACCTAATCCTTTTCCTGCACGATTGTGCTTCGTAATAAATGGGGTTTTATCAAGCTTTTTTGCAGCCTGTAATAATGATTCACGTCCTACAGCTCCAATTGTCTTTGGTGTATTAATTCCACTTGCTTCTAAGGCCGCATATTGGTTAATTTTGCTTAGTTCTAGATTTAGTGCACTACTGCCATTTAGAACTGTCCGGTTATGTTGTTCTAGCCATGCAAGAACTGCTCCAGTTAGTTCTGGTGCATAACGGTGTCCTCTTGAATGGGATGAAGCACTCATCCGATTGTAAAAGATACCTTCTGGTGGTTCTGAAGATAAGTCGACTAATCCCTTATCCAGATGCCATGTTTCATAAGGTAACTCTAACTCCTCGAACCTGTTGATTAAATGTTGGGTCCAATCATCATTTTCGTGAATAACATATATCTTAGACATAATAAATACCCCTTTACTTTTGTCACTACTCTAAGTGTCTTTCTTCAGTATTCACAATAGATATAATAGTGTCAAAGATAATGTTTGTTTATCGGTTTTAGATAGTAGAAAGAAAACCATCTTTTCGAAAAAAATCTTTTCCTAACCACTGTGGTATTAAAGATTTTCCATAGAATCACCAGTAAGTATTTGGATAGGCAACATAACGAAGCGAATTCTTATTGTTTATCTAACTTCGCGACGTAAGCTGCCCTCTAACGAAGCGAGTTCTTATGGTTTCTCTAATTTCGCGATGTAAGGAACCCTCTTACGATGCGAATTCTCTTGGTTCCGCTAATTTCGCGATGTAAGGAACCCTCTTACGATGCGAATTCTCTTGGTTCCGCTAATTTCGCGATCTAAGGAACCCTCTTACGATGCGAGTTCTTATGGTTTCTCTAATTTCGCGTTCTAAGGAACCCTCTTACGATGGGAGTTCTCTTGGTTTCTCTAAATTCGCGACGTAAGCTGCCCTTTCAAAGCGAATTCTTATTGTTTTTCTAATTTCGCAATGTAAGGAGCCCTTTACATAGAGAATTCTTGATATTTATCTAATTTCGCGACGTTAGAATTCCTTTCACTTCACAATCCGCAGCGTCGGGTTTGCACTTAAATAATTAAAGTATATCAAGTTACTACAGATTTTCTCTCAACTACGGCTGTCTGCTTAATAACAATGAATGAGAAACTTTAATTAAAACACTTTTAATGTAATTTGTAAGCTTTAAATTATACGAGTCCTAACAACTTCATTGATCAGACTAATTTCATCTTCCAAACTAGGAATTATATCCTCCGTGACGTCATTTTCAATATCTACCATTGTATAGGCATATTCCCCACGACTTCTGTTAACCATATCAGCTATATTAAGGCTAAAGCTTGATAATGCTGACGTAATTTGCCCTACCATATTGGGAACATTTTTATGAAATACAGCTAAGCGTGTTTTCCCTGTATAAGGAAGACAGGCATTGGGAAAATTTACAGAATGCTTAATATTTCCAGTTTCTAAAAAGTCCTTCACCTGACGAGCTGCCATAACAGCACAATTATCCTCTGATTCCTTTGTGGATGCACCAAGGTGAGGTATCGCAATTACGTTTTCCATTTTCAATACATTTTCATTAGGGAAATCCGTAATATACTTACCTACCTTGCCACTTTCAAGTGCCCCTTTGATATCTGTTTCGTTAACTAACTCACCACGTGAAAAATTTAAAATATGAACACCAGTCTTCATCAATTCAAATGTTTGTTTGTTGAACATGCCTGCCGTGTTATCTGTAAAGGGAACGTGTACAGTAATGTAATCCGCTTCAGAGAATAATTCCTCAATGGTCATTGCCCGTTGAACATGACTTGATAGGTTCCATGCTGTATCTACCGATATAAAAGGATCAAAACCGATTACATCCATCCCTAATGCAATAGCATCATTAGCTACTAATGCACCAATCGCTCCCAATCCGATGATCCCTAACGTTTTCCCTTTCATTTCTTTCCCAACAAATTGTTTTTTCCCTGCTTCTACAAGTTTGGAAATGTTGTCCCCTTCGCCTTCTAGCGTTTTCGTCCAGGCAATACTATCAAAAAGGTTTCGAGAAGAAGCCATAATTGAAGTGAGTACAAGTTCTTTCACCGCATTTGCGTTGGCTCCAGGCGTGTTAAATACGACAATACCTTTTTCTGTACATGTTTCAATAGGAATATTATTAACCCCCGCACCTGCACGGGCAATAGCTTTTAAGCTATTTCCAAATTCCATAGAATGCATATTAAAGCTACGCACCAAAATAGCTTCTGGATCTTCATTGTCACCGTCAATTGTATAATTATTTTTAAACACACTTAATCCACTTTTAGAAATATTGTTTAAGGTTCTAACTGTTTTTTCTTTCTCTATTAACACTGTGCTCATTTTTATATTCCTCCTCTAAATTGTCTAAGGCAAAGGCATAACAAGGCTTCCATCTGTCCATTCATCTAGTTTTCTAATCAAAATAGTTTCGACTATCCCTCCTAATAAACAGAAAGAGGTAAGGGATCATGATCCCTTACCTCTGCCCAGGCGAACGGCTATGACACTAAGTGCTCCCTCGCGGTTTTCCGCGTTCGCCAGTCACACATAGTCTTGTCTTTTTAATTTGTAGAAAGGTATTGCAATAATTGAGCAGCTTTCCAATCTCAATACTTGTTGTATGAAATCTCTAGAATATATCAAAAAAGGCCTAAGAGATATAGTGCTCCTACCCTCTAGACCGACTTGGTTAAAGTATCCTATTTCACTCAAAGCAGAGCCCAAAATTAAGGGTTCCGTCAAATACTTTAATCGTAGTCCAGTTCTTGTAGTGGGAACTTGGTAGAGACACTCAGACCATATTACTGAATATATACGAGTAAATATTTAAATTGTATATGGATAATATAGCAAAGAACATGATTTAAATCAACTATAACTTAATATTAAACGCAAAAAACATATAATCGTTCGCCTTTAAGTACACTTTGAAATAACTTACACCTCATAATAGTCGTTTTTCACTTCAGTGTTACTTTATATTTTCAGAGATGGAATTCTAACATTAGATTAGATTTTAACGTGTGGGAATGATAAGGACTGTTGAAGACACAGCATGGATGAAAGCAATGATTCCACATCATTCTATCGCAATATTAACAAGTGAACGAGCAAACCTCTCTGATCCCCGAGTCGAAAAACTTGCCGAAGAAATTATTGAATCGCAACGTAAAGAGATTGGGGAAATAAAGCAGCTTATTCTAGACTTAGAGGCAGAGCAATTAGCCAATCCCTAACTCCATGATAAGCAGTACATTAAGAACGAAGGAAGCCTCATTTGTTACACTCGTTCTTGATTTTATTATTAAACTCACTTCTATACTTCCAGGGTTAATCCATCCCACTTTAACCCTTGTTTGTTAAGACAGAATCCTTTTCTTATGACAAAGGGCATTAATGACATTGTCACTTTGCATTTTTTATCTTCTTTTTCATAAAAAAACCAATGATCCACATAAACCCTATTATTCCGAGAGTGATGGATAATGAATAAGTTACCCATGAATTTTCCAGAATCCCCATAGCACGGTTATGATTCAAAACTACCCAATAACCGTATGCTCCCATGATGATGGCACTTGGTAGGATTGCAGGATGATATTTTTTAGAACCAAATAACTTAGAAAAACATACAGAGGCACATAATAGTGCTATTGTAATTTGGGTTAAAACCGAAATACCAAAAAAAGCAATCATCACCATTTCATATCTATGCAGAAAAAAACCAATGTGGGCGCTTCGAGCCATTTGCATACAGGCAACCAAATATTGTGAAGTAACTTGAGAGGTTAACACACCTGTTTCTAAAATTGGCCACATCACCACAAATATGAGAGAGAAGATTACACCAAACATACTAGATCTCCTCCACCCCTCATCATTGTTTACTGTTGGTAAAATAACCAGGCACATCATCATCACGATAGACCAATCAGCTAGGTGATGTCTACTAGCAAGAATAGGACTAGTTATACCAAATTCAAAGACAGGAAGTAATTCACGGATATCAAAGTCCTCAAGTGAACCTATAATGAGAAGAGTATTTAATAAAATAATGCAAAAAAGACCTATTAGCGAAATTCGAGCAATTACTTCTATTCCAAAGTAAACTGCATAGGAGCCAACAATTACTGCTACTACAATAAAAAGGATGACAGGTGCGTCGGGTAAGAAAAAATCTTTCAAATGATAGACAAAGGTAACCATAATTGGACCAAAAGAAAGCACAAAATATATAAACATAATTAGAGAGACAAGTTTGGAGAACAACGGGCCAAATAAAACTTTACTATGATCAATAATATCTAATTCCGGAATACGCTGAATCACAACTACCAGTAACCAAAATATAAGGAGAGCGAGCAAAGTAGCGACTAGTGTTGATATCCACATATCGCTCCCTACTTCTCTAGCAATACTTCCTTGTGTAATCCCTATTGCCTTTGGATAAAGCATATTAATTATTAAGGCCATATACATGCCATTTGTTATTTTATATTTCATTGATCAACCTTCTTACCCGAAGTAGTTGGTTTAAATAAAAGCGCACCACTTTTAAGTTTCACATCCATATTTAGATGAATAGCAGCTTTTTCAAAATGTGAATTCCAATTATTTCGAAGTTCCTTCCATTCACTTGGATGCTCGTTATTAAAAACATTACCAGCCTCCAAAATATCCACACCAAATTCATTCTGAACTTTATCTAACATGTTCGTTACATCACTTTTTAATTCATTTTCTATATCTGTCTCCAACTCAGCAATTTTATCATCATCATCAAATCCAATAGTACAATCCGTTTCGACTAATTTGGCAGTTGTTCTCACTGTTAAAGTAAATTCTGGCTTTCCATTCTTATAATCTGGCGTAACTTTCAATGTTTCGTGGACCAATTCAAATGTAGAGAATTTGCTCTCATCGTCTTGACACTTTACAATTCCAACACCTGATTTAACATCTTCTACAAATAATAGGAGTGAACGTGTTTCCTTCGCAGACAATGTCCCAATCAATTTATCTCCCTTAAACACACCTGTTCCAGCAAGTGTTATATTTTTCTGCTTTTCACCTTGTTCTGGTTGTTTGTTCGATATTTCATTACTTTCTAACTTTAATCGGGCCAAGTAAAGCTCTGTACTATCACTTAAGTAGGCTGCATGCAGGTCTATCATCTGCGTTCTCGGTGCGGAACGAGTGATTTTACTATATCGAAATAAACCATCAATAGATTGTCCTGGTATAACTTCAAGTCCTGTCAATGATGATACTAATTCACTGGCATTATCAGGAGTGACAGCAACCCACGTACGCATCCGTAATTCCGGGTTTCGTATAAAAAAGTCTATTATGTCCTTAATCCCATTCTTAGCAAGATCCTCATTGATTACAATCACATAAGAGTGAGCCCAGAAAATTCGTCTGGAAGAAGCGCTACCTAATTTTCTAATCGCACCAAAAATAGATTTATCAGTAGCTGATATAGTCCATATTGGTTCACCTGTTTGACCTGAGGGAGCACCTGTTTGACCTCTTGCATCTGCTGGTCTAGCAATTTGGGCGGTGACTTTCACATGCTGTTCACCATTTTCAGCCTCTACTAGATCTAATCCAACCCCCATTACCATCGCAAGGTCATCTATTTCCCTTTTACCTACACAACTAGTCAAGATAAGTAAACAGGCTAACATAAATCCCGTTCTCCAAAAGTACCTTGCCATAGAACACAATCTCCTTACAGCCTAATCATTTTCTATTATCTTGATCATTCTTATTTTTACTTGCTACTAAATCAGCTAGTTTTATTGTTTTTCTTTGCTTGCGACCTCTTTTACTATTATCATCTGCTTTTTCATGACTAATGTACTTACCAGCCTCTATCACACTACTACTTCCTTTATTACTATTCTCTTCCTCCTGAGGTGGTGTTGGTTTTTTTGTAGCCTGACGCACCCCTTTTCCTGAGGCAAGCTGCGGTCTTCTGTTCATTCCCCACCAAGGAAAACGTACGACGAAATCTTTTTGGTCCGAAGGCTTAAATGGAGTAGCAGGTGCTAAATACGATTCACCAAATGATCTAATTGACACAGCGTGAATTGCTAGAATAAAAAACATTCCAATAAAGCCTAGTAAGCCCAACGTACCGGATGCAATCAGTAAAGGAAAACGAGTTAATCGAATAGAATAGGCCGCTGAAAAATTTGGGATAGCAAAGGAGCTAATTCCTGTAAGTGCCACAATAATTACCATAAACGGAGATACGACCCCAGCTTGAACTGCCGCTTGCCCTATAATAAGAGAACCTACAATACTAACTGCTTGACCAATCGGCTTTGGCATTCGTAAACCAGCTTCCCTCATAAGTTCAAAAATAATTTCCATTACAATTGCTTCAAATAAGACTGGAAATGGGATTACCTCACGTCCAGATGCAATAGTTAGTGCAAGTGCTGTTGGTATCATTTCTTGGTGAAAACTAGTTAATAAAACATAGATAGAAGGTAGTGTTAGACTAATAATAAAAGCAACATAACGTACCCACCTAATAAATGTTCCAGTCAAGTAATGTAAATAGTAATCGTCACTCGCTTGTAAAAAGTCCCAGAAGTTCACAGGAACAACAAGCACAAATGGAGTGTTGTCTACGAATATAGCTACTCGTCCCTCTAACAGCGCTGCGGCCACTTTATCTGGACGCTCTGTATTCATTACGGTTGAAAAAGGGGAATAAGGGGCATCTCTTATTAATTCCTCAATATAATTACTTTCTAATATTCCATCAATATTGATTTTGTTAAGCCTCTGTTTAACCTCTTCCACTAACCCTTTCTTTACGACACCACTAATGTAGGAAATATTAATCGTAGTTTGTGTTGATGTTCCGACCTTAAGTCCTTCCATCTTAAGTCTCACATCTTTAATTCTACGTCTAACAAGTGCTGTATTAGTCCGGATATCCTCCGTAAAGCCATCTCGTGGACCACGTACGACTTGCTCTGACATTGGCTCTTCTACAGCCCGTTTATCTCCACCCTTAGACGAGACACAAAGTCCTTGATCTGATTGATCTATGATACATAGGCAATCACCATTTAATATTGCAGTAATCCCATCCCTAATATTGCTACAAACCATAACCGAGGAATTATGTGATAGATGTTTTTGGATAGATTCAGCCAACTCTTTGTTGCTACTTTCTTGATTCTCGGTTGCTTTATTAGCTGACCGATAGCTCATTAAGTCATGTAGTGTTGAATCTATCTTATTTGCATTAACTATTCCTTCTAAATAAAACATTATGCACTTAATCTCTTGTTGGAATTGTAAGTAAAAAGTACGTATCACTAAGTCATCATTATCTTCTAATAGACTATTAATTGTATTTATATTGGCATCTATATTTTCAGAAAGTTGTTGTTTCATTTTTAATTCAAGGTTCGTTGGCATTCGCTTTCTCCTTTATAAAGATACCTTCTTTATTGAATATTGCCCAAATCGTATCAATATATAACCATATTGAATAAAGCTTAATATTATTGGTCAGTATTGTGATAGTTCATTTAAACGGAGAAGGGGTGAAAAGAAGTGAACTTTTATCATTTTTGGGCTTATGAGAAGATACTAAATACCGAATGGTTCATCTGGACAATTGTGTTGTTAGTTTTCTTTTTAAATTTTGTCTCTGGAATCTTAATATGGTTCACTATGAGTGGGAAATCTCTAAAACTAGATTTCAAAAAAAGAAAAGAAGAAGATTCAAATAAATAGGCAAAACTTATTAGTTGTCTCGTAATTTTTCAAAAAAACAAGGCACTATCTATTGATAGCACCTCGCTCAGCATTCTATTCACTTATAAATTTCCCGATAAGTTCCTTATACTTTTTTAAATTCAACCCATTCCACTTGCATACCTGGTTTAACAAAGTCTAGTTTCAACTCATATAGACCTTCTTCTAACTCAATCTTTACAAGCTTCTGCTTAATCCATCTACCATCTGTCCCATTGGTTTGTATCGTTGTCACTAATTGATCGTTTAAAGTTAGATTACAAGCTGTTTGGGCTAGATTAGTGTCTGGTGACATAATCTTCACAATAATTCTATATTCACCTGCATGATCTACTTTTATATAAGTAGGTTTAGTTGAAGTGGTACTCACTTGTTCATTTCCTGACAAACTTTGTACATCTGTTTGTTCGAGAGTTGGATTTGCCTGGAACTTCTTAACCGTTTCATTTAATTCTTGTTTTCTAGAAAACACTGGTGCTTGCATTAAAAAGTTACAAATATTTATAGCGGATCGCTGCAACTCTCCACGAGTTAAGCTGCCATCTTCTAAAGATTTAAGTGTATTGTCTTCAGAAGAGTTAATTTCTGCTCCATAATTGTTAACCACCATATATAAATCATTTTGAGCACGAACCATGAAGTTTGTGTTTTTCGTATCAGATGGTCCACCTTTTATCGTATCATTCATTTTTGCCCACCAGTCTGTCATTACAATTCCTTGATAACCCCATTCCTGACGAAGAACAGTTGTATTCAAATCATAGTTAGAGGCAGACCAATGACCATTGATCGGGTTATAAGATGTCATAATCCCTTTCGCTCCACCATGTTTTACTGCCATTTCAAATCCTTTCAAATAGATTTCTCGTAGGGCACGTTCTGAAACGACAGCATCTACCGTATGACGCTCATGCTCTTGACTATTACATGCAAAATGTTTAAGTGTAGCGTTTGATCCTCCTTTTACAATACCGCGAGCGTTGACTGTTGCGAATGCACCTGTTATAAGTGGGTCTTCTGAGAAATATTCAAAATTACGGCCATTTAACGGGCTTCTTCTAATATTCAAACCAGGTCCTAATAACATATCAATGTTGTTACTAACAAGTTCTTTCCCTTCCAAACAATAAAGTTCTTCTACCAAGTCGACATCCCATGTGGCAGCTAGTAAAGTTCCAATTGGTACTTGTGTTGCTTTATGACCACTATCCATTCTAATACCTGAAGGACCATCCGCTGTACACCCGATCGGAATACCGTAATTAAACAGACTATCACTGACTCCACCAAATGCCGATGCTGTTCCTGGTGTAACCAAAGGACTACTCATTCCTTCTCCTCGAACAATAGTAGCAAGCTCTTCATCACTTAACTGGGCAATAAATGTTTCCATACTGACCTTCTTATCATAGACATCTTTTAGCGTGTAACCCTGGTTACCTGTTTGTTCCAATGTTTGAGGAAGGTTCTTATTAATTCGCTCTGCTAAAGAAATCGTTTGTTTCGGCACCTCAACATATGTTAAATCATACGTTCCATCATCCTTCTGATTCCCTGGTTTCATTCTTGTAAAACTTTCAGTCGGGGCTAATGCTTCTTGTAATTGTTCAACCACACGAATATTTTCTAGTTCATAACCACTTTTCCCTTCAACAGCTACCTGATCTACTAGTTTCACACTCGTTCCAACAAAAATATTATAAAACCCACTTTCTAACACATAGGCTGATCGATAACCAGTCACCCCACTATCATCATAGGAAGCCATACTGTTAACAGGAAAACGAAGCATTAGTGTTTCACTTTCCCCAGGATCTAACAAATTCGTTTTCGCAAATGCTGCTAATACTTTTCGTGGCTGCCCTAGTTGACCTTGTGGTGCCTCATAATAGACCTGAACAACTTCTTTCCCTGGATAAATATCCCCTTTGTTTTTAACGAAAACTTCTAGCTCTATATACTGCTCTTCACCTTTTGTAACAATCGTTGCTTCTCCCGATTCAATTGCAAAATCTGTATAAGATAAACCGTAACCAAATTCAAATTGAACCTTTTCCGGACAAAATGTCTCAAAATATCGGTAGCCTACATAGATATCTTCCTTGTAATAGTTAGCACTCTTATTTCCATGATTACTTGTAGAAGGATAATCTTGAATCGAATAAGCGATTGTATCGGTTAACTTCCCACTAGGAGTTACATCCCCTACTAATACATCCGCAGCAGCATTTCCTCCTTCCATCCCTCCATGCCAAACATAGATGACACTTTGTATTGGATTCTCTATCTCTTCATCATTTAACCAATCCATATCGATAATATTCGATACATTTAAGACTACAGCGACTTGTGTAAAGTGCCTACTAACGATTTTAATCATATTTTTCTCTTCAGAAGTTAACTGATAACTGCCTTCTTCGTCTGCGTTGTCTTGGTCCTCTCCGGCAGTCCGGCCTATTACAATAATCGCCTTATCTGATTTACCCCTCGCATTTAAAACGCTTTCATTTGTTAGCGGCATTTCCTTCTGATGCCATGGCTCTGCGGCCCATCCGCCACCACCATCATCAAACGGATTTTCTTCAATCCATTGTTCATACATGACCGCAAGCTCTTCATTCACTATAATTTTATTTTTACTTCTGAGGCCTTCTATTAGATTAGTCGTATATTCTACATTTACACTTCCACCTGACCCCGTACCACTTCGGTAATAATTAATTTGTGTTCTTCCAAAGACAGAAACACTCTCCCCTTCTTTAATAGGGAGCACCTTGCCTTCGTTTTTTAATAACACGGCGCCTTCTGCTGCTACCTTTCTACTAAATTCTGCGAATCCCTTTAATGGGATTCCAATTTTATCGTTGCTCATTTGTCCATCTCCTCTATTAGTATGTATATATTTCCATTTTAACAGAAAGCGGTTTCTTTAAACACACAAAAATAAAGATTAAAAATCATATATAAACTAGATATATACCTTTCTTATAGAAAAGTTTTTTCATGATGAATAGTTTAGATAGTTTATTAGATTTTATTAATTATAAATAAATCTATTTTTTCTGTTGCTATTTTTAATATAAGCTGATACTATGAAAAAGAATTAATTGGAAAGCTAATATTTATAACAATTTAGGATCTTTCCAGCAGATAATTTTGACCACTTCTATCACGGAGTTAAGGCAACGGTTCGCCGGGTCAAATGCCGATTGGCAACTAAAGTTGCCTTATTGATTGAGTTAAAAGCTCAAATTTTATAAGTTGGTTACTTTACAACCAGTGCTTTACGCACAAAACTTGTGAAACGATCAATAAGAGTGATAAAAGTAATTATTTGCTATATAAACTCTGATCCTAAAATGATATATATTGATATTAAAGAGCTTTCTATAATATTGTCCTAGGACTTTTCTGGTAAAAGTAAATTTGACTTTTATCTTAAATATATTTATGCTTTTTTATATTAATGATTATATCTAACAAGTGTAGTGCGCAGTAGGCGTTTTTCACTTGTTTTTTTGTTGTTATTTTTTTCAATTGTGTATAACAATAGTAATCCAGGTAGACAATTTAAACTAATTGAAACGACAAATGGATGTACGGAACAGTATAAGTCAATTTAGATAGGAGACATGAAGATGGGAAAAGCACTTGTTATAGGTTGTGGTGGAGTAGCATCAGTAGCTATCCACAAATGTGTTCAAAATAGTGAGGTATTTGAGGAAATTTGTATCGCTAGTCGTACAAAATCTAAATGTGACGATTTAAAAGCAAAATTAGATGGTGGTAAAACTAAAATTACAACTGCACAAGTTGATGCAAATAATGTGGACGAGCTTATTGCATTAATCGAAGAAGTTAAACCAGATATCGTAATGAACTTGGCATTACCATACCAAGATTTAACAATCATGGATGCTTGCCTTGCAACTAAAACTAACTACTTAGACACTGCAAACTATGAGCCCGAAGACACAGCAAAATTCGAATATAAATGGCAATGGGAATACCGCGAACGTTTTGAAAAAGCAGGAATTACTGCCCTTCTCGGTAGTGGATTCGATCCCGGTGTAACTGGCGTATTCTCTGCACATGCACTAAAGCATCACTTTGATGAAATTGAGTACATTGATATTTTAGACTGTAATGCTGGTGACCATGGTTATCCATTTGCAACTAATTTCAACCCTGAAATTAACATCCGTGAAGTTTCAGCTAACGGAAGATACTGGGAAAATGGTGAATGGGTAGAGACAGAACCAATGGAAATTAAACGTGTATATGATTTCCCTGAAATTGGTGAAAAGGACATGTACTTGCTTTACCATGAAGAACTAGAATCACTAGCTGTAAATATTCCTGGCCTTAAGCGTATCCGTTTCTTCATGACATTTGGTGAAAGTTACCTAACACACCTAAAATGTTTGGAAAACGTTGGGATGACTTCCATTGAACCAATTGAATTTGAAGGAAAAGAAATCATTCCACTTCAATTCTTGAAAGCAGTATTACCAGACCCAGCATCTCTTGGACCACGTACAAAAGGGAAAACAAACATTGGTTGTATCTTCACTGGTAAAAAAGACGGTAAAGAGAAAACCTATTATGTCTACAATGTATGTGACCACGAAGCGTGCTATAGAGAAGTTGGTTCCCAAGCAGTTTCTTATACAACTGGAGTACCTGCCATGATTGGCGCAATGTTAATGATGAATGGAACATGGAACAAGCCTGGCGTGTACAACATTGAGGAATTTGATCCAGATCCATTCATGGAAGCACTAAATAAATGGGGATTACCTTGGCAAGAAAGCTTCGATCCTAAGCTTGTAGATGCTGAGCCTATCAAAAAAGAAGATCCGGAGTACGTTCGTTAAGATGCGTTTCGACGAATTACCAACTCCAAGTTATGTAGTTGATGAAGGTCTTCTTGTAAAGAATTTAAAAATCCTTCACGGTGTTATGGAACGAACAGGATCTAAAATTGTTCTAGCACAAAAAGCATTTTCCATGTACGCTATGTATCCCCTAATCGGAGAATACTTAAGTGGGACTACAGCTAGCGGTCTTTACGAAGCACGGTTAGGTCACGAGGAAATGGGAAAAGAAAATCACATCTTTTCCCCTGCCTATCGTGATGATGAAATTGATGAAATTATTTCTATATGTGACCATATTATTTTTAACTCCTTCTCACAGTTAGAAAAGTTTAAAGATAAAGTTCTGCAGGCAGGGAAAAAAGTTGGCTTACGTATTAATCCTGAATGCTCCACACAAGAAGGACATGAAATCTATGATCCGTGTTCACCAGGATCTCGGTTCGGTGTAACATTAGAAAATTTCCGTCCTGAACTACTTGAAGGTGTGTCAGGTTTACATTTCCATACACTATGTCAGCAAAACTCTGATGACTTAGATAAAACGCTCAAGGCTGTGGAAGATAATTTTGGGACATGGTTACCACAGATGGAATGGATTAATTTTGGTGGTGGTCATCATATTACTAGAGATGACTATGATATTCCTCTTCTAGAAGCTTGTATTAAGAGAATGCAGGATAACTATGGTTTAGAAGTGTACCTTGAACCAGGTGAAGCTGTTGCACTTAATGCTGGTTATCTTGTTACGACTGTGCTTGACACACTGCAAAACAAAATGGATATTGCCATATTAGATACTTCGGCATCTTGTCATATGCCTGATGTATTAGAAATGCCTTATCGTCCTCCACTATTTGGATCAGGTGAAGTTGGGGAAAAGGCCTTTACGTACCGACTCGGTGGACAAACATGCTTGGCAGGAGATACGATCGGAGATTATTCTTTTGATCAACCATTAAAAAGTGGCGACAGATTAGTGTTTGGTGACATGGCAATTTATTCTATGGTAAAAAATACAACGTTTAATGGCATGGCATTACCTGCTATTGCTATCCAAGATAAAGATGGCGATTGTCGTATTGTTAAAGAATTCGGTTATCAAGACTTTAAAATGAGATTGTCATAATAAGTTTATAATTTATATACGTTATCTAAAAGAACCCGACTTGTGAGTCTGGTTCTTTTTTTATATTTCTTCTTTATAGTCTTCGCTTCTCGTGCATATACTTCATCCACTTTGCTAATTTATATTGACAAAGACAATATCCAATAGACAATCTTTTTATAATTATTCTTTTCACATAATTTATTTATTTTAGAAACCTCTTTTTTTAAATACCTAACTTTATTCCTGTAATTCCTTTTTAAGATATCCTGAAAATCTATACTTCGGCTTAGACACTATAAAAAATATTGATTAAGGCATCTAATTTTTTCCATTTGAAAATCGTAACGAATCAACTCCATTAGTGCAGGTATTTCCTTCCCATCCCTAATACCGCAACGAATCAACTCCATTAGTGCAGGTATTTCCTTCCCATCCCTAATACCGCAACGAATCAACTCCATTAGTGCAGGTATTTCCTTCCTATCCCAAATACCGCAACGTAGCAGCTCCATTAGGACAGCTATTTCCTTCCCACCCCTAATACCGCAACGAATCAACTCCATTAGTGCAGGTATTTCCTTCCTATCCCAAATACCGCAACGTATCAGCTCCATTCGTGCAGGTATTTCCTTCCCACCACAAATACCGCAACGTATCAGCTCCATTCGTGCACTTATTTCCTTCCCACCACAAATACCGCAACGGGTCAGCTCGATTCGTGCACTTATTTCCTTCCCATCACAAATACCGCAACGTATCAGCTAAAATTATGCAAATTTCTTCCTTTCCTTCTAAATTATCAAAGTTTTTTTAAAACTAATAAATACTATTCGTACATTAAAGCAATCCTATCTATATAAAGTATATTTTTGCTGTATACCAAGTTAAGGAGGGCACACATTGGAAGATTTAACGATTAATAAAAGCACTGACTATTACGATAAAGTTATCGCTTTAAATGGGAGGTTTAACGTAAAGCTAAGCAACAAGGATCCCTTAGAGTCTAAGAAGTTAACATTAAAGCCCTTAAAAGACCAAGTAATCGTCATTACTGGAGCAACAAGTGGAATTGGTCTAGTAACCGCAAGGATGGCAGTTTCAAAAGGAGCGAAGGTTGTTTTAGCAGCACGTAATGAAGAGGCATTAAATCAATTAGTTAAGGAATTTTCAAATAAAGGTTATCAAGCTACCTATGTAAAAGCTGATGTCGGGAAGGAAGAAGATGTAAACCTTGTTGCCGAAACTGCGATTAAAGAATTTGGAACATTTGACACTTGGGTCAATAATGCAGGGGTTGCGATTTTCGGTTACGCCATGGATGTACATATTGATGACATGAAACGGATGCACGACACAAATTATTGGGGTGTCGTATACGGGAGTAGAGTTGCAGTTAAGCACTTTAGAGAAAGAGGAATTCCCGGTGCCCTTATTAATGTTGGGAGCTTGTTTGGAGACAGGGGAACACTTATTCAATCAACCTACGCTCCTTCTAAATTTGCTGTACATGGATGGACGGAAAGCTTAAGAATGGAATTAGAAAAAGAAAAAGAACCTGTTTCCGTCACGCTCATTCATCCTGGCAGAATTGATACGCCATATAATGAGCACGCGACAAATTACTTGGACAAACATCCCGTTCATAAAGGTATGATTTATCCACCACAAGCTGTTGCTGAAGCAATTCTTTACGCAGCTGAGCATCCGAAAAGGGATATGTTTGTTGGCTCGCAGGCAAAAATTGTTGAACTGCTCGGAACACTTCTACCTAGATTTACAGATAGATTAATGGAACTTTTAATTCCTCCGACCCAATATGCTAATAGACCTTCTACTCCAAATAAAGATAATGGTTTATATCATCCTGGGTATGGATTGCACGAAAGAGGTACCAATGAAGGGTGGATCCGATCCAGAAGTTTGTATGTAAAAGCCAGTAAGCATCCGCTTCTATCCTTCACACTAGTTGGATTAGGGGTCTTAGCCTTAACTAATTCGAAACGGAAAAAGAAAACAACCTAGCTCAACTATTACTTGTGCCACTATCATCAATAAATGAAATAAAGGAGAATTAAACATGTCAACCAATCAACAGATTCCACATGATAAAAGTTTGGATAATACTCCAGCTCTATTGCAGGAAGGCTACTTATTTATAGATAACAGAGTTGATAGATATAAATCAGATATCTTTATAGCACGTATCCTCGGACAACAAGCCATTTGCATGAGAGGAAAAGAAGCTGCAGAGATATTTTATGATACAGACAAGTTTCAACGAAAAAAAGCTGCGCCAAAAAGATTACAACAAACACTGTTTGGTAAGAATGCCATTCAAACGATGGATAATGATGCCCACTTTCATCGAAAACTTCTTTTTATGTCACTATTAACTCCTGATCATCAACAGAAGCTTGCGAATCTTACGGACAAATATCTTCATATTGCTCTAGAAAAATGGGAATTAGATTACGAAATAAATCTATTTAATGAAGTAAAAAAGGTACTATGCACTGCTGCCTGTGAATGGGCAGGTGTCCCGTTACCTACAACAGAGGTGGAGGAACGAGCTGAAGATTTCATTTCCATGATTTACTCCTTTGGCACAATTGGACCAGAGCACTGGGAAGGTCGACGAGCCCGTAACCGAGTCGAAAATTGGATTAGAGGAATTATTTCAGAGGTACGCTCTGGAAAAACAGAAGCCACCAAAGGGACTGCGCTATATGAAATGGCCTTTTATAAACAGCAAGATGAAACACACTTAGATGATCAGATGGCAGCAGTAGAACTTATTAACGTATTAAGACCAATTGTGGCTAACGCAACCTTTATTACCTTTTCCGCTTTAGCACTACATGAATATACAGAAGAAAAGGAAAAGATTAAAGCCGAAGGAAAAGATTATTTGGAAATGTTTATTCATGAAGTTCGTCGTTTCTATCCATTTGGTCCATTTGTAGGTGCTAAAGTAAAACATGATTTCACATGGAAAAACTGCCAATTTAATAAAGGGACACTTGTTATGCTCGATTTATATGGTACGAATCATGATCCTCGTTTATGGGATAGTCCAAATACTTTTAACCCTCGTAGATTTGCAAAGTGGCAAGGTGGGCTATTTGATTTTATACCACAGGGTGGCGGTGATCCATCAAAAGGACACCGTTGCCCTGGAGAAGGCGTAACGGTTGAAGTGATGAAGGTTGCTATTAAATTTCTAGTAAACAAAATTTATTTTGAAGTTCCCAATCAGGATTTTAGTTTCAGTTTAGATCAAATGCCAACTCTACCTAAAAGTGGCTTCGTAATGCGTAATGTTAGAAAAAAATAATAAATTGTAATACTTCCCCTCCATTTTCTGATTTGTAAAATACTGTACTGATATAAAAAATATGGTCATATAAATGGGACATGTACTTTACAGGAGGGGAATCATGTCTTCACTATTAGAAAAAACAGTTCTCATTATCGCATCATTTAGAATATTATCAGGATGTATAGAAATCCTAGCCGCATTTTTAATCTTAAAATACAATGAAATTGAAAAAGCACTAATTATTAATAGTTCTCTTGCTATAGTTGGTCCCATAATCCTCATTCTAACAACAACGATTGGGCTGATTGGACTTACTGACAAGATGTCCCTTAGTAAGTTTTTATGGATTGCACTAGGAATCACCATACTTATTTATGGTGTCAAAAAATAGGGCAGCTAATTAAAGCACCGCTTGCTGTCATTTGTCTTGTTATGAGACATCCATCCACTTGAAAAAAGTAAAGTGTGTTGACATAAATTCTTTATCTATCATCAAAAAAATCTATGTCACACATTCCTCTAAACTGGATACAGGTAAGCTTTACTCCGCTTCCACTGCATCAGCTTTGGTTGGATGAACAGTACCAAATGGGTGGTTAGGCGGTGCATAGATAGAATAAAGTTTTAGTGGCGCATTCCCTGTATTAATCAAGTTATGCCAAGTACCAGCAGGAATGATAATAGCTGAATCATCATAAACCCTTTTCTCAAAGGTAAGTCCATCTCTCCTTTTCCCCATTTTTACAATCCCTTGCCCTTGTTCAATACGAAGAAACTGATCCACATTAGGATGCATCTCCAAACCAATATCTTCTCCAATACCAATACTCATTAAAGTAACTTGAAAGTGACTTCCTGTCCACAAAGCCGTTCTATACGTACTGTTTTGTTTTGTTGCTTTATTAATATTGATGACAAAAGGATTTGGACCATAGTCTGTTAACAGATTACTGCCACCAAGATTCGTATAGCTAGGATACCCAAATCTGTTTGCGTAATCTATCTCATGGTCATCGGTGCGATATAAAGCATAATTTCCATGATAGTGATTTGGAAAATTACCACAGTAAGGATATTGATAATAATACGTATAAGGATAATTCATTTCCCTCAACCTCTCCATCGTTTATAAAATATCGTATGCACCTGTTAAGGAAACGTACTTAGTTTCAGGTTGTTTATTCCATGAATTATTTATAGTCCGTACATTGCTTCTATTACTTGGCACAAAAAAGTGTACCTCTATTATAAGAAGTACACTTTTACCGAGATTCGATCTGCATGGTTGATATTAATATCCTTGTATTACAAACTATACTAGGACACTACATTGAATGTGTGCATTACTTATTTAAACACTAACTCGTCATGAAAGAACGCTAATCCTTTTGGTTAGCGCCTTGTTTAGGAACGAACGTTATTTCGTATAATACTCTCGGATAATTAGAAATCTAAACCAACATACATTCTCGCTGACAAAGAAGGTGCAAATGCGACCTTATACTTAGCACCTAGTTCTTGCTTTAACTTCTCCGTAAGTTGTTGACCAAGTTTATTATGCTTTTCCTCCAATTCAATACCGTTAGGACGTAACCTGTCTTTACTCCAGTCGATCCATTCATCGTAGATCATTACCCATTCCACTAGTTCTGCTTTTAATTCCCTTGATATAGGCAGTTCTTGTAAAGTGATATTAACTCCACATTCCCCACACCAAATCGGGTCTGTATCCACATCACCTTCAAGCTTCAACTGAAATGTTTCTTTATTATCACAATTACACCGCAACACAAAACACTCCTATTTATCTTCTATAACTTTCATTTTCACTTTAATTTTGTGAATAGCATAGGTTAATTATTTTTGAACATATAGATTTTAACACATTTGTTTTTTGTCAGAAGAGAATTTACATCAGGATCATGTCATTCAAAAGTGACTTGTCTAAAACATACTCTTCATTATACTCATACCTAAATTAAACACTATTTTTAAGGCATTAGTTCCCTAAATATTTATAATTTGTACTTAAGCTAACCCCTACATAAGCAATCAATGATAGAATAATAGAGGTCACAACTGAATGCATTCCTAATGGTTGTGGGTAGAATGATTGGAATACGATATAGGAAGCAATTCCAGCTATCATGGACGCTATTGCTCCATACTTGTTTCCTTTTCTCCAATAAATCCCCATAATGATTGGCCAAATAAAGGTTGCCTCTAATCCCCCAATAGCAAAAAGGTTGAGCCAGATAATCAAATCAGGTGGGTTTACTGCCATCAGAAAAACAATGATACCTAAAACGGCAGTTACTCCCATACTTATTCGTTGTACTTTTTTTCGGGATGGATTGGGATTCACGTAATTAATATAAATATCTTTTACAATAGTAGAACTTACTAATAACAATAAGGAATCGACCGTAGACATAATGGCTGCTAATGGGGCCGCTAATACAAAGCCTGCCAACCATGGAGGCAAGACTTCTAGTGCGATTAACGGCATCACTCTGTCTCCAACTTCAATTCCTGGCAAAATAGCTCTAGCAAAAACACCAATTAGATGCATGTTTAACATAATCACAGCGACTACGATCGTTCCAATAATAATTGCCCTGTGCAAAGCTGCTGCACTTTTATACGACATCGCTCGAACGGCAATCTGCGGTAAGGCAACTACACCGACTCCAACTAATACCCAGTATGATGATACATAGGCTGGCGTTAATGACCCATCTGCACCATAAGGAGTGATTAGGTTTGGATTGACTTGTTGTAAATCAGAAATAATAGAAGGTATCCCACCTCCTGCTATTATAACTGCAACTAGTAGAATGATGGTCCCTATTAACATGATACTACCTTGAATAGCATCGGTAATTGTAACCGCACGAAAACCACCTAAAGTAACATAAATCAATACAGTTATGACAAAAATAAATAAAGCTGAATGATAGGATAATCCAGTTAGCGATTCTATCAACCTACCTCCACCAATCCACTGGGCAGCCATCGTAGAAAATAAAAACACGATAATACTAAAGGAAGATAATAAAACAACCCATTTTGACTGATAACGTTCTTTCAAAAAGTCTACCAACGTAATGGCGCTATATTGACGCGTCACAATCGCGAACTTTTTCCCTAAAATCATTAAAGTAAAATACCCAGTCGCAACTTGTATCAGAGACAGCAATACCCAACCTAATCCTTCGTTATAGGCAACTCCTGGACCACCAATAAAACTACTTGCACTTCCATATGTAGCTGTCATCGTCATAGCTAACACGAAACCACCCAGGCTACGGCCACCTAAAAAGTAATCCTGTACAAATGATTCGCTTGCCTTTTCTCTCCGACTTATCGTTAATCCTATTAAAAATATAAGTGCGATCGTACCAAATAATGTAACTGATGCTTCCCAATTCATTTCTTTTCAAGCTCCTCTAGATCCAATGATACCTCTTCGAAAAAGAATTTGACCACTATGTAGACTAATACAGAAATGACGATTACACCTACAATACAACTATAGAAAAACCATGCTGGCAAACCGAAAATATACTTGTAGTCAGAAACGTCACGGCTTCCAAATCCATAAGCAAATGTAAACCACCATATAAAATGAAAAATGACTAGACCAATCCCAATAAGCGCTTCCCTATTTGCAGTTTTCATCGTATATTTTTTATCATTCATATCGATTTTGTTCAAGGTATACACCTCACTTTTAAATAATTTTAACCTAATAGAAGGATTATAACTTTTTTCACTGTGTTTGTCAGAAAGACTGCAAGAAAAATCTTACTAATTGTACGAATTTAGTTATAGCATTGTTTAGATAAAATATTTCTACTTATAAGTTGATAAAGTTTTAAATATATCCATAGTTTTTTAGGATTTATATTGCTAGAATAAAGTGATTTTAATAAATTTGAAAAACTATCAAGAGGAGAAACTAACT
Organism: Aquibacillus kalidii; assembly: GCF_014280935.1. Lineage (GTDB taxonomy): Bacteria > Bacillota > Bacilli > Bacillales > Amphibacillaceae > Aquibacillus_D > Aquibacillus_D kalidii. The sequence goes on from NZ_JACLZI010000044.1 coordinate 127,590, forward strand.
ATTGAACAAACACAATAAGGAAGTCGAAAAGAGACCTAGACGTTCTATTTCTCAAATCATTTGGCGTTGGCATATGTATGGTGGAATTGTCATAGCGCCGTTTTTGATCATGCTTGCCATTACAGGATCAATCTATTTATTTAAGCCACAGATTGAACAATTTCTATACGACGACTATCTTAATGTCGTTGAACAAGAGGAAAAGCTCCCTCCTTCCACTCATATCGCAGCAGTACAGAAAGAATACCCTGAGGCAGAAATTACACGGTATAGACCTGGTGAAGGAACTACACGTTCTGCTGAAGTAAAGGTTAATAATAATGGGAATTATTTAACAATCTTTGTAAATCCCTATACTGCCGAAATTGTTGGGGAACTAAACGATCAACATCGAATTATTGACCGAATCGAAGAATTCCATGGTGAGTTAATGCTAGGTACATTCGGGGATCGAATCGTAGAATTAGTCGCCTGTTGGACACTAATATTGATTTTAACAGGAATGTATATATGGATGCCAAAAACTAAATTCAAGATTTTCGGCACTATTCTTCCCCGGTTCAAATCCGGCAAGCGCATTCTAATAAGAGATCTTCATGCAATACCAGGATTTTGGTTGTCTGTAGCGATTACTTTTCTTGTTATAACTGGACTGCTGTGGTCGGGATTCTGGGGTACAAAGGTACAAACATTAATGACGAATAATGGACTAGGATATCCACCTTCTATTTGGGTAGGAAGTGCGCCTTCTTCTAGCATTCAAACGAAGGAAATTGCTGATGTTCCATGGGCAGCACAAAACCTAGAAGTACCTTCATCTGATCAACAAAGCTATCTTCCCTTAAGTATAGACGACGTTATTACAATTACGGACAAGGAAAATATTTATCCTACGTATGAGGTTATTTACCCACGAACTCCAGAGGGTGTCTATTCCATATCAGTCTTTCCCCCAAAAGCGAAAGACGAAGCAACACTCCATATCGATCAGTACACAGGTGCAATATTAGCTGACTATCGCTATAACGATTATCAACCGATTGGAAAAGCAATGGCATGGGGGATCACAGTTCATAAGGGGTTAGAATACGGATTACCCAATCAAATTATTGGGCTAGTTGTCTGTGTGGGCATTGTTGTTTTAGTAATCAGCGGTATCGTGCTTTGGTGGAAGCGCAAGCCAGATGGCCATTTTGGCGCACCGAAATCTACTAGTGTATTAAAAATCAAAAAACTATTCATTATCCTTGTTATATTTGGAATACTCTTCCCGTTATTCGGGCTTTCCGTTCTTATGCTATGGATAATCGATTGGCTTATCATACAGCGAATACCACGACTTAAGCATTTATTCCAAGCATAGTCTTAAAAAGGGGAAAAACTTATTAAATGAGATACTTTCGTATTGGATCTATCATACTGCTATCTATACTATTATTTGGGTGTTCAACAAAAGTCGTCCAAGAAGATGCAGAAGACCATTATTCCAAAGAAACACCACTTGAAATAGACATTCTTGTTCCGGAATCAATTGAACCTAACCAAAATACTAGACTTGAGATATCTCTAACCTGTAATGGACAGGCAGTCGATAGTCTTGAAACTGTTATGTTTACTATTTGGAATAAAGATGAGCAAGATGTTATCACAGAACTAAGCGCTGAAAACTGGGGAAATGGGAGATATGGGGTAGAAACTACCTTTGATCGAAACGGTCTCTATCTCCTTAAGGTTTCAGCAAGCTTTAATAATTCCTCTGTTATGCCAACTAAACAATTTACTGTCGGAGACTTTGTACCAAAATTGAACGATGAGGTAGAACTTGATAATACTTCTAATAGTCACCATAAGCACCACTAGGCAATCAACTTTAGGGGCTAGGAATGGATATTCTTAGCTCCTTCCTTAAAAACAAGCTTTACATTTTTACTTAGTTCCTCAAAAAAGTTTACCTAATCTGAGGACACTTTATCTACACGACTTATAAAACATGGGCCACAATGGTCATCATAAAAGTCCAGTTTTGCTACCAATCCATCACATAGATACCACCATAATATATATGTGAACCACGATACGGCAATTCTTCTTTCCTTAAACAATCAACTAAATATGCTTGGATTGAACGTATTCTTTCGCCTCATCCTTATCAGCATGATTTATAGCTCCCCAACTACAGCTGTCACAAAAAATGTTCTAAATAAATTTTCCTTTTTTCTTCCACTATTAAGTGATTTGCGAAACTTTTTTCACAAGCTTTTCGTTAGTAACTTCCCAATTCCGAAATAGGTAGCACCTTTAATTCTGTTCTAAAATACATATCTAGTTTCTCCTCCACCCATATTTATGTAAGCTAGAATTATAAACAAGACAGCTATGTTTATCTATTTTACAAAGATTTTTAAGAACTTACTCTAATATACGAAGAACATCAAAACACGTAAGTTATTCCTTAGTATCGTCTATAGCAATTTCCACTAGAGCAATCAACAATGCAATTATAATCTCTATTCTCAAAGATAGTATGATACTGCTCATAAATTCATCCACCATAAAAAGTACTAGCCAGTTCGATGCACTTTCAAAGCTGATACGAATGAAAAACAACGTTGCTATACCGTTTATGTTTCGGGTAGAGAGCTCATAGAACACTTTGGTAAATAATTCAACAAAGATCCCGAGTATAAAAAAACTGAATACAAAAATAAATAATGACCAGATAGACTTATACTGAACACCGAGCAATTCGAAAACTCCTACTATTCCAAAAAAATAAAGTCCCAATACAAAACATATTACCAATAGTATAAAGAAAGTTATTCCAAAAATAGTTGCCATTTTTCCATCTCGATTTCTACCGTGAAAGGAATCTTTATTAGGTTCTGGCATAGTCACTTTCTCCTTTGAATATAGAATTTCATGTGTTTTTTAGCAATAAGTTGACACTTTTACTTTATCATAATTATCCAATTTTTTATGAACAAATTATCTTAATATGAAAAAGGTAATTTATCAGATAAATTATTGCACAGATAATATTCAATCATGTAGAATTTTGTCGATATAATGACTATAGACTATAACGTGAATTTGGGGGGAAGCAAATGAAAAAGGGGAAGTTTCAATTAGCGAGTATCTCTAGTAAATTAATGCTTTTAATTACAATGCTCATTATTGCAACAGGTGGGATTATTGGTTCAACAAGTTATTTTGTTGCGAAAAATCAGCTCCTAAATGCAGGAGAACGTGATCTACAAAGTATTGTGAAAGGTGCGTACACTACACTAGAACTGATAAATGAACAGGTTGAACGTGGTGAACTAACACTAGAAGAAGGAAAAGAGAAAGCTAGGCTTATTCTCAACGGGCCAGCAGATGCAAATGGTGAATACGATTATCAAAAGTCGAATTTCACCTATAAAGACAATGGCTATATTTTAGCCTATGATGCGGATTTAGTATTACAGATTCACCCATCAAAAATAGGTGGAGCTCCAGCAGATGAACAAAACAGAAGTAATCGTGAGCGTATTGTGGAAGGAAGTAAAGCCAGTAATGAAGCAAATCATTATGTAGTTTATTCTGATCAACAAGCCGATGGGTCATTTAAAGATAAAACAGCCTATACAGAATATTTTGAGCCTTGGGGTTGGACAATTGGTATAGCAGTTTTCCAAGAAGAACTTTTTGAGGAATTAAACATTTTAAAATATATTGTTTTTTCAGCAACTGCAGCAATCATCATCATTAGTTCACTTGTATTTTACTTAGCTATTCGTAAAAAAGTAAAACTGTTAAAAGAGGTTGCAGAAGCATCAACACAAATCTCTGAAGGACATGTTCAAGTAACTAATTTGCCTGAATCAAGTGATGAAATTGGCCAATTAGCAGGTGCATTTAATAAAATGTCACGACAATTAAGAACTTTAATCGAAAATGTTAAGAATACTAGTAACCATTTACTAGATTCAGCGAATAATTTATCTGCAATATCAGAAGAGACATCCGCTAGTAGCGAAGAGGTTGGTGTAGCCATATCTGAAATTGCGACAGGTACACAGGAACAAGCAAATGATTTGGAAGAAATAAACCAAAGAGTTGAATTGTTAACTAATTCTATAGAAAACCTGGAAAAGCAAAGTAAAACCATGCAAGACATTACGAAGCAGACTGAGGTAGTTTCACTAGAAGGAATCGAAATTGTTCAGCAATTGCAGCAATCAAATGCTAATTCATTAGCAGCTTCGCAAGAAATTAGTGATGAAATCAAAAACTTAAATAACAAAACAAAACAAATTACACAAGTGATGGAAACTATTGAAACCATTGCCGAAGAGACAAACTTATTAGCTCTAAATGCAAGTATTGAAGCAGCAAGAGCAGGTGAATACGGTAAAGGTTTCTCCGTAGTTGCTGATGAGATAAGGAAGTTAGCAGAACAATCGAAAGAAGCAACGCATCAAGTACAAGGGGTAGTTTCTGCAATAGTGACAGAAACCACTAAAACAGTTGAAACGGTAGAAGGCACGATGAAGACAGCTGAAGGATTAAATGATGATGTACGCAAAACAGAAAATAAATTTACGGAAATGTCTGCTTCCGTTAAGCAAATTGCCGAAGCATTACAAACTGTTAATAAGGAAATGGGAATTATAACCTCTTATAATAGACAGATGAGCGAAGGAATCGAAAGTGCGTCTAGTGTGTCAGAACAGACAGCCGCATCTGTACAAGAGATCACTTCTTCCATCGATGAGCAAATTAGCGCGATCGCTAACGTAGCTACATCTGCCGAACAATTAACAGAATTGAACCAGGAATTAAGTAATTTATTAAGAAGATATACGTTGTAGGAATCTTAGTAGCGTACAAACAACTCCTTGATCTGGCTTAATTGCAGATCAAGGAATTTTTATTAGTCCTCCAAATATATTAAAGGTGACAGTGTTGTTTCTTCCCACTCTGTACTCTTGTAAAAATGTTAACTTCTACTTAACACCGACTTTGTTACTCCTTCTCTCTAACAAGATAGTGTCACGCCATTTACCATCCATTTTCCCTATCCTTTCCCTTCTCCCAACTTCTCTAAAACCACACTTTTTATGTAATTGGAGACTTCCCTTATTTTCTGGGAAGACCCCTGACTGTAATGTCCAGAAATCATTTTGCTCACTAATTTTAATTAATGAATTTAATAGTAGACTACCTATCCCTTTTCCACTTCTCCATTGGCTAACATACACACTAACTTCACCAACACCTGAGTAGACACACCGACTTGAAACAGGACTTAAAGCAGCCCATCCAACAACTTGCCCTGCTATCCGTGCAACTAAACGACACTCTGGTACATGAGCGTTATCCCATTGTTCCCAAGTTGGCGCTTCTTTTTGAAATGTAGCATTTCCCGTAGCTATTCCATCAAGATAGATGCCACGAACTTCATCCCAGTCTTCTGTATACATTTTATCTATAACTATCTTGAATCCCATATTGTTCCCCCACTTATTTACATAAAAAATATCTAATTATATTATAAAGCTTATTATGTTTTCTTACATTTTTAATGTCACTAATAAACAAGTCTAAGAGATTTCGGTATGCTTGTTTGAATAGTAAAGCAAATATATTTTTATATCTAAAGGGGTGGAATCCATTAAAATCAAGACATGAAGTTATATTAGAGGATGAGTAGAAAACAAGACATGGAATATTCCAAAATCAACTTGCACAGGCTAACTTTTAGCCAAAATTATGTATAGTAGATATAAGGACATTACCAAAATCACGAAAAAGTGATGTCCTTATAACAAATTAAAGTTTGTCTCTAATTGTTCCTAGTTTTCACATCAATCCTTTGATCTACGCGGAGTTATTTTTAATTTTTCATCTTAGTCTTGCTTTATTCTAGTATTTTTAATTCTCTCAACTAAGTATTGTACACCATAAAGGATAAAAGCTTTATGGAATAAATAAAAGAAAAATTGAATTCGACTTAAGCTATCCAAATTTGCTATTTTTATTTTCTTTAATAATTGAACACCTGGAAATGCAAAAAGACTATCTGCAATTATGTTTAATACTAAAAATTTTTTAACATTCCCAAAAGATAACTTGAGTAACCACATAGATATTGGCATATACGGGCCTATAGCAAACGGAAGTACATCCCTAACAAATGATTTTGGCTTATCATAAAACACCCACCAATTACGCTTTTGCCCAATTACCTGATAGAATAACTCTAAAATGGCAATAAACATCCCTGCTAATGAAAATCGTTTGAAATTATATTTCTTTAAAAAAAAGACAGTGGTCCAGGGTAAAAAAATAAGTACGAAATTAAAGACTAAGTGCCTTTTGGAAATCATAAGTTATAAGGTCATCCTTTACATTATTCTTGTTATGATAGCATTTCCTATTTAATAAAAAATACTCAATACATTTATCTTCAAGGTCAGGATGAACCTCCTCTAATAACACTTTGATAAATACCCTGATACAACAGCAATTAACTCTTGGCATTTCCCATTCGATGTAAGAAAAAAGACGATTAGTTTGGGTTAACCACCTATTGTGATTGTGTATTCCTACATTGTGGTATTATTTCCACTTGATTAACCAATTTCCCCAATTGCCAGAATTCAACTAATGGAATAAAGTAACATAAATAGCAAAAGGCTTATCTTTTTCTTTTTATATTTTTAATATAAAGGATACAGTCATACAACATATGTAAACTGGCAAAAGTCTATAAGTGGATTTTATGGGATCAGTCCCTCTCTCTTATCAACCATAACAGCAAGGGGCAACTTCCTCTTAGGCGTAGGTGTGGTGGCTATCCTTCGTATACGCTCGCATGGGGAATGACCTCCTTTATAACCAAAGCATACCTAAGAGCTCAATCCAATAATTTTGTTACATTCGTTCATATTTTTATTCATTCAAATTAAAAAGTCCCTAATAAAAGACTTTTTAATTATAGATATTGGAATTCTTTTTCGCCTGGTTAATCCCTTTCCAATGACAATACGTGAAATGGGCAATTTTCACATTACTAAAAAGGCTGCCCTTTTTTCCAAAATAAGTACTTTTATAATAAATTCCCCCACTCTCATTTATAGCATATCTCATAGAATATAAGAGTAATTACAATGAAAGGGGTTGATAATTTGCGTAGAAAAAAGAGCCAATCAAAAGGACAATATGAAGACTATAAAAAATTTCGAGAATGTAGAAGTAAAGATTGTAAATATAGAAACAAAAAGTGTCGGAAATGTGGACATAAGGATTGTAAAAGCAACAGCAAAAAACACCGAGAATATGCGCATAAAAATTGCAGATGCAATGTAAAGCAAAAAGATAATAAAATAAATGTATGTACAAGGCCTGTCGAAATGACAGGTGCAATGGGACCTACTGGGCCTACCGGACCTGCTGGACCTACTGGCGGTACCGGACCTGCTGGACCTACTGGCGGTACCGGACCTGCTGGGCCTACCGGGCCTACTGGGCCTACTGGGGATACTGGACCTATCGGACCTACCGGACCCACTGGGGATACTGGACCTATCGGACCTACCGGACCTACTGGGGATACTGGACCTAT
>NZ_JACLZI010000045.1 GCF_014280935.1 Aquibacillus kalidii
TTACAGAGCTCCTTACGTCGCGAAATAAGAAAAACTAAAAGAATTCGCTTCGTTAGAGGGCTCCTTACGTCGTGAAAATAGAAAAACCAAAAGAAATCGCTTCGTTAGAGGGTAGCTAACGTCGCGAAATTAGAGGAACTATAAGAATTCGCTTTGTTAGAGGGCTCCTTACGTCGTGAAAATAGAAAAACCAAAAGAATTCGCTTCGTTAGAGGGCTCCTTACGTCGCGAAATAAGAAAAACCAAAAAAATTCACTTCGTTAGAGGGCAGCTAACGTCGCGAAGTTAGAAAAACCAAAAGAATTCGCTTCGTTATATCGCCTATCTTATTTCTAACTGGAGAGTCTATAGGAAATGTGTCAGATACAATAATTGTTATAAAGGAGCTAAATTAATACCACTTGGATGATAGGAGTTCTCTTCATGAAAATAGGGTATCGTACACTTAAAACGGCAATTGGCACACCACTTGCTATTTGGATAGCAGAACTAATGCAGCTAGATAATTATGTCTCAGCGGGCATTATTACACTTCTTTGTATTCAGCCAACAAGAAAGAGTTCTTTTTTGACGTCATGGCATCGATTTGGTGCCTGTGTTTTATCAATGTTGTTTGCATTCATAATTTTTGAATTAATCGGTTACCATCCGTTGGCTATTGGAATCTTGTTACTATTATTTATCCCGACAACAATTCCGTTACAGTTATCACCTGGAATCGTTACAAGCTCTGTCATCCTATTACATTTGTACAGTTCAAAAAACATTACTCTGTCTTTAATATTAAATGAGTTTTTTATAATCACCATAGGAATTGGTGTGGCCTTAGTGTTAAATTTATATATGCCAAGCTTAGATACGAATTTAAAAAGGATGCAAGAGAAGGTAGAAGATAATTTCCGTATCATTCTACAGGAGATTGGTTCATACCTTCGAAATGGCAACCAAGCCTGGAATGGCAAGGAAATTACAGAAACGGAGACTTTGCTTAAAGATGCCGAAAGATTGGTGCTACGAGATATTGAAAATCATCTATTACGGGGAAAACATTCTTTTCGGGATTATTTTGCGATGCGTTCTAGACAATTTGAATTACTAAGAAGAATGATTCCCTTAGCAAGCCAAATGACAGTTCTTTATGAACAGTCCTATCGAATTGCTGATTTCTTAGAAGAATTAGCAGAAGCAGTCCATCCAGGGAATACAGCGATGACTCACCTTCAAACTCTTAGAAAATTAAGGAGAGAATTTGAGCAGAGTGAACTACCTAAAACGAGAATTGAGTTTGAATCTAGGGCAAACTTGTTCAGATTATTACATGAAATTGAACAATATTTAGTGCTAAAAAAGAACAGTACGCCAAGACAGAAATTACGAGCATGATAGGAAAGAATGGGCACTCTTTTATTGGGTACACTACTAGAAAAGGATGAAATGAGGTGTGTTTAATGAAAAGTGCGCTTCTTTCTTTAATGGTGATTTTATCACCTTTATGGCCGTTAGGAGAAAACCCTACACCAAACGCTCCATTTATCATAGTCAATAAACAAGTAAACCAATTAGCTTATGTTGACGATAACCAAATCCAGAAGATATACGATGTTGCTACTGGAGCTACGAATGAATTGACCCCGAACGGTTTGCATACCGTAACTGTTAAGGCAGTTGAACCTTATTATCGTAAGAAAAATATTCCTGGTGGTTCACCAGATAACCCATTAGGTACAAGATGGATAGGTTTTAATGCTGAGAATACAGATGGAAGAATATACGGTTTGCATGGAACAAATAATCCTAGTTCTATCGGAAAGAATGCATCTGCTGGATGTGTAAGAATGGAGAATAAGGATGTGGAAGAACTTTTTTCCAACATTCCTATGGGAACTAAAATATATATAACGGATGAGGATAAAGACTTTCAATCGATTGCAAGTGAATGGAACGCAATTAGATGAGAAAGAGGGACTGCTAATAAGAACGCAGTCCCTCTTTCTCATCACTAATCCCCACCCTGAAGGATCCTGGTGGGGTGAACGGTCAAGTTTCAATTAAATAAAAGCAGCTAGTCCATATGTGAAAGTAGATAAGGCCATTGCAATGATCATAATGTACACTATTATTTTAATTCGTTTTTCTCGTTTTGACTTTTTACGTTTTGGTTGTTGTTGAACGCTAGTTTTCGCAGCCATTATTTTGCCCCCTTTAAGCAAGTTGCTATTATTATTTTACCTTGAAATATTAATTTGGACAAGACATGTTTCCTTTCTATTAATTGGATAATTCATAGCTAGTTCAATTAGAAGTTAAAAGATTGACATTATTAATCGGTTTCGCTAACGTTTAATAGAAAGTGTACATATAGGGAGGACCTAAAATGGTTAATGAAAAAAGGCTTATTGATGAATTTTTAGAATTAGTGCAAATTGATTCAGAAACAAAAGAAGAGGCAGCTATATCTGCAGTGTTGAAGAAAAAGTTTACAGATTTAGGACTTGATGTAGTCGAAGATGATAGTAAAGAAAAGACAGGGCATGGTGCAAGTAATCTAGTTTGTACATTAAAAGGAAACAAAGAAGGTGTAGATCCTATCTATTTCACCTCTCATATGGATACTGTAGTTCCAGGTAAAAATATTAAACCTACTATAAAAGATGGTTATATTGTAACAGATGGTACTACAATTCTTGGTGCAGATGATAAAGCAGGCTTGGCAGGTATGTTCGAAGCGATTAGGGTTATGAAAGAAACAAATGTGGAACATGGGGATATTCAATTCATTATTACTGCAGGGGAAGAGTCTGGTCTTGTAGGAGCAAAAGAGCTAGATATGAGCCTCGTTAAAGCTAAATTTGGATATGCATTGGATAGTGACGGAAGTGTGGGTAATATAATTGTAGCTGCTCCTACTCAAGCAAAAGTCAATGCTATTGTGAAAGGAAAAACCGCTCATGCCGGTGTTGCTCCTGAGAAAGGTGTCTCAGCAATTACGATTGCAGCCAAATCTATTGCTAAAATGCCTCTTGGTAGAATTGATGAGGAAACTACAGCTAATATAGGTCGTTTTCAAGGTGGTCAACAAACTAATATAGTTTGTGATTATGTTGAAATTCTTGCTGAAGCGCGCTCATTAATCCCTGAGAAAATGGAAGCACAAGTGCAAAAAATGAAAGAAGCATTTGAAGATACAGCGAAACAAATGGGTGGCAGTGTAGATGTTGAAATAAAAGTGATGTACCCTGGTTTTAAACACCAAGAAGGGGACCATGTCGTTGAAATTGCCAAAAAAGCTGCTAAGCGAATTGGTAGGGAAAGTGAACTTTTACAAAGCGGTGGTGGTAGCGACGCTAATGTAATTGCTGGACATGGCATACCAACAGTTAATCTTGCTGTAGGTTATGAAGATATCCATACAACTAATGAAAAAATGCCAATAACCGAATTAGTAAAAGTAGCTGAGTTAATAACAGCAATTGCCAAAGAAGTAGCAAGCTAAAAGAGTTAATTAGCCAATCCAGTCAGGGTTGGCTAATTTAACGAGCTGAATTCCTAGTTCGGCTTATAAACTATTCACTTCAGTTTAAACTCTTTGTACATGCCTCCTTCTATGCTATAATTATTTTTCGGAACAGTTGTTCTCTAAAGGGAGATAAATATGTCGAAATGGTATCCGAAACAAGGAAGAGTTATCTTACATGTTGATATGAATAGCTTTTATGCATCTGTTGAAATGGCTTACGATCCTAAACTTAAAGGTAAACCATTAGCTATTGCAGGCAACCCGGAGGAAAGACGAGGAATTATTGTAACAAGTAGTTATGAAGCTAGAGAAAAAGGTGTCAAAACAACTATGCCTTTATGGGAAGCTAGGAAGCTTTGTCCAGACCTTGTCGTAATGAGACCTAATTTTGAACGCTATCGATCAGCATCTAAGTCAATGTTTAAAATATTGTCAGATATAACCCCTTTTGTTCAACCAGTTTCTATTGATGAGGGGTACATGGATATTACAGATTGTGAATCTTTAGGATCCCCAATCTTTATTGCAGAAACTATCCAGAAGAGGATAAAGTCTGAGTTAGATTTACCTTGTAGTATCGGGATTGCACCAAACAAATTCTTAGCTAAAATGGCTTCTGATATGAAAAAGCCAATGGGTATTACTATTTTGCGTAAACGAGACCTGGATGAAAAGTTATGGCCTTTACCAGTAGGAGAAATGTATGGAATCGGTAAAAAAACAGCAGATAAGTTAAACAATTTAAAGATCTTTACCATTAAAGACCTAGTAGAAGCAGATTCGTACCAGTTAAAACGAGTTTTAGGAATTAATGGAGAACGTCTTCAAAATCGTGCCAACGGGATTGATCCAAGTCCGGTTGACCCAGATGCTATATATGATTTTAAAAGTATTGGTAGTTCAGAAACGTTACCTCATGATACAACCGATGAATCAGAAATTAAAAAATTAATGAGGCATTTGGTACGAAATGTAACAAGAAGGTTGAAGAGGAAACAAGCGGTAGGTCGAAATATTCAAGTGATGATCAGATTTCATAACAGAAAGACAATAACTAGGAGTATAAAACTTCCCGATTACATAGAGGAGGAAGAGGATATTTTCTCTGTTAGTTACGACCTATTTAATCAAAACTGGAATGGGGAAGCAATTAGGTTATTGGGGGTTACTGTCCAAGATATCGCAGAAAAGAAGGATGTAGCCCAACAACTTGATTTGTTTACCTACGAAAAAGATGCTAGTAAAGAAAAATTATATGAAGCAATCGATAAGTTGACTGACAAGTACGGAGAGAATCCTTTTAAAACTTTTAAGTATGAAGATGACCAAGAGCAACCTCGAACTAGTTTTCAGAAAGACTTTTTAGATGATTATAAACAATAAGAAAAACTGATTTTAATGATATATAAAATCAGTTTTTTGCTTGGATTTCTATCTCAAAAAAGTCATGAGCAATGCTCGTATTTTCAAACGTTTCTTGTGCTTCTTGTCTTAGATGGTCATTGCTATCGTCCTGATATCTAGAGGAGATATGGGTCAAAATGAGTTTTTTAACTTGCCCATCCTTAGCCAGTAGTGCAGCCTGCTTCGTTGTAGAATGAAAATAGTTATAAGCTAATTCTTCCTGAGACTGTTCAAATGTAGATTCATGAACTAACACATCCGAGTCTCTTACAAATTCGTCTAGAGTAGGAACATATCGCGTATCCCCCAAAATCGTTACAATTCTTCCGGGTTTTTCAGGCCCGATGAAATCTTTTCTATACAAAATTTCCCCGTTTTCTAATTGAACTTGATCCATTTCTTTTATTTGTTTATAAATAGGTCCAGGATGTACCCCAATGTCTTTTAATTTATTAGGTTGTAACTGCCCTGGTAAATCTTTTTCCACAATCCGGTAACCATAACTAATAATCCCATGATCTAATTTAGCACAGGAAACGACAAATTGTTCGTCTTCATAGGTAATTCCATCTGACACTTCTACGAAATTAAGGGGATATGCGAGCCTAGTTCCACTGATTTGCAAGCTAGTTTCTACGAATTCTCTAATCCCTTTAGGGCCATATATAGTTAATGCTGATTCCCCGTTTTGGAATGATCGACTGCTAAGGAAACCAGGGAGACCATAAATGTGATCCCCGTGTAAATGTGTGATGAAAATTTTATCTATTTTTCTTGGTCGTATATTAGTCCGGAGAATTTGGTGTTGGGTCGCTTCCCCGCAATCAAATAGCCAAACAGAACCGTTTTCTTGTTGCATTTCTAACGCGATAGAAGATACGTTTCGTTCTTTACTAGGTACACCTGCCCCAGTCCCTAGGAAAATTAATCTCATTACGTAAACCTCCTGTTACATACCGTGGAGTGTATTGCATTATAATAGTAAATTAATTAATGCAGGACTTCATCCATAAATTATTGGCATTAATTACTATCCTTATTAGCTTTTGTTTCAAATTGTTTTCGTGTATCAATGGCAACATGCGGTACATCAGTGAAAATAGCATGACAACCTAGTTTAAAGCAACGCATAATTTGAGTTGGTCTGTTCACTGTATATGTTGCTACATACATATTGTTACTGTGCGCATTTCTGACTATGGAACGATTTAACAGACGATAGCGGATATGCAGACCAGTAGCCCCTAAATTTTTTGAATAACCAACAAGATCTTTAATTTTACTTGAGGTTAAAAAAGCGGTTGTCAAATCTTTGTCTATACCTTCCAGTCTTTTAACACTTTCCGCATTAAAAGTGGAAATAACTGTTCTTGTAAGAACGTCGTATTTTTTAAGAAGGTCATATACTATTTTTTCTAAGTTTTTATAGTCGATAACATTATTTTTCAATTCAATATTAATTTTAAGATTTTTATCTTTAATCCAACTTAGGAACTGATCAAGTGATATGATAGTAGTACCTGCATAGTGTTCGGAAAACCATGATCCTGCATCTAACTTTTGTAATTCTTCCAATGTATAATCCTGAACAAAGCCTGTTCCGTCTGTAGTTCGTCTTACATTTTCATCATGGATTAAGACAGGAACGTGGTCTTTCGTCAGTTGTACATCTGTCTCAATTCCATCTGCACCCATTTGATAAGCCAAATCGAATGCAGGCATTGTATTTTCTGGAGCTAGTTTACTAGCACCTCGATGCGCGAAAATAATCGTTTTCAAAAGCATCACCTTTTCACTAAGAGTTTTCTTAATGATTGTGGTACATTTTAACAAAAAAGTCAATTTGAAAGGGAGTTTTGATTTGGAACAATGGAAATCTAGACAACAATTGACTGATTTATTATGTTCATTAGTTCGTTACCCTAGTATTACAGGTAGTGAAGCTGAACTTGAGTTCCCTCAGTTTGTTCATTCCCTATTAAGCGATTACCCATATTTTCAAAAGCATTCAGAAAATTTACAATTACACCCCCTGAGTGATGGTAGACAGCTATTAACGGCATTAGTTAAGCAAGAGGATGTTAGTGATACTGTCTTATTACTAAGTCATTTTGATGTCGTAGGAGTAGATGACTATGGGTCACTGAAAAATTTAGCCTTTCACCCAAGAGAATTAACGGAAGAAATGATGAAAAGGAATAAGGATTTACCGTCACTAGTCCAAAAAGATATGGACTCATCTTCTTGGTTATTCGGCCGAGGTGTTATGGACATGAAGGCAGGGTTAGCTATTCATTTATCCATGATAGAAAAAGCAATAAATGGTGAGTTTACGGGTAATCTCCTTTTGGTAACAGTACCAGATGAAGAAGTTAACTCTTTAGGAATGTTAACTGCATTACCGATCATTAAACAGTATAAACAGGAGAAAAACTTAAATTACCTGGTTTGTATCAATGGGGAACCAATGTTTAGTAGGTATCCTGGTGATTCAAATTATTACTTATATTCTGGCTCAATCGGAAAAGTTCTACCGGGTTTCTTCTGTTATGGTAAAGAAACCCATGTTGGAGAACCGTTTGCAGGATTAAATGCAAACATGATGATCAGTTATCTCTCCAGAGAATTAGAATTAAATGAAAACTTTATTGAGGAAAATGGTGATGAAGTGACTCCACCACCAGTAAGTTTAATGCAACGTGATTTAAAGGAAGAATACTCTGTACAAACACCGACAACTGCTGTTGCCATGTATAATGTACTTTATCTAAAGCAATCTATCTCCGAAATAAATGATAAATTAATAAATGCTGCTAATAATGCTCGAAATGCTATCATAGAGCACTTTAATAATAAAGTAGATAACTATTCGAAATATGACCATGATTTTATAAAGCCGACTATTAGTATTAAGGTGTTTCTGTATGAGGAGCTATATGACATAGCAATAAAACGTTACGGGAAAAAGGAAATGGAAAGAAGACAAAATTTATTAATTAGTCAACGTCAGCAAGGTGACCGTGATTTCTCAACACTTCTCGTTCAAGATCTTGCATCTTTATGTAAAGATCTTGGTCCAATGATTGTTATCTTTTATAGTCCGCCTTTTTATCCAGCTGTATCGTCACATGGTAATTCTTTCGTTCGTAGGCTTGTTCATCAGGTTCAGCAACTATCATTAGATAAATTTAAGGTTAAACTAAAAGAATTAGAGTATTTTCCTGGATTATCTGATTTAAGTTTTATAGGACCCTCTAATGCAAAGGGAAATTTAATGCCACTGGTGAACAATTTACCTTTACAACATAATGGTTATCAGATCCCGGAAGAAATACTTGAAGACATTTCGATGCCAATTATTAATATGGGACCTTTGGGGAAAGACCCTCACCAATGGACAGAAAGGTTAGAATTAGAATATAGTTTTGAACAATTACCTTTATTATTAACGGAAACAATAAAAGCAGCATTTAAATAGTAGTATTGGTACTAAAGGACAGGTGAGACTATGACTAAATTACGAAATAAAAACATCATTATTACAGGTGCTTCTTCTGGAATAGGGGAAGAAATCGCGCTACAAGTTGCAGAGCAAGGTGGTAATCCTATATTAGTAGCCCGTTCCGTAGATAAACTGAAACGAATGAAAATGGAGCTGGAATCAACTTATTCGGTTAAATGCTCGTTTTATCAGGCTGATTTGACTGATTTATCTGAGTGGAGAAGAACGTTACATCAAATAATGGAGGATATTGCCCAAGTTGATGCCTTAATTAATAATGCAGGTTTCGGGATATTTAATAAAGTAGGGGAAACAAATTGGGAAGATATAGAGCGAATGTTTCAACTAAATGTGTATGCACTTATAATGGGTACCCATGAAATTCTTCCGTATTTTATTAATAGACGAGAAGGTCACATCATAAATATAGGCTCCCAAGCAGGGAAAATTGCTACCCCTAAATCATCAGTTTATAGTGCAACAAAGCATGCAGTAATCGGTTTTTCAAATGCATTGAGACTAGAAGTAGAAGATCAAGGTGTGTTTGTGACTACTGTTAATCTAGGCCCTGTCCGTACTAATTTTTTTGACATGGCAGACCCTTCTGGTAATTATCAGAAAGCGATTGGACGGTACATGCTTGATCCAGAAAAAGTTGCTCGCAACATAACGAAAGCATTATTTACAAATAAAAGGGAGATTAATATGCCAGGATGGATGGAAATGGGGAGTAAATTTTACAACTTGTTTCCAAAATTAACAGAACGGATGTTAAAGAGCCAGTTTAATAAAAAATGAGTTTCAATCTCTGTACTATTGAAAAGACTTGTGATATTTTTTTAATGAGAATTACTATAAATAAAGGGGGACCTTCTAGTGAACTTACAGGTTACTTCTGCAGCCACTAAGAAAATACAAGAATTAAACCAATCGGGAGCTCGTTTCCTATGGTTATATTATGATACAGTAGATTGCGGGTGTGGAGTAAATGGTTTACCAACCATCCGCCTAGTAAAAGAAACGAATCATACCTTTATGAAAGTGGAAAATGATCCGTTTGAGGTCATTGTTCATAAACAACAAGCAACATTTTTTGCAGAGCAAATGAAGTTGGATTTTAATGGAAACAGTTTTCGATTATCAAGTCCTTCAGGTATTCTAAATCCAATCATACCTGAAGGCGACTTATTAAAAGGTGACGTTGCATGAAAAAAGATAAGCGCAATGAGGGTCTTGGGAATACATTAAAGGATAGACTCAATGGTGATTTGGTTTCAAAACTTGCATCTAAAAAACAAACCTTACAAAAACAACAAGAAGAAGTTGAAGAAAGACAACGGCAGGAAAGAATCGAAGAACGGAGAAGAAAAGAAAAAAATAAAAGCTTTGAAGAGTTACTAGCAGAAAGTAACATGGATTGGAAAAAATTCAAATAAAGTTTTAGGAAATAACCACCAAAAAGAACACCGCACACTAATAACGGTGTTCTTTTTGGTAAGGTAGCATCATCATTATCGATGATTCATGTATTGGAGTGGTTTGGTTATTTGCTGTAACTCTTTAGCTTGGTCAATCGTTAATCTTTCAGCCTGAAGAGAAGTTATGTTATTTTCAAGCTGACTGATACTGCTTGCTCCAAAAACAGCACTTGCTAATGCTGGGTGGTGTAGTACGTACTGTAATGCAATACCAGTAATAGAATGTTTAGTATTCTTAGAGAATGTCTGAAGTTTATTTGTAATCTCTTCTAATTCAGCCTGGGAGTATTCTAAATATCCAGATGCCCCCTTATGTAACACTGCTTCTTTACTATTGTCTGATAACATCCCCTTTGCAACAGGCCCTCTTGCTACAACACTAATTTCGTTTTTTGCTAATAAATCTAGAATCTCTTCCTCGGGTCTACGGTCTAGTAAACTGTATTGCATCATAACACTAACAATATTGGAGCGCTTCACATATTCCTTAATGACATTCGGGCGGATAGAAGAGATACCATAATAACGAATCAAACCCTCTTTCTGTAATTCCTCAAAGGCCTCAATGGTTTCATCAATGGGGTCAACAATTGTACCGCCATGCAATTGATAAAGGTCGATATAATCAGTTTGAAGCCTCTTTAAACTCTCTTTTACCTGTTGTTTAATGTAGCTCTTAGACGGATCCCAAAACCAACTACCATCCTCATTTAAATGGTTTCCAACTTTTGTCGCTAAAATAATTTGATCTCTTTTAGATTTTATTGCCTTTCCTACGATTTCTTCATTTTTACCTTGGTCATAAAGATCAGCGGTATCTAAATAATTTATTCCTCGATCTATAGCTTCATCAACAATGTAAGTAGCTTTCTTTTCATCTGTACCAAGAGACATGCAGCCTAGAGCTAGCTCTGATACAAAAAGATCTGATTTACCTAATTTATTTTGTTTCATAAAAAAACCACCTTTCCATATACTCATGTCCTATTTTAAAATCAATGAATGTCAAATACAACGAAAGTGAATGCTAGGTTATGTTAAAATAATCGTTATACATAAATTCTTTGTCAATAAATCAAAGAGGAGATTAGATAAATGACCAATTTTGAAGAAAAAACAATCCAGTCCAAACAAATCTTTAAGGGAAGGGTAATAAATGTACAAGTTGATGAAGTGACATTGCCTAACGGGAAAACTTCTAACCGTGAATTAGTCAAACACCCCGGTGCAGTTGCGGTTATTGCTGTCACAAAAGAAAACAAAATTATCTTTGTAGAGCAATATAGAAAACCACTAGAAAAGAGTATAGTTGAGATTCCTGCCGGTAAGCTAGAGTTAGGGGAGGAACCTATTGTTACGGCAAAGAGAGAATTAGAGGAAGAGACAGGGTACACGACGAATGAGCTAGAATTAGTTTCGTCATTTTATACTTCGCCAGGCTTTGCTGACGAAATTCTCTATATCTTTTTTACGGATAAATTAGAGTTGTTAACAGAAACGAAGGATCTAGATGAAGATGAATTTGTAGAATTAATGGAGCTTAGTTTAGAAGATGCGCTAGAACTTATTAAACAACAAAAGATACATGACGCAAAAACGATATTTGCTATTCAATATCTTCAATTAAAAGGAATGAAGTAATCGTGACACTAGCACCTTATTATGTTGATTTACACATACACATTGGTCGTGATAAAGACAATAAACCAGTAAAAATTACTGGATCAAAAACATTAACCTTAACAAATGTGTTAAAGGAATCAAGCAGAAATAAAGGTATCGATATGGTAGGAATTATAGATTGCCATGTACCATCTGTTCAGGATGAGATCGAGAATCTAATCTCAAAGGGAGAAGCCGTTCCCTTAGAAGAAGGTGGGATTAAGTTTGAAAAAGTAACCCTATTATTAGGTTGTGAGATTGAAATATATGATGAAAACTGTCATGGGCCCATACATGTACTATGTTTTCTTCCAACATTATCACAAATGAAAGAATTTACTTCCTGGTTATCAGATAGGATGACTAATATAAATTTGAGTTCTCAACGGATTTATGGAACAGCGAAAGAGCTTCAATATAAAGTGAAGCAACTAGAAGGATTATTTATACCAGCACATGTTTTTACGCCGTTTAAAAGTCTCTATGGAAAGGGTGTGAAGCAGTCTTTAACAGAGGTGTTAGACCCAGACTTAATTGATGCGATAGAATTAGGGCTTAGTGCTGATACTAAAATGGCAGATTGTTTATCCGAGTTACACTCTTATACATATGTAACAAATTCAGATGCGCACTCCTTAGCTAAGATTGCTAGAGAGTATCAAAAAATTCAAATGAACACACCTTCTTTTAAAGAATTAGAATGGGCCTTACATGGTATTGAAGGAAGACAAGTATTAGAAAATTTTGGTCTAAATCCACTTCTAGGAAAATATCACGTTACTGTCTGTAAAGAGTGTCTAACTCCCAAAAAAGAAAAAAGGGTATGCGATAATTGTGATTCTAATAAGGTGATTAAAGGTGTTTCTGATCGAATTGCAGAGCTAGCAAATGGTACAAAGACAGCTACAAATAGACCAAGGTATACAAATCAGGTACCGCTTGATTACATTCCTACTTTGGGACCTAAGACATTTGAAAAGTTGTTAAGCAATTTTGGTACGGAAATGAATATTATTCATAATGTTTCTAAAAGTGAATTGAAAAACGTCGTCAGTGAACAAATCGCATCCTCTATTATCGCTATGCGAGAAGGTAGTCTTAACCTCACCCCAGGCGGAGGTGGCAAATACGGGAAAGTAGGAAAAAGTTAACGAAATAATTTCTTGACTTAATTTCAATAGACTTTGCAGTGGTTATTCTCTTATTTACTTATTAGATGAGTGTTATAACTCGGTCAGCAGAGTACTCAGCTTTTCGTGGGAAAGGAACAGTCTGAAGACCCCACAGTGAGTGAGGGAACTACTTGAGTAATCTTTTTTCTCCTTTGCGCCGAGGAAGCTTAAGTGTTCCCCACGGAAAGCGAGTATTTTTCCACAGCGTGGCACTTGCACTTAGTTAAATAAAGAATGCAGTTGCTAGTGGTTTTCTCTCAATTATATGTTTGCATTTAAAGAATGCTCTTAAAAAGAGTCTAGGTGGAAGAAATATATTTAACAAAATACTAGGAAGTTTCTGGTCTATTTTTTACATGGGTCTCATAGATTCTAACTACAAGATAGTTTTAGTAGAAAGAACGGAGGAATTACATGTATAAAAATAAGACCCTTGCATCAGACCATATTAATAATCACGCGGTTATTTACTTTTTTATGCTTGTTTTGTTTCTAATCGGTATTATTTTTGGTGCAATAATTGTTAATAGTATGAACATTATTCAAAAACAAGATTTATTCTTTTACTTAGATCAATTTTTTGGCAAGTTATTAGAGGGACCAATAGTAGAAAAGAATGAAATGCTAAAAGATACGTTTCTGTACCATTTAAATTATTTGTTGTTACTTTTCATCTTGGGACTTTCCATTATTGGGTTACCTATTATATGGATATTACTATTTGTAAAAGGGTTAGTGGTAGGCTTTTCAGTTGGCTTTTTTGTTAATCAAATGGGATGGAAAGGATTATTATTTGCCGCGGCATCGATAGCACCGCAGAATCTGCTAATAATACCTATTTATTTAATTGCAGGTAGTCTAGCTATGATTTTTTCATTAGCTTTATTAAGGAAGTTATTTTCCAGACGACTTCAACAACCGATACTTCAACCATTCACCAGATATGCAACATTATTTATTCTTCTAATAGGAGTTGTTGGGATTGCTTCTGTTATTGAGTCGTTTGTTTCTAATGAAGCAATGGAATTAGTTATTAAATGGATGTATAAATAATAATTATTATAAATTAATATTAATTATTTTTTATTATTGATAATTATTGTAATTGACACGAGTTTCATGTCTGCTTATAATTGGAAATATGTGAGGGAGGTTTCAGACATGGAACATCGTATAGATCGGATTAAAAAGCAGCTGCATGCACAAAGTTATAAACTTACTCCACAACGTGAAGCTACTGTACGTGTACTTTTAGAAAGAGAAGAAGACCATTTAAGTGCAGAGGATGTTTACCTCCTCGTGAAAGAAAAGGCACCAGAAATAGGTTTAGCTACGGTATATCGTACACTTGAATTATTATCTGAATTAAAAATTGTAGATAAAATAAATTTTGGAGATGGCGTCTCTCGATATGACCTACGAAAAGAGGGGGCTGCCCATTTCCATCACCATTTAGTATGCACAGAGTGCGGTTCTGTTGAAGAGATAGTGGAAGATTTACTAGAGGATGTGGAAAAAATCGTAGAAAATGACTGGGGATTTTTGGTGAAAGATCACCGACTCACTTTCCACGGTGTTTGCCGTCAATGTCAAACGAAGTCAGCTGAAGTACAGGAGACTACTACCATATAACTTCCGAAGCCTTTTTAGAATGAAAAAGGCTTCTTTTCGCTTTTATAAAGCTTCGTACCAGTGGTGAAGTGAAAAATGAGATTCAAGTAAAGTAAAAGAATAAAGTAATAGGTAGTTAAATCTATCTCTTTATTTTTGATATAAAATATGAAGAAATCACGTATATTTTAATGGTTTTTTGGCATATCTTTGTATTGTAGACTAATGGCTTTACAATAAGGAGAATCGCTTTATGAGACCTGTATTATCTTTAGTTAAAGATACGCTTAAAATTTTTGTGATATTTACAGCTTGTACGATACTATTTTATTTTGGATTAAAAGCAATGCATGCCGAATATGAAGAGTATCATCGCTATGACCCACCCGAGGGAAAAGCTGTGAAAGTTTTCAATTATGAAGAGAGAGGCATTTTAGATAGATTATCTATATTTTTTCGATTAGGGGAGTAACGTTATGCAAGATGAAATAAACGATTTCTTACACTATTTGCAGGTTGAAAGGGGATTATCTACTAATACATTACAGTCTTATAAACGCGACTTAAAAGGCTATCATAAACATATAAGTAATATCTGTGAGATGGATCAATGGAATTTAGTAGGTAGACCCCAAGTTATGCAATACTTGTATGAGCTTAATGAGCAAGGCAAGTCATCTTCAACCATTGCTAGAACGTTATCTACTTTACGCCTTTTTCATCAGTTTTTAGTAAGAGAATATAATACATCAAATGATCCTACGTTACATATTGAAACACCAAAGAAAGAAAGGAAATTACCCAAAGTATTGTCATCCCAGGAAATAGATGCATTATTAAAAATGGAAGGTGACGACCCATTAACGATTCGAAATCGCGCCATGCTTGAAATTTTATATGCAACAGGTTTACGGGTTTCAGAATTAGTAGCACTAAAAATGAACGATCTCCACCTAACAATGGGGTTTGTAAGATGTTTTGGAAAAGGTTCAAAGGAAAGGATTGTACCTCTTGGCAACATAGCCAAAGAAACGGTAGAATCTTATTTGGCATTAAGTAGAAATAAATTGCTAAAGAATAAGGCAACAGAGGAATTATTTGTTAATCATCAAGGGAATCGATTGACTAGACAAGGATTTTGGAAAATTTTAAAAGCTATTTCGTCTGAAGCCGGTATTACGAAAGAAATTACTCCACATACATTAAGACATTCGTTTGCGACTCACTTGTTGGAAAACGGCGCGGATTTAAGAGCTGTTCAGGAAATGTTGGGGCATGCGGATATTTCTACTACTCAAATCTATACACATGTTACAAAAAGTAGATTAAAGGATATCTATCAGACCTATCACCCACGTGCATAGGTGAAGATAGTCTGTTAGACATCCTTGCAAGAAATTCGAAAACCTACTAGCCCATCTATCTAATATAGTGAAGGGCGCACTTAATCCGACATTTTTTAGCATATTTAATCGTAATCAAGGGAAAGAAAACTGTAGGAGGTTTTTTTATGGAACAATTTAATCGAGTATTTTTAGTTGTAATGGATTCAGTAGGGATTGGTGAAGCACCTGATGCTGAAAAATTCAATGACAAGGGGGCCGATACATTAGGTCACATCGCTGAACACACGAATGGCTTAAAGATGCCAACAATCGGAGAGTTAGGTTTGAGTAATATCAGACCGATTAAAGGAATTAACGTGGCAGAAAATCCTAAAGCACACTATACCAAAATGCAAGAAGCATCTAATGGCAAAGATACAATGACCGGTCATTGGGAAATTATGGGCTTACATATAAAGACACCGTTCCGTACTTTTGCAAAATTTCCGGATGAACTAATAAGTGATTTGGAGACAAAGACAGGACGAAAAATTATAGGAAATAAGCCTGCTTCCGGTACAGAAATTATTAAAGAACTCGGCGAAGAACACATGCAGACGGGTGCTTTAATTGTTTATACATCTGCAGATTCTGTATTACAGATAGCAGCTCATGAAGATATAGTACCCATTGAGGAACAGTACAAAATTTGTGAGATCGCGCGAGAACTGACATTAGATGATAAATATATGATTGGTCGTGTTATAGCTAGACCTTTCGTTGGACAACCTGGAGCATTTGAAAGAACATCTAATCGTCATGATTATGCATTAAAACCATTTGGCAGAACTGTCATGAACGAGCTAAAGGATAGTGGTTTAGACGTGGTTGCACTAGGAAAAATATCAGATATTTATGATGGCGAAGGTGTAACGGAATCTATCCGTACGAAAGACAATGATGATGGTATGGAGAAGTTCATTCAATCAATGGATAAGGATTTTCATGGATTAAATTTTCTAAATCTTGTTGATTTTGATGCCAAATACGGACATAGAAGAGATCCAAAAGGCTATGGTAATGCTTTAGAGACCTTCGATGAACGCCTTCCTGAAGTACTGGCAAAAATGAAAGAAAATGATTTATTAATTATTACAGCTGACCATGGGAATGATCCTATTCATCACGGTACTGATCATACGAGAGAATATGTTCCGCTTATTGCTTATCATAAAGGAATCCAACGTGGTAAAGAATTACCAATTCGAGAGACATTTGCAGACATTGGTGCAACTATTGCAGAAAATTTTGCAGTAAAAATGCCGGAATATGGTAAGAGTTTCTTATCTGAAATTAAATAGGGGGAAAAAAGGTGAATATAGTAGAAGTTAGAGAAGCAGCCGAATTTATAACAAAACAAATAAGTACGCAACCAACAATTGGTTTGATTTTAGGATCTGGCTTAGGTGTATTAGCTGACCAAATTGAAAACCCAACTATTATTGAGTATAAAGGTATCCCACATTTTCCTGTTTCGACTGTAGAGGGGCATAAAGGACAACTTGTCATAGGTGAATTGGAAGGTAAAACAGTGATTGCGATGCAAGGTCGATTTCACTATTATGAAGGATATAGCTTAAACCAAGTTACTTTCCCGGTACAAGTAATGAAGCTGATTGGAATTGATACTTTATTTGTCACCAATGCAGCTGGGGGAATTAATGAAAGCTATAACCCAGGGGATCTAATGCTAATAAAAGATCATATTAACAATATGGGTACAAACCCACTTATCGGACCAAATGATAATGATCTAGGACCGCGTTTCCCAGACATGTCTCAGGCCTATAATCACGCATTAATCTCATTTGCCAAAAAGTGTGCAGATGATTTATCTATTAACGTACAAGAGGGGGTATATGTAGGTAATACTGGCCCTTCTTATGAAACTGGTGCAGAAATTAGAATGCTTCGTACACTAGGCGGTGACGCTGTGGGGATGTCGACTGTCCCAGAAGTGATCGTTGCTAACCATGTTGGTTTACGGGTGTTAGGAATATCTTGTATTTCGAATATGGCAGCAGGTATTTTAGATCAACCGCTATCTCATGATGAAGTAATGGAAACGACGGAAAAGGTTCGAGAAGATTTTCTTCGTTTTGTAAAGCAATTGGTTAGAACGTTGCCGGCGCATAATAACTAAATAGTTAATGATTAAGGGTGAATATAGATGAGAATGGTTGATATAATACACAAAAAACGAGAAGGTATCGAACTTTCGGAACAAGAGATACAATATTTTATTGAAGGTTACACAGAAGGTTCTATTCCTGATTATCAGGTTTCCGCACTTCTGATGGCAGTTTACTATAAAGGAATGTCTGAAACAGAAACTGCTATATTGACAAAAGCTATGGTTGAGTCAGGTGAAACGATTGATCTATCACCAATAAAGGGACATAAAGTTGATAAGCACTCGACTGGTGGAGTTGGAGATAAAACGACTTTTATTGTTGGTCCTTTAGTTGCTTCAGTAGGTGTTCCTGTAGCGAAAATGTCAGGGAGAGGTCTTGGTCATACAGGAGGAACTCTAGATAAACTAGAATCAATCCCGGGATTTTCCATTGAGATTACCAAAGAAAAGTTTATCAAGCAAGTGAATGAGAAAAAACTTGCTGTTGCTGGCCAAACGGGAAATCTTGCACCTGCGGATAAAAAATTGTATGCACTTAGAGATGTAACGGCAACGGTTGATTCTATACCTCTTATTGCTGGTTCTATTATGAGTAAAAAGCTAGCATCGGGTGCTGATAGTATCGTCTTAGATGTAAAGACTGGTACAGGAGCCTTTATGAAAACGATAGAGGATTCTGAATCACTAGCTAGAGAAATGGTTAACATTGGGAATAACCTAGGCCGTCAGACGATCGCTGTGATTAGTGACATGAACCAACCCTTAGGATATGAGGTTGGGAATGCAAATGAAGTACGTGAAGCGGTGGAGGTTCTTCAGGGCAAAAACATTTCCGACTTACGAAATCTTGCTTTAGAACTTGCAGCCCATATGACGATTCTCGCCGAAGTATTTGATTCTTATGAAGAAGCTATCAGTACCCTAGAAAAGAACCTAGATAATGGAAAAGCTTTTGAAGTGTTTAAAACTTTTGTAGAAGCCCAAGGTGGAGATGTCTCCGTTATCGAAGATTTGTCAAAGTTACCAACTTCTCCTTACTACTTTGAGATAAAGGCGGAATCAGAGGGTTATGTTTCAGCCATTGATGCAGAAGCTATTGGAGTAGCAGCAATGTATTTAGGTGCTGGACGAGCAACGAAGGAAGATGTAATAAACCATGGAGTTGGGATTAGCCTAAAGAAAAAAATAGGCGATCCAGTTTCAATAGGTGAGACATTAGTAGTTTTAAACAGTGAAACAGAAGTACCTCAAGATTCTATTAATAAGGTGAAAGAGGCCTATGAAATAACGAATAAGCCAGTAGAAAAGAAAACCTTAATATATAAAGTTATCAAGTGAAAATAGAGGGAAAATAACTCGGAGAAAAATCCGAGTTATTTTTTTGTTATAAAACCTTCAATTTATGGAAAATATATGAATACTAATGATTTGGAGGTATTGACATGAAAAAATATATTTTTCCGCTACTAACTTTGATCCTATTACTAACAACAATTAGTGTAGTTCCTATATATGCGGAAGAGAGCAACAATGATAAGGCATCAGATAAATCAGAAAAAAATGAAACAGCTAATGTAAATCTAGCAGAGAATTCAAAAACTGCTATATTACTGGAACGTGATACTGGAAAAATTTTGTTTGAGAAAAACGCTCATGAACAATTACCCCCAGCAAGTATGACTAAGATCATGACTCTTTTGTTAATAATGGAGGCATTAGAGGACGGCAAAATCAAATTAGATGAAAAAGTAAGAGTGAGTGAATATGCAGCATCAATGGGAGGGTCACAAATCTTTCTGGAAGAAAATGAAGAGATGACTGTTAATGACTTACTAAAAGGGGTAGCCGTCGCATCTGGAAATGAT
Source organism: Aquibacillus kalidii (assembly GCF_014280935.1). Classification (GTDB taxonomy): domain Bacteria; phylum Bacillota; class Bacilli; order Bacillales; family Amphibacillaceae; genus Aquibacillus_D; species Aquibacillus_D kalidii. The sequence continues at coordinate 19,731 of NZ_JACLZI010000045.1, forward strand.
GCCAGCGTTGCACTTGCTGAACGTATTGCCGGCAGTGAAAAGAACTTTGTAAGTATGATGAACGAAAAGGCTAAAGAATTAGGCTTGGAAAATACGAGGTTCCAAAATCCAACTGGGTTACCTGCAAAAAATCACTTTAGTACGGCCTATGATATGGCGATAATGGCAAAAGAGTTATTAAAATATAAGAAAATTACCGATTATACGAGTATCTATGAAGATTATTTAAGAAAAGGTACAGACGATGAGTTTTGGTTAGTCAATACGAATAAGTTAGTAAAATACTACGACGGTGTTGACGGCCTGAAAACAGGTTATACATCTGAAGCAAAATATTGCCTAACGGCTACTGCTAAAAAAGACAATATGAGAACAATTGCTGTTGTCATGGGTGCAGAGACGACAAAAAAGAGGAATAGTGACGTAACAGAGATGCTAGACTACGCTTTTTCACAATATGATACAAAGCAGTTATTTAAGGCAGGTCAACCTGTGTCGAAGCTCAATATGGTAAAAGCGGATAAAGGAGATGTAGACATTGTTACCGGAGAATCCGTATCCGTTGTTTTTGAAAAAGGAGATAAATTGGAAGGCGTAGAAACAAAGGTTTCTGTAAATAACGATATTGATTTACCGTTAACTAAGGGAGATAAAGTCGGTAAATTAGAAGTATCAAAAGATGGAAAAACTCTTTCTGAAACACCATTGGTTGTCAAGGAATCAGTTGGAAAGGCAAATGTATGGCAATTGTTCAAACGATCGTTTCATGAGTTGATTTTGAAGGAGTAAATTGCAAACTTTCTTCGAATTACCACTTCTTTTGTCGAGTTGAAGGAATTTGATAAGTCGATACAGAAAAAGATTTACTACAGAAACATTAAGGAGGAATTCAGTAGTGAGTCTTTCTGTAAAACTTACAACGAAAGAAAATGTATTATTGGTTCGTTTAACTGGCGAGCTAGATCACCATGCAGCTGAGAATCTAAAGAAAGAATGGCAATTGTCTATGAGAGAAAACAATGTACAACATGTCATATTAAATTTAGAAAACCTATCGTTTATGGATAGCTCAGGATTAGGTGTCATATTAGGAAGATACAAGGAAGTAAAACAAGCTGGCGGTGAGATGGTTGTTTGCTCAATATCTCCAGCAGTAAAACGACTTTTTGATATGTCAGGATTATTTAAAATTATCCGACTTGAAGAAAGTGAAGAGTTTGCCCTATTAAGCTTGGGGGTGGCTTCATGAAGAATACGATGAATTTAGAATTTTCAAGTGTTAGTTCCAATGAATCATTTGCCAGAGTTACTGTAGCAGCTTTTGTATCACAGCTTGATCCCACTATGGACGAGTTAACAGAAATTAAAACAGTAGTATCCGAAGCTGTAACAAATTCAATCATTCATGGATATAACAATAGGAAAGATGAAAAGATCTATATTTCCTGTACATTAGACGATGATGTAGTAGAAATGGAAATCCGGGATTATGGAATTGGTATTGAAAATATCGACGAAGCGATCCAACCATTGTACACATCAAAACCTGAACTTGAAAGGTCTGGAATGGGTTTTACCATCATGGAAAACTTTATGGATAAAGTAGAAATTAAATCACATCCCGATGAAGGAACAACGGTTAGATTGATCAAACATTTTAAGAAGAGTAAAACCTTATGCAATTAAGGGGATGCCTATGGAAATTGAATTGAAAAAAAATCAAAAGGATGAACAGCTGACTGATGCTGAAGTAAAGCAGTACATCAAGCAAAGTCAACAAGGAGACCAATCTGCTAGAGACATTTTGGTCGAAAAGAACGTTCGTTTAGTTTGGTCAGTTGTTCAACGCTTTATTAATCGGGGGTATGACCCTGATGATTTATTCCAAATCGGGTGTATTGGTTTATTAAAGTCGATAGATAAGTTTGATCTATCTTATGATGTAAGGTTTTCTACTTATGCTGTTCCAATGATAATTGGGGAAATTCAGCGTTTTATTCGTGATGATGGTAGCGTAAAAGTAAGCAGATCCCTGAAAGAAGTGGGAAACAAAATTAGAAGAAAGAAAGATGAATTGACGAAAGAAATGGGCAGATCTCCAACAGTAAACGAAATTGCCCTAGCACTTGAATTGAGCCCTGAAGACGTTGTTCATGCACAGGAAGCATCTAAATCTCCACATTCCATCCATGAAACAGTATATGAGAATGATGGAGATCCTATTACACTTTTAGATCAGATTGCAGATCAAGATACAAAATGGTTCGATAAAATCGCCTTGCAAGAGGCTATAAGAGTACTTGATGAGAGAGAGCGATTAATCGTTTATCTCAGATATTATAAAGACAAAACACAGTCTGAAGTAGCTGAGCGATTAGGTATTTCTCAAGTTCAGGTTTCGAGACTGGAAAAACGTATATTAGAATTTATCAAAGATCAAATTGCACAATAAAGAAATCCCCCAACACATGCTCGTGTTGGGGGATTTCTTTATTGTAAAACAATTTTGAAAATGAATTAGAGACCATTCTAATGGGCAAGAATGTATGAATAACCTAGCGTTTACGCATACTAACGTACAGTGATTTCCATAAAAGGAGGAAATATAATGGGGGGAATAATTTATCTACGTTTAAAAAAACAACTTTCCGTTCGCCCTAACGCGGAGTTAAAAGTAAAGGATATTGCATATATTTCCGGGCCTGAACCTTTAGTCAATAAGGTGAAAAATACATTTGTCTATCAAATAACAGAATCTGATCAAACAGTATCTGTTATAGATGGATTTGTTGTAGTGGACCAATTAATTAATAAATTCCAAGACTTGGATATACAACACATTGGTCCTAATCAAATAATTGTCCATATAGCAAAACAAAAAAAGCGTCCCTCAGTTATATTAGTTGCCTTTATATGGGTGTTGTTGTTCATTGGATCGGCTATGGCCATCATGAATTTTCATTATGATGTAAGTATGGAGGAAGTTCAAGAAAAACTACATTATATGTTGACAGGTAAAAAGAAATCAAATCCTTTATGGATGCAAATTCCCTATTCCTTTGGGTTAGGTATAGGAATGATTTTATTCTTTAATCACTTATTCAAGAAACGCTTTAATGAGGAGCCTAGTCCTTTAGAGGTTGAAATTTTTAAATACCAACAAGACCTTGATGCTTATGTTACAGACAAAGAAAATATGTTGAATAGTTTACATGATACCAATAAGTAGTTTACTTGAAGCATTAGTGGGATTTGCATCAGGTTTGCTTGTTGGTACCGGTTTTGTAGCATTTCTTACTGTTCTAGGTATTATCCCTAGGCTGATTCAACTTAGTAAGACTATCTCTTATGTTAAACCATACGAAGCGAGTGTGATTATTGGCGTCTTGTTCGGGACATACCTTTCCTTTGCAGATGTTACATTCCACATATCCACTATATTTGTCATAATCTGGGGCTCTTTTCATGGGGTATTTATAGGGATGTTAGCAGCAGCATTAACTGAGGTACTAAATGTATTTCCTCTTCTTACGAAAAGGATAGGAATGGATAACCATATCATTTGGTTGTTAATGGCAATTGTGTTCGGTAAAATTTGTGGTTCATTATTTCAGTGGGTCATTTTTGTCCGCTAATTGTTGTCTATAAGTAATTATGGACTTCATAAGTTTACCAATAAGTTGTATAGATTTGAAAGGGTAGATTTTATGTCAAAGAAAAAAAAGGTCATTGTTATAACAGACGGGGATGAATATGCAAGGAAAACAATTAACTTCTTAGCAGGTGAAATAGGAGGGACATCTTTATCCTTTTTGTCAGATAATCCAACTCATGTATCACCAGAAGAAGTAAAAAAAGCTATCCAGAATGCGACATCAGAACCGGTTTACGTGTTAGTTGATGATGCTGGTACACAGGGGATTGGTTCTGGTGAAAAGATTCTAATATCGTTAGCTGAGGACCCTGAAGTTGAGATTCTAGGTGCTATTGCAGTTGCCGCTCACACAAAGAATTTGGAATGGTCTCGATTTACAGTAGCGATTGACAACCAGGGAGAATTAATTGCCAACGGAGTGGATAAACAAGGTATCCCAATCCCGGAAGTTGGCAGAATTAACGGGGACACCGTGTATGCTTTAGATCAATTAGATTTACCAATTGTGGTTGCGATAGGTGATATCGGCAAAATGTATGGGAGAGATGATATTAAGAAAGGATCTCCTATTACGAGACAAGCAATAGAAATGATTTTAGAGAGAGGTGATCAAGGGTGAAGAAGAAAAAGATAAAACAGCCTATCTCAACGAAAATAAAAGAGAATCAGGAATTTATGAAAACAAAGTTAGGGGTTGGAACCTCATTTGATGTTGGATTTAGAGAGTTAACGATATTGAATAAGGGCGTGCAACTATACTACTTAACTGGTCTTTGTGATACTGCCATAATCGTTCAATTATTAAGGAATATAGTATCGCTAAATGATAAAGAAAAGACATCCTATAAAGTGGCGGAAAAGATAGAAGGTGAACTAATACATCAACAAGTAACAAAAGTGAAAACAATGGATGAAGGTGTAGATCAGCTTTTATCTGGCTTGATCGTTATTTTCATCGAAGGGGAAGAAGAAGCTTTAGTAGTTGACGTTAGGAGTTATCCTGGTCGTAGTCCTAAAGAACCAGACACGGAAAAGGTAGTTCGTGGTTCGCGGGATGGCTATACAGAAAATATTATAGAAAATACAGCGCTAACTAGAAGAAGAGTAAGAGATGAAAGACTTCGTCATGAAATAATTCAAGTAGGGGAAAGATCAAAAACAGATATTTGTATATCCTATTTGCAGGATGTTGCTGACCCGGGTCTTTTGGATGTGATCAAGAATGAGTTAAAGAATATTGAAATTGATGGCATATCCATGGCTGATAAAACGGTTGAAGAATACTTAGTCAAACAAGGGATTAGCCCCTTTCCACTTGTAAGGTATACAGAGCGACCCGATGTTGCATCCAGCCACTTGTTTGAAGGTCATATTTTAGTTATGGTTGATACTTCCCCAAGTATGATCATAATGCCAACGACCTATTTTCATCATGTTCAGCATGCTGAGGAGTATCGGGAATCGCCAACAGTTGGTACGTTCATAAGATGGGTAAGATTTATCGGGATTTTTGCCTCTATTTTTTTATTGCCAATGTGGCTACTAATGGTAATGCAACCTGAATTACTACCAGAAAAGCTGCAGTTTATCGGACCTAATGAGGTTGGAAATATCCCGATAGTGTTCCAATTACTAGCTGCCGATATTGGTATTGAGTTTTTAAGGATGGCTGCAATTCATACGCCTACCCCACTTTCTACAGCGATGGGTTTAATAGCCGCTGTTTTAATTGGCCAAATTGCAATTGACGTTGGATTGTTTAGTGCAGAGGTTATTCTTTATGTGGCGATTAGCGCAATAGGTTCGTTTGCAACGCCTAGTTATGAATTAAGTATTGCAAATAAAATTAGTCGTGTGATACTAATTATTGTTACCTCGTTATTTGGATTGAAAGGTATGGTAATCGGGTTCACGTTGTATGTTTTATTGTTGGTACTAACAAGATCTATGAATACACCTTATTTATGGCCGTTCATTCCTTTTAACGGGAAGGCTATGGTTCAAATATTATTCAGGGTATCCGTTCCGTTAACGAAATCTCGTCCAAGTATCGTTCACCCACGAAATAATAATCGACAGCCATAAACAAAAAGTTGAACAGAATCACTTGTTATGGTAAATTGGTAAAAAAGCCTTATATAAGTGATTTTGGGAAGAATTTTTTATGAAATAATCCCTTGTCCCATCATTCGATTTTGAAAGAAAATCGTTAATGGTGATAAGGGGTTTTTGTTTGTAAAGGCTGTTCAAGGAATAAATGGAGGTGCTAAGAAATGATCCATCCTTTTCAAATCAATACACAAGGGCACATTGCCATAGATGGAATAGATGCAACAACATTAGCAAAAAAATACGGTACACCTCTATTTGTGTACGATGTGAATGCAGTTCGAGCAAATGCACGTGCCTTTGTTGAGACTTTTAACCAATTAGGTGTGAAAGCTCAAGTTGCGTACGCAAGTAAAGCTTTTTCTTCGATTGCTATGCTTCAAGTAGCTAAACAAGAAAAGCTTAGTCTTGATGTGGTATCACAGGGAGAGCTATATACTGCTTTACAAGCTGATTTTCCGGTAGACAAAATTCATATGCATGGAAATAATAAAAGTTACGCTGAACTTGAAATGGCAGTGAAGAATAATATTGGTTGTATTGTTATAGATAACTTTTATGAGATTGAATTGTTGACAGAAATTCTAGCAAACTATAAAAAACAAATGAATGTCCTAATCCGTGTTACCCCTGGAATAGAAGCACATACACATGACTATATTCTGACAGGTAACGAAGATTCGAAATTTGGATTTGATCTTTCCAACGGCCAAGCAGAAGAAGCATTTCAGCTACTTTCTAAAACAGATTGGATAAATGTGAAAGGATTGCATTGCCATATCGGTTCACAAATTTTTGAAACAGACGGCTTTGTGATGGCCGTTAAAAGGTTGTTTGAAACGCTCGGAAAGTGGCAAGCTAGTTATCATTATAAGCCTGAAGTGTTAAACTTGGGTGGAGGCTTTGGTATACGGTATACTGAAGAGGATGATCCGTTACCACTAAGTGGTTACGTAAAGGCCCTTGTCGATGAGATTCAATTACAAATAGATCAATATGGTCTGGATTTTCCCGAGATTTGGATCGAACCAGGAAGATCTATTGTTGGGAATACGGCATTAACTTTATATACCATCGGTTCAAAAAAGGATATTCCTGGAGTAAGAAAATATATTTCCGTTGATGGAGGAATGACTGATAACATTAGACCAGCATTGTATGAAGCGAAATATGATGCAATGATAGCTAATAAAGCAAATATGCCAAAGAGTGAAGAAGTCTCTGTGGCTGGTAAATGTTGTGAGTCAGGTGATATGCTAATATGGGATGTAGAATTACCACAAGTTGATCACGGAGATTTGTTAGCTGTTTTTAGTACAGGTGCTTATGGGTATTCTATGTCTAACCACTACAATCGGTTTCCTAAGGCAGCAGTTGTGTTTGTTGAAAACAACAAGGATAAACTTGTCATTCAAAGAGAAACCTATCAAGATGTTGTGAAAAATGATTTATCATATGAATAAGATATTCTAGGAGGAAAATGAAATGAAACAAGCTACAATTGAATTTGAAAATGGAGAACAAATTATTATTGAAATGTATGAGGAGGCTGCGCCAAATACTGTAGCAAACTTTGAAAAACTAGCTAATAGCGGTTTTTATAATGGCGTTACATTCCACCGTGTAATACCTGGTTTCGTAGCTCAAGGTGGAGATCCGACTGGTACTGGTGCTGGTGGCCCTGGTTATTCCATTAAATGTGAGACAGAAGGGAATCCACATAAACATGTAGCTGGAGCACTATCTATGGCACATGCTGGTAAAGATACTGGTGGAAGTCAGTTTTTCTTAGTACATGAGCCACAGCCGCATTTAGATGGAGTGCATACTGTTTTTGGACAAGTTACTGAGGGATTGGACACAGTACTTCGAATCAAACCAGGTGATGTAATGAAAACTGTAAAAGTAGAGGAAAAGTGAGTCAATGACTCGCTTTTTTTGTTATACTCATTAAAGAATGAGATTTGCCAAACTGAAAAAGTGAGTTGGTTTTTGTGTATGTCATCATATTCTTGTGCTTAGTCTTAGTCATTGGACCACTAGGTACTATCATTCATGAAACAGGGCATTTACTTGGGGCATTGTTGGGAAAAGCAGATAAAGCTTATTTAAGAATAGGAATTGGACAGAGAGTTAGTAAATTTGAAATGAAAAAGGTGACAATCGAGTTCAATCGCTTATTTTTCATTGGTGGTTTAACAAGTAGTGAAAAGGAAAATAGTAGTTTTACCAAAAAGGAAGGTGCCTTCATTATACTTTGTGGACCATTAGCCAATTTAATAGTCGCAACCATCATTCAATCAATATCAATCGAAAATTTATATTTATCGTTATTTATGATGTTCAATTACTGGCTAGCATTTATTAATATAATCCCTTTTAAAACTAGAAATAGGCAATCGGATGGATATCAATTTATTAAATTGGTATTTTGTTGGAAAAACGGTGACATTTTTAATGAAAAGTAGTATTATTTATTAATAAGATAATTTAAGTTTATAAAAATGGATATAGGGAATGTGTATAGGTTGAATCAGCAAAAGAAAAATTGGATATTACTTTTAGCTTTACTTATAGTAGGATTTATTTGGGGGTTTATATACTGGTTTTTCATTATAATTCCTTCGTAACTTATGACAATTTGACAAAAATTAAAAAATCAGTCATAAATAGTGGTATAACATTGCAACTTATAAAAAATTAGTAAACGTGAGATAGGGATATACTAGTAACTGCACTTGCAGATTATAAGTTATTTTCATGATGAGGGGTAAATATGTTAATACGCTACAAAAAAACTTTTGAAAAAATAGCAATGGGTTTATTATCTTTCATGCCCGAGGAAAAAGAAGTGAAAAAATTACAGCAGACAATTAAGGAATATGAGACTAATCCAGAGTGGCACTTATTCTTATGGAAAGAAGAGGACATATTAGGTGCTGTCGGGGTAAGACTTGAAGGTGCAGATAAAGTTGTCGTACAGCATGTAACCGTTAACCCATCCCATCGAAACACGGGGATTGGTAAGAATATGGTGCTAGGTATTAAGGATTTGTATAAAAATTATACGGTTTGTGCAAATGATTTAACTGAAGCTTTTCTCGGAAAATGTGATTCACATTAAATTTTTCCAGCCTATCTAAAGAAGGCTGGTTTTTTGTGTGAAAAAAGCTTTACGAACATGAATGAAATTATAATAAGATGATCAATTGTAGGGATATTTGAATAAAAATGTCGAATTTGCACTTTCTATAAAACGGGACCTTTGCTATTATTAGAATCAAGGTAAGTTACGTTTGTGGGATTATATTGCTGGATTAGTCATCCCTTTTATCCGATTTGAAAAAACTATTGGATTTGTTAAAAGGCAGTTAAATACAATAATCCTCCTATTTTTTGTTGGAAGGAAGATTCTTATGCAACACCAAGCCTATCAAGTAAAGTTGGATTCTTTTGAGGGCCCACTTGATTTACTTCTCCATTTAATTAATCAATATGAAATAGATATTTATGATATACCAGTTTCACAAATAACAGAGCAATATATGGCCTATATTCACACAATGCAACAATTGGAGTTAAATGTAGCAAGTGAGTATTTAGTAATGGCTGCCACACTATTGGCAATTAAAAGTCAACTTCTATTGCCTAATCAAGAGATAGAAGCAGAAGAAGAAGTTTATGAAGAAGACCCACGTGATGAGTTGATGAGAAGATTGATCGAATATCGTAAATTTAAAGAAGCAGCTTCCCACTTACAAGAAAAAGAGCGAGATGCCAATCAGATATATACACGGCCTCCTAAAGATTTTGATGAATTAGTTGGTAAAAAGAAGGAAGTAGTACGTGGAGACATTTCTATTTATGATATGTTAGCAGCTATGTCCAAAATATTTGATCGTAAGAAATGGACTCGACCATTAGAAACTAAAATACAAAGGTCAGAGATCCCTATCAGACAGCGGATGGACGAGGTACTTTTGCATTTAAAGGGCAAAAATTACGGTGTACCATTTCATCAACTGTTTCCTTATGAATCAAGGTCACATATAGTAGTTACATTTATAGCAATATTAGAGTTAATGAAAATACACGAAATTTATTGTGTACAAGAAAATAACTTTGATGAACTAATTGTTTTCTCTTCTACGCAAGAAGAAGGAATGGAATAGAGTTAACACAGTTGTTTGGAGGATAAACATTGGAGATTAATGAATTTAAAGCTATTACAGAAGGGTTGTTATTTGCGGTTGGGGATGAAGGAATCACCAAACATCAACTAGCCAAAATTTTAGAATTGGATGATAAAACAGTTGATCATATTATCAATGAGCTTAAATATGACTATGATCATGTAGAAAGAGGGATTACTATTATGCAATCCCAAGACGTGTTTCATTTGACAACAAAACCGGAGCATAGTCTGTACTTTCAACGGCTCATAGAGTCTCCTCACACCTCCAAATTATCGCAAGCAGCATTGGAAACTCTAGCGATAATAGCCTATCAACAACCAATTACACGTACAGAAATCGAAGAAATTCGTGGGGTTAAAAGTGATCGACCTGTTCAAACCCTTTTATCTAGGTCATTAGTGGAAGAGGTAGGAAGAAAAGAGGGGGTTGGACGTCCGATTATGTTTGGAACATCAAAGGAATTTTTGACATACTTCGGTTTAAAAACAATTGAAGAATTACCACCTTTACCAGATGAAGTAAATGAATCGGATGTCGAGGAAGAAGCAGATTTATTTTTCGAGCGATTTAAGGAATTAGAAAAGGAATAGTTTAACAAACCTAAGGAAACTAGCTTCGCGGTTCCTTAGGTTTTTTTGTGGTTTTAATAGCAGGCACATACTTTTATGCATATCATGGGTCTGAGGTGAGGGAGATGGAGAAAAATTATTTACAAAATTTAATTAATTGGTATGAAGAAGTGGAGAAGCAGTTACAATTTACAAATCATGAACTTGGGGACTATCGGGAACAGAAAGAGAAATTGGAGTATTGGTTAGGGTCTGAGAGGAATTTACAAGAAGAAACTTTACGTGAACTACAGGAAGAAGCAGAATTTATACGTGAACAGGTATTATCCATGCTAAATGAATCAAGACATGTTACTGGAATACCTGTAGGTGCGCATAAGCTACCGCCATTACCATACGCTTATAACGCATTAGAACCTTATATTTCAGAGGAAATTATGAGATTACATCATGATAAGCATCATCGCTCATACGTTGAAGGTTTAAATCGTGCAGAGAAAGAGTTGTATGTAAACAAGCTTGATGACAAACTGATAAAACACTGGATGAGGGAACAGGCATTTAACGGCTCTGGTCATTATTTGCATACTATATTTTGGAGCAATATGACTCCGACTAGTAAAAAAAAGCCAGGTGGCCAACTAGCAGAACAAATTAAAAGAGATTTCGGCTCATTTCAAAAGTTTAAGAGACTTTTTACGAAGGCGGCAGAGTCTGTAGAAGGTGTTGGATGGGCAATAGTAGTGTGGGAACCACGAGCAGGTAGACTAGGAATTCAAACTGTTGAAAAACATCAAAATTTTAGTTTATGGGATACGATTCCGCTACTAGTTATTGACGTATGGGAGCATGCTTATTACCTTCAATATCAAAACAACCGAACTAACTATATTGAAAATTGGTGGAATGTTGTTAACTGGGATAATGTAGAAAAGAGATTTGATACCGCGAAACAAGTCATGTGGAAATTATCATAGCAAAATTATCTTTCTTAGTACCTTACTCGATGTAGGGTATTTTTTTTATAGGAAATTTTATATTTTACTAGGTTTTATTCATAAGCATGTCCTTTGTGCATAAAATTGTACAGACATGGAAGCGGGGAGGTCCTAAATTGAAGCGAATAGTAATGATAATCTGTTGTATAAGTTTATTCTTGTTAATGAATCCGATACAAGCGTTTGCTAAACCAAGTGTATCAGCACAAAATGCCGTTTTAATGGAGCAGTCAACAGGTAGGGTATTATACGAAAAGTCTGCTAATGACCCTCATTTAATAGCAAGTATTACGAAAATAATGACTGCTATTATCGCAATTGAATCAGGAAAAATGGATGAAATGGCAACTGCTAGCCACCGTGCAGTCTATACGGAAGGGTCTTCCATTTACTTAGAAGAAGGCGAGAAGATGAAACTGAGTGATCTCGTATATGGGTTAATGTTGAGGTCAGGTAATGATTCAGCAGTAGCTATCGCAGAGCATGTAGGTGGTAGTGTAGAAGGGTTTGTACACTTAATGAATGAGAAGGCTGCATGGATCGGGATGAACAATTCTCATTTTGATAATCCACATGGGTTAGATTCTGACAAGCATTATTCAACTGCATATGACATGGCTCTACTTATGCGTTATGCCATGGACAATGATGTATTTAAAGATGTGACAGGATCAACATCCTATAAAGCAGAAACAAGAGAGTATGCATGGGGAAACAAAAACAAATTGCTTACAAGGTATTATGAATATTCCACAGGTGGTAAAACAGGTTACACAAGAGCTGCGGGTAGAACGTTGGTTTCGACAGCAGAAAAAGATGGAATGGAGTTAATTGTTGTGACGCTAAATGGACCGGATGATTGGAAGGACCACATGCGGTTGTTTAATTGGGGTTTTAAGAACTATCAAATGACAAAGCTTCAAAATAAGGGTCAAGAAATTTTCTATATGAAAAACTCAGAAGAGAAAGAAACGGCTTATTTTAGAGATGAGGTGTATGTCCCTTTAACTGACCAAGAGAAAGAACAAGTAGAATCAGCAACTTTTTTTGAAAAAGCTCGGGATGAGGATGTAACGGACCTTATTGGTAAAAAAGTCTTTACACTTGAAGGAAACAATATAGCAGAAGCATCTATATTTCGTGATAACATTGCCAATGAATCTGAGGAATCAGCCGGTTTCCTAGAGTCCATCTTAGATATGTTTAACAAAATGTTAGGTGTAATTTAAATGGTTAATCTGATATGGGCTGGTATGGCTATCATTGGGATTGTTTACGCTATGTTTAATGGAACAATGGAGAATGTTAATCAAGCCTTGTTTGAAAGTGCGGATGATGCTGTAACAATTTCGATTGGATTAATAAGTGTTTTAGTGTTTTGGTTGGGATTAATGCGAGTAGCGGAAAAAGCTGGTATGTTGAGGGTATTAACAAACTTTTTTAAACCGATGGTGACAAGGCTTTTTCCTGAAATCCCAAAAGACCACCCGGCAATGGGGTATATTTTGTCTAACTTCACAGCAAACTTGTTTGGTTTAGGGAATGCTGCTACACCGATGGGGATAAAAGCAATGGAAGAAATGAAAAAAATAAGTGGATCTGATAAAGCTAGCAGATCCATGATAACTTTTCTAGTAATAAATACCTCAAGTCTTACCCTGATACCAACTACTGTCATAGCGATTCGTATGCAATATGATTCGCAAGCACCTACAGAAATTGTAGGAACGACAATTTTGGCAACCCTAGTCACGTCAATTACAGCTATTATTGTAGACCGACTATTTTATTTGCGAAGGGTGCGTAAGAATAGACAATGAGTATAATAACTACAGTAAGTACTTGGATTATACCATGTATTATTTTACTGGTTCTATTAGTGGCAACATGGAAAAAATTGCCTACCTATGAGATATTTGTTGAGGGGGGTAAAGAAGGAGTCAAAATGGCTATCTCACTCCTTCCTTTTTTGTTAGGAATGATGGTCGCTATTGCGATTTTACGTGGTTCAGGAGCAATGGAAGCTTTTATTGCTTTTATTTCCCCGGTTCTGACAATATTCGGTATTCCTTCAGATATTGTTCCATTAGCGATGATACGTCCTATTTCAGGAACAGCTGCATTAAGTATGACTACTGATTTGATTAAGGCTCATGGACCAGATTCTTTCATAGGTAGACTAGCCTCTACAATGCAAGGAAGTACAGATACAACACTTTATATTTTAACCGTTTATTTTGGCGCCGTTGGAATAAGAAGAATGGGTGACGCTTTAAAAGTTGGACTGATAGCAGATTTTATTGGTATAATAGCATCAATCGTGATTGTTTCGATTGTCTTTATGAATTAAGCGTTAACGTTTATGTTAACGCTCTTGTTATGTCTTTAGTTAGTGATTAAAATGTAGATAGTTGAGAAATGCTGAAGATAAATGACGAAACAATAAAATATAATGATAATGGTGGTAAATATGTCAAAAAAAGAAGAACGTTTACAAAAAGTAATTGCACAAAGTGGTGTCACATCAAGAAGAAAAGCAGAACTTCTCATCGAAGAGGGAAAAGTGAAGGTCAACGATAAAGTCGTGACAACTCTCGGTACTAAAGTTACGTCAGATGACAAAATTGAAGTCGAAGGGGTTCCTCTAGAGAAGGAACAGCCCGTTTATTTTCTGTTTTATAAGCCAAGGGGTGTCATTTCAAGTGTCAAAGATGATAAGAATAGAAAAGTAGTATTAGACTACTTTCTAGAGGTACAAGAAAGGATATTTCCAATTGGCCGATTGGATTATGATACATCTGGCTTAATCCTACTGACTAATGATGGTGAGTTTGCTAACTTACTTATGCATCCAAAACATCAAATAGAGAAAACGTATGTAGCTAAAACCAAAGGCATTCCGACACGTGATGATATAAAGTTACTTAAAAAAGGAATAAAAGTGGATGGTGATCTTTTAAAGGCAGAGCATGTTAAGGTGCTGTCCTCTGATAACAAAAAAAATATGGCTATCGTTCAGATTATTTTGCACCAAGGAAAAAATAGACAAGTAAGAAGAATGTTTGAAGCGATCAATTATCCAGTTGATAAACTAAAACGTGAACAATATGGTTTTCTAACCTTACATGGCTTAAATCCAGGCGAAAGCCGTGAATTAACTCCCCATGAAGTTAAGCAATTAAGAGCAGAAGCAACTAAAATTGTTAAATAATATTCATAATTACTACTTGATTTAAATGATACAATGGGCAAGGGGAGTGGGATCTGATGAGTAAGATAGAGGATGCAAATATTAGGAAGAGGAATAAGAAACGAAATAGACTAATATTTCGAACGATCATATTATTAGTATTGTTAGCTGCATTAGTATTTGCCCTTGTTTCAAATTTAACAAAAGAGAAATCGATGATAGAAAAAGGTGATCAAGCTATACCATTTGTTTTAAAGCAATTAAATGGTTCCAACGATACACTTAATTTATCAGATTTAGAGGGTAAAGGGATAATGTTGAATTTCTGGGCAACTTACTGCAAACCGTGTGAACAAGAGATGCCTTATATGGAGTCTTTATATCCGGTATATAAGGAAAAAGGTGTAGAAATAGTAGCTGTCAGTGTCGATGCTACAGAATTAGTAATTAATCGATTTGTTGAAAAATACCAATTGTCATTTCCGATTGTACATGATCGAGATGGACAAGTTATGGACGCTTACAATATTGGGCCTTTACCGACAACTTTATTTATTAATCCGGACGGGGAAGTAGTAGAGATTGTAAAAGGACCATTAACATTAAGTAGGTTAGAAGGTTACCTACAACAAATTCAACCTAAATAAAAGTATTTTGTGATGAGGGGTAATCATGAGAAAACTTACATGTGATGCTTGCGGACATGTAAATCCGCAAGGAACATCAATCTGTTCGGAATGTGGAAAACCATTACAAATAGATTCAAACGATATAGAAAGCAATAAATCCTTATTAAATATGCGTTATGACGGTAGTGCCGTTAGGTCTAAAACACATAACAAATCCATTGTAGATAAAATTTGGAATTTCTTTTCATCTGTTAAAATCGGTGTCACGTTAATTGTCATTACGTTAATTGCATCTGCTGTAGGGACAATCCTTCCACAAGAGATGTATATTCCGCCAAATGTTCAGCCAGCAGATCATTATAAAGATGAATATGGGATCTTTGGACAAATTTATTACCAATTGGGATTTCATAACTTATACAGTTCTTGGTGGTATATGATTTTAATAGCACTTATTGGGATTTCTATCTTTATTGTAAGTATTGACCGGGGTGTTCCTCTTTATCGAGCATTGACGAATCAGAAACCAACTAGGCATGAATCCTTTTTAAAACGACAGAAGCTATTTAGTGAAACCGATTTTGTATCACAAGATGATCAAGAAAACATAATTTTTAGCTTGAAAAAACATCGTTATAAGGTTAGAGAAGAAAATGGCCACATACTGGCAGAAAAAGGTCGTTTTTCTCGATGGGGCCCGTATGTTAATCATTTAGGGTTGATTATTTTCTTGTTTGGATCTCTATTACGCTTTATTCCTTTTATGCATATAGATGACTTTGTGTGGATAAGGGAAGGGGATACAGTCGTTATTCCTAAAACAGATGGAGAATATTATGTTAAGAACGAAAACTTTATACTAGAAACTTATGATGAAGAAGATGAACGTTTTTCTGAAGCTATTAAAAATAAAGGAATGGTAGCGAGTAACTATCAAACCGATGTAGTAATTTATAAGAGTACAGGGACACAACTGATTGGTCAAGATCCGGATCTTGCCGAGATCAAGCAGGGCAGTATCCGAGTAAATCACCCTATTAAATTTGATGGGTATGCTCTTTATCAATCGAGTTATCAACAAAATGAGTTTTCTTCCATATCATTTAAAATACATAAAGCTGAAGATAAAGATGAGAAGGCACTAGCTAACTTTACTGTTGATTTAACGAAACCTCAAAGTTTGTATGAACTAGAAAATGGTTACCGAGTTGAGATTGATCAGTATTTTCCTGAGTACTTTTTAGATGAGGGAGTACCGAGATCCAAATCTAAATATCCACGAAACCCTGCCTTTGTATTTTTCGTCTACCCACCGAATCAAGGAGAGCCAGAAATTAGCTTTGCTGGTATTGGTAGAAATGTTTCAAGTGGCGAAGGAAATGAATATAAAGTAGGTCTAACAGGTTTCGAAATGCGTGATGTTACCGGGTTAAGCGTTAAACGGGATTATACGTTACCAATTCTTGGCCTTGGGGCTGCGATATTCATGATTGGAGTTATTCAAGGTATGTATTGGCAGCACAGAAGAATATGGCTTCATCCTAAAGGGAATGGTCTGATGATAGCTGCCCATACTAATAAAAATTGGTATGGTCTGAAGAATGAGTTCGCCAAGATTATAGCAGATACAGAGATTAATATGGTAATAGATCAAGAACAAGAAGATGATTAGGGGATTTATTAGAGGAGGAAGAAGATGGGAGACATGGTTTCATTAAGTGGGAATTTTTTATATTTGGCTTTTGTTCTATATTTAGTTGCAACGTTTTTCTTTGGGGGTACGATTAAAGATAAACGTTCACAGGGTACAAAAAGTCTTGCCAGTAGAATTGCAATTTCACTAACTATCTTAGGTTTTTTATCACAAGTGGGTTATTTTATCACGAGATGGATAGCAAGTGCACATGCACCTGTAAGTAATCTGTTTGAATTTATGACGTTTTTCGGTATGATGCTAGTTTTAGCGTTTATTATTATATATTTTATTTATCGCTTAAATATGTTAGGTCTTTTTACCTTACCAGTAGCCCTATTGGTTATAGCATATGCTAGTGTGTTTCCAACTGAAATATCACCGTTAGTTCCGTCTTTAAAGAGTCATTGGCTATACATACATGTCACGACGGTATCATTGGGAGAGGCTATCTTAGCTATCAGTTTTGCAGCGGGATTGATCTACTTAATTAAACAAGTTGATCAGTCAAAGAAATCAAAACGTACTACGTGGCTTGAAATAGTTATTTACGGACTTATTTCCACTTTGGGATTCGTTCTTATCTCCTCTATATTTAGTTCTTTAGATTATAAGGCAACATTTGAGTTTCCTTTTGATGAACAAATAACGGAAGTGGAATATAACCTGCCTGCTATTGCAGGTCCTCATGAAGGGGAATTATTAACAGAAGATCGGATGTCATCAGTTTTTGAGGTGCCGAGTTGGATGAAGGGTGTTAACGCCGCTAAAAAATTCAACACACTTTTGTGGTCACTCGTTACTGGATTAGCTATGTATTTAATTCTTAGACTGCTATTAAGAAAACGGATAGCTGCTGCAATCCAGCCTCTGTTACAAAAAGCAAACTCAGAATTATTAGATGAGATTTCTTATCGAGCAGTTGCCATTGGCTTTCCTGTATTTACATTAGGTGGTTTAATATTTGCCGCAATTTGGGCACAGGAGGCTTGGGACCGGTATTGGGGATGGGATCCTAAAGAAGTATGGGCACTTATTACATGGTTCTTTTATGCTGTATTTTTACACTTACGTTTATCGAAAGGATGGCATGGCGAAAAATCTGCCTGGCTTGCAGTTATAGGTTTTGCTATAATTATGTTTAATTTGATTGCTGTAAATTTAGTAATTGCTGGCTTACATTCGTACGCTTAAGTGTATGTGATGACATAGCTTATAAAGAGGGGGTAATTGGGTGGAAAACAATCCTAGAATTCTTGTAGTTGATGATGAAGATAGAATTAGGCGTCTAGTTCGTATGTATTTAGAGAGAGAAGAATATTTCGTTGATGAAGCGGAAGATGGAGAACAGGGCTTGAAGCTAGCGTTAGAAAATAATTATGATGTTATCCTATTAGACTTAATGATGCCAGGAAAAGATGGTTTGGAAGTTTGTAAGGAAATTCGGGAACAAAAAGCTACACCTGTCATTATGCTTACTGCAAAAGGTGAAGAGGCTAACAGGATTCAAGGTTTTGAAGTTGGTACAGATGATTATATTGTAAAACCTTTTAGTCCGAGAGAAGTGGTTTTAAGAGTAAAAGCTCTCTTAAGGCGCTCGTCCTCTGCTACATTTGTAAATACAAATAATAGTTCTAAAGATATGCTAGAGTTTACTCACTTATTAATTGATAATGACGCACATCGCGTTTTAGCAGATGGAACGGAAGTGGGATTGACACCTAAAGAATATGAACTATTGTATTTCTTGGCAAAGGCACCAGATAAGGTGTTTGATCGTGAGCAGTTACTAAAAGAAGTATGGAAGTATGAATTCTTCGGTGATTTACGAACAGTAGATACACATGTGAAACGATTGAGAGAAAAATTAAACAAAGTTTCAAAAGAGGCAGCGAAAATGATCGTGACAGTTTGGGGTGTCGGCTACAAATTCGAAGTAGCTAATGACTAATGTTTTGGCGTAGTGTTGTAGGTAAACTTTGGTTTACCTTTTTATTATTGGTGTCAGTTGTATTAACGATGTTGTCTTTTTTGTTATTACAGTTTTTTGAGAACTTTCATGTTGTAGAAGCAGAAAATGATTTAATGCAAACTGCGACAAAAGTGTCCGCATTAGTTGAACAATATGATGATAGAGATTTAATTCATGAAATGTCAGAAAGAATCAAAGACCCAACAAGTAGAATTGTGATCCTGTTTAAAGAACAAGATTTCTGGGTATCTGAAAGTGATGATAAGCAGTTATTAGAACTATCAGCAGAAGAAATATTAGCTGAAGAAGATCTTTTAGAAGTTATGAACAGTAAAATAGAGGTCAAAAAACAACAACAGTTAATGAGTAACGAAGATGCAATTATGATTGTTGGTAAGCCGCTTAATAAGGAAAAAGGTGCGGTATATGTTTACCAATCTTTAGATATCGTTAAAAAAACAACGCAGCATACTACACGTATTATCTTAATAGCTGCCGGGATAGCTATCATTTTAACGACAATTTTTGCCTTTTTCTTATCGACTAGAATAACAGCCCCTCTTATAAAAATGAGGGAAGGGGCGATTGAACTTGCTAAGGGTGAGTTTAATACGAAGGTGCCAATCCTAACCCACGATGAAATCGGGGAGCTAGCGATGGCTTTTAACAGGATGGGAAGGCAACTGAAGTTCCATATAAATGCTTTAAGGCAAGAAAAGGAGCAGCTTTATAGTATTTTAAGTTCAATGGTCGATGGTGTCTTAACATTAAATAGAAAAGCTCAGATCGTTGTATCAAATCCTCCTGCTCAAAAATTTTTGCAAGATTGGTATTATGAACATAATATTGAATCTTCTAAGGAACAGGTGCTCCCGGATGAATTAAGTGAACTTCTTAAAGCGGTTATTTCTTCAGAATCAGAAATGTCTAGAGAGGTATATATTCAAGGGAGGAATTGGGTTATTATCATGTCGCCTCTATATGACCAATCTTATGTTAGAGGTGTAGTTGCTGTTATAAGAGACATGACAGAGGAACGTCAGATGGATAAGCTGAGGGAAGACTTTATTGCCAACGTTTCTCATGAACTTAGAACACCTATATCTTTACTACAAGGGTATAGTGAGGCGATTGTTGATGATATTGCAGAATCGAAAGAAGAAAAGAATGAGCTAGCTCAAATTATAAATGATGAGTCACTAAGAATTGGTCGTTTAGTCAATGAATTATTAGATTTAGCAAGGATGAAAGCAGGACACATTCAGCTAAATAAAGAAAAAATAGAAATTGAGCCTTTTCTTGAACGGATAGTTAAAAAATTTAATGGTCCTGCTTCTGAAAAAGATATCCATTTAGATCTTAAAATGAACGATCCAAATACTTATTTTATTGCGGACCCAGATCGAATTGAACAAGTCTTAACTAATCTAATTGATAACGCCCTCAATCATACTCAAAGTAATGGGACTGTTATGATTAATCAGGAATCCTTCGATACCTATGTTCAAATATATATTACTGATAACGGTTCAGGTATTTCTCAAGAAGATTTGGCATTTGTATTTGAACGTTTTTACAAGGCAGATAAATCTAGGAAAAGAACAAAAGGGAAAAAAGGTACAGGACTTGGTCTTGCTATTGCAAAAAATATTGTCGAAGCCCATGATGGCGTAATATCTGTGCAAAGTAAGCTCGGAGAGGGAACTTCCTTTACTTTTCAAATACCAATCAATAGCGAAAATAAATAGATAATGTTGAAAGATCTTGTTCCTTATGAAACAAGATCTTTTTATTTGTCTCTTTACGCACTACAGCTGGAGCTTTTGTCACAATATATATAGAATCACCAGTAAGAAGTTGGATAGGCAATATAATGAAGCGAAATCTTATGGTTTTTCTAATTTTGCGACGTTAGCTGCCCTCTAACAAAGCGAAATCTTATGGTTTTTCTAATTTCGCGACGTTAGCTGCCCTCTAACAAAGCGAAATCTTATGGTTTTTCTAATTTCGCGACGTTAGCTGCCCTCTAACAAAGCGAAATCTTATGGTTTCTCTAATTTCGCAACGTTAGCTGCCCTCTAACAAAGCGAAATCTTATGGTTTTTCTAATTTCGCGACGTTAGCTGCCCTTTAACAAAGCGAAATCTTATGGTTTTTCTAATTTCGCGACGTTAGCTGCCCTCTAACAAAACGAAATCTTATGGTTTCTCTAATTTCGCAACGTTAGCTACCCTTTAACAAAGCGAAATCTTATGGTTTTTCTAATTTCGCGACGTTAGCTGCCCTTTAACAAAGCGAAATCTTATGGTTTTTCTAATTTCGCGACGTTA
>NZ_JACLZI010000046.1 GCF_014280935.1 Aquibacillus kalidii
TCTAGTAGCAATAGCGAAGAGGTCACACCTGTTCCCATGCCGAACACAGTAGTTAAGCTCTTCAGCGCCCATGGTAGTTGGGGCTTTGCCCCTGCAAGAGTAGGACGCCGCTAGGCAATTAAAATACCCAAGAAGCATCAATGCTTCTTGGGTATTTTTGTTTTAAAAGAATAAAAAATGTGTGAAAAATAGTCAGGACAAATTTGATACCGAAAAAGTATAATTTAGTGACTTTGTTCTAAATCATTAATTTGTGTATTCTTTAAAGAGTAAGGAGACAACATTAAATTAATGAAAATCAGATTGTATTTGACTTAACTTTATGTGTATATAATCATTTAAGATCCTTAATTATTCATATAGAGTTTTTGTATCCTGAAATTATGGCTTAACAAAGTTTTGTGTTTAAGGATATAGTTTAAATGGAACAAGCCCTGTATATCTAAAAAAGCATCATGCTGCAATGCAAGTTCGATGCTTTTTTAGAAGTTTAAATGTAATTGGGGTAAGTGTCCAATCATATTACCACATTATTAAATCGATAAATCGATTTAAGCTAAGGATTCCCATGCAGCATTCATGCCTGCTACTCTCCCTGTAACCATTGCAGAAGTAATATTATACCCACCAGTATAACCGTGAATATCTAATATTTCGCCACAAAAGTACAGCCCATTCATAAATTTTGATTGCATAGTATTAGGGATTACCTCTTTAGTCGACACACCTCCACCTGTTACAAAAGCTTTCTCTATAGGTTGACTCCCATTTACAAGAAATTTAAAGTGTTTAAAATCATGAACAAGATTCCGAATCTTTTCCCGGGAAATATTTGCAGTCTTTTCATCATCTATGTCGTTTTTTGTTAAAAGAAAATCTAAATATCTTTCAGGAACTATTCCTTTGAAAATATTTTTGACATTTTTCTTTGGATTTTCATCCATTATTTTTATGTACTTATTATATAGTTCTTGATCATTTTCTGATGGGAGGCTGTCAATTTCCATTGTAACTTGTTTATTACCTTTCATTAATTCCTTCACAACGAATTGTGAACACCGGAGTACTGCAGGACCGGAAACCCCGAAATGGGTAAAAAGCATGTCCATTTTATGAGTGACGATCACCTTATTTTTATTATTTAAAACAGATAGTGCAACATCTCTAAGCGCTAACCCTTGTAGACTTTTAGTTTTTATAAAACTCTCATTGGATAACAAAGGTACTTCTGTTGGATACAAATCAGTTATTATATGCCCAGCTTTCTTTGCCCATGCATATCCGTCACCAGTACTACCTGTGTAAGGAACAGCCTTTCCTCCTACTGCTAAAATAACTGTTTTTGTCTCAATCTTCTTCTTAGATTTTAAAATAATAAAGTGAGATTCTGTTCCATAATCAATAGCCTCTACAGGTGTATCAGTCATAATTGTTACACCTAGTTCATCTAATTTATTTAATAACGCATTTACAACGCTTTTAGCCGAGTTACTAACAGGAAACATTCTACCATGATCCTCTTCCTTTAAAGCAACGCCTAGTCCTTCAAAGAAATCAATAATATCGTAATTATTAAAGATAGAAAATGCACTATATAAAAACCTTCCATTACCTGGGATATGCTTAATGACTTCATCCTGAGGTAATCTATTTGTTACATTACAACGACCACCTCCAGATATAGCAAGCTTTTTTCCGAGTTTATTGCCTTTGTCTATTAAAAGGGTCTTGGCACCATTTTCTGCTGCTGCTATTGCTGCCATTAAACCGGACGGGCCACCCCCTAGTACAGTAACTTGATATGTCAATTGTTTCATCCTTTCCTTAAAGAGGATAACCTTTTATGAATATTATTACCTATAATAATCTAGTGAATTCCTTGTTAACTGTTTAATCTTAGCATATTAGCAATGTAATGATAATTAATTTTTAAAAAATGGTGTCAATAGAGGGAAAGGTTTAAATAGAATGAACGTTTTATTTTCAATAAATTCCAATAAATCACATAAAATGACAATTTTATTATACAAATTTAACCTTAGTCATTCAATTATGATAAAATAGATATGTTCGATTATTTTAATGGATTAAGGTGAAATGATGGCATCAAATATATTACGTGGAACATTGCTCTTAACAGCAGCAACGTTCATATCAAAGTTTTTAGGTATGATTTATACCATTCCGTTTTATGAACTAGTTAAGGAAGATGGTGGGGCACTGTATGTACACGCATATACTCCTTATAATATATTAATTAGTATATCTACTGTCGGTGTACCACTTGCAGTTTCGAAATTTGTGTCTAAGTATAATGCCTTAGGGGACTATTATACTGGACGGAGAATGTTTAAAGCTGGAATGAGTTTAATGATTGTCACTGGAATACTGGCTTTTGCAATTCTATATATAGGAGCTGATTTTTTAGCAAATATAGCGTCAGTTTCAGATAAGCATGGTAATAATGTAGAAGATATTGCGATGGTAATTCGAATGGTGAGTTTTGCATTAATCATCATTCCTTCAATGAGTATTGTAAGAGGCTTCTTTCAAGGGTATGGATCGATGGGGCCAACAGCAGTTTCCCAAGTTATTGAACAGATTGCTAGGATATTATTCTTGCTTGTGGGGGCATATGTAACAATACACGTTTTTAATGGCACAGTTCCACAAGCGGTAGGATTTGCTACCTTTGCTGCTTTTATAGGAGGTATCGTATCTTTTATTTCACTTGGTATTTTTTGGAGAAAAAGAAAGCCGTATCTTGATAAACAACTTGCCATGCAAAAAGAAACATTTGATATACCTTTAATTGATTTATATAAGGAGTTATTTCGGTACGCAGGTCCATTTGTATTGGTAGGAATTGCAACGCCTCTATATCAGGAAATTGATGTATTGACTATAGAGAGAGCCATGAATGCAGTTGGATTAGGTGAGAATGTAAATACAGTTCAATCTAATATTACGATGTATGGTCATAAATTAGTTATTATTCCAGTAACTGTCGCCACAGGGTTAGCTCTAGCCATAATACCGTCTCTGACAAAAGCTTTCACAGACCGAAATAGAGAATTAATATTTCATCAAATTAATCAATCTTTGCAAATTGTTATGTTATTAATTTTACCAGCAGTAGTAGGTATGTCCTTGTTAGGATTTGAAGTATATGGAACCTTTTATGGGATTAACGATAATTTACCTTTAAATGGAAAATTGCTTAGCTGGTATGCACCTGTAGCATTATTATTTGGACTATTTACTGTTAGCTCATCCATTTTGCAAGGAATAAACGAGCAACGATATGCTTTGGTAAGTTTAACAGCAGGTTTATTATTAAAAGTGCTTTTAAATGTCCCGCTCATCCATTTGTTTGGAGGAATAGGAGCGGTTTTAGGCACAATGATCGCTGTTGCTACAGCAGTAATATTAAACTTATTCAAGATTAGAAGAGCGATTAATTTCCCGTTCAAGCAATTTATTAAAAGGTCAATGTTAATTGCTATCTTTACAGTAATTATGGCTATAACAGTTCTGCTTACTAAGTGGTTATTAGGGACTTTTATAAACTATACAGACAATCGCTTGCAAATGCTATTTGTCATGACTGTTAGCATTATTGTAGGAGCATCTGTTTACCTTTGGTTAAGCTATGAATCAACTCTTCTAGAAAGGGTATTAGGGAATCGTGTAAGAATCATTGACAAAGTGTTTAGAAGAAAAAAATAAGGAGTTATTTCAAAAATGCGCATCGATAAATTGCTAGCCAACATGGGGTTTGGTAGTCGAAAAGAAGTAAAAAGCCTTTTAAAAAAGGGTGTAGTAAAGCGTAATGAAGAAGTTATAAAGAATAGTAGTACCCATGTTGATCCGGCTAATGAGATTATAAAGGTAATGGATGAGGTCCTTGAATATAGGGAGCATATCTACCTTATGATGAATAAGCCTCCTGGGGTTGTTTCTGCAACGGAAGACAATAGAGATGAAACAGTTATTGACCTTCTTGAACCTGAAGATGTTGTGATGGAGCCATTTCCTGTTGGGAGATTGGATAAAGATACTGAGGGCTTGTTACTTATAACAAATGATGGAAAGTTAGCACATCAATTGCTCTCTCCTAAGAAAAATGTAGGGAAAACTTATTACGCTAAAATAGAAGGTAGAGTAACGGAAGAAGATGTTGAAAAGTTTAAACTGGGCGTTACATTGGATGATGGTTATGAAACTAAACCGGGTGATTTATGTATTCTAAATCGAGGGGAAATCTCGGAAATTGAGTTAACAATTACGGAAGGTAAATTTCATCAAGTTAAGCGCATGTTTGAAGCAGTTGACAAAAAGGTGATTTATTTGAAAAGGCTGTCTATGGGGACACTGGTGTTGGATGAGGATCTGGAATTGGGCCAATACCGTGAATTAACAGATGAAGAGTATCAGTATCTGATATCTATTACCAATCAACCCTAATTAATAAAATAAAAAGGCTGACCAAATGGCCAGCCTTTTTCGATAAAATTCATTTATTGTTTGTTTACGATATCTTGACTTTCTTTTCAGTGATTCTCCATCTTCCCCGGTTTGGACTTACGACTAGTCCATTATGCTCTAAGACATTAAGATCTCTTTGAACCGTTCGATCGGTTATCCCAAATTCTTCAGCGATTTGAC
This sequence comes from Aquibacillus kalidii, assembly GCF_014280935.1. GTDB lineage: Bacteria > Bacillota > Bacilli > Bacillales > Amphibacillaceae > Aquibacillus_D > Aquibacillus_D kalidii. The sequence goes on from NZ_JACLZI010000046.1 coordinate 4,669, forward strand.
TTGTCGAGACAGGACCATTATCTCTAATAAATAGATAGACAGCCTTTACTCGATTCAGCATACGGGTTGTAGATTGATTCAAAAAACCACTCCTTAATGTTATTCATTAGACATGTGGTGATCGTAAACCTAGCAGTTAATTTAATTTTACACCTTTTTGTTTAATTAGGCTAGGTCTACAAATAACTTTACAGATAATTCATTTAATTTATATTTATTATAGAGGAGGGACAACTATGTATGTAATTAGGGTATTAATCAAAAAAGCTATAAAAATTCAAAACTATTTACTTTTCGTTTCGAGTTTATTTCTTGTATTATTTGCTTCCTTTTTAATATTTCAGGTTGAAAAAGAATCATTTCCTAGTTTTTTTGATGGTTTCTGGTGGGTAATGACCACGGTTACTACGGTAGGGTACGGTGATTATTATCCTGTAACAGTTGCGGGTAGGATAATCGCATTATTCCTTTATATCTTTGGGATTGGCCTCATTGGTGTAGTGATTGGAAAAGTGGTTGACGGATTAGCAAGTTATCGTATAAAAAGGGAGGAAGGTGATATTATGTTTAAAGGGGAAAAACATTATATTATTATCGGGTGGTCTCATAAAGCCAAATTCTCAATTAAAGAAATGTTGGATACGGATCAATCAATAGAAATTGTGATTATTGATGACTTGGATAAGGCACCAATGCTTGAGGAAAATATTTACTATATTAGAGGAAATGCATCTGATCGAGACACCTTACAAAAGGCAAATATAACCAATGCAAAAGCAGTACTAGTTTTTGCAGATGAAAAGATTTTGGATGATCAATTAGCCGACGGAAAAACGCTACTCATCGCATCTGCAATTGAGTCAGTCGCCCCAAATGTACATACTATTGTAGAAGTAATGGAAGAAAGCCATATTAAAAACTTTGAATATATGAAAGTGGATGAATTTATTATTTCTCATGAAACTATTTCTTCCTTGTTTGTTCGTTCTGCTTTCAGGAAAGGTATTTCTAGTGTTTATTCTCAATTACTTCGCAGATCTCATGGTGATGATTTATACCATATACCTTTATCTCCAAGTTGGAAAACATACAGGGATGCATTTGAATATCTATTAGAACACGGGGCTACCTTAGTTAGCGATCGAGACAATCTTAGTATAAATAGAATGCTAGATAATACATTGTCTAAAGAAGCTGAATTATATGTTATTTGTGACAAGGAAACGTATGATCGTTTACTTTTAGTCAATAAGTAATATATTGTGTTAAAATGTACAAAATAAGTGGACATATACGTTCTAGGAGGTTTTTTAGAATGGGACAAAATCCACATTACTTTATTGCTATACCAATGAATCCTACTGTAAATGACTGGTTAAAGGATGCACAACAAAAGATAAAGCAAAGTAATCATATTACCTATAAAAGTTGGACACATCCAGACGATCTTCATATTACATTAAAGTTTTTCGGGGCTGTTTCTGCTGATAAAATAGAAATCTTAATGAAAGAGCTGGAAAAACTTAGTGTTCCAAATTCTTTCAAGATAACCATTGGAAAGCTAGGGACTTTTGGAAAAGTGAATCAACCACGTGTATTATGGGCTGGTGTAGAGAAAACTGATGTCTTGCAACAGTTGTATAATTCAATCGAAACCCTTGGTAAAGCTGTTGGTTTTCCTAAAGAAAATAGGCCGTACCGCCCACATATAACCATTGCTAAAAAATGGAGTGGTGCACAAATTACTGAAGTAGATTATGATAAATTAATCTCTTCATTCTCAGATGAAAGAACGATAACAATTAATCATTTTGTGTTATATCAAATTCATCCACAGCGATCGCCGAAATATGAAGTAATCAAGAAAATAGATTTAAAATGAGGTAAACGTATGGCGCAATTAATTAAGCTTCAAGACTATATTTCACGGTATGAAAAGGATACTTTTCATTATCCAGGTCAATTCACACGCTTAAAGGGACAAAACTGGAAAAAGTTAGTGCAAACTTGGGAAGAACAAATGGAAGAGAGTGCACAATTTGATCAGAAACCCGAGGAAGAAGTAAACCACTTCAAAGGTTGGTCAAAGTTTTTTAAGCGTAAAGACGAAATGGATCGTGAAGAAACAGACCAAGATGAACAAAACATGGAGTTCCTTCCAGAATCTAAAGATGATTTAAAGCAATACTTTTTAGACACCTTATTGCCATTTCAACTAAAATGGGCATCAACAACAATAAGTGAAATGTCCTTTATTGATCAATATTACCATCAAGATTTTTCTTTAAAATACTTTCTACAAAGGTTTCCTGACACCTATTTATTAATGTATTATCCTATCTTGAAATTGAAAAATGGTCCACTCGAAGGGGATATTATTTTAATTAGCCCTGTTGGGATCGAAATCATAAAGTTTGTGGAAATGGACTCTAGGAAAACAATTATAGCTGGTGATGATCGGACCTGGTATTCGGAAGAGAATCAGGTACAAACTAGATTGCTTAGCCCTCTATTATCTTTAAAGAGAACCGAAAAAGTAATTAAAAGCATTTTAAGCAAATACGATATAGAATTTCCTATTGAAAAAGTAGTATTATCTCGCACGAATACCATTGAGTATAACCTTGTACCATATAGAACTAATTATGTTGGCAAGGAGCAACATGAGCAGTGGTTGACGCAAAAAAGGAACTTGGTATCGCCATTAAAACATCGTCAATTAAAAGTTGCTGAATTACTTTTGAATCACTGTTACACAAATGCTTATAAACGCCCAGAATGGGAAGAAGAAACGGACGCCGAAGATGAAGATATGCTTGAATAAAATAGTTTTTATATCCGTTACAATTTAAATAGATTTTCTTTTATATATAATTTATTTAATTTTTCTCTTGATATTTGTACCTAAAATAAGTTAATCTATTATTATTCTTCTAAAAAATGACTAGTGATCTTTAGATACTATAAATGTACAGATTTCACTAGATAACGGTAACCGAGTATCTATGTATGATAGACTCGGAATTTTATGATTTATAAGATTTTGAGGAATGGAGGATGATAGCATTGGAACATGTTCTAGGAAAAGAATGGACGATTACACCAGCTGGTGGCTCTACTGGAGCTGCATTTTACGCACAAAGTGATACTAAACGTTTATTCTTAAAAAGAAATTCTTCACCGTTTTTGGCTGTTTTATCTGCCCAAGGAATTGTCCCAAAATTGGTTTGGACTAAGAGACTTGAAAACGGTGATGTCGTAACAGCGCAACAATGGCTAGACGGCAAAGAATTAAATCCAGAAGAAATGCAGCATCCTAAAGTTGCGAAACTTTTAAGTAAGATACATCATTCCTCAGAATTATTAGATATGCTGTTGCGAATAGGAAAAAAACCGCTAAGACCTGATGAAGTTCTTTTTAAGGTTAAAAATAAGGTTAGGTTCAATGAAGGAACAGCTGCGCAGATAGAAGTACTTCAAGCGATTAGATATTTGGAGAGAATGCTGCCGTATGTTTATGTGGAAAAGCAAGTTGTCTGTCATTGTGATATGAACCATAATAACTGGCTACTTTCCCAAACTGGACAATTATATCTTATTGACTGGGACAGTGCTAAAGTAGGGGATCCAGCAGTAGATATTGGCATGGTCCTACATTCGTATATTCCAGAAGAAGAATGGGATAATTGGCTGGAAAGTTATGGAATTGTTAGAGATGACAACTTGATGTTAAGAATGATTTGGTATTTATTAATAAATGAAATCAATTATTATATGTGGCACCAAAAAAGGTTAGAAGTAAAAGAAGCCGCTCAACGACTTCAACAATTGAAACGGCTTCTAAATCGGGTTACAGCTTATTGATATTCAATAGCATTAACCCAATTTTGTAAATTGCTCTGGTTTGTGTTTATATGTTCATTAAGATTCTGTGCAATCTCACCTTGTCTTCCGTAATTATAAATTTCAGGAAGTAGTTGCAATAATTCCTGGCTTTCAATGGAATTATTAGCCATCATGGATTGTACAAGTCGCTTAATCTGTTGACATTCTGAAACACTTCCACAGCAATCTTCTGATTGCTCACTCAATAAATCAGACAGAAGACTTAATTGGTTGTTGACATCTAATGACATGAAAAAAACACCCACCTTTAATGCTATTTTTTACTTTTTACTTCGAATTATACAAAAAGGGATGAGTAATTATTTACTCGTCCCTTTTTTAAATAATTTTAGATTATCTTCGCTTTACTAATGGACTTGCACTATTGCAAACAATCATGGTACTGTTTAAACGGTATAATAAAACTGAAGGAGAGCAAAAGAGATGCGCGCACGTAACAAACCATGGGCTGATGATTTTATAAAAGAGAACCATGATATTATCGAATTAACACCCTTTGAAAAAAAGGGAAAATGGAATGAAGTATTTCATAATGATAATCCAATTCATATAGAAGTAGGAACTGGTAAGGGTCAGTTTATTGTCGGAATGGCTGAACAAAATTCGGATAACAATTTTATAGGAATTGAAATTGCTAAAAGCATCATTGTTAGTGCTATCCAGAAGGTGAAAGATGCTAATTCAAAAAACATTAGACTAATTAATGAAAATGCTGAAGATTTACGAGAGTTATTTGGTGAAAATGAAATTGATAAAATTTATTTGAATTTTTCAGACCCTTGGCCAAAGAATCGTCATGAAAAAAGACGGTTAACATTTCGCTCTTTTTTAGATCAATATAAGCATATTTTAAAAGAAGATGGGGAAATAGTTCTAAAAACCGATAACAAAGGACTATTTGAATACTCGTTAGTTAGCTTTTCTGAGTATGGAATGGTTTTAAAAGAGGTTCTACTAGATTTACATGAACATGCGGATCCAACTAATGTGATGACAGAATATGAAGAGAAATTTTCGGCAAAAGGACAACCTATCTATCGCTGTATTGCCAAATTTTAAATTATTTTTATTATTTTGAACTGGGAAGCCTTTTTTAGGCTTCCCAGTTTTCTACTTAAGCGGATTCTGCAACATCAATTATTGTTCCTGTGTCTGCATCTACAAAGAATTCATATTGTGTATTTTCCCCATCTTTAGTTCTTGTGATACCTCCGCGATATACATTGTAAGTTAATCCGTTCTTTACAAATTCCTCAGATTTCATATATATCCAAGAACCGCTGACAGGTCCTTGTTGTCTAAATGCCTCTTTCGCTTGCTTTAATGCCTTTTCAGGAGTAACTTGTTGTTGATTTGAGATCTGTTCATTAATAAAGTATCCAGCCAAGGCTCCTAGGCCCGCTGCGAATGCAACTTTCTTCCAGTTCATATGGCTCACCTCATGGATTAGAATTTTAGTTTAGTATACCTGATTTTTCACAAAATAGAAAACAAAGTAAAACAAAAAAATGGAAACAATTGATAAATGTACAAAGTTTAACTATTTATTAGTTTATCCTGGAAACAGAATGGCATTCATGTGGATACTTGAACTGTGAACTTGCTAATGGAAGTGTTACTTATATTAGGTTACAATTAGGAAAGAAGAAAATTAGGGAGGTCAATATAGTTGAACAAAGAGACATTAGACTTATTCAAAACGTTAACAGAACTACAAGGTGCATCAGGTAATGAATACCTTGTCCGGAATTTCATGAAAAGTGAAATAGAAAAATATTCAGATGAAGTTGTTCAAGACAAGCTTGGTGGTGTCTTTGGTGTAAAACATGGAGAAGGACCAAGAGTAATGGTTGCCGGCCATATGGACGAAGTTGGTTTTATGGTTACACAAATTACGAAAAATGGAATGATTCGTTTTCAGACACTTGGTGGGTGGTGGTCACAAGTGCTTTTAGCCCAACGTGTACAAATCATGACAGACAAGGGACCGGTAATAGGAATTATTGGGTCTATACCCCCTCACAATTTAACGCCAGAGCAAAGAAAGAAACCAATGGACCAAAAAAATATGTTAATTGACGTTGGTGCAGATGATGATGAAGATGTAAAACAAATGGGTATTAAGCCCGGACAACAAATTGTCCCTGTTTCTCCTTTTACTCCAATGGCAAATGACAAGAAAATTTTAGCAAAAGCATGGGATAACCGGTATGGTTGTGGCTTAGCTATAGAACTATTGAAAGAACTACAAGGAACGCAGCTTCCTAACCAACTATATTCTGGTGCAACTGTACAAGAAGAAGTAGGGTTAAGAGGTGCACAAGTTGCTGCAAACATGATTAAGCCGGATATATTTTATGCATTAGATGCATCGCCAGCTAACGACATGGCTGGGGATAGTAAGGAATTCGGGCAAATAGGAAAGGGTGCTTTACTACGTATCTTTGATCGCTCTATGATTACACATAGAGGTATTAGAGACTTTATATTGGATACTGCTGAATCGAACAAGATTCCTTATCAATACTTTATTTCACAAGGTGGAACGGACGCAGGAAGAGTTCATCTAACAAATGAAGGTGTACCATCAGCTGTTGTTGGAATATGTTCTCGGTATATCCACACACATGCCTCGATCATTCATGTTGATGATTATGCTGCAGCAAAAGAATTAATTATAAAACTTGTAAAAACAACGGATGCTAATACAGTTGAACAAATAAGAATGAACGGTTAACGTTAACAATTATAGGGGCTAGCTTCTAGTAAAATTACTACAAGCATAGTCCCTTTCATTAGGTGTTATTATAAGGCCATTAAAACATGATATAAAGGATGAAGTTTAATGAAAATACATATAGGATCTAAAAATCCCACCAAAATAAAAGCTGTATCCAACGTTTTTAAAGATTGGGAGATAGAATCTGTTAATGTGGAATCTAAAGTATCCTTACAGCCCTATTCAGATGATGAAACATTAGAAGGTGCGATTAATAGAGCTAGACAGTGTGCACAAATGAGTAAAAACCTATTAGGTATTGGTCTAGAAGGTGGTGTAATGGAAGTAGGTTCTGAATTATTTCTATGTAACTGGGGAGCATTGATAAACGAAACAGGTGAAGTATTTGTAGCTAGTGGTGCACGAATTCCATTGCCGAAAGAAATATCGAAACAACTTGAAAAAGGCATTGAATTAGGTGATGTGATGGATGATTATACCAAGAAAACAGATATCCGTAAACATGAAGGAGCAATAGGTATTTTCACTAATAATATAGTAAGTCGTGAGGAAATGTTTACACATGTTGTTAAATTGCTAAAAGGACAATATGATTTTTACTTACATTCAGAGTCGTAAATGAATAGATTTTGTTCAAATATTAAATATTAGGAATACTTAAATAAAAAAGCGCTTAGGTTGAGGTGCCCCCTAAAAGTTAGATTTTCACTCTAACTTTTGGAGGCTGTAAAAGTCCAAAGCATTTTATTTATAAATATACTCTAATACATCGATGGCTTGATCTATTGTCTCGACTGTTACGTTTGCTTTGTTTGATAATTCTTTAAGTGGATGGATCAAAGACTCTGGTCGAATGATTATCGTTGGTTTGTTCATAGCTATTGCAGTTGAAGCATCCATTGCAGTATTCCATTGCTTATATTTTTCTCCAAATAAAGCAACGACTACATCAGCTTTTTGTAGTAACACCTTGGTTCGTAAATTATTTATAGCGGAAGCAGTGTCATCTCGATACAGGTAATTTTGCTGTTTTCCTAATATTGTTTCGCCAATGGAATCTGATAATTCATGGTCCTCTTGTGGCCCTACGAATGTCAGTGGTAAACTCTTAGCTTGCGCTTTTAATTTTACTTGTTCTCTCCAGTTATCATGTATTTGTCCTGCTAAATAAACAACTAATTCCATCGAATTCTCCTCCAATATTATGTTTCCTTATTATTTCCATGTGTTCCATTATAAGTTGATCGGGTAACATAAGCAAAAGAAGTATAGGATAAAACAGTTCTTGTCAAATTAAATAATAGTAGTATTATAGAGAATGGGGTAATTAGAACTATTGACCTTTTATAGTTTCTAGTAATGATTTGAAGTATTTTTTAATAACCTAAATTTTTTGGTTAATTAGGGTAAGTACCTATGCTTTTAGGATGATGTAACTACCTTTAAATTAGGTTAATACAATTCGGTTACTGAAGACATTTTCTCTTCGAATTTGTTCTTATACTGAGTATGTAATTTCAGGAGGAATAATATGAAAATGAATAAAACTGGCCTTTTGGTAATAGGGTTATTGCTAGTAGGAATTATTGTACTAACTATCTTTAGTTATGAACCTGAAGGAGAAGTGATTGATCAAGCTAAAGAAATTGCTGAAGTAACTTTTCATAAAGACAATATTAAGTCAACTCGAACAGTTGATAATTTTTCTTTATATCTGCCAGAAGAACTAACAGTGGACCAAGAGGAGAATAGTAATTTGGTGTTATCTAAAGAAGAACAGATCTATCTGTTATTTTATAACCCACTCGAGTCCTCAAAAAGTGAATTAAATTTTCAATCTGCACAAGCAGCAGGGAACTACGTACTGTTAGAATCATTTACAGATGATCAGCGTTTTGGATATATAATGGTAAAAACTGCTAAAAAGGACGCCTTTGAATTACAAATAGGTGTTGGTGGTGTGAAAATTACTACAATAACCTCTAAGGTTCATTTAGTTGAGGATGCTGAATTAATGATGAAAATGGCAAATTCGATTGCATATGAGTCATAAGATAACGAACTATCACTGTTTCGAATAAGGAGAAGTATGAATGAAGACATTTTTAACTAGAAAAGGTGTGACCCTTTCCCCTAAAGAATACTTTATTACTGCTTTAAGTTTTATGGCGCTTGGACTTTTTTCTTCCTTAATTATTGGTTTGATTGTTCAAACTATTGGACAACAACTCCCCGTTATCTTCGGGGAAAAGTCTTTATTTACATGGATTGAGGAAATGGGCGCCTTTGCAATGGACAAGAAGGTTGTCGGGGGTGCAATAGGGGTTGCTATTGCATATGGATTAAAGGCACCACCTTTAGTAGCATTCTCTGTTCTATTTGCTGGTGCATATGGCTACGATCTAGGTGGTCCAGCTGGAAGTTATGTGACAGCAGTATTTGCTACTGAATTTGGTAAGGTGATTTATAAACAGACGCGTCTTGATATTATCTTAACTCCGTTGGTCACGATTGTTGTTGGTTTCACTATTGGAAAAATAGTTGGACCTCCAATTAATACACTGATGACTGGTTTAGGTAGTATTATTAATTGGTCTACCGAACAACAACCGCTCATTATGGGAATTATCATAGCAATTTTAATGGGCTGGGCATTAACAGCGCCAATCTCAAGTGCAGCTATTGCCATCATGTTATCATTGGATGGTTTAGCGGCAGGAGCTGCAACAGTTGGCTGTGCAGCCCAAATGATTGGGTTTGCAGTGTCTAGTTATCGGGACAATGGAATGGGTGGTTTTCTTGCTCAGGGAATTGGTACATCGATGCTACAAGTTGCAAATATTATAAAAAAACCGTTAATTATCCTTCCTCCAACTATAGCAGGAGCCCTGCTTGCGCCTTTTGCTACGGTTTGGCTAGAGATGACTAACAATTTTTCCGGGGCAGGAATGGGAACAGCTGGTTTTGTAGGACAAATTATGACTTTTAAATCTATGGGATTCACTATGGAAGTATTTTGGGCGGTATTAATTTTGCATATTGTTGGACCCGCACTGATTAGCTTAGGTATTTCAGAATTCCTACGGAAAAAAGGATGGATCAAGCCAGGAGATATGAAAATTGATTATGAGTAAAAAATAGATTGGTGGTTATAGAATGAAACTTTTGGAAACAGAAGAGCAACTGGAATCCCTAATTAGCAATGGGAAAACTATCTTAGTATTTTCAGCTGAATGGTGTGGAGATTGTCGGTTTATTGAACCGTTCTTACCAGACGTGGAAGAAAAATTTAATGAATTTACTTTTGTACATATAGATCGAGATAAATTTATCGATGTATGCGTAAAACATGATATATTTGGTATTCCAAGTTTTTTAGCTTTTAACGATGGAAAGGAAATTGGTCGCTTCGTTAGTAAAGAAAGAAAAACGCAAGAGGAAATCGAGAAATTTATTGGTGATCTTTCAGCGTAACTTTTGAGAATGTCTTGCGACTATTGCAAGGCATTTTTAATTAGAAAATATATTTTGATAGCTCTATGTACCTTCAAACTTAGACAAAAATCGTTCTAAAAGTTTGCCTAAGTTTTCTTTACTCCAAATAAATGCTAAAATAGCAAAAGTAGTTATCTTCTTCCTAAAAGGAGGAATTTAGATGAAAATGACTAGTATAAAAATGAAGAAGATTCTAGAAGAAAGATTACAACACACTGAGTGGAATATTTCTTTTAATCGTGATAAAGATATTTTTCGTGTGGAATGGAAAGAAACACGTAAAGGAATTTCTATAACGATACCGAATGTAATTGCAAAGTATGAGCAAATGGGAGATGCAGCACTTTCAGATTTGGAATATCATGTAAGAGAAGCATTAAAGATAATGAATGAAGTTCATGATTTAACCGGAAAAGAAAAAAATATATTTCCTGTTATCCGTTCTACTTCTTTCCCTAAAAAATCCAAAGCAGGAGAATGGCTGATTTATTCTGACCATACTGCAGAAACTCGAATATACTATGCCCTCGATTTGGGAAATACGTATCAATTAATTGATCAAGCAATGCTAACTAAAGAAGGTTGGACTTTGGAGAGAATAAGGGAAATATCTATTTTTAATGTACGGTCCCTTAAATCAGAACCCAAGAAAGATACTGTAGCTGGAAATGACTTTTATTTCATGGCAAGTCAGGATGGATATGATGCAAGTAGAATATTAAATGAGTCTCTGCTTGAGGAAATGAAAGCTAATAGCACAGGAGAGCTAGCAGTTGCTGTTCCGCACCAAGATGTACTTATTTTTGCAGATATTCAGAATAATACAGGTTATGATATATTGGCACAAATGACCATGAAGTTTTTTGCTGAAGGCAGAGTACCAATAACTTCTTTGCCATTTATTTATGATGATAAGAAACTCGAGCCTGTATTTATATTAGCGAAAAACAAACCTACAAATGATAAGAAGTAGAAGGGATGAATGATTGTGGATGTATTTTACAATAAGCAAGGTGTTGGAGATGTGCTGATTTTTCCTATTAAGCAAGGAGATCGTTATTCTATTTCTCACCAAGCATTTGGCGATGTAGTTAAAATTGTAGATTCTGGTAACAATGACTTATTAGGATATAACGTCTTTAATGCTTCTCATTATTTTTCATTAAATGATACTGGAAAAATTACTTTAGACGATGCATTATTAAGTCAATTGAAAGAGTCCTTCAGAAAGAATGGGTTGGAGGATGAATTAAACATCGATTTGACTCCTAAGTTTGTAGTAGGGTTTGTAAAAGAAAAAGCGCCCCACGAGAATGCGGATAAGCTTAGTGTTTGTCAGGTAGATGTTGGTGAAGAAACCCTACAAATCGTATGTGGGGCACCAAACATCGATCAAGGGCAAAAAGTAGTGGTGGCTAAAATAGGAGCAATCATGCCTAGTGGAATGGAAATTAAACCGACTAAGCTGAGAGGAATTGATTCTAGTGGTATGATTTGTTCCCAAAAAGAACTCGGATTACCAAACGCTCCAGAAGAAAAAGGGATATACGTATTAGAAGACCAATATGAGGTTGGACAAGAATTCCGTTTTTAATCATAAAAGCCTTTGTCGTGATTCGAAGACAAGGGTTTTTTGATACTAAAATATAAGGGTATTATAAAACTCATCAGGAGATTACGAATTCTCTTATACCTTTATTTTGTAAGAGAGTACAATATTTAAGTATTCACATCAACTAGAAAACTGATAGAATAAGAATATCTTAAGAAATAGAGAGAGTGAACAAACATGTGGGAGCATATTAAGCAAAGACTAGTGCGGATATTTGAAACGGACCATGTAGAAGAAATACCTAAAAAGCAGGATGTTGAACAATCAATCGCATTAGATCAAAATAAAGGGATTGAGACTAGGATTTCCTATCAATATCCAAGCGATCGGAAAATAAACTACCCCTATCGTGCTGAAGCTCCTGTTAAGAGGGAATCTAATAATCAAAGAATGGAACGCCGTCGTTCGAATGCTAGACAGCTACGAGAACAAAACTTGGATGTAGAAGATAAAAGGAAAGAAAAGAACTATGATCAACCACAAGAGCGTAAGCCTTTTAAAGCTACTGATGTCCCGTCCCCTGTATATGGATTTCATAGTAGGCCATCAATGGAGAAATCAATAGAGGTACCTGCCTTCTTAAGAAAGGATACAGTAAGAGAAGAATTTGCTTCTCCTTTAAAGCAAAAGGAGGAACAATTTGCACGAATAGATGATATCACGGAAACAACTAATCAGGTAGTTGATTCTAAGATACAAGATAATAGAGAAGTGATACAACAGGTGACACAGATTGAAAAAACACATCAACCCGTGGAGACTGAACTCGTTGAAAATACCGAATTGGAACATTTAGGGGATGAAGAAAAACCGCCTAACATTGATGTCCATCCAGTTGAGAGAGAAAATAACAATAATTCTTTTCAATCCGAAATAGACAAAACTAGTATAGAAGGTAGTAGAAAAGCAGTACCTTTTAATGTCTTTATGACTCCACGTGACAAAAAAAATCAGATACGAAGTAAAGATAACTCAGATTCAAGTAATACTCGAATTACATATACTTCGCAAGCCTTTAAACCTCCCATTCATTTATTAAATGATCGAACAGAAAAATCAGTGGAAGACACAAATTGGGTAAGTCAACAGATAGAATTGCTGCAAACGACCTTGAAGCACTTCCATGTAGGAGCTAAAGTGGTAAATGCTATGCAGGGACCATCTGTAACTAGGTTTGAAATTCAGCCAGAGCCAGGGGTTAAGGTAAGTAAAATCAAAAATTTAAGTGATGATATTAAGCTGAATATGGCAGCAAGAGACATTAGAATGGAAGCACCAATACCAGGAAAGAACACGATTGGCATAGAGGTTCCTAATTTGAAAGCACAACCAGTTGTATTACAAGAGATATTTGATACGGATTCATTCCGTGACGATAGATCACCTCTAAGTGTTGCACTTGGGTTAGACATTGCAGGAAATCCTATCATCACAGATTTAAAGAAGATGCCACATGGACTAATAGCAGGAGCAACTGGATCAGGTAAAAGCGTCTGTATCAATACGATCCTAGTAAGTTTACTGTACAAGGCAAGCCATGAAGACGTCCGCTTCTTATTAATTGATCCTAAAATGGTTGAGTTAGCTCCATACAATGACCTACCACACTTAGTTGCACCAGTAATAACTGATGTTAAAGCAGCAACTTCTGCTCTTAAGTGGGCTGTAGCTGAAATGGAAGAACGATATGAAAAATTTGTTGCAGAAGGGGCACGTGACATTGAACGGTACAATCAGAAGATGCTTGCGCAACATCGTAAAGAAGAAAAATTACCTTATTTAGTTATCGTCATTGATGAATTAGCAGATTTAATGATGGTTTCTCCTCAAGATGTCGAGGATGCTATTTGTAGGATTGCTCAAAAGGCAAGAGCATGTGGGATTCACCTCCTGCTTGCGACGCAACGGCCATCGGTTGATGTTATTACAGGATTAATCAAGGCCAATATTCCAACTAGAATTGCTTTTAGCGTATCCTCTCAGGTCGATTCAAGAACGATTATTGATTCCAGTGGAGCGGAGAAATTATTAGGCAAAGGGGATATGTTATTTGTAGAGAATGGTGCAGGGCAATCTTTACGAATACAGGGCGCCTTTGTATCTGATGACGAAATTGAAAGAATCACGAATTATGTCAAAAGAACAGCACCACCACAATATTTATTTGAACAAGAACAGTTATTAAAGCAAATTCATGTGGAAGAAGAGGAAGATGATTTATATGAAGAAGCGGTTGACTTTGTAGTTTCTCATAATGGGGCAAGTGCTTCACTCTTACAACGACGCTTTAAAATTGGCTATAATCGAGCAGCTAGATTAATAGATTCGATGGAAGCCAAAAATATTATCTCTGAACAAAAGGGGAGTAAGCCAAGAGATGTGTTAATCACAAGCGCAGACCTGGAATCTTACTACGATAATAACTAAAAAAATAGTGGATTTAACTGATACAGTGCATTGTCCTTGCCATGAAAGATGGCAAGGCTTTTTTACTTTATCATAATTATAGTATAGTAGTTTGTATGTAAATACTTGTCGAACCATGGTCGTTCTTATATGATAGACAAAGGTGATTGAACTACTAGGACTTAAGGAGTAAACAAAATGAAAGAAATAACTAAAAAATTAAATGGCGAAATAGAGCGTTTAACTAATGAGACGTTTAAATTTGATGAAAGGGTTAAAGAAGGATGGTTTTCTGCAGTTTATTTTCTTAAAACAAAAGAGATAGCCGAAAAGCTTGTTCCTGATAACCGAATCACGATGCAGTTCTTTCAGAAGGATAATGCTGTTCTCTGTGGAACAGACGAAGTTATCGCATTGTTACATACCTTTGCAGAGAAACCAGAAGATTTAGAGATTCATTCACTAAAGGATGGAGAAAAAATTAGCCCATTTGAAACGGTTTTGACTATAACTGGATCTTATCAATCATTCGGTTTTCTTGAAGGTATTATTGATGGGATTTTAGCTAGAAGAACATCTGTTGCAACGAATGTATATAATGTAGTTAAAGCCGCGAGAGTGTCTGGGAAGCAAAAACCTGTTATCTTTATGGGGGACCGTGACGACCATTATACGCAGCAGGCTGGTGATGGTTATGCGGCGTTTATTGGAGGTTCAACTGCTCAAGCTACACATGCCATGAACGAATGGTGGGGGAAGCATGGAATGGGAACAATGCCTCATGCTATGATTCAAATGTTTAAAGGTGATGTTGTTGCAGCAGCTAAGGCCTACCATGAGGTATTTCCGAACGACGAATTAACCGTACTTGTGGATTATAACAACGATGTTATCACGGATTCTTTAAAGGTAGCTAGGGAGTTTGGAAGTAAATTAAAAGGGGTAAGAATTGATACTTCAAAAAACATGGTAGATAAATACTTTTTAAGGAATCAACATATAATGGGGACGTTTGATCCTAGAGGGGTAAATCCAGAGTTAGTTTTCGCATTAAGAAGATCCTTAGATGAAGAAGGATTTACGCATGTTAAAATTATCGTAAGTGGAGGGTTTACCGAAAAACGAATAAGAGAATATGAAGAACAAAAAGTTCCGGTCGACATTTATGGTGTTGGAAGAAATTTACTTGATATAAGTATCGGTTTTACAGGAGATAATGTATTATTAAATGGAAGGGCAGAGGCAAAAGATGGAAGACAATTTCGTCCTAATCCCCGCCTAAAGAAAGTAGAGTATATTGGTTGAAAAAATAATGATTGAATATACAAAGGATTATATTCACCAATTTGTTTAGATTTGCTATAATAATTAAATAGTTAACCTAGAGTGATATAAAAAGAGACAGAAAAATCACTCATTTTGGAGGTTCGGGTTTATGACAACTTACCATTTTATTGGTATAAAAGGAACAGGAATGAGTGCACTAGCACAGATCTTAAAAGATTCAGGTGAAACCGTACAAGGGTCTGATATAGAAAAAGTATTCTTTACACAAGCAACACTTGAAGAAAAGAACATTCCTATTTTTCCTTTTTCAAAGAATAACATCAAAGAAGGATTAACCATTATTGCAGGTAATGCATTTAATGATGAGCATGAAGAAATTCAAGAAGCGAAACGACAAGGGTTACCCTTTTACCGTTATCACGAATTTCTAGGGGAATGGTTAGAAAAATACACTAGTGTAGCGGTGACTGGTGCTCATGGTAAAACATCTACAACAGGCTTATTGGCTCATGTATTAAATCAAACCTATCCTATTTCCTATTTGATTGGAGATGGATCTGGTCAAGGTCATGAAAATAGTGAATACTTTGTATTCGAAGCGTGCGAATATAGAAGACATTTTCTTGCTTATAAACCAGACTATGCAATTATGACCAACATTGATTTTGATCACCCTGATTACTTTTCAAGTATTGACGACGTTTTCAATTCCTTTCAACAAATGGCAGAAAATGTAAGGAAGGGAATTATTGCGTGTGGTGATGATGAACATTTACAACGCATCCAGGCAAAGGTCCCAGTATTATATTATGGATTTGCTGATACGAATGATTTTCAAGCTAAGAACGTTGCAGAAAGTCATAATGGAACAACATTTGATGTATTTGTTCGTAATAATTATTATGATTCCTTTACTATTCCTAACTATGGGAACCATCATGTTCTAAATGCATTGGCTGTAATTGCTTTATGTCATTATGAAGGAATGGAAGCAGTAAATATTAAAAAAATTAGCTCCTTCCAGGGAGTGAAACGAAGATTTACTGAAAAAACTATTGGGGATCAAATTTTAATTGATGATTATGCCCATCATCCAAGAGAAATTGAAGCAACAATAGAATCTGCCCAGAAGAAATATCCAGGAAAATCAATTGTTGCCATTTTTCAACCTCATACGTATACTAGGACCAAAACGTTTCTCAAGGAATTTGCCTCAAGTCTTAGCAAAGCTGATCACGTGTACCTTTGTGATATTTTTGGTTCAGCTCGTGAAGATAATGGAAAGTTAACGATTAATGATTTACAAGTATTAATCGATAACTGTAATCTTTTACAATTGGATGAAACGAATGTTTTAAGGGAATATACAGATAGTGTACTCATTTTTATGGGAGCTGGAGATATACAAAAATTCCAAAATGCATATGAGGAAAAACTTAAGAATTAGCAAGTTGAAGAAATTAGTGATAGATCTTGGAAGGATTTTCATTAATTTATATAGAATAGTTTTAGGGAAGGGAAAACCTTCCCTTTTTCTATAGACTTTTTTTAATATTGACTAAGAAAAACGCGTGTTTTCTGAATAAAGTTCTATTTAGACGCAGAGATTAACATAGTCATGAGGTTTAAAAATGTCATAATAGGGTAAAAATTAGATATCAGTCAAAGCACGGTTATCAAAGAAGGAGTGACCAAAGTAGAATGATAATATTACTTTACATCGCAGCATTAATAGTTGCTATTGCATTTGCCGTTCTTGTTATATACATAGCCAAAGTACTTAAAGAAACGAGAAGGACAATGGCAAATGTGGCTGATACGTTAGAGGGACTTGAAAGACAAATGGAAGGTATAACGATTGAAACGACTGCATTATTAAATAAGACAAATAAACTTGCCGAAGACGTAAGTGAGAAATCACAACGTATGAATACATTGGTTGATGGTATAAAGGGGATAGGTGAGACAGTTCAGGAGTTCAATCAATCTCTGAGAGGTATTACCAATAATATAACATCAGTTACCGAACAAAATAAAGATACAACAGCTCAGGCAGTAAAATGGGGTACTATACTATTGGAGTTCTGGAAGAAAAGAAAGCAGGAATCCAACAGATAAATATAATCACTAATTGGGAGGAATTTATAATGAGTAACAGAGATGATCAATCACAGAACATTAATAGTAAGGACTTTTTAATTGGTTCATTAATAGGCGGTATTGTGGGAGCATCTATGGCATTATTATTTGCACCTAAATCAGGTAAAGAGCTACGAGGAGATCTAAACCAAGGAGCTTCTTATGTTAGAGATCGAGCTAGTGAATGGAAAGATGTTGCTTACGAGAAAGGTTCTGAGTGGAAGGATTATGCAATGGAAACCTCTACACAATTAGGACAGACTTTTTCTGAAAAATCACAGGATATTGGAAGTAGAGTTAAGGATGCAACCAAAAACTTCCAAGATAAAGTAACTAGTGAAAACTCTGATCCGGAAAAAGCTGCTGAAGAGGTTGCGCAAGCTATTGAAAAAGCAGCTGAGGAATTTGAAAACCAGAACAAAATATAAATATATTTTTAAAACTGCTGAATGCTATAAGTGTTCAGTGGTTTTTTATATTATGGTTCATATTGGGTTAGGTTACCATTGCTTTTCAGGAGGAGGAACTATATTGGGTATTAAACTTATTGAAAGTATGGATGAATTTGAACGGCTTGTTCATGAGCAGGAAGAGCTTACTTTATTAAAACATAGCTTAACTTGTCCTATTAGCGCTGCAGCAAAAGAGGAGTATGATAAATTCAGTGATCAAGTAGATAGTCCTTTATATATTTTACATGTTCAAGAGTCTAGGGAGCTGTCTAATGCTATTGCTGACAAATATAATATAAAGCATGAATCACCCCAGGTTTTACACTTTAAGGATAATAAGGTGCAATGGCATGATTCTCATCACAGGATTACGGAACAAGCACTATTAGCTAATCACAAATAGTGAAAAGGAGGTACAAACATTTAATGTTTGTACCTCCTTACTTATTTGGACTTATCTTCCCACTCAATTCGTATCTGATCATTTGGATTTAATTCTTCAAAAAATGTTGTATCTTCACCGTTCCTACTTATTTCAACTTTTCCTTTAATTTTAGATAGATCCAATGATATAAAACGAAATAGGTCTTGGAAAATAAAAGGAGTTCTGTCTAATTTCTTTAATTGTAGTTTATCGAATGGATGAATGGAGTCATCTACATTCAGTAATAATCCATCTTTATAGACAGAAACAAGCGGTTTTTTTAACTCAATTAGTTTCCCGTTATAATTAATAGGCATCGAGTAATCTGCTTGTAATCCTAATTTATCTAACAGTAGTTGTAACGTTGGATACTCAGGTGTTTTAACAGTAATTCTATCGTTATGCTTTAGTTGAGTTTCTAAGTTTGCATTTTTATTGTTAATTAAAATAGTTATACTGTAATCAGAGAATACTTTTTGTTCACCATTTATCCAGATTTGAAACGTACCGAAGTTTTCTAGTAATTGGTCGTTTTTGGTCAAGTTTAAAAAGTTTTTTAAACTATGAGAACTAACCATCCTGATAGAATCATGATCTTGGACGACATAGTCAGGATAGCTTACCTGATTATTGACGAAAATAGTTGGTTTTAATTCATGTTGTTCACCATTAAACCATACTTGATAAGAAGTAGCATCTCCAATGAGCTCTTTTAAGGTTATTTGTGGTTCTTCTCCGTTTATCCCTTTCTCAACTTCTAGAATATCTCCGTGTTTAATGGATATATCTACTGTAACCTCTTGTCCATTAAGTTTTACGGTTGGGGCAGTTCCATAACTACCTGGTAATGTAATATCTTTACCATTCCAACTCACCATGTAAGCCATCCCAGGTCTGCCATAAAGTCTCTCTATATTAATTCCGGAAGCGAGTAAACAATCACCAACAGTTAGTTGTTTCATATCAAATAATCGTACGGATCGATTATTAACGGTAACACTTATATAGTGAACTGGATTTTGTTTTGCTGCTATTGCAATCCCAATTGGCGTTATATACTCAGGGCCAGTTGGTAAGTGATCTGCTTTCTCAATGGATGGAATAGCATCTACACTTCTTATTGCAACCCGATTTGCTGGCAAATGAAGCTTTTCTGCTAAACGTGAGCTTAGTTCTGGAGTCAAACTACCACCTCCAACTAACATGACAGCTTTGGGCGCAATATTGTTTAATAAGAATATTTCTTTTGCGATGGAATCCACTAAACTATTAATGGAATCGGAAATTGCCTCAACAAGTTCCTCATATTCAATTGTTTGTTCAAATCCTAAAATATCAGAAAAAGTAGCTTGTCTTGTTTCGGTAATTTGTCGTTTAACATCTTCAGCTTGATTAAAGTCTAACAAGTATTGGTCACTAATGGCTTCTGTGATCTCATCGCCAGCCATAGGAACCATACCGTATGCTGTAATGGTACCGTCAGCTGTCAGTGCAATGTCACTTGTTCCAGCACCAATGTCAACAAGCGCCACATTAAGGCGTCTCATCGATTGAGGAATTAAAACATTTATTGCTGCAATAGGTTCAAGAGTTAGTGCTTCCATTTCTAGTTCAGCACGTGTTAATGCAGAGATTAACGATTCCACCACAACTTTTGGAAGAAAGGTAGCAATGATTTCTACTTGTGCTGTATCACCTTGTTGGTCAATTAAAGATCCGATTTCTTCTCCATCAAGTTGGTATTGGAGAACAGAGTATCCGACACAATAATAATGAGCGCTTGATGTATTTATTTCTTCATTTGCCAGCTCATATTGAGCCTCTTGTACTGCACTTAGTTCTAAGTACAGAATATCTTCTCTTTCCATCAATGGTTGCTGTGAGATATTTTTTGTGATTTCTTTTCGTTTAGTTTTTAATGCTCGCCCAGCTGCTGCAACACATACACGAGATAGTACGATATTGTGTTTTTCTTCTAATCTTTCTTTTACTTCATTTATTACAGTTGCAACAGAAACAACATCATGAATCTGCCCATCTAACATCGATCTCTCTTGATGTTCTACACTATAATAGTCAATAAGGTGATATTTATTGTTAACCTTTTCAATTAGAAGACCAACAACAGATCTAGTACCGATGTCTAGTGCAAAAATTCGTTCAGCCATTTTTGTTTTTCCCTTCATAATGAATTAATTTAAAGAATATACAAAATATTATAACTTAATGGTGACAATTGAAAAAAATTTAGCTATAATTATCCCTAATTATTAAAAAATTATCATATTTTTCAATAACTTTAAATAGAAATAGGGGGATTTACATGAGTAATGAACAATTGGATCAGTTACGGGCACAACTTGACCAAGTAAATCTAGAAATCTTGGATTTAATTAATAAGCGTGCAGAGCTTGTTCAACAAACTGGTCAGGTAAAGGAAAAGCAAGGTGCTAATCGTAGTTTTGATCCCGTTCGAGAGCGTGATATGTTAAATCTTATAACAAAGAATAACAATGGTCCATTCGAAAATTCTACCATAGTTCACTTGTTTAAGGAAATCTTTAAAGCAGGTCTTGAGCTACAAGAAGACGATCATAGTAAAGCATTATTGGTATCTAGAAAGAAAAAACCTGAGGACACTGTTATTGAAATAAATGGTGAGAAATACGGCGACGGAAACCAACACTTCATCTTTGGACCATGTGCAGTTGAAAGCTATGAGCAAGTTGCTCAAGTTGCAGAAGCAATTAAATCACAAGGGTTAAAATTAATCCGCGGTGGTGCTTTTAAACCTAGAACATCCCCTTATGATTTCCAGGGTCTTGGATTTGAGGGGCTAGAAATTTTAAAGCGAATTGCTGATGAATATGACTTAGCTGTTGTAAGTGAAATTGTAAACCCGGCTCATATTGAAAAAGCAATTGAATATATTGATGTAATTCAAATCGGTGCACGTAACATGCAGAACTTTGAATTGTTAAAGGCTGCAGGAGAAACAAACAAACCAGTTTTATTAAAGCGTGGTATGTCAGCAACCATCTCGGACTTCATTAATGCTGCTGAGTATGTTAACTCAAGAGGAAATGGAAACATCATTTTATGTGAACGTGGAATTCGTACTTATGAGAAAGCAACACGTAATACATTAGACATTACAGCTGTACCTATTTTAAAGCAAGAAACGCACTTACCAGTCATGGTAGACGTAACGCATTCCACAGGTAGAAGAGATTTATTATTGCCTGCAGCAAAGGCTGCCTTAGCAATTGGTGCGGATGGCGTTATGGCCGAGGTACACCCTGATCCTGCAGTTGCGCTGTCTGATTCAGCACAGCAAATGGATATTCCAACATTCCATAATTTCATGAAGGAATTATTAGCTAAATAAAGAACGATCGATACAAACCCTTGCCAGAAATGGCAAGGGTATTTTCCTGTTTATTGGATTAATTACACAGTTTCACGCCGTTAGAAATGGGCTAATCTAACTGCAACGTTGCGCTTTAAAACACCTGTAGAAATAAACGCACTTTCCTCTATATTATTATTCTAAAAGAAAACAGATTTTAAGCAAAACTAGAATGGGACGATCTGGTTAGTAAAATTTCAAGTATTTGGTATAATAATATATGGTACATAGTAAAATGAAAAAATTTTCAAAAGAAAATTGTCGAACCATTGCGGAACAAGTTATAGTATCGTATGATATGTAAAAAGAAGAACGAATTTTAATTGGAATGATGGAGGTTATTATGTTATGAACGTCACAATATATGATGTAGCTAGAGAAGCAAATGTATCTATGGCAACTGTATCAAGGGTAGTTAATGGAAATCCAAATGTAAAGCCTGCAACAAGAAAGAAAGTGTTGAGTACAATTGAACGTTTAGGGTACCGTCCAAATGCTGTAGCCCGTGGACTAGCAAGTAAAAAAACAACCACAGTAGGTGTTATTATCCCTGATATATCTAGCATTTTCTTTTCTGAGCTAGCGCGTGGCATTGATGATATAGCAACGATGTACAAGTATAATATTATCTTAAGTAACTCTGATCAAAATAAAGAGAAAGAGTTAAGATTAATAAATACAATGCTAGAAAAGCAGGTAGATGGAATTGTGTATATGGGAGCAACAATTAGCGAGGAACACGTACAGCAGTTAAAAACGTCACCAGTGCCTGTTGCATTAGCTGCTACCATCGATCCTACTATGACTATACCATCAGTAAATATTGATTATGAGGAAGCAGCTTATGAAGCGACAAACCTATTGATCAGTAATGGTTCAGTACACCCAGCGTTTATTACTACTGAGGAAGAGTCAGATATCAGTAGCAAAAAATTTGCTGGGTATAAAAAGGCTTTACAAGAAAGTAATACAGAGTTAAATGAAGACTATGTAGTTAAAACGGAACATTATACTTATGAATCCGGAATTAAAGCGGCAGAGCAACTTGTGGATATGGAGAAAACACCTACAGGTATTTTCGTTGCTTCTGATGAAATGGCACTTGGAGTAATCCATGGTATTCAGGATAAGGGCTTAAAAGTACCAGAAGATATTGAAGTATTTGGCTTTGATAATACAAGACTAGCCACGATGGTTCGTCCAACATTATCAACAATTGTACAACCTATGTACGATATTGGTGCAGTTGCTATGCGCTTGTTAACAAAATATATGAATAAAGAGGAAGTTACGGATCAGAATGTAATTTTACCTCATAGAATTATTGAAAGAAACTCAACAAAACCTAGATAATGCCGATATATAAAATATATCTTAAAATACATTTCTTGGTGAAGCCTATTAATTCAACCAAGTTTGTGCATTGTTAGGGAGAGAGCATATGAAAAAAACGGATATTTTGACTCCTATCGGGATTACTTTAGGGTTTATGATGATCATGTTGGGAATTCTTACGAGTGGTGGAGTAAGTGGTACAGCTGCCTTTCTTGATATTGCTTCCATTCTTATTGTAATAGGTGGATTGTTCGCAGCATTACTTATCAACTTTAACTTGGACCAAATCAAACTTACTCATTTGGTGTTAAAAGAGGCCTTTAATAAAAATGATCAAAACCTGTCAGAACTAATTAGTCTATTTGAGAGATTATCAGAGAGAGCTAGGCGAGAAGGATTACTAGCGCTTGAAAATGAACTAGATACGGTAGATGATCCTTTTATAAAAAAAGGTGTGTTGTTAGCAATTGATGGTATCGAGCCAGAAGTTATTAATGACATCATGAGTGCAGAAATTACTGCTATGGAGGATCGTCATTCCAAAGGTAGAATGATTCTGGAAAAGGCGGGGGAATATGCACCTGCATGGGGGATGATTGGTACGTTGATAGGTCTTGTGCTCATGCTTAAAAATCTATCAGACCCATCCACACTAGGTCCTAATATGGCTGTTGCTCTACTTACCACTTTCTATGGTTCCGTATTGGCTAACCTAGTATTTATTCCAATGGCTGCTAAATTAGAGACAAAGTCAGATGAAGAAGTCTTTATGAAACAAATTGTTATAGAAGGGGTTATTGGAGTACAATCAGGACAAAATCCGAGAATTTTAAAAGAAAAGTTGAGTGCATTCTTATCTGATAAGGTCAAGAATAAAGAAAATGAGGAAAACCTAACCGAGGAAATACCGGGGGAATCGGTCAATGAAGCGTAAACCAAAACGTGTTGACAAAGGTGCACCTAAATGGATGGTTACGTATTCCGATTTAATAACGTTAATTTTAGTATTCTTTATCTTGCTATTTTCAATGTCACAGATAGACTTAGTTAAATTTCAGGCTGTTGCGGAGTCGTTTCGGAACCGAATGATTTTTGATAGTTATCCATCACCGATACCGGCAGAATATCCAACAGAGAATGCAGAAATGCAGAAGAATAACGAGGGTTCTGCTGATTTGAAAAACAATCTGTCAGAGAATAAAACAGAAAGTCAGACAAACGAAGCGCAACAAAACACTAACACGGAAGTTATTCAGCATGATGAGTCGTTAGACAAGTTGTTAGCTGAAGTTCGAAAGTTCTTGAATGATAATCAATTAAACAATGTTATTACAGCTAACAGAACAGAGGCTGGAGTAGTTTTAGTCTTACAAGAAAAAGTATTGTTTGAGTCTGGTGAAGCAGATATTATAGAATCGGGTAAACCTTTTCTTGAAAAGATGGGAAAGCTACTGCAAAATATTCCTAATCTAGTAAGGGTCGAGGGACATACGGATGATAGGCCTATATCGAACTATCGTTACCCATCAAACTGGGAACTGTCTGGTGC
The DNA here is from genome assembly GCF_014280935.1 of Aquibacillus kalidii. Lineage (GTDB taxonomy): Bacteria > Bacillota > Bacilli > Bacillales > Amphibacillaceae > Aquibacillus_D > Aquibacillus_D kalidii. The sequence continues at coordinate 29,423 of NZ_JACLZI010000046.1, forward strand.
TAGAGCTAGTAGTGTCATTCGCTATGTGATCAAAACAAATAAAATTGATGAAACTCGTTTCATATCGGTAGGTTATGGAGATACTCGTCCTATCGTTGAAAATGATTCAGAGGCAAACTGGAGTAAAAACCGGAGAGTTGAGGTTGTTATTCTAGAAATCAACGAAAATAGCAATTAAACAAAAGCAAACTCTCTAGATCAGGGAGTTTGCTTTTGTTTAATTAAATAACTTTTTGTTTCTTGTAAATTGTAGTGCTTTGCCAAGAGTTAGCTGGTTTTTCTCGGTTATTTCTACTTTTCTTGGTATCGTTTTATAGGAATTTTGTTTATCATTCCAAGTAGACGGTAAATGGACAGGTGCCTGACTTTGCCACTTTTTTAACCATTTAATGGGAAGAAGTCCAGACATGGATTGACTGTGATGCATGACATTCCATATTTGGCCCCATGCTCTTGGAACTACTCTCCAAATGTCATAACCGCCACCGCCAAGGGCAATCCACCTTCCATTACAATACCTGTGTGCCATTTCATGTGCAATCTCTGGTATAACCTCATATACTTTCATCGTCGTACTTAAATGAGTAAGTGGATCCAAGAAGTGTGCATCAGCACCGTTTTGGGTAATAATAATGTCTGGTTGAAAATACTCGGCCACTTCTTTAAATGCTGTTATATAAACTTCTAAGAAGGATTCATCCTCGGTAAATGCGTCAATAGGAACATTGAAGGAATAGCCATATCCTTCCTTAAGTCCTCGTTCATTAACATTTCCAGTACCAGGATATAAATATCTTCCTGTTTCGTGGATGGATAGTGTACAGACGTTAGGATCATCATAAAAAGCCCATTGAACGCCATCACCGTGGTGGGCGTCAGTATCGACATAGAGAACCTTAAGGTTGTGTTTTTCCCTTATATACTTGATGGCAATTGCTCCATCATTATATATACAAAAACCTGAAGCCTTTTGAGGAAATCCATGATGAAGTCCACCACCTAAATTCATGGAATGGATAACGCGGTCGGATATTACTTGATCAACAGCAGTAAGTGTACCTCCGACTAATAAGGAAGATGCATCGTGCATTCCAGGAAAAATGGGAGTGTCTTCTGTTCCAAGTCCAAATTGTAATGCTTGTTCCTCACTTAATAAGCCCTTACTAGCTCGTTTTACCGCCTCAATATAGGAATGATCATGTATAAGTAATAATTCCTCCTCGGTAGCTTTACGTGGCGAAATGATATCTCTACAACTTAATTTTCCACTATCTTCTAATAACTGCTTAGTCAGGGTGACTCTTAACTGGTTAAAAGGGTGGTCATCATTAAATTTATAATTTTTAAATTGATCCGAATAAATAAAAACTGAACTACAAGTCATAATTTTTCTCCATATAATTTGGCCAAAGTACTTCAAAATTAGCCTGGTGTAGACTTTCAATAATAGAGACTGGATTCATTGTTTGTATTCGGAATACAAGAATCTTATAATTTGAATCACTTTTACAGGGATATACTAAGACAGAAGTTATTTTAACCCTTCTTTTCCCAAAAATAGCAGTTACCTCTGCCAAGATACCTATACGATCTGGTACTTTTATTTCAATTTGAGAACTTTGCACATGGGTACCTGTTAACTGAATTAGTGTGTAAAGCATATCCTTTTCAGTGACGATTCCAACTAAGCGCTCTTCCCGAACAACAGGAAGACAGGCAAACTCTTGTTCATAGAAAATAGAGGCAACCTCCTCCACGAAATCTAATGGGTGAATGGTAACTACAGGTTGGCTCATAATCGATTTAATAGGATTACTTAACTCCATTTTATTTTCTTCATTGTGAAAAATGGAAGGTGCTGCATCCCGAACATCTCTATCAGATACGATGCCAATTACGCTATTATTTTGATCAATAATCGGGATATGGCGAATATGATGCTTTTGTAAAAGTTTTAAAGCTTCAGAGATCTCTGCCTCTGGTGGTAAAGTAATAACATTGGTTTTCATAACCTCTTTTACTAACATCCTAAAAACCCCTTTCTAAAAAGGATGCGCTTACAAAAGTTAGTTTGCTAATAAACACTACATTCACTACTTATTTGTTCGGTATCTTTCCCTATCTAGAAAACGTAAACGGTCAAACTTTTCTACGCTAGAATTAGCGACATGTTCACCAATTCGAACCATAAGACAATTGGCGGGGTGTGAGATGATTTCTGGATCATCAGTTGGGGCTGGTTTTAGACCTCCAACGCTCATCATCTTTTCCATTATCTTTCGGTAATTCCATACACTTAGTTGAGTGTTTTTAAGATCCCAATGCCAGTAATACTCCGTAGAAATGATAATATAGTTTTCCATTGCTTTATCCATCATTGCCACTCTAATAAGCTCTGACCCTAGTTTGATCCCACGATAAGGAGGTGCGATTTCGATTGCACCTAACTCTAATAAGTCATCCATCTTGAAATAAGACCACCGCTCGAGTGGGTCTGGATGAAGAAAAGTAACGTATCCTACAATGGTGTTATTTACTACGCCTACAATGATCCTTCCTTCTTCTAGATCAGCAATTTCCTTAAGTGCTTGAAATTGTTTTGATGCAGGTCTGAAAGCCTGAAGGTCATCATGAAATTTTAACTCCTTAAGTTGGGAATGAGGTATGGGACCTTCTATTTTTATTTCCCAAAGATCTGTTTGCATCGTGCTAGTGTGATAGTTTTTTTCATGTATCAAGTGCTTCACCACCTAGTAAAAGAACTCCTATTATTTATTATACAAGAAGATAGATGAGTTTGTTAGAAAAAAATCCCTCTGTTGTTACTTTTCAACAGAGGGATTGTGTATTAGTTGTTGTTTTTATCATTCTTTTTCTAATTTATTATTCAGCTGAATTGTCATTTTCTGTGTTGTCAGTATTACCTGGAGTTGACTCCCCATCTTGATTATCAGAATTACTATCAGGCTTTTCAGGTTTAGTTGGTTTATCCTTCTTAGGTTTAGCCGGCTCTTCCGGTTCCGGTTCAGGCTCTGGAGTAAAATCTCCTACTTCTACTTTAACTGATGCAGCAGATTCTTGTCCGAAATAATCAACCGCTTTTACTTGATAAACAGCTTTGCTATTGGAGATATTAAATTTAAGATCTGTTGTACTTCCAACTAAGCTATACTGTGTTGAGTCAGGATTAGCTGCACGATATATTCGATATCCAACAACGTCGTTACTACCAGATTTACTCCAAGTAAGCGCATTTCCAGCTTTCTTCACATTGTTTGGTGTAGCCGGATTTTTGCCATCGTTTTTAATCTCATTTGTACTTGGAACTTGTATATTAGCCCATACACCGGTTTGATTCGGTATGAGTACTTTAATGTTACTTAACCTGTCATAATTATTCCGTTTTAACCAGTCAGGATTAAAGGCTACACCATCACCTTTTGTAAACTCTTCAGGTGTGTTCTCACCTGCAACAACTGCTTTTCCGTTAATCATTACATAGCTGTCCTTAATTAAACTGTCATCTGTTTTGTTCGGAACATATTTGGCATTGTAAATATCTGATCTTACTAGACCTAGTTCACTACATATATCAGATGGAGCCAGTCCTGATGTTGCACAATAAGAACGGGAGACGATGCCATCTGGACGTTCAAATCGTTGACTTGGAGCCATAAGATCAGGTTTTATTTCGGTTGCCGCATTTACTAGTTTAGACCAGAATATAACGTTTCTGCTACTATAACTTGTGTAGCCTCTACCTTGGTCAAGAGGCATATTGCTATCATAGCCCATCCAACTACCTATCGTTACGTTCGGATTTGTGGCAACAAACCAAGTATCACGAAATTCGTTTGTTGTACCGGTTTTACCTGCCCAATCAACATTTGTATGACTAATATTTGCTCTTGCAACGGTAGCTGTTCCTCTTGTTAATACGTCACGCATCATATCCAACATTAAATAATTCGTCTCTGGTGAAAAAACATGTACAGGCTTTGGTTGTTCATGTTGATAAATAACCTCTCCATCAACTGTTTCAATTTTTTCGATCAAGTATGCATCAACAAATTGGCCACCATTCCCAAATGTTGCATAAGCGTTAGTGTTTTCTTCGACAGTTACCCCTTTTGTCATACCACCAATTGCAATCGATTCAACTTCATAATCACTCTTGAAGAGCGAGGTGAAGCCCATTTTTTCTAAATAATTTTTAGCTGGATTATTTGCCAAGATTTGTTGATATGTTTTTACTGCTGGTACGTTATGTGACTTATATAATGCTTCACGAACCGACACAAGACCATAATTTCCACCAGTATAGTTATGAATTTCTGTCCCATTAGAATACCAAGAAGGGATATCGGCAATAACAGAACCTGGTTGAATAACTCCTGCTTCCATTGCAGGTGCATAAACTAATAGTGGTTTCATGGTACTACCATTTTGACGCTTAGAATTAGTGGCATGATTCATTTGTTCCAAGTTGAAGTCTCTACCACCTACAAAGCTTAATATTTTTCCTGTTGTATTTTCAATTAATATACTACCTACTTGTACCGGTTCAATCAGTGTTTCCATCTCACCTGTCTCAGGGTTTTCTACTTTTACTATATCCCCGGTTTTTCTATCAATTACTGGTTTATCTCTCCCGTAATTGTCATAGTTTGCAGCGATTTCTTGAAACTTATCGTATATTTTTTTATCAATCGTGGAATGAATCTTATATCCACTCTTACTTAATTCCCGTTGCGCTAGTATATAGTATTCTTCTCGCAGTGTATCACTGTTTTCAAGATCTTCCGTTGTGTATCCATCTTCCTTAGCCAATACTTCTAGCAGTATTTCTGCTGCTCTTTTCTTTATTTCATTTGTTAGGTATGGATACTTGTCCAAAGTAGATTCCTTTGGTTCGATGAAGTCCGCAACAATGTCATAGTTGAGTGCTTCGTTATACTCATTCTTCGTTATATAGCCGCCTTCTAGCATTCTACTTAATACAGACTTCATACGGGTAAGCCCTGGCTCTAATCCTTCTTTTGTTTTTAGCTCACCACCATTTAAGAATGGGGTGTAGTAGGAAGGACTCTGTGGAAGTCCTGCAATAAATGCAGCTTGTGGTAAATTAATATCCTTTGCATCTACTCCAAATATCCCCTGGGCAGCAGTTTGTACACCTGCAATGTTTTGTCCAGAAGAATTTCTACCAAATGGAACAATGTTCAAGTAAGCTTCTAAAATTTCATCTTTATCAAAAAATCTCTCTAAACGCATTGCAAGCAAGATTTCCTTCGCTTTTCTTTCAAAGGATACTTCATTTGTTAGAATTTGATTTTTAATTAATTGCTGTGTTAATGTACTACCACCAGTCTTGACGGAGGCATTAGTAGCTTCCTGATATATTGCACGTAAGATCGCTTTTGGAACGACACCTTTATGTGTTTCGAAGTATTCATCTTCTGTTGCGATAATGGCGTGTTTTATATTGTCAGATACGTTTTCTAGTTTTACTTCGTCACGGTATAGGTCAGAACGTATCTCACCTAGAAATACATTATCCGCAAAATATAATTCTGATGTTTCTTCGTAGTTGTAAATGTCTTTTTCCATTTCGGTTCGTGGTCTTATTTCTTCATCCTTTACTAGGGAGGCAAAATAGCCAGCACCAACACCTCCAGCAAAAAACATTCCAATAACACCAATCACGATAAAAAATAGGATTACATTCCATATTACATCGTAGGAGATGCGCATGGTTTTTTGGAAGGATCCTTTTTTCCACCAACTGCTCACATTAGATATAAATTTATGCATAAATTCTTTAAAATTCATTGTCTACCTCCTTACATCAATCTATATTATAGCATAGCAGTCAAATGAAAGTGATTACTATTTGTATCGTACTATTGCCTTTTTAAAAAAAGTATGATATTAATGTTATCACAATAAAAAATTATAAAGCTTTGAAAGACTGAAGTAGTAAAATGACTCCCTGATATAGAGAGCTAACGGTTGCTGGAAGTTGGCATATAGTCATTTTGTGAATTACGCTCTGGAGCTTCTTCTGGTGACAGAAGACGGTGGACCTCATCGTTAATTTCTTAAGTTGGCAATTAGTTTATTGCAACAAGGGTGGTACCGCGACAATCTCGTCCCTTTTTTGGGAGGAGTTTTTTTGTGTTTTATGATTTTTTACAAAAGAAAAGGAGAGTTGATGATATGCACATACTAGAGGATTTAAAACTACGTGGCCTTATTCAACAAACAACTGATGAAGAAGGGATTAAGCAGCATCTTGATGAAAACATTGTGACATTGTATGCAGGGTTTGATCCGACTGCTGATAGCCTTCACATTGGACACTTGGTTCCGATATTAATGTTGAAACGATTCCAACAAGCAGGGCACCGTCCTATCGCTTTAATTGGTGGTGGAACTGGAATGATTGGGGATCCAAGTGGTAGGTCAACGGAGAGGCAGCTAAATGACCTTGCAACAGTTCAACATTTTAGTGACCGTATTAAAGAACAATTAGCTAAGATTCTTAACTTTGACGAAGGTGAAAATGCAGCTGTAGCTAGAAACAACTTTGAATGGTTATCTAAGATGACTATTATCGATTTTTTAAGAGATACAGGTAAGCATTTTGGTATTAATTACATGCTGGCAAAGGATTCCGTTGAATCAAGGTTAGAAAACGGTATTTCCTTTACAGAGTTCACTTACATGATTTTACAATCCGTTGATTTCTTAAATTTATATGAGAAAGAGAATTGTACGCTACAAGTTGGTGGTAGTGATCAATGGGGTAATATAACTGCTGGTATGGAGTTAATTCGTCGTAAGAAGAGTGGGGAAGAACTAGAGGCAAAGGCTTATGGGTTAACTGTGCCATTAATTACGAAGTCAGATGGAACCAAGTTTGGTAAAACAGCTGGTGGTGCTGTTTGGCTTGATCCAGCTAAAACATCTCCTTATGAGTTCTACCAATTCTGGATTAATACGGATGATCGAGATGTGATTCGTTTTCTTAAATTCTTTACTTTTGTCGGTTTAGATGAAATCAGTGAGCTAGAAAAAGAATTGGAGACTGCTCCAGAAAAGCGTATTCCACACAAGCGTCTGGCAGAGGAAATGACTAAAATGGTTCATAGCGAAGCGGCGTTACAACAAGCGCTGAAGATTACTGAAGCATTATTTAGTGGGGAGATCCAAGAGTTGAATGGGGAAGAAATTGAACAAGGCTTTAAGGACGTGCCTTCTATTACAAAAGAAAAGCAAGAAGTTGGACTTATTGACCTTTTAGTAGAAGCTAAGATTGCTTCTTCAAAGCGACAAGCACGTGAGGATATCCAAAATGGAGCTATTTATATTAATGGAACAAGAAACCAGGATCTTGCTCATGTTATAGATGTAGCAGATCGAATTGATGATAAGTTCACTATCATACGTCGTGGAAAGAAAAAATATTTCTTAATTCGCTTCCAGTAATTTTTATAAAAGGAGAAGTCTTTATGTAAAGGCTTCTCCTTTTAATTATTTGCAACTGAGTAGAGATAGCTATTAGGGGGCGGGAATTGGTGAATATACAATTAATAAAGGCCACAAATTCTGATGCTGAATTGCTTTTTGCTATGCAAGTAAAGGCGTTTAAACCTTTACTAAGGAAGCACAGGGATTATGACACAAATCCAGCAGCTGAGTCTATTGATAAGATGATGAAAAAAATAAATTGGATCGATGGTACATACTATAAGATTCTACTTAATAATTTAGCTGTTGGAGGAGTCTTTATCTATTGGAAAGAATATAATGTATTTCGTATTAGTCCACTCTATATTCTGCCAGCATATCAAGGGAATGGGATAGCGCAAAAAGTGTTACATCAACTGGAGGATATGTATCCAGAAGCGAGATCATGGGAACTTTTTACAATATTTGAGGAAGAACGGAACTGCTATCTATACGAGAAGATGGGATTTATCAAAACAGGACCTACTAAGAAAATAAATGAAAGAGCAACGCTTATATTGTATAGGAAATAAGCGTTGTTCTTTTTTAATCTAAATCTAGATCAGTGGGATTAACAATGGAGATTAACGATTCCTTAGGATTAATCTTTATACTTTCAAGGAGCATTGCTTTAAATTCAATATCATCTTCATGGAAAGTAATTTGAGTAATTATTTGGCCAATCTCCTTATCGATTAACACAAATTTGTTGTCCTTTGCGTAATCTTCATGGTCACCTTCCCATTGGATAGTCCACTGATTATACTTATATTGATGCTTCAATTACAATCACCTCAAGCAATAGTTTCCCACATCAGAAATAAGAAATACACAAAAATAAAATCCGACAAATATCGGGTGGTGCAAGGCACCCAAAAAGTAACAAAATAAAAAAGCACCGAGATAACTCGGTGCTTTTATCGTAAGTTGAATGAAAATAACTATTAACGAGAGTAGAACTCAACGATAAGTGGTTCGTTAATTTCAGCAGGAAGTTCAGAACGTTCTGGTAAACGAGTAAATGTTCCAGAAAGGTTCGCTTCATCAAAAGAAAGATATTCTGGTACGAAGTTATTAGCTTCAATAGATTCTTTAATGATATCTAAGTTAGCTGATTTTTCACGAACACTGATTACTTGACCAGGTCTTACACGGTAAGATGGGATATCAACACGTGAACCATCTACAGTGATGTGACCGTGGTTAACTAATTGACGAGCTTGTCTACGAGTACGAGCAAGGCCAAGACGGTAAACAAGGTTATCTAAACGAGATTCAAGAAGAATCATGAAGTTTTCACCATGGATACCTTTCATTTTACCTGCTTGATCAAACAAGTTACGGAATTGACGTTCGTTTACTCCGTACATGAAACGTAGCTTTTGCTTTTCTTGTAGTTGTAAACCGTATTCTGACATTTTCTTACGTTGGTTTGGACCGTGTTGTCCAGGTGCATATGGGCGTTTTTCTAACTCTTTACCAGTTCCAGTTAGAGAGATCCCAAGACGACGTGACTTTTTCCATACAGATCCTGTATAGCGAGACATTGTACATCTTCTCCTTTATTATATATGAATTTGCATAAAAATAAGACAGTGTGTTCCAGTGTCGCTTGACATTTTATTTTCATGTACCATCGCTCCAGCAGCAGAGAGTTACTCGATACACCTCACTTAGGAGGAATAAAATGAACAAGTCGGTGGCTCACAGAGGCTACCTTTTTTACACAAACTTCATTATAAAATTTTTAGAGATGGAAGTCAACCTTATTGTTTTCAGTAATAAGTATATATAGCATGAAAAAGTAATTAATCACTGATAGTTAGTAAGATCTATTTCCTAAATAATTGAAAATTATTTCCATTTATATATAGGAATGTTGAAGCCATTCAGATATAATTAAAATATCAATAGATATTAGCGATAGGTGAGATAAGATGGAACTAAATAGCAGATTGTGGCACGAACAATTACAAACTATTTTTTCGAAGAAGTATATCTATAATATTAATGGTTACTCAGGTGATATTGTATCAGAAATCTCAGAACAAATTAAAAGGTTGCTTGACGCAAAATGTGTAGCGATCTATTTATATGATAGTTGGAAAGATGATTTTGCACTTGCTACTGATTTACCAGAGGAACAAAGTATGTTAAAGCAATATTTGATTGAGGATGCTGGATTAGATAAATTCACCTATGAAACTGTAAAGCAAGGCTACAATATATTTAAAGGGAATAATTTGTTTAAAGAAACGGTTCTATATCGAACATTCTTAATTCCTCTTAACAAAGATGAGTTACCATTGGGATTTATTTTAATTTCCTTCCCAAACCTCTTTCAAATCACGGAAGAGAATTTAATTGAATTAGAAGGGATAGCCCATGAAACGTTTCAATTATTAAATGGATTAGGAAGTTACACCCAAACAAAGGAGAAAGCTAATAAATACGAACTATTATATCGTGTGACTAAAAAGTTCCATTCATCGATTAATACACACGATGTCTTAACAGAAGTAATAAATACGCTTTCGAGTGTTTATCCAAAATTAGAATATAATTTATTTCTTTCCCAAGATTATCAGCATGATAGTGACCTACCAATTAAGTCACTTATTTATAATGATAAGTTTGTTAATAGTGGAAGTGTTCAAGCATTCTTAACCGGTAAAATTCAGTTAGAAAAAAGTAAGTGCAATACAAAGTCACACTTTTATGCCCCATTAAAAGGTAAACAAGGAATCTATGGTGTACTTCAAGTAACAGCACCGAATACATCTCAATTTCCGGACAGTGATATTGAATTTATTACACTACTCGCTAACACAGCGGGTAATGCATTAGAGAATGCCCAACTATATCAGCAATCAAAACAGTTAATATCAGATCTCCAATTGATTAATGAAACTTCACATACGCTTAACTCTAAATTCAGATTAATAGAAATTACAGAATACATGAATAAACAAATCAAACAATCTTTTAAAGCAGAAGAAGTTGGTTTCTTTCTATTCAGTGATGAAAAAGATCAAGTGTTAGAAGGAAGTACTTCTTTTTTCTTTACAAACCAATCAGCCTTATTTGCTTCAGAGATAAATGAGTCTCTCAAAAAGACGAAAGAATCTATGTTCGTCGGTGATTTTCAACATACATACAACGGAAAGGTATTTCCTTTTTATTCCTTTTTAGCTATTCCAATGATCCAAACGGAAAAAGTAATTGGTGCGATTATGGTATTACACCATACCTCAAATTATTTTTCGTTTGAATCATTTAAATTAATTAGATCGTTAGTCCACCATTCCACCTTAGCATTTGTGAACTCTATGCTTAGGGAACAACTAGAGCATTTGGTAATAACAGATTACTTGAGTCAGTTATATTCTAGGAAATATTTAGATGAAAAACTTCAGGAGTACATCAGCATAGATAATCAAGGAGTTTTCTTGTTAGTTGATATCGATGATTTTAAGAAATTTAATGATACCTACGGACATGAAGTGGGGGATGATATTATTGTACAAGTGGCAACTATTATTAAAGATAGTGTAGTTGATAAGGGTTTTGCCGCAAGATGGGGTGGGGAAGAACTGGCTATCTATTTACCGATGGCTAGCCTAGAGGATGGTCTAACAACCGCGGAACAATTAGTTTATCGAGTAAGGGAGAACACCAATCCAACTGTAACGATCTCGGTAGGTGTATCTTATTGGAATAATGAAACAGAGGATTCGGAACGAGCGAAGACTATTTTTGACTTTGCAGACAGTGCGTTATATGAAGCAAAAAGATTAGGGAAAAACTGCGTTGTTCAAGGCTAACTAAACCGATCAAAAAAGCGAGAGGACATGAAACAAAATCTTGTCCTCTTGCATCGTTAGCAATTATATTAGATTAGATATGTTTTTCTAATACCTTCACAAACTTTTCCAAATAAAGCTGATCTTCTTCATCAAAACGGTTTTTGTTAGGACTATCAATGTCTAAGACACCATACACTTCCCCGTCTTTTATAATAGGTACAACAATTTCTGATTGACTTGCTGCATCACAGGCTATGTGTCCAGGGAACTGGTTTACATCAGCAACTCTTTGTGTTTGTCTTGTTGCAAAAGCGGTGCCGCAAACTCCTTTTCCACTTTTAATTCTATTACATGCTGGTAGCCCTTGGAAAGGTCCTAAAACTAGTTCTTCTTCCTCTTCCTTCCATACGTAAAAGCCAACCCAGTTAACATCAGATAGGAATTGGTTTAAGAGTGCTGAGGCATTTGAAAGATTAGCAATAATATCATTTTCCCCTTCAAGTAAAGCATCAAGTTGCTTTATAACTAGACCGTAATCTTTTTCTTTCGTACCTTCATATTGTTGAGCATGAAACATGTATATCCCCCTAGTAGTAAGTTAATTGACAAACATCGAATAATTCGACAAGATTAACACGATATTTGACGATAAAAAATGGAAGGACTCCTAACATTAATGTCGTAATCAGTAATGAAGGAGATGAAACTGATGAAAAAAAATGAAACAAAGCAGAAAGTTATGGATGCTGCTTGTAGTTTGTTTTTCGCAAAAGGATTTCATGGTACATCTGTTAGAGATATTGCGAAAAAAGCCGCAGTTAATGTTTCTTTAATAAACTATTACTTTTCTAGTAAGCAAGGTTTATTAGAGGCAGCTGTTGTTTCTTACTATGAAAAGTATTTAGAACTATTAGAAAATGTACTGGACGATACTGCATCACTAGCTCCTACCTCAAAGCTAAAAAAACTAATTGAAGCCATTATACAGTATAAACAGAACCAACATCAATTTACATGTTTTATTCAGCGTGAGTTATCAATGGATTCTATTTTTGTTAGGGAAATGATGGTAACTTACCTAGCAAAAGAGAATTATATGATTAGCAAAGTGTTTAGTAGTGCTTTAGATGGAACACCCTATACCCACATTGATAAGGAGTTTTTATTGTTTCAGCTTAAAGGGTTATTAAGTACTCCATATATGGCACCAAATGAATGGAAGAATAAAATATTATGGGACCAATCCCATGACTTTTTCATAAAAAAATACAGTAAATCTATAAATGATTGGCTCGATTATGTGATTGAAAAACAACAACAGGATAATAGCAGATAACAGTAATTTATGACTTCTAGTTACTACCTTCTTTTCTAATAGAGAGTGGCTTGTAGTTTTGTCCTCATATAGCTGCTCTATTTCCTTATGTCTATTGGTAAAACAAAAATAATGTCAAAACGTAAATTATTTTGAAAAAATTTAGCAAAAAATAAGGAAGACATGGTATCATAAGTATTAATAATTATTAATGAAAATCCTTGATATTTTTAATTTACATAGAATTGTTAAACGGTAAGGAGGATTTATATGGCCTATGCGATTGGTGGTATACTCGTCATTATTGCCCTTCTGATTCTTGGTTTGATTTTAAGAAAAAGAGTGTACGATGAGGTAGATCGGTTAGAGAGCTGGAAAATGGATATAATGAATAGAAATGTTACAACGGAATTAGCGAGAGTAAAGAGTTTGAACTTATCTGGTGAAACGCAAGAAAAATTCGAAGGTTGGAAAGAACGTTGGGATTTAATTCTAACTAGAGAACTACCGGATATGGAAGAATACTTGCTAGACGCTGAAGAAGCTGCTGATAGATTTAGAATGCGCTTGTCCAAAAAAAATCTGCGCGCAGTTGAAGAAAACCTTCAAAATATTGAGAAAAACATCGTGCAAATGTTTGATGAGTTAGAAAGCTTATTAGATTCAGAGCAGAGAAGTAGAAAAGAAGTAGAAGAAACTCTGCCTATTATTAAGTCCCTAAGAAAACAATTACTTCAAAATCGCCACCAATACGGAAAAGCTGAAATAAGGTTTGAGGTAGAAGTGGATGAGTTAGAGCAAGAGCTTAATCATTATTATGAACTGGCTGAATCAGGTAACTATTTTGAAGCACAACAATTGGTGGATAGCTTAAAAAACAAGTTACAGGAATTGGAAGCGGAAATAATTGAATTCCCTGTGATTTTTAAAAAGTGTAAGCAAGAAATTCCAGAACAAATCAAGGACTTGTTAATGGGTATTAATAACATGAAAGCTGATGGATATCGAGTTGACCACTTTGGGTTCGAAAAAGAGCTAACTAAATTTCAAGAAATATTAATGGATAGTATCGTTCAGTTGGAAAAAGGTGGCACTTCTGATATTACTGAGCTTATCCAACCAATTGAAGAAAGATTAGCTGAGATGTATCAACTTCTTGAGAAAGAAGCAATGGCTAAGTCATATGTGGAAAAACAAGTACCAAGTTACCGTAACTTAATGGAAGAAGTTACGAAGGATTTTAATGATACGAAACAAGAGATTACAAAACTTCAAGAAACCTATTATTTAGAGAAAACAGATATTGAACTTCATTTGAGTTTAGAAAAGTGGATCACTCAACTTCAAAAACAATATGAGCAACTTGAGATAGAAATAGAAGAGCAGAAAGTTAATCATATTGAAATTAGAGAAAAAATGGAAAATGGGTATAAAGAATTAGTTGAGCTTCAAGAATCTCATAATGATTTTAAAGAACAAATACGAGCCCTTAGAAAAGATGAATTAGAAGCTAAAGAAACAGTTTTAGAAATGCGAAAGCAGCTTTACGATGTAAATAGAAAGCTGCAAAAAAGTAATATCCCGGGTGTACCAAGTTTTATTTGGGAGTTATTAGAATCAGCATCTGTTAAATGTGATGAAGTGGTTCAGAAGCTAGATAAACAACCACTTGATATGGGTGAAATTCAATTTGCATTATCTGAGGCAAAAAAAGTTGTACAAAATATGATGGAACAGACAGAGTTGATTCTAGATCAAGCAAGACTAGTAGAAACAGTCATTCAATATGCTAATCGTTATCGAAGCAAGCATGCTATACTTGCCGCGAAATTATATGAAGCAGAATCGATGTTCAGAAACTATCAATATGAAGAAGCATTAGAAGAGGCTGTTAAAGCATTAGAAGAAATTGAACCTGGTGCGCTAAAAAGACTGGAAGAGTACAGTAAAGTTCCAAGTTGAGGAAAAGTGGTTTTAGAAATGAAATGGATAATATCTGCATTGAGTGTTGTTTCAATTTTGATATGGTTGGCTGTAATTTGGGTTTTCCTTGGGGATAAACCTTCCAATTATGCCCAAATCCATAGCTTGAATAACACTATACTAACAACGAAAGATTATACTTCAATTGTAGAGTTAGCTGAAAAGCCAAAAGAAGTTGTACCAAAAGAAATTACTAATGTAAAACAAAGTATCGAAGAAGATAGTTTAAAAAGCTTAGGAGTTACGGAACAAGTATCGATTGATACAGTTCTTTCAGCTTTGGGAATTGTTAATTAAATATTTAGAATGGTCAGAAGCCCTTACTAATATGGTAGGGGTTTTTGGTTTTTACTGTATTTCAATTCTTTAGGATGTGTGTTAATATATTTCAGGTGTAAAGCGGAATGTGGGGGGATATGATGATTTACTTAGATAATAGTGCTACTACAAAACCATACCCAGAAGTTATCGATAGTTTTAGCCAAGTTGCACAACAGTTCTATGGCAATCCGTCATCGATCCATTCTTTTGGTCTAAGATCAGAGCGTTTGTTAAACCAAGCAAGGAAGCAAGCTGCTCATTTAATAGATGTAGATGAAAGTGAAATTGTGTTTACCTCTGGAGGTACAGAGGGGAACAACATGGCTATAAAAGGAATTGCATTTGCCCACCAAAATAGGGGGAAACATATTATAACTTCACAAATAGAGCACCCATCAGTCCTTGAGACGTGCCGATCTTTGGAAGAACAGGGTTTCCGTGTTACCTATTTACCAGTAAATAATAATGGTGTTATTTCACCTATAGACTTAGAAAAGGCCATAACGGAAGAAACTATTCTTGTAAGCATCATGCATGTGAATAATGAACTGGGAACCATCCAACCAATTCAAGAAGTAGGACAAATTGTTAGCAAATACCCCAAAGTTTTCTTCCATGTCGACCATGTCCAAGGGTTTGGTAAAATCTCATTAGACTTCTACGACTGTCTAATTGACCTTGTTACAATTTCTGGTCACAAAATACATGGACTTAGAGGGACAGGAATACTCTTTGTGAAAAAAGGAACAAAAATTTCCCCATTGTTTCATGGAGGAGAACAAGAAAATAAGTTCCGTGCTGGGACTGAGAATTTAGCGTCGATTGTATCAATGGTCAAGGCTGTTCGTTTAATTTTAGAACAACAACAAATTAAATCCGACCAATTAAGAGCGTTAAGTAATAAATTGAAAAAATCGCTAAAAACTATAAATGGTATAATGATAAATACACCGGAAAAGCATGCGGATCATATAGTGAATATTTCAATACCAGGTTATAAGCCGGAAGTAATTATCCATGCCTTAGCTGAAAAAGATATATTTATTTCTACAAAATCTGCATGTTCCTCAAAACAACCAGATGAAAGTGCTATACTTGTAGCATGTGGCTTTGATAAAGAAATTCGTAATTCTGGATTAAGAATTAGTCTGTCTTACGAAAATACTATAGAAGAAATAGAACAGTTTTGTACAGAACTCCAAGATGTATTATTACAATTAAGCGGAATAATGAGGTAGATAAACCATGAATTATGATCAAATTTTATTACGATATGGAGAAATTGGATTAAAAGGGAAAAACCGTAAGATATTTACTAATAGACTTCATGAAAATGTTGTCCAAAAGCTAAGAAAGTATCCTGACATAAAAGTAAAAACAACTAGAGATCGCATTTATATTTTCTTGAATGGTCATGATCCAGAACCTATTATGCAGGAGTGTACAGAAATTTTTGGGATTCAAAGCCTAAGTTTAGCAATTCAGGTAGATAATGATCCAGAATCAATAAAAGAAGCAGCACTATTTGCCTTAAAGGATGCTGACGATGCAAAAACATTTAAAATTTCAACAAAACGAATTAATAAAGAGTTTCCAATAGGGTCTCAAGAATTTAATCATGTTCTTGGTGGGCATCTTTTATCCAATACAGAGGGTTATACAGTTGATGTTCATAACCCGGATATTGAGATACATGTTGATATTAGACAACAGGAAACATATCTCACTTCAAAGCGTATTTGGGCTGCAGGTGGACTTCCAGTTGGTAGTGCGGGAAAAACGTTATTGCTGCTTTCGGGTGGAATTGACAGTCCAGTAGCAGGATTTATGACAATGAAAAGGGGTGTACAACTAGAGGCTATCCATTTTCATTCGCCGCCGTACACAAGTGAACGAGCAAAACAGAAAGTAATTGACCTTGCTGAAAGATTAACGAACTATGGTAGTAAAATTAAAATTCATGTTGTTCCTTTCACTAAGTTACAACAAAAAATTCACAGAGAAATTCCTAACGGGTATTCAATGACAGTCATGCGAAGAATGATGATGAGAATCAGTGAGCAAGTTGCTAAACAAAATGGAATTCTTTCTTTAACTACAGGTGAAAGTCTCGGGCAAGTAGCAAGTCAAACGATGGAAAGCATGAATGCTATTAATGCTGTAACAAGTTATCCAATATTACGTCCTTTGATTGCAATGGATAAAGATGAGATTATTGAAATATCTCAGAAAGTAAACCTATATGATATTTCAATCAGACCTTATGAGGATTGTTGTACGATTTTCGTGCCTAAGTCACCTAAAACAAAACCTAAAGCGGATAAGGTTGCGTATTACGAAAGCCAAGTTGACTTTGCTGCTGATTTACAGGAAGCGATTGATGGTATAGAAGTTATCGAGGTTGATCCATCTAGTAGAAAAGATGAATTTGAGGACCTACTTTAACGACTACCCTACTATTATGAATAAGTTGGCTGTACATGAAACAACTACCAGTAATGATAATGAATGAATTTATCTCTTCCTGCACATTCTAGTAATGTAGCAAAGAGGAGGTGAATAGACATGGCAAGCAGCAACAATTCAAACCAATTACTAGTACCTGGTGTTGAACAAGCACTAGATCAAATGAAATATGAAATTGCACAAGAGTTTGGTGTAAATCTTGGAGCTGACACAACTTCTCGCGCTAACGGTTCTGTTGGTGGAGAAATCACTAAACGTCTTGTTCAAACTGCTCAACAACAAATGAGTGGTCAACAACAAATATAATGATGGCTAAAAGAGTAGTGCTATATGCACTACTCTTTTCTTTTATATAGGATGTTGATATTATAGGCACATGTAATTGTTATATAGGAGAAGGAGTTTGGTGGTTATGGGAGTTTTATGGCATGGTGGGAAAATATATACAATGAGGTCTGAAGGTGAGCTTGTTGAAGCTATATACACCGAAGACGGAATGATAAAAGATATAGGTAGTTATGACCAACTAAAAAAACAATATGAGGGAGAAATACAATTATACCAAAACTTAAAAGGAAATGTTATGTACCCTGGTTTTGTTGATAGCCACTTACATATAATTGGTCATGGAGAAAAGTTACTACATTTAGATCTATCTGAAATGACTTCGCCGGAGCAAGTTTTAACTTCATTAAAAGAACGAGTAAAATACTTGAAAGAAGGTGAGTGGTTGATTGGGGAGGGGTGGAATGAAAATCAATGGGAGGATCCCACAATCCTTCATTCCAATCAATTAGATGAAATATGTCCGAACAACCCAATGATGCTTACAAGGGTTTGTAGACACGCAGTTTTGGCAAATTCTGTGGCAATGAAATTGGCGGAAATCACGGACCAAACACCTGATCCTCAGGGTGGTAGAATAGTCAGAGACGAAGACGGTGTTGCTACAGGTTATTTCTTGGACACCGCTCAGGAGTATATTAAACAGGTGATTCCGGGCGTGACTCAGGAATATTTAACAAGAGTAGTTCGCACGTCTATTGACGATCTATTGCGGTTAGGCATAGTAGGTGGACATAGTGAAGATTTGAATTATTATGGTGGATTTAATAAAACACTAAAAGCCTTTTTCCATGGAATTGATGGAAATGAGCGAAAGTTCCGAGCGCATTTGTTAGTCCATCATGAGGTAGTAGATGATATGAATAAAGAAGGCTTAAGCTATGGAGATGGAACCGAATACATTGAGTTGGGTGCTATGAAGATATTTTCTGATGGTGCCTTGGGAGGAAGGACTGCTTGGTTATCTGATCAATATGAAGATGATAAAGGTAACTATGGCATACCGATTCATAGTTCACAAGGATTAGAAGACCTTATTATTAAGGCTAGAAGTTATGACCTTCCAGTAGCTGTTCATGCTATTGGAGATAAAGCTATTAAAGCTATTGCGGATCTCATTGAAAAATATCCATTAACTAATGGAAGAAGAGACCGAATTATTCACGCTCAAATTGTAAATCAAGACCTACTGGAACAACTTAGTAGAATAGATGTGGTGCTAGATATTCAACCAACTTTTGTAGCGTCGGATTTCCCGTGGATTGTAGAAAGAATTGGTGAAAAACGGGTATCCTTATCTTATGCTTGGAAAACCTTTCTAGAAAAAGGTATTCCCTGTGCTGCAGGCTCAGATGCGCCGATTGAAGATGTCAATCCTCTGTTGGGAATAGAAGCAGCGGTATTGAGGAAATCAAGTATAGATGGGTTGATATATAATAAAGCAGAGCAACTAAGTGTATATGAGGCTATTTCTCTTTATACGAAAGGTAGTGCCTATATTATTTGTCACGAAGAGGATAGAGGTCAGATAGCACCAGGATATACTGCTGATTTTACGGTATTAGATCAAGATTTATTTAAAATTGAACCGATTAATATAACAAAGAGTAAGGTGAAAATGACCGTAGTAGATGAAAAGATAATGTATGAAGGTTAAATAGACCCCCCACGCTAATTTGCGAGGGGGTCTATTTAATATATTATAAGATGTTCCTAATATTTTGGTAGACATTTGAGATAAAATCTGCAGTAACTAAGTTCTATATTTTTCAAGTGAATGTTGGACAGCCGTTCCGGAAATATACTACGCTTTCCGCGGGCTCGCGCTGAGCCTCCTCGGTCTTTGCGAGCGAGGAGGCTGAAGCGTTCCCCACGGAAAGCGAGCGTTTTTCCGCAGCGATGATTTAGCATTCATCTTATATAATGAATGTAGGTCTTAGGACTTTACTTCGCTTTTTATACAATTTATGAATTACTACTTGAAAAAAGTTCAGCGTTCTCTTATTAGAGATGCTGAACTTTATCATTGTTATGTTAGGAATGTTCTTTTTACTCTATCCCAATATGAATTGTTTTTTAATTTAACTGTTTTAATTACCTTATCACTTAACGTAACGGTCAGATCTTTAATATTACGGATGGAATACGCCTCGTTATCTAAGCCGATAATTGGGTAATCATTTCCATCTTGTATTACTTCTAGTCGCAAGGTTCTTTCCTTGTCCAAAATAAAAGATGAACCTAACGTTCGATATCTATTATTGTTAAGAGAAGCTAACTCAGTTACCTGAAAACAAGGTGTCTTAGGATCAACTACTGCTCCATGAGTCGATTTGTTGTAGCCAGTACTACCTGTGGGTGTTGCTACAATTAATCCGTCGCCTCTAAATCTTTCGAAATGGTTTTCGTCAATATACACATCCATTACTATTGTTTTAATTATGGCTGACCTTACTGCAGCTTCATTTAGACAGTGAAATGTTGCTTCACCGTTAATTAATACATCAATCAAAGGGAATCGTCGTACTTCCAATTCCTCATTCATCATTGAATCAACCATTTGATCATAGTGGTCTAAATTGAAATCACAATAAAGGCCTGCTTCATTGTGGCGAGCAATTCCTACATATAAACAGTCCTGACGAAAGCCAGTATGGCGAACAGCTTGCAAGAAAGCTCCATCACCGCCAACACTCACGATTATATTAGCCTGCTTATAGTTCTCAACAATAGTAAATCCATTATCTTTTGCTAGTTTAAACAATGGTGTTAGTCGTTGCTCTAATTCTTCATCTTTTGGATAGTAAAAATAAAGGTTTCGCCGATTATCCATACATGATCCTCCTAAATATTAGAACTCTTTGTTGACTCACTCAACCTACTGATGACCTAATTTTTAATTAGAAGTAGTTGAGGTTAACTACTTGATGTAAAGATTGATTAATTGCGACACCCGTCTGTAGGAAGTCACTTCTATGTTATCATTATTTTCTTATTTGTCCCAGATAGTTTATCCAAAATTTCCATCATTTATATAATACTTTGCATAAATCTAGTTTTTTTCAATCACATGGATGAAAATTTACCTATAAGTAAAATGTCAATACTTCTTACTATTCATTCCAAATTGGGTTTAATTTTAAATTAATTGAAAATAATGAAAGTATGGAGGTGTTTTTATGGTATGGATTATTATTGTTGTTGCTATGTTGCTATTGTTAATTCTAAGCCTTTTTACTCATATTCATACATATATCTTATATACCCATATACACAATAAAAGCACTCTTCAAATGAAAATTAGACTACTAGGTATCATTGTAATAAAAAAAGAATTTCCTGTAGACATGCTAGATATAGACGACAAATCAAATAAGTCTGATAGTAAGGAAGAACTAACAATAAACAAAATTATCGACAATTGTAAGCAATTCCGTGAAACGCTAGTAACAGTTTTTCACTCCAAGACAATAGTAGCAAGATACCTTACTAAAGTTAAGGTTAAGAAGTTTAAATGGAATACACAATTTGGGATAGGAGATGCAGGGAAAACTGGTATTCTAACTGGAGTGGTATGGGGATTAAAATCGGGTATTTTAAAAGTAATGATAGATCATATGAGAGTAAAGGACAGGCCAATAGTGAATGTTTTTCCTGTTTTTCAACATAAAACGATAAACGTAGAATTTGAGTGTATGGTATCGGTTAGGTTAGGACAAACTATGTACGCAATCATTCAGTTGGTTAGACATTTTCAAAGGGATAAAGCTAAATTAACTAAACGACCGGCATGAATAAGGAGGAAAATTAAATGAGTGAGGAACAACAACACCCAATTGAAGGCTTAATGACAACAGCGATGGAAAACTTAAAAGACATGGTTGATGTGAATACTATTATTGGAGATCCAATTGAATCTCCAGATGGTAGTGTTATTATAACAGTATCCAAGGTGGGTTTTGGATTTGCAGCTGGCGGTAGTGAATTTTATAGTGGCCAAAGTGGTGGGAAACAGGATGATCAGCAATCACAAACGCTGCCATTTGGTGGAGGTAGTGGTGGAGGAGTATCGATTACACCAACAGCCTTTCTTATTGTAAATGATAAAGGTGTACAGATGATACACTTAGATGAAAACACTCATTTATATGAGAAGATGTTAGATCTTGCTCCTCAGGCAATCGAAAAGATACAAGAAATTTTAAAGAATAGTAAGAGTGAAAAAGGTGAAAAAAAAGAGGATAAGAAAAAAGATGAAACTAGTGAAAAAGACAAAAAAGAGTCCGAGTAATAGTTATACTCTATTTAAATCATAAACTGCTGCAATAATGCTAGCAGTTTTTTATTTGTATTAATTAAATAAGAGGACGAAGGGGATTTTTAGGATTTTGTTTTTGACTATTGATCAAACAGTATGTTTACCTAATACATAGAAAGTTTGGTAAAATAGAGTCGCCCTAATAGTTAATAGCGCGAAATGACAGAAGCGGTACGAATGGAGGAGAAATGTTGGAACAAACTAAAATAGAGAGTTCTTTTCAAGTGTTAGATGAAATGGCTGAGAATATTCAACAACAGATGGATTTACCATATATAGAAAGCTTGGCTGTTGGTCTTGAGTACCTTTTCACAAATGAACCAACAGATGATATGCACGATCTTTTAAAACAAAAGCTACAAAAAGGTTCAGAGAAGTTGAATATTCCTGGGTTAGAAAAAGAAGAACTTAGAAAGGTGATTCAGTTATGCATATTAAAGGGAATGCATAATGCAACTCAGCAGCAACATTTAATTACACCTGATACAGTCGCAATGTTTGTAGCTTACCTAGTACAAAAATTGTTAGGTAAACAAGATAAGGTCCGGTTATTTGATCCAGCGTGTGGTTCAGCTAATTTATTAACGGCTGTAGTGAATCAATTAAATACAGAAGTAGAAGCTTATGGGAGCGAAGTTGATACTTCTTTAATTCAATTAGCTTTAATGAGTGCAAACCTCCAAGAAATAGAAGTGGAGTTTTTCCATCAAGATAGCTTGCGTCCTTTCTTATTGGAACCTGTTGATGCAGTGATTGGAGATCTACCAGTAGGTTATTATCCAGATGATGTTCAAGCAAATAATTATGAGTTGAAAGCCGATAGCGGCCATTCATACTCACACCATTTATTTATCGAGCAAGGGCTTAATTATGTTAAAGAAGGTGGGTACTTACTATATGTTATTCCTAACTTTCTATTCGATAGCGATCAAGCAGAAAAGTTAAATAACTTCTTGCATAAACATGCCCATATCGTTGGGATACTACAGTTACCATTGAGTATGTTTAAATCTGAAAGTAACGCAAAGAGCATCTTTATCCTTCAGAAAAAAGGAATAGAGACGAAAGCTCCAAAACAGGTTCTAATGGCTCAATTGCCATCCTTTAAGGATGTTGCTTCAGTAGATAATATTTTAATTAATATTAATCAATGGTTCAAAGAAGAAGGTTACTGAATAGTGAGAATTTAACAAATTTGTGAAGGAAACGTTATCATTAATGGCTTCGTATTGCAAACTGAATGCACCGGTGGTTAAATGGAGTTGGACCTAATCTCAAAACCTTAATTAATGAAAGGGTTGAATATTTTGAGCAATATTTTAGCAATTAATGCTGGTAGCTCTTCTTTAAAATTCCAATTAATCGAGATGCCAGAAGAAAAAGTTTTAGCAAAAGGTTTAGTTGAACGTATAGGTATTAATGATTCCGTTTTTACAATTGAAGTGGATGACAAGAAAGACACAAGTGTAACTGACATTCCTGATCATGAATTAGCAGTTAAAATGCTTTTAGATAAATTGAAAGGATCTGGAGTTATTAAATCCTTTGATGAGATCGATGGAGTAGGTCACCGCGTTGTGCATGGTGGAGAGCGCTTTAGTGATTCTGTCCGTATTACAGAAGAAGTAATTAAAGAAATTGAAGAAGTTTCTGAGCTAGCACCACTTCATAATCCTGCTAATTTAACAGGTATTCGTGCATTTAAAGATATTCTACCAGAAGTACCTTCAGTTGCTGTATTTGATACTGCATTTCATCAAACTATGCCAGAGCAATCTTATCTTTACAGTTTGCCTTACGAATATTATGAAAAGTATGGTATCCGTAAATATGGTTTCCATGGTACTTCACATAAGTATGTTTCAGAAAGAGCGGCAGAACTTATGGGATTACCTTTAAATCAATTAAGACTATTATCCTGTCACTTAGGTAATGGTGCAAGTATTGCAGCCATTGAAAATGGACAATCCATTGACACATCAATGGGCTTCACACCACTAGCTGGTGTCACAATGGGAACGAGATCTGGTAACATCGACCCTGCGTTAATCCCATATATCATGGACAAAACAGGTAAAACTGCAAATGAAGTCATGAACGTACTAAATAAAGAAAGTGGTATGCTTGCATTATCTGGTTTTTCAAGTGATTTAAGAGATATCCAAGAAAAAGCTGATAATGGTGATGAAAGAGCAGAGCTTGCACTAGAAGTGTTTGCTGAAAGAATTCACAAGTATATTGGTTCTTATGCAGCTAGAATGCACGGTGTAGACGCGATTATCTTTACTGCTGGTGTAGGTGAAAATAGTATTGCAATCCGTGAAAGAGTATTAAAAGGTTTAGAATTCATGGGTGTTTATTGGGATCCGTCTCTTAACAATATAAGAGGAAAAGAAACGTTTATAAATTATCCTCATTCCCCAGTAAAAGTTATCGTAATACCAACTAATGAAGAAGTAATGATTGCAAGAGATACGGTTCGTTTAAGTCAAAAAAGCCACGTATAAAAAGGCTTTAAAACATTTTCTAGTTAGGTAAAGATACCTTGAATTGTATAACCAAGAATAACTTTTCAGAAGGCAACTTTTTCTCATATTATATTTTCTAATATGGGAGAAGGTTGTCTTTTTTGAGGCCCTACAACTATGGCATGTCATATGGCGGCCCTACGGTACAGTTAGTCCTTCTAGTAAGGTTACTGTAACTCCTATATAAGAACAAAAAATTAATTAGCTCTGATTATAAAATTCACTGCATCCAATTAAATTAAACTAAATGAAAGTAGGAGTGAGAGTATGTTTGAAAATGTAAATTTCACACCAGGTCAAATTACATATAATGATTTTTTTATTGATCTTAATAAGCCCCTTGATTTTATTGCCGATGGACTAAAAGAAGATATGTTTCAAGTAACCTACCCTAAAAACCTTATATTAGATATTGGTTGGTATTCTGGTGTAGAGAAGTTTATAATATTTATTGTAAAAGACGACGATTGGGAAAATCCAATTAAGAAAATATTTTGTGATGATTTTAATGAATTGAGTAATAATGTTGAAGAATGTACGGGTTATTTAAGAATAATATTAAGAGAACTTTAACAATGAAAAACCTTGAAAGGCATTTAGCAGATCGAGGTTTTTTATTATGCAATTCAGGCGTATTTAACTTAATGAAATTACTTGGAAAAAGGTCATTGAAAACGACATTACCTAGTAACCCTTTGTATCACTTTCTCGACAAACTCGCACTTTATTCACATACTCATAAAAATTCCCATAACGCCCAGCTAGCCTAATCAATAAATGTTCTACAATAATAAAATTATAGGAGAAAACTATAACATTTTTTGCTTTGAGCAGAATATTTTTTTCCTTCAAACATTATATTTAGTTAGATAGTAGATAATTCCTTATATCGACATATAGAACGGAGGGGATTAACTTGGGGGAAAAAAGTATTGAAACGGAAATAAATAATTGGGAAATCAGCTTAAACAAATATGAGTTTAATGATTTTAGTATGTTATATGATAACTGGATGAATCAGGCAATAAGCAGTATTAATCCAAAAATAAGATCGAAATTTAGCCTTAATATGGATAATTTTTTATTCCATACCCATGCATACTTACAAGGGTCAGCAACTCAAAAAGAAGCGAGAGAAAGAATCATAATGACTGCTAGAATATTCGATGAGTCGATTGATACTATTTATGACTTGTCTAAATTAACTATTGATCAGCTCACTTACATTGCGGGGCAATACATTGCAAAAGGAAGACTTTACTCTGTCGTGCAGGGTGGATTAACTGGTACAGGTGGTTTTCTTTTATTAGGTTTGGATTTTCCGCTTATGGTTGTGATGAATCTTCGTGTAGTTCAACTAATAGGTCTGACATTCGGAAAAGAAGTTAATCATCCATATGAAATGATGCTATCTTTGAAGGTATTCCATGCAGCTACTCTACCAAAGCGGTTTCAGAAGCAGGCATGGAATGAATTAAAGGATGAATTAAACGATGGGAGTTCTTTTCTCTACGAGGGAGAGGATAAATTAACTAATCGCACTTGGATGGACCAACCGCTTAAACAAACTTTTAAGAATTTGCTAATTATAATGGGAAGGAAAAAAATCGTACAAGGAATACCTATCTTAAGTATGGGAGTGGGAGCATATTTTAACTATCAATTAACACAACAGGTTGCCAACTTTGCTCTTAGATTTTATCAACTAAGATACCTTAACGATCTTCAAAAAATGAATCCCAAGTAATGGCACTCCATCCTTAAGTATATCGTTTAGGAAAGTAAAACCTAAATGATATACTTTTTTCTTTAATATTAGTTTCTAACAGCTAATAGGTAGTACAAACAAATCTAGGTAAACTTTTGAGGCGCTTCTAATTGAAAACCTTTTCGACTGTATTTAATCCAGTTTCTCCACAAAAGACAAGCCATTCTTCAAACAATAACCATAAAAGGTCCAAATATAATTATGACGCAGTAGATACTACATTTTGGTAAGAAATTATATAGTGAGGTTAAAATATTTGGAACATACTATCTATGGAGGTGACATTCATGAAACGAATAGACTATTTGGATCCAACGGCAGTTACAGAAGGCGAAGAGCTTGTCGCACAACAACTTATGGAAAGCTATCATAGTGGGGTTATAGATCATGATGTGGAAGTGTTGAATAAAAAACAGGATTAATTAAAAAGACTAGTCGAGCTAATGGCGTGACTAGTCTTTTTAATAGAAAATAAACAATGAATCATGTACGATATAAGTATACATTTAGGAAAAGAATGGGGGGAAAAGGCATGGGTCATGCATTAATAACAGCAGGTACAAAGGGATTAGGAAGAAAAGTTACAGAGTCTTTTTTGGAAATGGGGCATCGTGTTACAGTATCGTATCGAAGTGATCAAGAAAAAGCAGAGGAATTAAAGCGATTGTATCCTAATGCAAATCTACATTTAGTCCAAGCGGATGTAACACAAAAAAAGGACCTGGAAAATCTCGTTCTAGAAGCCGAAAATAAATTCGGTGGAATTGACTATTTAATAAACAATGCGGGCCCATTTGTATTTGAAAGAAAAAAACTGATGGACTACACAGATAAAGAATGGGACTCCATGGTTCGTGGTAATTTAGATGCAGTGTTTCATTTACTTAAGCTTACAGTTCCATCAATGAGAAAGCGAAAGTTTGGAAGAATTATTAACTATGGCTTTCAAGGTGCCAACTCAGCAGCGGGTTGGCTGAATCGATCTGCCTTTGCAGCAGCAAAAGTTGGTTTAGTATCCCTTACTAAAACGATAGCGTATGAAGAGGCGGAAAATGGAATTACGTCTAATATGATCTGTCCAGGTAATATTGTTGGAGAGATGAAAGAAGCGACTATTGAGACTAGCCGTAAAATCTTAGACCAGGATACCCCTATTGGGAGATCAGGTACTGGAGAAGATATAGCTAGAACAGTTTTGTTCCTTTGTAATCGCGACTCCGACATGATTACTGGTGCTGTATTTGATGTAACTGGAGGCTTAGATGTGATTCATCGTCACCGTTGATAAATAAATTGATATACATAGTAGTAAAAGGAGATTAAATAGGGAGGTCATACAATTGAATATTGGTGTACCAAAAGAAATAAAAAACAACGAAAACAGGGTTGCATTAACACC
This sequence comes from Aquibacillus kalidii, assembly GCF_014280935.1. Classification (GTDB taxonomy): domain Bacteria; phylum Bacillota; class Bacilli; order Bacillales; family Amphibacillaceae; genus Aquibacillus_D; species Aquibacillus_D kalidii. The sequence goes on from NZ_JACLZI010000046.1 coordinate 57,184, forward strand.
AGCAGGAGTAGTTACGCTTACAGAGGCTGGTCATACTGTAGTGGTTGAAACAATGGCAGGGCTCGGATCTGGTTTTACTAATAAGCAATACGAGCAAGCAGGAGCGATTCTAGTAGATTCTGCATTAGAAGCCTGGCAACAAGAAATGGTCATGAAAGTGAAGGAGCCATTACCTGAAGAGTATAATTATTTCCATAATGGGCTCATCCTTTTTACTTACTTACATTTAGCACCAGAGCAAGAGCTTACGAAAGCATTAATAGATAAGAAAGTGATTGCCATAGCCTATGAGACGGTCCAATTAGCAAACGGATCTTTACCACTTTTAACACCAATGAGTGAAGTTGCGGGACGTATGGCTGCACAAATTGGCGCACAGTTTTTAGAAAAGTCATACGGCGGTAGAGGAATTTTACTTTCAGGTATTCCGGGAGTGAAAAGAGGAAAAGTAACCGTTATCGGTGGAGGAGTAGTGGGAACGAATGCTGCTAAGGTTGCAATCGGATTGGGGGCAGATGTTTCCATCATAGATGTTAACCCGGAGCGTTTGAGACAACTTGATGATCTTTTTGGGTCTAGTATTCAAACTTTAATTTCGAATCCTGTTACATTAGAAACAGAGCTTAAAGAGTCTGATCTTGTGATAGGGGCCGTGTTGATTCCAGGAGCAAAGGCGCCAAAACTAGTATCTCAAGATATGGTCAAGGCAATGCCTGATGGAGCAGTAATTGTAGATGTTGCCATCGATCAAGGTGGGGTCTTTGAAACAACAGATAGAATTACAACACACGATAATCCGACCTATACGAAACATGGCGTTCTTCACTATGCTGTCGCAAACATGCCAGGGGCAGTCCCGCGTACATCGACAATTGGTTTAACTAATGTTACAGTCCCTTATGCTCTACAAATAGCAAATAAAGGGTATCAACAAGCTTGTAAAGATAATGCTGCATTGGCAAAAGGGATTAATACGATAGATGGCTTTGTAACGTATAAAGCTGTAGCTGACGCCCATCAGCTACCATATGAAAAGCTAGATAAACTAATAAAATAGATATCTCTATGGTTGATTCTGTAATATAGGTTCTAAGTAGTTCTCTAATCGAGCTGAACTATAACAATTTATTATATCGACGGAAATAGCTGTTCTAATTGTTCCTAATCGTTATGTTTTTTGAACACCGAAAGTAAATAATGCACCTATATCCCTATGTGGAATGCTACAACCATGGGGGAAAATTACCTGATTTCCGTGTCCGACCTAAGTCGGGGAAATTCCTTTGACTATGCTTCTTTGTCCCCTTTGTGTCGAGGTAACCTGCTAAACAGCATTACTGGGAGACGCAGTTCCCTAAAGAAAAGAAAACAAGGCTTGGAATATCTAGCCTTGTTTTCTAATGTTAGCCAATTATTTGTAATTCCTTAGGATAGTTTGTTAAAAGTTGAGCCCCTTTTTCAGACATGAATATCTCATCTTCTATTCTTACCCCACCAATATTAGGGACATAAATGCCTGGTTCAATGGTAAAACTCATTCCCGCTTTTAAAGGCAATTCATTAGTAGCATTTAAGGAAGGGTATTCATGTACATCAATTCCAATACCATGACCAATTCGATGTGTGAAATACTCTCCATATCCTTGTTCAGTAATGTAATTTCGAGCAGCATAATCCAAATGGTTCATTGGTCTACCAATCGAAGCAGCTTCTATTGCTTTTTGTTGGGCTGTTAACACAGTATTATAAATGTTTCTTTGTTGTTCATTAACAGTTTTAAATGCAACTGTTCTTGTTATATCAGAACAATACCCCTGGAAAATAACCCCAAGATCAAATAAGACAAGGTCGCCTTTTGAAACCTTTTCAAGTCCTGGGTGCCCATGTGGTGATGCGGTTTTCTTTCCGGTAAGCACCATAGTAGAGAAAGACATTTCTCGAATTCCTTGTTTTTTTAAGGCATACTCTATTTTAGCAAGTATTTCTAATTCACTTTTGCCTTCTTCAATGGCCTCAATTCCAGTTTTTACACCAAGATCAGCGAATGCAGCAGCTTGCTTTAATATATCAAGTTCCTGTTTGTCTTTTACCACACGTAGGTTTGCTAACGTTTCTTTTGCGTCCACTATGTTAGCATTTACAAAGAGATTTGTAATCTGTTCATAGCGCTCTACGGTTACATGATCTTTTTCAATACCCAAGGAATCTAGTGAGCGGTTAGATACACTTAAGTATTTCTCGAACATATGCCATGGATTATCTTGATCATTATATGGTAAAAGATCTCCCTTCCAACCTGATGCTATTGCACTTTCTTTTTCCATTTCAGGTAAGATTAACAATGAATTTCCCGAAAGATCTACGTAAACAGCAACAAGTCTTTCGTGTGGTTCTGTATAAAAATTAGTGAAATAATAGATGTTAGCTTTTGAGGTGATGAAAAGGCTATCTATTTTTGCTTGTTTCATTTCTTTATGAAGTCGATTGAATCTGTCCATTATGTATCCACCTTTATTATTTGTTTGCAACTAGTATAGCAAATATAGACACATACATGGTGAACGGCGTTTGTTTTTGTTAAGATTAAAATACAGAAAAAAATTAATAAAAATGAAACTTTTTCATCTTCATATCGTATTCTTATTTGAAAAGGATTTTAGAAAAGAGGTGCACTAGTGGGGTTTTTCTCCAAACTTTTTTCCAAGCAACAATCAAAACCAGAAATAAAAGAAAGAACGCCATTATCGATCGAGGTCGGTGATATTGTAGTTTACGATCTAGGTGATTATGAAGTGATTGGAAAGATAACATACCGGCAAGGCTCCTACGAGTGGATAGCTTATCAACTTCTGGAAGGTAACAACACATTATGGCTATCTGCAGAAATGGATGATGAGTTAGAGTTAGGTATATATAAGAAAATACAATTACCGATTGAAGGCGTCTTCCCTAAGAAGCTAAACTATGAAGGAAAAGTATTTTATCTTGATGAGGAAGGTGAGGCGAGAGTAGTAGGGGAAGGAAGAAGTAAAAATATTAACGGCATGATGATGGAATATGCTGAGTATTGTGATGATGACGAAGAACAATTTATCAGTTTAGAATATTGGGGTACTGAAATTGAAGCAAGTCTTGGTTATTCAATTGAGGCTTATGAATTAAAAATTATTGCAGGTTCTAATTAATAAGGAGGAATAGGAATGTTTAAGTTATTTAGTCGAGTAAAAACGGTTGTTAGTTCAGAATTGAATGCTATGTTAGATAAGGCTGAAGATCCGGTTAAAATGCTAGATCAGTTTATGAGAGATATGGAGTCAGATATAAGAGAAGTTGAAAGTGCAGTCGCAAAACAAATTGCGAATGAAAAAATGTTAAAAAGAAAATATGAGGATTCCCAAGCATTAGTAGATAAAAGACAAGAGCAAGCAGAAAAGGCTATCGAATCAGGTAATGAAGATCTTGCTCGACGCGCCTTACAGGATAAAAAAGACCATGAACAGCAAGCTAACACGCTAAAAGAATCTTGGGAAAGAGCCAAAAAAGATGCAGATGTACTTCGTGAAAAGCTTGATGAGATGAAAAAAGAATATCAAGACATGAAATTGAAGAAGGATTCACTAAAAGCACGTGCAGAATCAGCGAAAACTAGAACGAAGATGAACCGTACTATGTCTTCAATTGGTAATGATGATTCAAAACGAGGGTTTGAACGCATGGAAGAAAAAGTACTTCAATTTGAAGCGGAAGCTGACACAAGTGAAGACCTTTCTGCTGCAAGTAGAACCTTGGATGATGAATTTGAAGAACTAGAAAAAGATAGTGTCGATGATGAATTAGCAGCCCTGAAAAAGAAAATGGGTAAAGAATAACCGTTTCAGATTTTTAAATAATTGGTGGCATTTTATGGTAGAATGAGTGCATACCTTTTAAGTATAGGGAACTGTATGAAAATAAACCCTTGTTTCACCACAAGGGTTTATATTTGTGAATAGGAGTAGAAAGGGGGAGTAAAGGTGATAAAAAAAGTACTCGCTGGGATTACTTTCACATTGTTACTAGCGATCTTATCAGCATGTGGTAGTTCAGACCCATTTGCAGATTTCGAGGAATTTCAGGGTGATGTTTCAGAGCCATCTGTCTCTGTGCAAAATTTACCTGATGAACCAACAAAAGATGAGATGAAAAGCCAGATAAGAAATTCAAGTACGAACGATATTTCTACTATCATAGGTGATAATTTTAACCTTTTAGAGACAGTAAAAGGAGAAAATAACATTGCAATTGTTTATGCTACTAATAAATTCACTGTTTCTGAACTTGTTTCCACTTTAACGAGCACAGTTGAACCTAAGCAACAGAGTGAGTTAATTGATAATCAACAGGTCTTGATCTATCCAGATCATTTCGTGACGATTAAACAAAGTGAAGAAGATCCTGATTCTACACTTATTGAAGTGGCAAGTGACCAATTTGTTCGAGATAACTATTCGCCTAGTTTTCTCCAAACCTACTTTGCCCTTAAGATCTTAGACGATGTACTTGATGTAGATGATTGGGCTAAGAAACGTAAGTCAAAGTGCGCAGATGGAAGCTGTTATGGAGGATATTCTACAACCAAGAAATATAATAGTGGTGGCTTAAACACGAATAGGGGAATGTCTTCTGTTCGCGGCGGTGGCCCTAGTGCAGGAAAATAAAGGAGGTTATTAATAATGGAACAGTTTATTTCAACATTTGTTTATTTCGTTATTGCAATTATTGTTGTGTTCATTGGACTTGTCATTTTTGAATGGATTACGAGAAAGTATAAGGACTGGGAAGAAATCTCTAATGGGAATCAAGCGGTTGCTTTATCAATTGCGGGTAAAATTATCGGGATATGTATTATTCTTTCTTTTGCTATTTACAATAGTATTACTGTTTGGGAAACGCTCATCTGGGGTGCTTATGGAGTAGTTTTACAAATGATTGCATACTTGTTATTTGAAGCTTTTACGAGAAAATTCTCTGTGGAGGAGCAAATTAAACAAAATAATGTAGCAGTTGGTATTGTTTCGTTAGCCGTATCAATAGGTCTAGCCTTTGTAATTGGAGCTTCCATTACATAAGAAATATAGACTTTAATTAGGTCTGACCCATATGATTGTAGGGTCAGACCTTCCTTTTTACATGTTTTAATAACAATTTAACAGAAAATTATCGGAGTGATATGGTTTGGATCAAATGAAAGTCAGACAAAGTCATTTTATATATTGGGCATCTGGAATCGTATCAATTTGTGGAATCATTTTTGAGGTATTGTTTGGGGCACTAGGATCGTATATCTTAGGCGATGGGGTTAAACAGTATACCCTGACTATTTCCTTATTTCTAACAGGTATGGGGATAGGTGCTAGTTTAAGTGAAAAGGTATTAAAAAATCTGTTAATCTCCTTTATATACATAGAATTCTTTGTTGCGCTTGTTGGTGGATTTTCAAGTTTCGCTATGTTTGGCATAACAGCCTATTCATCAGCAGGAACTGATGCATTGTTTTTATATGGCATCACTTTAATTGTTGGGGGATTAACAGGTGTAGAACTACCGATTTTAATTCGGAAGGCGAACGAAATTGGTGTGTCTTTAAATAGAAGTACCGCACGTGTGCTTTTTTCAGACTATGCTGGTGGATTGATCGGTGGGCTTTTATTTGTATTTTTCTTAAGGCCACAACTAGGAATGGTCAATACAGCTTTTTTTGTTGGATGTATTAATCTTGCTGTAGCACTAGTGGTCCTTTGGTTGTTTAGAAAAGAAATAGCAAATAGTAAGCTTCATGCAGTAGTAGGAGTAATCATCGGGTCACTATTACTGTTTGGTTTATTTTTTGGGGAGTCGATGGCGCAAACATTTGAACAGAAATTGTACAAGGACCCAATTATTCATATGGAAGAAAGTCAGTACCAAAAGATTGTTGTTACTAAAGATCGTAATGACGTAAGGTTATATTTGAACGGTGGTTTACAATTTAGCTCTTTTGACGAATATCGATATCATGAATTACTAGTTCATCCAGCCATGGCACAAGCATCGAACCATGACAACATATTAATTCTCGGTGGTGGAGATGGGATTGCTGTAAAGGAAGTTTTAAAGTATAACGACGTTAAACAAATTACTTTGGTTGACCTAGACCCGGCGGTTATCGATCTAGCGAATCATAATCCACATCTACTAGAATTAAATGATGGATCATTAAAAGATGAGAGGGTTACGGTTTTAAATCAAGATGCCTTTAAGTTCCTGGAGAATAGTCAAAAATGGTATGACGTTATTTTAGTTGACTTACCTGATCCGAATGATGAAAGTCTTAATAAACTATATACAAAAGAGTTTTACTCCCTCGCAAGAAATCATCTAAAACCTGAGGGGGCGATGATGGTTCAATCTACTAGTCCAGTATTTGCTACCGAAGTGTATTGGACCATATCTAAAACAATTGAATCTACAGGACTACATGTAGAAAACCTACATGTTGATGTTCCGAGTTTTGGGAATTGGGGATTTGTATTTGCAAGTCGCAATGATATAACCCTATCTAAACTAAATATAGCTGTTCCAACCCGTTTTCTAAGCACAGATATGTTGGTTGGCTTAACAAAATTCGGAAAAGACGAAGATAGCATTATCACAACCAAAAATGGGAGTATAAAAGAATTAAAGCCAAATACGTTAATAGATCCGAGACTAATCGGAATATATGAAAACTCATGGGAAAATTATTAGGATACTAATGATTTTCCTTTTTTAATGTTAAAACTACGCTAGAGGAGGGTATAGAATATCTAGGAGTACCTATAATTAGGTAATAGCTATGATAGTAAAGGAGCGAGCGTAGTGAAGGTATCTTTTCATGGACAATCTGTAGTTCGAGTTGAAACTAATGAACATGTGATTTTAATTGACCCATTTATTACAGGAAATGGAACATGTGACTTAGAGGCTAATAAAGTAATGCCAGATGTTATTCTGTTAACACATGGGCATAACGATCATGTTGGTGACACAATTGATATTGCAAAACGGACCGGTGCATTAGTAGTAGCACCCAATGAATTAGCCATTTACTTAGAATCGCGTGGACTAAAGACCCATCCAATGCATATTGGGGGAGCCCACCAGTTTGATTTTGGGAAAGTGAAATTAACACCAGCATTTCACGGTTCCTTATTTGTAGACGAAGATGGGAATAAAATTTATGGTGGTATGCCTGCTGGAATTCTACTAATGACAGAAGGAAAGACGATCTATCATGCTGGTGATACAGCATTATTTTCTGATCTGAAATTAATTGGGGATAGGAATGATATTGATTTAGCTTTTCTACCAATAGGAGATAATTTCACAATGGGACCTGAGGATGCCTTATTAGCTGCTGAGTGGATAAGCGCAAAGACAGTTGTACCAATGCATTATAATACTTTTCCTTTAATTGAACAGGACGGAGAAGCTTTTGCTAGCCAAGTTAAGCCTGGAAAAGGTATTGCTCTTAAACCTGGGGAAATGATTGAACTCTAAGTCAATATAGGATCAGGGATTGTTGCTCCCTGGTCTTTTTATTTGGCTAATCACGCATGTTCGTTCTTTAAGATAAGAGGAAGTCTACCGGATGTAAAAAATGCAATAAAGAAAATTACATACGTTGTATTTTTTATAGTATTGTTTTCAAAGCAACAATAGAAAAGAAAGATTTTATTATAAAATAACATAACAGAATAGTAAATATTATGTAACAGTCATCTTTTTTCATCTTCATGACTATATTTTTCTGTATGATTTAATTGGATGGATCCGAGAATCTAGTTAGATTTTATGTTTCTTCTATCTGCTTTATTTATTGAATTTATGCGTTCCTTAGGTGTAATTATAGACATTAAGGTTAATCTGTGAGATAAAAAATTAGTCTCATATGCCAATAGTTTTTGGAAAAAATTGATACAATCTTAAGACATCTGTATAATAACAATAAAGAGAATACCATTAGTACAGATGGAAAGATTGGTGACTAGACTTGGCAACCAAACATGAACAGATATTACTATTTATAGAATCGCTAAAAGTTGGAAACAAAATTTCAGTAAGGCAAATTGCCAAAGAATTAAATGTAAGTGAGGGTACCGCATACCGTGCAATTAAGGAAGCAGAAAATCAAGGGTTAGTTAGTACAATTGAAAGAGTAGGAACAATAAGGATTGAACGGAAGAAGAAAGAGAATTTTGAGCATCTAACGTTTGCTGAAATTGTTAGCATTGTGGACGGGCAGGTTCTTGGTGGTAGAGAAGGTCTATACAAAACATTAAATAAGTTTGTTATTGGCGCCATGAAATTAGAAGCAATGATGCGTTATACAGAACGTGATTCTTTATTAATCGTTGGTAACAGAGTCGAAGCGCATAAACTTGCATTGGAAGAAGAAGCAGCCGTGTTAATTACTGGTGGCTTTGATACGGATGAACATGTGAAAAGATTGGCTGATGAGAAAAAGCTCCCGATTATCTCGACTAGTTACGATACCTTTACAGTAGCTGCGATGATTAACCGTGCAATATATGATCAATTAATCAAAAAAGAAATCGTATTAGTGAGTGATATTTTTACACCTATAGAAGAAACTTACTCATTAACGACTAAGGATTTCTTATCCCGTTGGTATGAGTTGAATGAACAAACAACGCATAGCAGATACCCAGTAGTTGATGATAATAACCGTGTAACTGGTATGGTCACATCAAAAGATGTAATTGGCAAAGATAAGTTTTTAACGATCGATAAGGTTATGACTAAAAATCCAATGACGGTTGTAAAGGAAACATCGTTGGCATATGCTGCCCATATGATGGTGTGGGAAGGTATTGAGATTATGCCTGTGGTTAATAATCATCATCGATTAGAGGGATTGATCTCTAGACAGGATGTTCTAAAGGCGTTACAACATATACAGAGACAACCACAAGTCGGGGAAACGATAGATGATATTGTAACGAGTAGACTAGAAGCGCTTAAAGATGACAACAATCAATTCTATTATCGTTCAGAGGTATCACCCCAAATGACCAATCAGTTAGGGACTCTTTCCTATGGCGTTCTTGTTTCTTTTGTAACAGAAGCAGCAAGTAGGTCATTGCGACAATCTAAAAAAGGGGACTTAGTAGTTGAAAATATTTCTGTCTACTTTATTAAGCCTGTTCAATTAGAAAGTACAATTGAGATCCGACCTAGATTATTAGAAGTAGGCCGAAAATCGGCCAAAGTCGATGTTGAGGTGTACTCTGAAAAATTACTAGTTAGTAAAGCTGTTTTAATGGCTCAATTAATAGATCGATGACAAAGCCTTTTTCATACATAAATGACTTCAGTTTAGGTAGTCGTATCCAAAGCTCCGTACTTTCACAAGCTCCTAACTGACCATTAACTGTTGATTCTACGGATCAAATAGTTATTAGATCTAAAACTACTATAATAGTCATGTCAGTAAGAGTAAGAAATGTAATCAATTAAACCAACATGGAGCCTATTTTTATAGCGAAATCTTGATCGGGTAAGCATATTATACAGAATTAAAAGAATCTGTTTAGTTTAAAAATATAAGTAAACAAAAAAGTACCCAAAGATAGGGTACTAATTATCACGAAACGGATGCCTTTCTCTTTTTCAACTCTTGAGCATAGTGAATGGTTCTTTTATAGCCGCTGTATAATTGGATACCACCTAAAATTAAGAATGCGATCGCAATATAAAGTGATATACTAGTTTGATAATAAAGGTATTGGTTTATCCAGAAGAATATTAAAAAGACACCTAAACAAACCCGACCTTTAGCGTTTTGGTAAACCTGATAGAGTTGATCTGTCGATTTTGTAATCGAGACTTTGTAGTAGACCCACATGACAATGGATATAATGATGACAATTGGGAAAACAATCATTTAAATTCTCCTATCTATTTAACACTTTATTCATTGTAGCTTTTTTTAAGAAGTTTTGCTAGGAAATTACCACTAATTTAAGGTATCCTTAAACAGATCAGCAAAAAATGTGAGCGGATAGTCCTATTAACTAGGAAGTACAAAAAGGAGTGTTACCTTGTTATGGTATTAGATACTATAGTTAATAAAATTAAAGAATATGATACGATTATTATTCATCGTCATGTTCGTCCCGATCCAGATGCTTATGGTTCTCAAGTAGGACTAGCGAAAATCATCCAACACTCATTCCCATATAAGAATGTCTATACCGTAGGGGATGAAGACCCATCTTTATCTTTTTTAGCAATTATGGACCAAATTAAAGAAGAAACGTATCGTAATGCACTGGTAATTGTCTGTGATACAGCTAATCAGGCACGCATATCAGATGATAGATTTTCTTTTGGGAAAGAACTTATTAAAATAGATCATCATCCTAATGTAGATACATATGGAGATGTCAGCTGGGTTAATACAGAGGCTAGTTCAACAAGTGAGATGATTTATGAACTGTTTCTTCATGGTAAAAGTATGGGGTTAAAGTGTAACGACGAGGCTGCTAGTTTACTTTATAGTGGGATAGTTGGTGACACAGGCAGATTCCTATTTCCTAGTAGTACGGAAAAGACATTTCGTTATGCATCAGATTTAGTTACCTATAATTTCAATAGGACAGAACTATACGAACAAATGTACAATACAAAACAAAACATAGCCAGACTTAAAGGTTACATATTACAAAACTTTGAAATATCCGAAGCAGGTGTTAGTTCTGTAAAGATTACGAAAGATAAACTGAAAGAGTTTCAAATAACTGCATCCGAAACCAGCTCTCTAGTGGGGGTACTGGGAGACATAGATGGTATTCGCGCCTGGGCTATTTTTGTAGAAGAAGAAGAATTGATACGTGTTCGTTTAAGATCAAAAGGTCCTGTTATTAATGAGGTAGCAGCTAAATATAACGGTGGAGGACATCCCTTAGCTTCTGGTGCAACTATTTATAATTGGGCTGAAATGCAACAGTTAATTGCTGACTTAGAACAAGTTTGTCTAGATTATAGAGTATGAAGTTAAAAAAAGGGACGTACCATTCCATTATGGCACGTCCCTTTGTACATAGAGAAGGCAGATTAAAAATGTTAATGCTTCTGGTTTGGACTGGCCGGGAAAAACCAGTAACCAATCTCGGTTTCTTCACAAATAACAGGGAGTTCCATTATCTCGATTTCTCGTTTAATAAGCCTTACGAGATCTTCTGATTCCGCATAGGCTGAGAATCCTTTTTGAAGCCGACTAATTTGCTCTCTCGCCATTTGACTTCGACTCATGATAAACATAGTCATTTCACACCCTTTCGATAAATGAAAGCGTTTTTCATCTACTTTAATTATATTAAATATCACATCAATTTGTACGGTTGTAGATAAAAATTCAAAAAAGTTTCAAATCTATTTGGATATGGATAACTCAACATGAATTTGGACAAACGAAGGTGTCAGAAACAAGCGATTTACTGTAGCACTATAAGTGAATTCAGATAGGTTATCAATTTTATATGTTTTGTTTTCGATTGTAGAAATAAGTAATTGATAGTTGTCTGCAACTGATTGAACATCCTGACCAATAATATGTATAATTTCTTCCTTTATTGCTTGCTCAAGTTGGTGTTTCATTAGGCTGTCTTTTTCTAATTTAAGCTCCTTTAGGTTTTGAATAGAAATAGTGATTTCATCGATAGACAGCTGCTGTTGAGATTGTTTATCTGCTTCCTTTTTATTTTCCTCTAATACTTTATTATTTGTTTCTAATTCGTTTACTCTAGCGCGTAAATTGATGTTCTCTTCTACCCAATTCTCATACAATTGGCCATACATGTATATAAAAACAATGAAGGCAATAATACCCCCGAAGAATGTCCCAGCAAAAAAACGTTGCCAACTTTCCTTTTTATAATAGGGAGGGATATGCATTACTCAATCTCCTCCTGAATAAACCACTGAATAACTAAAAGAGCTGTTTGAACTCCTCCCATAGCGGTAATTATTAATAGGATTTGTTTGACCATATCCAGTGTAGAGCCTTCAAATATCCCTCTTTCAAACTTAGATATAGCGTCAAATGTACCACCAATAGCAGCTACTATAGCCCATATACGCAGGCTTTTGGCTATTCTACCCATGAGGGTGAAGGGAGGTTCTCCTGTAGCAAATGCACCAATGCTGCCAATAATCGATCCCCCAAATACGACACCAAGTGCAATAAAATAACACTGAATCATCGAGGAAATAAACCGTTCTTCCATGTTTCCCTCTCCTTTTCATTTAAGCTAATCCCACTTCAAATGAATTTTCTCTATTAAATTTATGAAAATGTTGGACTAGTTATGTTAACCATTTTAATGTCAGTGATAATTCCGCTATAATAGTAAGTTAGAAGATAGATCTAGAATTAATTGATCCTTTTGTCAGAGTACACATAGACTCTCCAGTAATAACTAATTCTTTGGATGAGTACTATAACTCGCTTCGGCAGAATACTCCGCTTTTCGTGGGCACGGCCTCAGCCTCCTCAGAGCAAAGAACGCTCTTCCGGGGTCTTCGGACGCGTGCTGTTCCCACAGAAGTCTACGTATTCTGCCTACGCTAATTGAGAAATTCTAAATTTGTATAGTGATACGAAATACCAATATATCAACGAATCCGACTTTTTTCACTAGAAAAGAAAGTTATACTAAGCAGAGGGAAAATGCGAGACTCCTGTGGGAAAGGAACAGTCTGAAAACCCCACAGCGAGCGAGGGGACTACTTGAGTAATCATCTTTGCGCCCTTGCACTCAGTTAATTAAAGAATACAGTTATTAGAGAGTTTCTCTCAACTGTGTCATTAAGAAAGTAACATTGTAATGCATGGGAAGTGCCTTATAATATAATAATCAGAAAGTAACCTTTAAGTTAAATCATACAAGGTGGGGAAGATATGGGATATAGTCACTTACAAGTAAGAAGTGGATATAGTTTAATGAAAAGCTCTGTTTCAATTGATAAGCTAGTGGAGCGTGCAGAAGAGCTTGGATTTAAAAGTTTAGCATTAACAGACGAAAATGTTATGTATGGTGCTGTATCCTTTTACCGAGCATGCATGCAAAAGAAGATTAACCCAATCATAGGGTTAATTGTAGATATGCAAATAGATGAATCCGAGACAGAAAAGGTAATATTATATGCTAAAAGTAACATTGGGTATCAACAACTAATAAAACTAAGTTCACATATCCAATTACAAGAAGGAAGCCTTACGAGAGAGGATCTTTCCATCTATTTAACAGATATAATCATCGTGTTACCACTATTGGACAGTCCAGTTTATGAATGGCTAAACAATCATTATATAGATAGAGTAAAGCAGCACTTAGAAAAATGGTCCTTTTTGACGGAACAGGTAGATTTCTATTTAGGTATTAGTGGGGAAGAACGACAAATAGAGAAGGAATTAAAAACTGTTTGTAGTCAGGAGGACATCTCTGTCACAGCTATAAGTGATGTTAGGTACATATTGGAATCAGACCAAATGGCATATGAATGCTTGCAGGCGATTCGAACTGGAACAAAGTGGAATGCTGATACTGTGTCAGGTCCTAAAGAACAACATTTAGCAGATGAAAAAGAAGTAAGAAAGCGACTAGCCTGGTGGCCAGAATGTATTGAGACCTCTGAATGGATTGCAGCGCAGTGTAAGGTAAAACTAAATTTTGAGCAAAGAATGCTACCGAACTATCCTGTTCCGCAAGGTGAAACAGCTTCAAGCTTTCTGAAGCAACTGTGTCATTCCTTCTTACATGAAAGGTACAACCAACCTGTTTTAGATGTTTCACAACGCTTACATTATGAGTTGGATATTATAGACTCTATGGGATTTAGTGATTATTTCCTTATCGTTTGGGATTTTATTCGCTATGCGAAAGAGGAAGGCATCATGGTAGGACCGGGTAGAGGATCTGCAGCAGGCTCGTTAGTAGCATACATTTTAGGAATTACAGATATTGATCCAATTCGTTACAATTTGCTATTCGAACGTTTTCTTAATCCAGAACGGATATCAATGCCAGATATAGATATCGATTTCTCTGATCAAAGGCGAGATGAAGTGATAGAATATGTGAAAAATAAATATGGACCAGACCATGTTGCTCAGATCATTACGTTTGGGACTTTTGCTTCGCGCTCTATATTAAGAGAACTTATTAAAACGATGGATATTGACGATCAGGATGCAACCTTCATTCTTAAAGAAATTCCTTCTCAAAGTTCCAAAACGATTGTGCAAAGTGTAAAAGAATCAAGTGCGCTAACATCCTATGTAAAACAATCAAAGAAACTACAGATGTTATTTAAGATTGCAGCAAAGCTAGAAGGGTTGCCACGAAATATTTCGACTCACGCTGCAGGGGTTGTAATTAGTGAACAACCATTGACAAATCACGTACCTGTAACCAGATCTCACGGTGAGATTTATCTCACACAATTTGCAATGAAGGACTTGGAATCGATTGGGTTATTAAAAATGGACTTCTTAGGGCTAAGAAATCTGACCTTAATGGAGAAAATTATTACCTCTATAAACAAAAAAGAAACGATTAAAATTGGGTTAAAAAATATTCCATTAGATGATCAGCGTACATTTAAATTGTTACAGCAAGGAAGGACGAATGGGGTTTTTCAATTAGAATCTCAAGGTATGCAAAATGTGTTAACCAAATTAGTGCCTAACGATTTTGAAGATGTGGTAGCTGTTAATGCACTGTATCGTCCTGGTCCAATGGAATTCATTCCACTCTATATCGACCGGAAACTAGGGAAAGCGTCAGTAGAGTATCCACATCAAGATTTACAGCCTATATTGAAAAATACGTATGGCGTTCTTGTTTACCAGGAACAAATAATGCAAATTGCTAGTAAGATGGCAGGTTTTTCTTTAGGCCAAGCCGACACGTTAAGAAGGGCTGTCAGTAAAAAATCAAAGGGTGCCATTGTGCAGGAACAGCAACGTTTTATAGAAGGCTGTATAGCGAAGGGGTACACTAAGGAAGTAGCAGACGAAGTATTTAATTGGATTGTTCGCTTCTCAAACTATGGATTTAATCGAAGTCATGCTGTAGCTTATAGCATGATTGCTTATCAATTAGCATATCTAAAAACCCATTTTCCAGCACACTTTCTAGCTGAGGCTTTAAGCTCTATTACGGGACAACAAGACAAAATTCATTTATATATAAGGGAAGCACGTGAATTAGGTATAACTTTGTTACCACCTTCCATTAATAAAAGCTTTGGTAAGTTTACAGTTGAAAAAGGTAATCTAAGGATGGGGTTATTACTAATCAAGGGGATAGGACATCAAGTTATCCGGGAAATAATCCGAGCAAGGAAACAAGGTCCGTTTAAGCATTTATTTGATTTCTGTTTACGTGTACCCTTAAATATAGTTAACCGTCCAGTCATCGAATCACTCATCCTAGCAGGTGCTTTTGATGAGACCTATTCTAATCGTGCTAGTTTATTAAGTTCCCTTGACCAAGCATTGGAACAGGGGGAATTGTTTAGTGAATTTGACGATCAACCTTCTCTTTTCCAGAAAGCCGTAGAATTTGACGTAACATACTTCGAGACAGAAGCGTTTACACAAATAAAGCAATTACAATTTGAGAAAGAACTAACAGGATTATACATTTCCAGTCATCCTCTAACGGAATATAGGGACACACTTCGGAGGAATGGCTATCTAAGTTTACTAGAACTGACTAAATTTATTGGGAAAAACAACATAGCAACGAGTGCTGTTATCCAAAATATTAAAACGATCCGTACAAAGCGGGGAGAACCAATGGCTTTTGTCACACTGTCAGACGAGACTGATGAGAGAGAGGCTGTCATTTTTCCTGAAACGTATCGTCAAATTAACAGATGGCTAAAAGAAGAAGTAATGGTGTTCATTAAAGGAAAGCCCGAAGAAAGAAATAATCGAGTTCAATTATTGATTTCAGAAATTTCCCCTTTTGATGAACAAAATTTGCTGGAGACTACGGATGAACGAATTTTTATTAAAGTTAAGGCAGACATGGAACAACAAGCACTTACTATTATTAAAGAAATAGCGGAAGAATTCCCAGGCAATACTCCAATTATCGTTTTTCAAGAAAATAAGAAAGCAACATATCGATTATCAAGCAAGTATTATTTAAATCGAAATCATACTTGTATGAAGAAATTAATTGCCACTTTTGGAAAAGATCAAGTGGTTCTAAAAAAATGAAGCATCAACGTCCGAAAGAAATTGGACGTTATGCTTTTTTTATTGTATGAAGCTAACTATCAGCAATAGTAGCCTCTACATAGATTTTTGTTAGTTGTCGAAGGATTCTATCCCTAGTTTCTGCAAATCTACTGACATTTTTTCGTTGGTATATAGCATAAACTAGAGAGAATGTGCTCTAAACTTTACACAAAAAAACCATCTGTTATAATGAATAAAGTGGTCAGACCAATTGTTGTTTTGAACGAAATAAAGCTTGAAAGGAATAGAGTTAGTATGAACCAAACTACTAATATTCATCAAGCTTTCGGGTGCTACAGGACCTGCTAGATCCAAAGGAGTGACAAGTACCTTTTATGTCAATAAAAGCGAAGGTCTATGAAGAAGTATTAGCTGAAATTCAACACCTTATAAAAAAAAATGCATTAAAGCCTGGAGACCGTCTCCCTTCAGAAAGGGAATTATCTGAAAGGTTAAATGCTGGAAGATCTTCTGTGCGTGAAGCCTTGAGAGCTTTGGAATTGTTAGGATTAATTGAAACACGTCATGGGGAAGGAACGTTTCTCGGATCGTATCGACCTTACCATATGATCGAGCTGTTATCAGCTTATATTTTTCAAGAACCTACTATTCAATCCAATATCTTTGAAGCAAAACGGATAATGGAAAAGGAAGCAATTAAACTAGCAATGATTCGCTCGCACGTGAAAATAGACAAATTGTTATTAATTATCAATGATGATAAACTTGATGACAGAAAAAGACATTTTGATTTTTTTTCCTCAATATTTACCTATAGTGGAAATGATTTAATGCAGAAAGTCTGGCAGCTAATGGAGGAATTCTCCTATACTATCGAGGGAACAACGTATGATAAAAATTTCTATTTCAATGTTATAGAATTACTAAGTAATAATCATGTTGACCAAATCGATAACCTGTATCAAAAAGAATAAAAAGAAACTAAACAACTTCAGGATTAGAGAAAAGGATCTCAAATATGAGATTTCGATACTCGTGGTTGTGCATATTCTAAAGTTTTCTAATGTTTTCGTTTAAAAGGAGGAACAACCTTGCTTAAAGATATTTTTGGAAAAAAGAAAAAGTATGCTTCAATTCCTAGGAAAGAGGCAAAACAGGATGTACCGGAAGGCTTAATGCAAAAATGCGATGGTTGTCAAAAGATCTTTTATCGAAAAGAGATGAAAAAGAATCTGAATGTTTGTCCAGAGTGTGGGCACCATCATCAGTTACCGGCATATGACCGCATTAAGGGCTTATTAGATGAAGACTCCTTTACGGAATGGGACAAGCATTTATTATCTAAAAATCCATTACAATTTCCTGACTATGAAAATAAGTTGGAGAAGGATAGAGACAAAACAGGTTTGAATGAAGCTGTAGTAACAGGAAAAGGGACACTTAATGGCTTTCCGACCGCTATTGCAGTAATGGATGCTCGCTTTAGAATGGGAAGCATGGGATCAGTAGTAGGAGAAAAGATAGCTAGAGCAATTGAGAATGCTCGTACTGAATCTATTCCTATTATCGTATTTACTGCTTCAGGTGGAGCAAGAATGCAAGAAGGTGTTTTAAGCTTAATGCAAATGAGTAAGACATCTGTTGCGATTCAACGCCTTAATGAAGCGGGTGGTCTATACATATCGATTATGACTAACCCTACAACTGGTGGAGTGTCTGCTAGTTTTGCTTCCCTAGGAGACTACAACTTTGCCGAACCAGGTGCCTTAATTGGGTTTGCTGGAAGGCGTATCATTGAACAAACCATAAGAGAGAAACTACCAGATGATTTTCAAACCGCAGAATTTCAGTTGAAGCACGGGCAGTTAGATAAGGTGATACCGAGGAATGAAATGAAGGCTACACTAACAACTATTTTAGACATACATCAATCAGTGGGGGGAAGACAATGAAGCATGCGTTGCCATTTGAAAAGCCTGTGATTGAATTAAGAGAAAAAATAGACGAATTAAAGAACCTTACCAAAGATAGTGAAATAGATCTTAGTAATGAAATATCTACATTAGAGAGTAGACTAGCCAACCTGGAGAAAGATATCTATGGGAAGTTAAAACCATGGGATCGGGTTCAGATAGCAAGACATCCAGAAAGACCAACCACACTTGATTATATCGACCATTTATTTACTGATTTTATTGAATTTCATGGAGACCGTTTGTTTGCAGATGATGAAGCGATTGTTGCAGGAATTGCTAAGTATAAAGGAGAACCTGTTACCGTAATCGGTCATCAAAGAGGGAAAAATACAAAAGATAATATCAAAAGAAATTTTGGTAGTCCACATCCAGAAGGGTATCGTAAGGCCCTAAGACATATGAAGCAAGCTGATAAGTTTAACCGTCCTATTATTACATTTATTGATACAAAAGGTGCCTATCCAGGTAAAGCCGCGGAAGAACGTGGCCAAAGTGAGGCTATCGCAAGAAATCTAATGGAGATGGCTAGCTTTAAAGTTCCTATCATATGTATCGTAATAGGTGAAGGTGGTAGCGGTGGTGCACTTGCCTTAGGTATTGGTGATCAAATTCATATGCTTGAGAATTCTACTTATTCGGTAATCTCACCAGAGGGTGCCGCAGCTTTATTATGGAAAGATTCTAATCGAGCCCAACAGGCAGCTGAATCTTTAAAAATCACTTCTTATGATTTGAAGAGATTGCAGATTATTGATGAAGTTATCCCGGAACCAAGGGGTGGTGCACATCGAGATCCGGCACAACAAGCTGAGTACATTGATAAAACTATTGAAAATTCATTAGAAAAATATAAACAATTAAAAATAGAAGAATTACTTGAAAAAAGATGGGAAAAATACAAACAAATTGGTCATTTTAGTAATTAATTTGTAATTTTTTTTGACTCTTTTTTTGGGTGATTTTATTAACCATTACCCTTGTCATAACGTTTTTTTGGCAAGGGTAACTATATTTTTATCTCAAATGCTCCAAAATTGTCATATTTAGGGGTGAGATTCGAAATCGTTTCATGTATAATCAGTATTGGAATTCAACATGTTTAGGTTATACTCTTTATGGGGAGAACACAGAATAAGGGGAAAATCTTAAAGTTTAGAGGTGAACGATATGAAGAGAATTGGTGTTTTAACTAGTGGTGGAGATTCTCCAGGGATGAACGCTGCAGTAAGAGCTGTTGTAAGGAAAGCAATTTTCCACGACATGGAAGTATTCGGTATTTATAACGGCTACCAAGGGTTGATGGAAGGTAATATAAAAAAGATGGAACTCGGCTCAGTTGGAGATATTATTCAACGAGGCGGAACGATTCTTTATTCTGCTAGATCCGAAGAGTTTAAAACAGAACAAGGGCAAGAAAAAGCTATTGAACAATTAAATAAATTTGGTATTGAAGGGTTAATTGTCATTGGTGGAGATGGATCATTTCGAGGTGCGGAAAAACTAACAAAAAAAGGTTATCCGTGTATTGGAGTTCCAGGTACAATTGATAATGATATCCCAGGTACTGACTACACGATTGGATTCGATACTGCATTAAATACTATTATTGACGCTATTGATAAAATTAGAGATACAGCAACATCCCACGAACGTACATATGTGGTTGAAGTTATGGGGCGCAATGCTGGGGATTTAGCGCTGTGGGCTGGGCTTGCAGATGGAGCGGAAAGTATTTTGATTCCAGAACGTCCAGATGATTTTGAAGATGTTATCAATAAACTAAAGCGTGGTCAAGCTAGAGGTAAAAAACATAGTATTATCATACTAGCTGAAGGTGTAGGAAATGGTATGGAATATGGTCAAAGAATTAAAGACGCTACAGACATGGACACACGTGTTACTGTGCTTGGACATATTCAACGTGGTGGTTCCCCATCCGGATTTGATCGCGTACTAGCAAGTCGTTTAGGAGCCAGAGCAGTTGATTTACTTATTGAGGGTAAGGCAGGTAGAATGGTTGGTATCCAACAAAATAAACTTGTAGATCATGATATTATTGAGATTCTAACTCATCCACATGAGATAGATCTAAATATGTATAAATTGTCTAACGAATTATCTATATAAATAAAAAATGGATGTTGTTGTTATTGTTT
This sequence comes from Aquibacillus kalidii, assembly GCF_014280935.1. Taxonomy (GTDB): domain Bacteria; phylum Bacillota; class Bacilli; order Bacillales; family Amphibacillaceae; genus Aquibacillus_D; species Aquibacillus_D kalidii. The sequence continues at coordinate 77,613 of NZ_JACLZI010000046.1, forward strand.
AAGGAGGAAAAATGAAATGAGAAGAACTAAGATTGTTTGTACAATAGGGCCAGCTTCAGAATCAGTTGAAAAATTAGTCCAATTAATTGAAAATGGGATGAATGTCGCACGATTGAATTTTTCACATGGTGACTTTGAAGAGCATGGTGCACGAATTAAGAATATAAGAGAAGCTGCTAAAAAGGTTGGGAAGACAGTAGCTATTTTATTAGATACGAAAGGTCCTGAAATTAGAACTGGCGTATTGAAAGATGGACAAGCACAGCTTAACAAAGGGGATACTGTGTTTGTTTCTATGGAGGATATTGAAGGAACAAATGAAAGAATCTCGGTTACATATCCTCAACTTATTGAAGATGTTCACGTTGGATCGAAATTATTGTTAGATGATGGTCTAATTGAATTAGAAGTAACAGAAATTCTTAAAGACAAAAAAGAATTGAAAACTACTGCCTTAAATTCTGGGTTACTTAAGAATAAGAAGGGTGTAAACGTCCCGAATGTAAGTGTTAACTTACCTGGAATTACTGAAAAGGATGCACAGGATATTAAGTTTGGAATTGAACAAGGAGTAGACTTTATTGCTGCTTCATTTGTAAGACGTTCTTCTGATGTATTAGAAATTAGAGGATTATTAGAAGAAAATAATGCAACACATATCAATATTATTCCTAAAATTGAAAACCGTGAAGGTGTTGACAATTTAGATGCGATCCTTCAGGTGAGTGATGGGTTAATGGTAGCAAGGGGAGATCTTGGTGTTGAAATTCCACCTGAAGATGTACCACTTGTTCAAAAAGATATGATTCGCAAGTGTAACAATGCTGGAAAACCAGTTATTACAGCTACGCAAATGTTAGACTCTATGCAAAGAAACCCAAGACCTACTCGTGCAGAAGCATCAGACGTTGCTAATGCGATTTTTGACGGTTCAGATGCCATAATGCTTTCAGGTGAAACTGCTGCTGGTGACTATCCTGTAGAAGCTGTTCGTACGATGAGTAATATTGCAACAAAAGCTGAAACTGCTTTAAATCATAAAGCTATTTTGGATGTTCGCTCAAAATCAACAGACATGACAATAACTGACGCTATTAGTCAATCTGTGAATCACTCTGCTATGAATTTAAATGTAGATGCAATTCTTACACCTACAGTTAGTGGTCATACAGCAAGAATGATTTCTAAATATCGTCCAGAAGCTCCAATTATTGCAGTTACCTTTGATGAACAAGTTAGCAGAAGATTGTCACTTGTTTGGGGTGTCGAAACAATCACAGGTAAGCTAGCACTTTCTACTGATGATGTATTAGATGAAGCGATAGATCGTGGTTTATCTAATGGATGCTTCAAGAGGGGTGACCGTGTTATTATAACTGCTGGTGTGCCAGTTGGTGAAAGTGGTACAACTAACCTTATGAAAATTCACATTATTGGTGATGTTCTTGCTAAGGGACAAGGTGTCGGAAAAGGAAGTGCCTATGGAAGAGCAGTTGTTGTAAAAAACGCTGAAGAAGCACTTGCTCAAGTAAAGCAAGACGATATTATTGTAACTTATGGAACAGATAAGGACATGATGCCTGCAATTGAAAAAGCTAGTGCACTGATCACTGAAGAGGGCGGCCTAACATCTCATGCTGCAGTTGTCGGATTAAGTTTAGGGATTCCGGTTATTGTTGGTGTAGAGAAAGCTGTTGACTTAGTTCAAACTGGTCAAGATATTACGATTGATGCTAACAAAGGTGATATCTACGTAGGACATGCAAGTGTATTATAATTAGAAAGACCAGAAGAAGAAGGATAACCTCCTTCTTCTTTTTTTGGCTCTATTCTAAATATTGCTGCTTTTATCTCAATATCTATAGACTCTTAAAAAATATAGGATTTTTTGAAACGAAATCCAGAACTGATAGTTATGGTGTAATATGATAAACTAATTCTATTAGTTTTATTTGTAATAGTAAGCTACATTTCTTTATAAAGGGAGATAGCGTTATGTTTCGTTGGATTTTGTTATTTGTTTTAATTGTTCCAGCTTTAGAAATTGGAATACTTGTTTGGGCTGGAGGTCAGATAGGTCCTTGGTGGGTAGTTGGTTTAATTATTCTAACCGGTGTCATTGGGGCTTGGTTGGCGAAGCAACAAGGATTAGAAACCCTAAATAAGGCTAGACAGGCTTTATCTTATGGACAAATTCCCCAAGAGGAAATTTTTAATGGGATTTGTATTCTTATTGGTGGAGTTGTTTTACTTACACCTGGATTTATAACAGATTTAATTGGTTTTTTATTGCTTGCACCTCCTTCAAGGAAATTGATAAAAGTTTGGATGCAAAAGAATTTACGGAGAATGTTGGATCGAGGAACAATTACTATTTTTCGCAGGTAATTTGAAGGGTAACTAATTATAACAATTGGTTACCCTGATTTTTATGATTAGTTAGGACCATCGCCTTTTACATATAAAAACAACTGATTAACGATGCCTGTCTTAATTAATGTATTAATTACAACAAGCGCTATTGGGCCAAATAAGAGTCCAACAAAACCAGCAATTTGAAAGCCAACAAATAAAGAAATAAGTGTTGCCAGAGGGTGTAACCCAATGTTAGTGGATAAAACCTTGGGCTCCATTAATTGTCTTTGAATAATGACCGTCATAAATAAAATAGTCAATCCTATTGATAAATGATAATCTCCTGTGAAAAAAGAATAAAGAATCCAAGGAACAAAAATGATACCTGTCCCTAAGTATGGTAGTAAATCTACAATTCCAATAATAATTGCTATCGTTACGGCGTACTTTACCTTTAAAACTAGTAACCCTATGAGCACAATAATAGCTGTAATGGTTATTAGGGTAAATTGTGCTTTAATAAACCCGAAAAAAGCTGCCTTCAACCCTCTTAACACATCACCGCTAGAAACGGATACTTGTCTTGGCATTATTTTAATGAATGTATTTTTTAACTTGTACCAATCTTTACTGATAAAAAATGTACCTAGTAGGGAAAATAATAGCGTAGTGACGTAACTAGGTAAAATTTTCAGTGTAGAAGGGATACTTTGTAATAAATTTTGAATCACATCAGCACCTGTTGAAGCTATGTCTTGTCCCATTCCTTGTAGATGGTCGACAACAAGATCTTGTTGCGTTTTGTCTAGCCTAGTTATCATGTTGGCAAGTTTCTCGTACAAGGGCGTAATTTTTTCTGAAATTAATTCCTGTAAAAATAGGATTAGACTTTTAAAATTACTTGGAATGTGGTCGGCTAAATAGGTAGTTCCATTAATGAGTTCCACAACAAAAAGCGTCAGTATTCCAATGATGGTTGTTATTACTAGTAATAAGGAAAGGAATACAGCAAAAGCACGGTTGAAGTTAGCTTTTTCTTCTAACGTATTAACAAACGGATTCATAATAAAAGCAATCAATAATGCAAATATAAATGGATAGGTGTATCTAGCTAAGTAGTATAAGCAAATTAACGAAACAGTAATTACTGCTAGTACAATAATGAATCGAATCAAACGATATACGTGTTTTAGTGACATTCCTTATTTCACCCCCTATAAATATATATATTTTTCAAGTGGAAAGATTATGTGGTACTATTAAGAAGGCTTACTTGGAGGCATACATATGTTTAATCAATCAACTATATTTTTACTGTTACTTTTCTTATTAGGTTATATAGGGAAAAACCAATCAATTATGATTGCAGTATACGTTTTACTAGGTATTAAACTTTTCAGACTCGATGATAAAGTATTTCCCTATTTGCAGGACAAAGGTATTAGCCTAGGCGTAACCGTTATAACTATTGCAGTACTAGTTCCGATTGCCACAGGAGAGATAGGTTTTAAAGATCTTTTACAAAGTGTTAAATCCTATTATGGTTGGATAGCATTAGGAGCTGGGATCTTTGTGGCCCTCATTGCAAAGAATGGGTTAACCCTTCTTGCTGATGATCCTCATATTACAACCGCTTTAGTGATGGGAACCATATTAGCAGTTGTATTTTTCCACGGTGTAGCAGTTGGTCCCCTTATTGGAGCAGGCATCGCCTATATGGTTATGAAACTAGTCGATATGTTTATTGCCTAACAAAAAATTAGCTAAGCTAGTCTATTCTTTTTAAGAAATAACTATTACCATTTATGGTAAATCATCATAAAATTTAATCGTTTTCATTTTACTAACAATTCTTAATTGTTTATAATTGACAATGGGGATGATCAGAAGCATAAAATAGTTTGTTGGGTGCCTTATGCTTTTGACCTTATATATGTGAACTAGTAATCATCTAACAACATAGGTCAAAGTTGATTACTAGAGACTAGGAAAAGAAAAGGAGAGGGATGCAATGTCAACAACTAAAGGACTAGAAGGGGTTATTGCTACAGAATCGTCAATTAGTTCTATTATCGATGATCAATTGACATACGTTGGTTATAAGATTGATGATCTTGCTGAAAATTCTAGTTTTGAAGAAGTAGTGTTCTTGTTATGGAATAAAAGACTTCCAAATGAACAAGAATTAAGCGACTTTAGAAGTGAATTAGCTTCCAATATGGAAATCCCGAAAGCAGTGATTGATCATTTTCAGTCTTATGATCTTAAATCTGTCCATCCAATGGCTGCTTTAAGAACAGCGGTTTCTCTATTAGGATTATTTGACTCTGAAGCAGATGAAATGAATCCAGAGGCTAATCTACGTAAAGCAATAAGACTTCAAGCAAAAATAGCAACAGTTGTAACAGCATTTTCACGAATTCGAGACGGTAAAGAACCTATATCTCCCAAAAAAGATGTTAGTTATGCTACAAACTTCCTTTATATGCTAAATGGTGATATGCCAAAGGATATTGAAGTAGAGGCAATTAACAAGGCTTTAGTATTACATGCTGACCACGAATTAAATGCATCAACATTTACCTCTCGTGTATGTGTTGCTACGTTATCAGACGTGTATTCTGGCATTACTGCTGCTATTGGGGCACTTAAGGGGCCATTGCATGGTGGAGCCAACGAACGTGTAATGAAGATGCTGACTGAAATTGGCGAAGTAGATAATGCTATCCCATATATTCAAGAAAAATTAGCTAATAAAGATAAAATAATGGGAATGGGGCACCGTGTATATCGTAAAGGAGATCCACGTGCAAAGCACTTGAAAAAAATGTCTAAAGAGCTTACCAATATTACTGGACAATCAAAGTGGTATGAAATGTCTGTTGCGATCGAGGACTATATTAAAGCAGAAAAAGGATTACCAGCTAATGTTGACTTTTACTCCGCTTCTGTTTATCACAGCCTTGGAATCAAACATGACTTATTTACACCTATCTTTGCTATGAGTCGTTTTTCTGGCTGGTTAGCACATATTTTAGAGCAATATGATAACAATCGTTTGATTCGTCCTCGTGCAGAGTATGTAGGACCTAAGGATCAAGTTTATGTTCCAGTTGAACAACGTTAAAAAATTTCTATAAGTAATGATACTGTAGAAATTTAAGTTATATAAAACTAGTATTGATTGAATAAAGAATAGGGAGGACATATTATAATGGCAAATGGTGAGAAAATTACAGTAGACAATGGGGTTCTTAACGTACCAAATAAACCAGTTATTCCATTTATTGAAGGTGATGGAACAGGCCCAGATATTTGGGCGGCATCAAAAAGAGTATTAGAGGCTGCTGTTGAAAAAGCTTATAATGGTGAAAAAGCTATTGAATGGACAGAAGTTTATGCAGGTCAAAAGGCTTTTGACAAGACGGGTGAATGGTTACCAAGCGAAACGTTGGATACTATTCGTGACTATAAGATTGCAATAAAAGGTCCTTTGACAACACCAATTGGTGGTGGTATTAGATCTCTAAACGTTGCACTACGTCAAGAATTAGATTTATTTACATGTCTTCGCCCAGTTCGTTATTTTGATGGTGTACCTTCACCTGTAAAGCGACCAGAAGACACTGATATGGTTATTTTCCGTGAGAATACGGAAGATATCTATGCAGGGATTGAATGGCAACAAGGTTCTGCTGAAGTGAAGAAAGTGATTGATTTTCTTCAAAATGAAATGGGAGTACATAACATCCGTTTTCCTGAAACTTCTGGTATTGGTGTGAAACCTGTATCAGCAGAAGGTACAAAGCGTTTAGTTCGTGCTGCAATTGATTATGCAATTAATGAGGGACGTAAAAGTGTGACGCTTGTACACAAAGGTAACATCATGAAATTTACAGAAGGCTCATTTAAAAACTGGGGTTACGAACTGGCTGAAGAAGAGTATGGAGATAAAGTATTTACTTGGGCTGAATATGATAAGATTGTAGAGGACAAAGGGCGTGAAGCTGCAGATCAAGCACAAAAGGCTGCAGAGGATGCTGGGAAAATTATCATTAAAGACGCAATTGCAGATATTTTCTTACAACAAATCCTAACTCGTCCGCGTGAATTTGATGTTGTAGCAACTATGAACTTAAATGGTGATTACATTTCTGATGCACTAGCTGCTCAAGTAGGTGGAATTGGTATTGCTCCTGGAGCGAATATCAACTACGAAACGGGTCATGCCATTTTTGAAGCAACACATGGTACAGCTCCTAAATATGCAGGATTAGATAAAGTTAACCCATCTTCTGTCATCCTTTCAGGAGTATTAATGCTAGAACACCTTGGATGGAGAGAAGCTGCTGAATTAATTACAAAATCAATGGATAAAACAATTGGTTCAAAAGTAGTAACTTATGACTTTGCTAGAATGATGGAGGGTGCAACGGAAGTTAAAACATCTGAATTCGGTGACGAACTTATTAAAAATATGGACTAAGGGGATGAAGTTTATCTTATGTCTATAAACAGGAAAAAGGTTTCAGTTATTGGTGGAGGCTTTACGGGAGCAACAACTGCTTTAATGATTGCACAGAAGGAGTTAGCTGATGTTGTGTTAGTCGATATTCCTGAAATGGAAGATCAAACTAAAGGTAAAGCTTTGGATATGCTAGAAGCTAGTCCTGTTCAAGGATTCGATGCGAAGATTACTGGAACAGCAAAATATGAGGATACGAAAGATTCAGATATCGTCATTATAACTGCTGGTGTTGCACGCAAGCCTGGAATGAATCGCGATGATCTAGTTAATACGAATGCAACAATTATGAAAAGCATCACAAAGGACATCGTAAAACATTCGCCTGATACAATTATAATTGTATTAACTAATCCAGTTGACGCAATGACTTATACTGTATTTAAAGGATCAGGTTTTCCTAAAAACCGTGTTATCGGTCAATCAGGAGTTTTGGATACTGCCAGATTTCGTACGTTTGTTTCAGAGGAGTTAAATATATCTGTAAAGGATATCACTGGCTTTGTTTTAGGTGGGCATGGTGACGATATGGTCCCGCTAATACGTTATTCCTCTGTTGGTGGGATTCCTATAGAAAGGTTAATTTCCAAAGAGCGTCTAAACCAAATTGTCGATCGAACTAGAAATGGTGGAGGAGAAATAGTTAGTCTTTTGGGAAACGGTAGTGCCTACTATGCTCCAGCAGCGTCATTGACTGTAATGGTAGAAGCTATCTTAAAAGATCAGCGAAGAGTGCTACCTTCTATTGCTTATTTAGAGGGGGATTATGGATACTCTGATATCTATTTAGGTGTACCAACAATTATAGGTGGAAACGGTCTAGAGGAAATTATTGAACTTGATTTAACAGCTGAAGAAAAAGAAGCGCTAGAGAAATCAGCAAAGTCTGTTAAAAATGTGTTGAAAAACCTTTAATCTTCATGCTAAGCACTTGTCATCTATTATAGTGACAAGTGCTTTTCTAATTTTATTATGGCTCTATTTTTTGGAGAAATACAGTTTTATCGAATAGTAAAAATAGAAAAGATAATAGAATGTAAAGAAAAATTTACATTTTATAGGATGATTTTATTCTATCTATCTATTCACATTAAACAATACACAATGTATGATGAAATTAGAATAGACAATGAGGTGTTTAAATGAATCAGAAGGTATTAATTGTTGACGATGAACAATCAATTGTAACGTTGCTTCAATATAATATTGAGAAAGCAGGCTTTCAAACAGAGGTTGCCTATACAGGGATGGAGGGTCTAGAGAAAGCAACTTCAGAAAACTTTGATATTATTGTACTCGACCTAATGTTACCTGAACTAGAAGGAACAGAAGTATGTAAGCAATTAAGGCAACGGCAAATCGATACCCCTATTTTAATGCTAACTGCAAAAGATGACGAGTTTGATAAAGTGTTAGGGTTAGAGCTTGGGGCTGATGATTATTTAACTAAACCATTTAGTCCAAAAGAGGTAGTAGCACGAATTAAGGCAATTCTTAGAAGGACTAACAAACGTGAGAACATTCTTGATAAGTCTATTATTAAAATTTCAGAACTAACCATATATCCTGACCAATATGAGGCTTCTATAAAAGACCAAACGTTATCGTTTACGCGCAAGGAATTTGAATTATTGCTTTATCTAGCTAAGCATAAAGGGAAAGTGTTATCTAGAGATCAGCTTTTAAGTGCTGTTTGGAATTATGACTTTGTAGGAGATACTAGGATAGTAGATGTTCATGTTAGTCACTTACGAGAGAAAATTGAACCAGATACGAAGCACCCAGTATATATAAAAACTATACGGGGACTAGGATATAAAATGGAGGCACCCTTCTAAATGGGTTCCAAGAAATCTAGCTTTTTATTGATCTATATCGCCATAATACTAAGTGTATTTATATTAATAGGTTTTGTTCTGTCTCCTATGGTTGAAGGGAATGAACAAATTGTTGTAATACTTTGCTTAGTTGGCGGACTTACTACTTTTTTTATTCTCTTACATAATCTTTACATAAATTATATAAAGCCTGTTCGTTCTGTTTCCATGGTTGCTAGAGAATTAGTAAAAGGTAACTATAAGGCAAGAACATATGTAAATAACTATGGTGAAGCAGGACAATTAAGTAACTCTATTAACGTTTTGGCCAGAAGTTTACAGGAAATGAACGTTCATGAGAAGATGCAGGGTAGTCAATTAAAAACAGTTATCGATAACATGGAAAGTGGATTAATGTTAATTGATGAGAAAGGTTACGTACATTTAATTAACAGAAAATTTCTAAACATGTTCGGGCAAGAGGCCAAGGATTACATTGGTTATTTATACTATGAAGTGTTGGAACAGGAGAACATACATAAAGCTGTGCAAGAAGCATTTCTATATGAAGAAAAGGTGAAGGACTCCTTTACCATATCCATGAAAGTAGAGAAGCGATTTGTAGAAATAGTAGGAGCACCTATCTTTAATGAATCAAATGATTTAAAAGGTGCTGTTCTTGTATTTCATGATATAACCGAATTAAAACGCTTAGAGCAGATGCGTAAAGATTTTGTAGCTAATGTTTCCCATGAATTAAAAACTCCGATTACCTCAATTAGAGGGTTTGCTGAAACATTGCTAGATGGTGCGATGGATGAGGAAAAGCTAAGGAATCAATTTTTGTCCATCATCCTATCGGAAAGTGAAAGGCTACAAGCACTAGTTTATGATTTATTAGAACTTTCCAAACTTGAAAAAGAAGAACTACGGTTACGAACAGAAGTTGTTGACATTAAAGAACTGTTAGAAGGATTACTTCCAATAACTAAACAACAGGCTTCGAAAAAGGAAATTACTTTTAAAGCATCCCTTGGCGATGAGATAAAGCTGGTAGGCGATCAAGGTCGTTTGAAGCAAGTATTTATTAATTTAATTAATAATGCTATAAACTATACACCGAATAATGGACAGGTTGATCTTAAGGTGAATAGTACAGCTAACACAGTAAAGATAATTGTATCTGATACTGGAATTGGGATCCCTGAGGAGTTTCAAAGTAGAATATTCGAACGATTTTATCGTGTGGATAGAGCTAGGAGCCGAAACACAGGAGGTACTGGTTTAGGGTTAGCCATTGTAAAACATATTATAGAAGCTCATAAGGGGAGTATTGAGATTAAGAGTGAGCTAGATAAAGGGAGCTCCTTTATTGTTACTTTACCCAAAAACAGTATGTAGCTACTTTAATTCAAAAAGACAATGCTCACGGAACAATCCAATAGGTAAAAGCACTCAAAGGAAGCAATAGGAACAATCTTTGAGTGCTTTTTTTGCTTGTATTTTTATTAGGTTATCGATTAGGACATGACTTAATGATAAAAGTACACTTCTCTTTAGATTAGTAGTTTCTTTTTATAGCGAAGGATATGTTATGAAACTGTCATTATTACAATAAACTCTCAAAAACATGGTTACTTTTTAATTATTGAAACCTTTTTTCTGTTACAATCGTATTACAATTACCGAGAAAAAAAGGGGGAGCAATTGTGACATTAAAGCAGATATATTCATGGGTTGCCATTATTGTTGGTGTAGCAATTTTAGGGATTGTCGGATTAACAAGTTGGTTTACTGTTGATGAATCAGAGCAAGCTGTTATTTTAACATTCGGTGAGGCTGAAGAAGGCATTACCGATCCAGGACTTCATTTTAAATTACCATGGCCAGTCCAAGAAGTAGAAAAATTATCAAAGGAAACCTTTAGTTTAGATTTTGGTTTTGCCCAAGGTGATAAAAAAAACGCCGATAAGATTCAGATGATAACTGGTGATGAGAATATAGTACAGGCTGATTTAGTTGTTCAATGGAAAATTACAGAGCCATCTAAGTATTTATTTGAATCAGTTGATCCACAAACAATACTTTATAACGCAACTTCGTCATCCCTACGTAGTGTCATTGGGTCATCTACAATAGATGAAGCATTAACAGACGGGAAAGCAGAAATAGAAAATGAAGTTCGTGATCTATTAGTTAGTTTAATAGAGGACTATGAAATAGGAATCTCTATTCAAGATGTTAAACTTCAGGAAGTAGATCTACCAAATGAAGAAGTTAGGCAAGCATTTATGAAAGTAACGGATGCTAGGGAAACGATGAACACGAAGAAAAATGAAGCAGAAAAGTATCAAAATCAACAAACAGAAGAAGCGCTAGGTGAGAAGGATGCGATTATTTCCCGTGCTGAAGGAGATAAAGTAGAAAGAATTGAAATAGCCAGAGGTAATGTTGCAGAATTTAATGCACTTTATAATGCTTATAAGAATAGTCCAGCTATTACAAAACAACGTTTGGTTCTAGAAACGTTGGATCAGGTACTACCTGGAGCAAATATTTATATTATGAATGATGATGGAAATACATTAAAGTATTTACCGCTTAATCCTAATGCCAATTCAGAAACAGTAAAAACAGTTCCACCTGTAACAGAGGATACTTCTAAGAATGCGGAAGAAGGTGAATCTAATGAGTGATGAAAACGTATTTGATATGAATAAAAATAGTTCAAATAAAGATATCAAACGATATACAAAAATAGGTATTACAATACTTGGATTTATCGTATTGGTTTTTCTAATTATAAGTAGCATGTTTGTAGTCAAAGAAGGCGAATATAAAGTAGTTAGACAGTTTGGTGAGGTCATACGTTATGAAAAAGATCCTGGGTTAAAATTTAGAGTCCCAATTTTGCATTCAGTCACTACGTTACCAAACAAAAAAATTGTTTATGATGTCACAGAGAAAGAGATTAATACACTAGACAAAAAACGAATGATTATTGATAATTATGCGGTATGGGAAATTACAGATCCTGCTGCGATGATTGCCAATGCAAGAACAGAAATTAACGCTGAATCAAGAATGGGTGAATTTATATTCTCTGTCATTCGTTCTGAATTAGGTGCTATGAATTACGATGAAATTATTAATGAAGAGGGAAGTACTCGTGGAGATTTAAACTCACGAGTAACAAAAAGAGTAAATGACTTATTATCACGGGATAACTACGGGATTCAAGTGGATGATGTTCGTATCAAACGTACAGATTTACCAGATGAAAACGAACAATCCGTTTTCCAACGAATGATATCAGAACGAGAATCAAAAGCCCAGGAATATTTATCTCAAGGGGAAGCAGAAAAGAATAGAATAATTGCCCAGACGGATCGTGATGTAAAAGAAATGCTTTCAAAAGCAAATGCAGAAGCGGAAGAAATTCGAGCCCAAGGGGAAACAGAAGCAGCGAAGATATACAATAATTCCTTTAAACAGGATGAAGATTTTTATCAATTGTATCGAACACTTGAGTCCTACAAGAAAACAATTGATGGGGAAACAACTATCATATTACCACAGGGCTCCCCATACACTGACCTTTTGCTAGGTTATTTTGAATAGCTAAAAGAAAAGCTTCCTGTCATTAATGGACAGGAAGCTTTTTTAACGGTGTGTTATTCTTTTTTGTAAGAAAACCAATTTGCTAATTCATTTACTAGATTCATTTCTAAGCCTGGTATGGTGTAATGTCTACCCGTGAAATTGTTTAACACAGAAAGCTTCATGTTTGCCAATCTATGCCATTTATATAAAAGGTGTTGATTCTGCTCAAACGCTTGGATTCGTTGTTGTTTTAGTAGGACAGTTTCTTTGGTTAATAAGCGAAACTGAATCGTGAGTTGCTCTTTCGATAAATGGACACCATTTGTTTTATATTGAGAGAATCCTATTAGTGCTGCACCAACCAATGCAATTCCAGGGATATAAATCCAGTTAGGTACAAAAATAATTCCAACAATAATTGCTAGCATTGGTAACCAGATCATTTTTAAAAGGTAATAGGGTAGAGAACGCTTAGAAACAGGTGAAAATTGGTTCGGGACATTTTGATATTCAGGCAAGATCTCTTTTAAAAAAGTTGGAATAGACTGTTTTTTTAACATTGGAAATAGGAGAGTCTGAGCATCTCCGTTTTTATTAATTTCTCCACCAGCAATTTCCACATAAAGGGTTGCGAAACCAAATGGCTGTCTAATTAAGGATTCTTTTATCCCAACAGCTTGAATTCTATTAAGAGGAATTGTTGTTTGCTTTTTTTCAAGTAGCCCACGAGTAATAAACAATTCCCTATCGTACCGAGTAATTGAAAAGTTACCATATTTTATTACAGTTGAGAAAATTCCTAGAATCCACACAGATAGTATCGAGAGCAATGAAAGTAAAACCATCATTTCCATTGCCAGCCCAATAAACCAGGTAGTTGCCTTATTGTAAAAAGATTCAGGAACAAAACTATCTAAATCAAAAGTAAGTAGAGCTACCAAACTAATTAGTACTCCAAAACTTCCTGAAGTCGAACCTGCTATTATTAAGCTTTTCAATGATATTACTCGTTTTGGATAACTGTCCTGCTCTGAATTTTCTAGGCTTGTAATAGCTGATGTTTCTGATTCTTGTTTTATTTTTAATTGATCATGCAACCACTTTCCGTCTTCAAGTGTCAAGGAACTTAAGGCCGCATCTGTTTTACTATCACTACCAGCTGTTTCAATCTGCACCTTAGTAAGTCCAAAGATACGATGAACAACTGTTTGTGTTAGGTCAATGGACTGAATTCGATGTTTGGAGATGGTTCTTTTTTTTCGTATTAATACACCTTGTTCCATTAATAATTGATCTTCTTCTAGTGTGTAGGTAAATCGATACCAAGATAGAAAGCTCTGCCCCACTACTACGATCAGGATGAAAAGTATGCCGAGTATTGTGTATAAAACGAACCCATCATTAAGAGCTAAAATAATGACTGGCAAAAGACCGACTAGTGATTGTCTTAATGTTTTGATTCCAAAAAATAATATAGCGGTTGGATGTAATCGTTTTGGTTCAAACATCATCTTGTTCCACCCTTGCACGTTCAGAAATCAAATCACGTAGTTCTGAGGCTTCTTCCAATGATAATGCTGGAATTTCGTGAGTAGTTGCTGCTGTATAGATTGTTAAACTAGCTAGGCCATACCTCTTTAGAATAGGTCCTTGTTTGGTATCAACGTGCTGTACACGAATCATGGGGATAAGTGTTTGGGAAACAATCAAGATACCATGTTGAATGTATATTTCTTCGTCAAAAATTTGATAACGCCATCGATTCCAACGTAACCTTGGTATAACAATAATCGTTATGATAGACTCCATTAAGCTTATAAGAAGCGCAACTATCCCGATCCAGACTGAAAAATCAAAATAATATGCCAGTATGAATAAGGCCACAGTTACAGCTAGAGGAATGACAGCTATTAAAGTGGCAAATAATCTCCAAGCTTTAATAGCACTTTCATTGATACGCTTATTTGGTGGAAGTCTCATACACTTGCACCCTCTCTTTTTGAATAGTTAAAAGTGGTAAGAAAAATTTACCTCAGTAATATCATTATCATAACAAAGAGTATCTCCTGATAACTATAAAAATTAACAAAAAATGCTGTTTTTTTCATCTAGTAACTAAACATGGTAAAATAGAATAGGAAAATGAAATAATTATTAATGTGCCTGAAACTAAATTATGATTAGTGGATATAAAGAGGAGTGTATGAGAATGGCAGAAAAATTAGTCTTAATAGATGGAAATAGTATCGCTTATCGTGCTTTTTTTGCATTACCCCTTTTAAACAATGATAAAGGTGTTTATACGAATGCAGTATATGGCTTTACAACAATGTTGCTAAGGATACTGGAAGATGAGAAACCCTCCCACATTTTAGTGGCGTTTGATGCCGGAAAAACCACATTCCGACATAAGACCTATCAAGAATATAAGGGAGGTAGACAAAAAACTCCTTCTGAACTTTCTGAGCAGTTCCCCTTATTGAAGGAAGTGTTAGATGCATTCCAAATTAAGCATTATCAACTAAAGGAATACGAGGCAGATGATATCATTGGTACTCTTGCTAAACGAGGGGAACAGGACGGTTGGGATGTTCAGGTCATTTCAGGTGATAAAGACTTACTCCAATTAGTTTCCGATAAGGTGAAAGTAGCTTTAACAAGAAAGGGTATTAGTGAAGTCGATACCTATACGCCGACGTTCATGGAACAAAAGATGGAAGTAAGACCGGAGCAAATCATACATATGAAAGCACTAATGGGAGATAATTCCGACAACATTCCTGGTGTACCAGGAGTTGGAGAAAAGACTGCTGTTAAACTTTTAAAAGAATATCAAACATTAGAAAACCTCTATGATAATTTAGACCAAGTGAGTGGTAAGAAATTAAAGGAGAAGCTTGAAACGCATAAAGAGGAAGCCTTTATGAGTAAGGAGTTAGTAACAATAGAGTGTGAATCCCCTATCGAGATAGGCTTAGATGATATAGCGTATCAAGGCTATGAAGCTAATCAAGTAAGTTCCATCTTTAAGGAACTTGGTTTTCAATCATTATTGACCAGAATAGCAGGGGAAGTATCGATTGAAGCTGAAGAACAAGAAGAACTCGAAGATATAGAAGTTGAAGTAGTAGATACAGTAACAAATGAGATGTTTACTGGAATGGAAGCAATTGAGTTGGAAATTCTAGGAGACAATTATCACCTTTCTTCCGTTGAAGCAATTGCAGTTGTAAATGGGGAAAAGAAATATTTTATCCCAACGGATGTTGCTGTTCAATCTGATTCTTTTAAAAAGTGGGCAGAAGATCCAGGACAGAAAAAGTATGTGTTCGATGCTAAGAAAGTAACGGTTGCATTATTGAAACACGATATTCATATGCAGGGAATTGTCTTTGATTTATTGTTAGCTGCTTATTTAATTGATCCTTCTGAGAACCATTTTGATATTCCAGCGATTAGTCATCGTATGGGATACAAACAAGTATTGTTTGATGAGGAAGTGTACGGAAAAGGCGCAAAAATGAAATTACCTGATCAAGATAAGTTAATTGATCATGTAGTGCGAAAAACAATGATGATTTTTGCACTGAAAGAGAAAGTGGAGAAGGAGCTTACAGAAAACGAACAGTTGACATTACTTCAGGAATTGGAGTTACCTTTAGCGCTCATTCTCGGAGAAATGGAAGCAACAGGGGTAAAAGTAGATGTAGAGCGTCTGAAAAATATGGGAGAAGAATTAAAGGAACGTCTCCAAACAATTGAAGATGAGGTATATGAATTAGCAGAAGAAAAATTTAATTTGAATTCGCCTAAACAGTTAGGACCAATCCTTTTTGAAAAATTAGGATTACCGGTAATTAAGAAAACAAAAACTGGTTACTCAACCTCTGCAGACATATTAGAGCAGTTACAAGGCAGTCATGAAATTATTCCTAAGATCTTAATGTATAGACAACTAGGTAAGCTGCAATCCACGTACATTGAGGGGTTATTAAAGGTTGTTCATAAGGATAACCAAAAAATCCATACTAGGTTTAATCAGGCTTTAACTCAAACAGGTCGACTTAGTTCAATTGATCCTAATTTACAGAACATTCCAATCCGTTTGGAAGAAGGTAAAAAGATTAGACAAGCGTTTACGACTACTGAAGAGGAATGGGTAATATTTGCTGCAGATTATTCCCAAATAGAGCTTAGGGTCTTAGCTCATATTGCAAAAGATGAAAAACTTCAAGAGGCATTTAACAACGATATGGATATTCATACAAGGACAGCAATGGATGTTTTTCATGTTGATGCAGAAGAAATAACTTCTAATATGCGTAGGCAAGCAAAGGCTGTAAATTTTGGTATTGTTTACGGGATTAGTGATTATGGCTTGTCTCAAAGTCTCGGTATTACAAGAAAAGAGGCTAAGAAGTTTATTGACAGATACTTGGATAGTTATCCAGGAGTTAGGCAATATATGGAAGATATTGTTCAGGAAGCAAAGCAAAATGGTTATGTATCAACGATCATGAACAGAAGACGCTATTTGCCTGATATTACAAGTAGAAACTTTAATGTGAGAAGCTTTGCTGAACGAACAGCAATGAATACCCCTATTCAAGGTAGTGCTGCTGATATTATTAAATTAGCGATGATTAATTTACATCACAAACTTAAAGAAGAAAAATTACAAGCTCGCATGCTTTTACAAGTTCATGATGAATTGATCTTAGAAGCACCTCCAGAAGAATTAGAAAAGTTAAAAGAAATTGTACCATTAGCAATGGAAAGTGCAATAGAGCTTTCCGTTCCGTTAAAAGTAGACTACTCATACGGGGAAACCTGGTATGACGCTAAATAAAAATGAATAGTTTTTTAATCATTCTTTCATATCTATTCCCTTTTCCGGAAATGTTAAGGGGATAGATATATTTATAGGAGAATTAATATGCCTGAATTACCTGAAGTGGAAACTATCCGAAAGACACTTAAACACTTAGTAGTAAACAAAACAATCAAAGAGGTATCTGTTTTATGGTCTAAAATTATAAAACAGCCTGATGATATCGAAGAGTTTAAGCATTTACTTGTCGGGGAAACCATACTGGATATAAGAAGAAAAGGGAAGTTCCTTTTATTTGATCTTTCTCATTATGTATTGGTATCACATTTAAGGATGGAGGGGAAGTATGGAGTGTTTCACCATTCTGACCCGATCCTAAAACATACTCACGTCATTTTTCACTTTGAGGATAAAAGTGAGCTTCGATATAATGATGTAAGAAAATTTGGTACCATGCATGTCTTTGAAAAAGGCAAGGAGATGTTGGACAAGCCATTAAACCAGCTAGGTCCAGATCCATTCGAGAGTGATTTCTCTATTGACACTTTTTATAATAAAATTCATAAAAGTGAACGTAATATAAAAAGCATTTTACTTGATCAAAGTGTTGTAGCAGGATTAGGAAATATCTATGTTGATGAAACGCTATTTAAAGCAGGCGTACTTCCGACAAGAAAAGGGAGTGATTTATCAATAGAAGAGGTTGAAAGGATTCAAGCTTTTTCAATTGAGACTCTGGCTGAAGCGGTAGAACAGGGTGGAACAACAATCCGTTCTTATGTTAATAGTCAAGGTCAAATTGGAATGTTTCAACAACAGCTTTACGCCTATGGCCAAGAAAACAAACCATGTCAGAAGTGTGGAAATCCTATTACTAAAATGAAAGTAGCAGGAAGAGGTACACACGTTTGTTTAAACTGTCAGAGTTAGGATACAGTATCAGCCACTTTTTATAAGCACAAATAATGGCTCCTTCCATATAATGAGATACGAAAAAGAATGGAAAGGGAGCAATTAATATGGCTGAAATTTTTACATTTCTCTTGTTAGCTATTGCGGTTAGTTTAGATAGTTTCATGGTCGCTTTCACATATGGTTTAAGAAAGATGATCTTACCAATTCAGTCTATTTTGGTAATTGCACTTATTTCAACGGTCACATTTTACATGGCGATGGAGATTGGCAGATTTATGTCAACCTTTCTATCATTTGAAATAGCAGAAGCCGTGGGAGCATGGCTGCTAATAGCTGTGGGAGTTTGGGTTATCATTCAATTCTTTAAAACCGATAAATCCAAGCATGATGGTAAACCAAGAATCATTAAATTTGAAATTAAATCACTGGGTATCGTAATTGAAATTTTGAAGAAACCAATGGTAGCGGATATTGATAAATCAGGGAAAATTACTGGTATTGAAGCATTTCTATTAGGGTTTGCTTTGTCTCTAGATTCGTTTAGTGCAGGTATTGGGGCAGCACTGCTAGGCTTTACTCCTATGTTTGCAGCTGGTGGAATCGGGCTCACAACTGGTTTATTTCTATTTCTAGGTTTAAAAAGTGGCTATTTATTGTCCTACTGGAGCTGGTTACAACGATTATCCTTTTTACCAGGAATTATATTAATTGTTATTGGAATAATGAAGATGATTTAGCATAAAGGTGTTGGTAGTATGGCAATAATAATAGGTTTGACTGGCAGTATTGCAAGTGGTAAAAGTACAGTAGCAAAAATGTTTTCAGGTTTTAATATCCCGGTAGTTGATGCAGATATTATCGCGAGAGAAGTCGTTGAAGTTGGGCGGACGGCCTATCAACAAGTCGTCAAAGAGTTTGGTGAATCTATCTTAAATGAGGACAAGACAATTAATAGGAAGCACTTAGGGAAAATTGTTTTTTCGGATGAGAGAAGTCGCAAGAAATTAAACAGCATTGTTCACCCGGCCGTTAGGGAAGAAATGATTAGACAAAAACAAGACTATGTAGATCAAGGTAACAAAGCAGTAGTGTTAGATATCCCTTTGCTGTTTGAAAGTAAATTAACATACTTAGTTGATAAAACTGTGGTTATCTATGTTGATGAAAAAATACAACTCAAGAGATTAATGGAGAGGGATGACTCAACAATTCAAGACGCAACAAGTAGAATCCGTTCACAAATACCTGTAAAACAGAAAGCAGAATGGGCTGATGCCGTTATTGATAATAGCTATACAATAGAAAGCTCAGGTAACCAACTAGTACAAATTTTAAAGCGTTGGAATGTACTAGACAATAGCTGATGACGATCTAAAAACAGGAGGGATTTAACTTTTTCTGTTTTATTGCTGTACAAGCTTTACTTATTTCTACATAGAAATCTTATTTTTCTGGATAAACCAATTAGTAAATCTCATAATAAGAATGGGACTTAGGGGAAATCTGTGTACTTCTTTCCACAATAAGTATAAATCGTGGTAAAGCATATCATTTTGCATATGAACGAGCAAATCCTTTATCCAAGAAAACTTTTGAATAAATACGCGCATTTGTGAACTAACTTACTCGTGGCAACTCCAGCATTATTTTCAAAAAAAGCAATCTTTAAAGGGGGTTCTATAGTGGATACAATGGGTAGACATGTTATTGCTGAGATGTGGGACTGTAATACTGAAAAGTTGAATAATATGGGATTGATTGAACAGATTTTTGTAAATGCAGCACTAAAAGCTGGTGCCGAGATTCGTGAGGTTGCTTTTCATAAATTTGCACCATATGGTGTAAGTGGTGTTGTAATAATCTCTGAGTCCCACTTAACAATTCATAGTTTTCCAGAACATGGTTACGCTAGTATAGATGTTTATACGTGTGGAGACATTATTGACCCAAATGTGGCAACTCAGCATATAGCAGATGAACTGGAATCTAAAAAATGTGATAAAGTAGAAGTACCTCGAGGAATTGGTCCCGTTGATATTAATAAATTCAAAGCATTATGACATTTAGCCCTTGCTGATCGGTAGCGAGGGCTTTTTTAAATTCATTAATTTGATTACATTCTATATATAAAGAATAGGTTTAACATATCGTTTTCTAGGAAAACGTGTTAAAATAATTGTAAGATTAAATACGGTTATACTAATTATAGTGGGGTGCTTGGATACATGGCTGTTGGCGACTTTTTTAATAAATATTTTAATAATCATTCTGAAACAAAAGATAAACACTGGGATTCTAAGCTTCAAACACATTATTTTAAAACGACAAAGGACAAGGCATTTGAAGTAGTGGAAGGCTACTTTAGAAAATCGCAGTCTTGTCAGATTATAGCGGTTTCTAAAGAACATGGAGAAATAAGTGTGAACTATAAAGGTGGCGGGAAAAAAGCGTTTGTTATTGTTACCATTATAATGGTTAAACCATTTCGTACAGCGATTGATTTATCGATAACAACGGAGTCATCGATCCCTTTTGATTTAGGCTATAGCCATAAATTAATTAGTAAGATTTATGAAGATTTTAAAAAAGAACTGGAATATATTGGTACGCCATAAAACCGTGACTACTGGAGAAATAAAGGACTGATTATAGATGCGTTGTCCAAATTGTCAATATAAAAATACAAAGGTTTTGGATTCTAGACCGATTGAAGATGGCCGTTCAATAAGACGGAGAAGAGAGTGTGAAGATTGCACCTTTCGTTTTACAACATTTGAACGGATTGAAGAGGTTCCTTTGATTGTAGTTAAAAAAGAGGGGACAAGAGAAGAATTTAGTAGGGACAAGCTGATGAGAGGGTTAATAAAGGCTTGTGAAAAACGACCAGTAGCAATAGAACAAATAGAGTCTATTGCAATTGAAGTAGAAAGAGAATTGCGTAACCGAGGAACTTCTGAGATACAGAGTAAAGAAATAGGTGAAATGGTAATGGATCGCCTTTCTGCTGTAGACGAGGTTGCCTACGTGCGGTTTGCATCTGTATATAGGCAATTTAAAGACCTAAGTGTTTTTCTTGATGAATTAAAAGATTTAATCAGAACTGATAAGAAATAAAAAATCGATGCCGATTAAATATCGGCTCTTTTTTACTTTACAAATCATTTTTTGAAAATGGGAAAGGGGATTGGAAATGGACAACCAACAACATATAGGAAAGTTACTGCCTGTAGATGGATTTTGCATCTCTTTCTATGGAGAAATCTCAACCTCTTATTTCCAATCATTAACACATTTATATCAGCCCTTAATTGGTGCACATGCAGTATCTTTATATCAGACATTATTAAGTGAATTTCAGCTAAAAAAACATTCAGAAATTCCACAAACACATCATATGTTAATGAATTATTTGTCTTTACCTTTAGATGTTATCTATAAAGCTCGATTAAAATTGGAAGCAATAGGTTTGTTAGAGTCCTACATCCAGGAAATAGATCATCAGCAAACCTTTTTATATAAATTAAAGAGACCTTTTACACCAGCTGAGTTTTTTGAGGATGGTATGCTGTCACAATTACTATATCATCACCTGGGTGACGATAAATTCAATCAAGTTTTTAATCTTTTTCATACGAAAGTTCCTGGCAAGATTACTGGAGAAAATGTGACGGCAAACTTCAATGATGTATTCGAGACGCATACTAATTCGGCACCGATTCAGACTAATCAAAATAAGAATGAAGATGTAAACAAAGGGCCTAATTTAAACGGAACAATAGATTATAACTGGCTGGAGCAAATGTTAACTCAACGGATGCTACCTTCCAAGAGAATATTAACAGCAGCGAATTTGAAGTTAATGGAACAGATGATTGCTCTTTACAACTTGACTGATCAGGATATTGAAAAAGCGGTTCTATGGGCTGTTTCAGATGAAAATGATTTAAATAAAACAGAGTTTAAGACTGCCTGTCTAGATTTATTTCAGTCTAGACAACAGAAGTCTACGGTTAAGTTAGTCGATCGTAGAAGTGATTACTCGGATCAAAAAGAAAATACAGAAAAGCCATTATCGAAACAGGACCAATTTATTAAGATGCTTGAACAAATATCACCTAGACAGTTGTTAGAAGATCTTGGTGGTGGAAATTCAGCATCCACGCAGGATTTAAAAGTAGTAAGTGATGTTATGAGTCAGCAAGGTCTTAATCCTGGTGTTATGAATGTATTAATCCATTATGTTCTATTAAAAACAAATATGAAACTTACTAAATCTTATCTAGAGAAAATTGCGAGCCACTGGGCTAGAAAGAATGTTACGACAGTTCGCCAAGCAATGGCTTTAGCAAAATCCGAGAACAATAAATACCAAGAATGGGGAACGAATACGAACAAAAAACAATCCTATTATAAGAAGCCAACTAAAAAAGAAGTTATTCCAGATTGGTTTAGTGAAAGAAAGAAACAGGAGGGCTCACAGAAGTCGTCAGTGAAAAATACTAATAAGGAATCAAAAGAGGATATTGAGGCACTTTTAAATAATTTAAACAATATTTGATCATGTAAATAAAGGGAGGGTGAATGATGGAATCAATTCAGGAATCTTTAAAAAAGTGGATGCGTGATAATAAGAATTTCCAGGAAAATTATAATAAGATTAAAAATGCGTTAATTCATGATCCTGAGATAGAGGGTATTTTAAGAGAGAATCCAGAAATGTCTGACCAGGATATTAATAGGAATTTGATGAAATTTTACGAATACAAAACACAGTCTAAAAATTGTGCAGACTGCCCTTCCTTGGAAAAATGTATAAATATCTTACCAGGATATACCCCACATTTATCTGTAGAGTCAAATGATGTTCATTTGGCTTATGAAAAATGTTATAAAAAAGAAATACACGAAGATCAAAATAGAAGGCAATCATTGGTTAAAAGTCTTTACATGCCGAAAGATATACTAGAGGCTAGTTTTGATAATCTAGATCGTCACGAGGAAACACGTTATGAAGCCATTCGAGAAGCAGCATCCTATATTCAAAATATTAGTTCAGAACAATTTGAAAAAGGTCTCTACTTCTATGGACCATTTGGTGTCGGCAAAACGTATCTTCTTGGGGCAATTGCCAATAAACTTGCTGAAAAAAGAATTTCTACTATGCTCATATATATGCCTGAATTTGTTAGGGAGATGAAGTCATCTCTTAAGGATGATTCTGTTAATAAGAAAATGGAAGAATTTAAAAAAGTACAAGTATTGATGATTGATGATATCGGTGCTGAATCTTTGTCAGCATGGTTCCGTGACGAGATATTAGGATCCATTTTACAATATAGAATGATGGAAAGATTACCTGTATTTTTCACTTCAAATTATAGCCTAAAACAACTAGAGCACCATTTAGCTACCTCCACAAGAGGTGATACGGAAGAAGTAAAAGCAGGAAGAATTATTGAGAGAATTAAACAAGTGAGTAAGGAAGTTTCCTTATTTGGTATTAACCGAAGAGACTTATAGGAAAGAACCAATGTATCGTTACATTGGTTCTTTTTTAGTGGCTTTTTTTTCTAAAAATTGCTACTTATGACGCAATATCTATAGAATCACCAGTAGTAATTTTCTTATATTTACTTATTTGATGGGTGCGATCACTCGCTTCGGCAGAATACTCCGCTTTTCGTGGGCACGGCCTCAGCCTCCTCATCAGCAAAGAACGCTTCTTCCGGGGTCTTCGGACGCGTGCTGTTCCCACAGAAGTCTCCGTATTCTGCCTACGCTATATAAATTTTTCTCATTGTTATGAGTTGTTAAAACCTATGTAATTAACACTTCTTAGACCCTGCTGACTAGAGAGGAGGATCATGTTAAGCTGTGGAAAAATGCGAGACTCCTGTGGGAAAGGAACAGTCTGAAGACCCCACAGCGAGTGTTCTTTGCGAGCGAGGAAGCTGAAGCGTTCCCCACGGAAAGCGAGTATTTTTCCACAGCATCGCATTTGCACTCAATTAATTATAGAATACAGTTACTAGTGATTTTATCTCAACTATGTAATAAAAAACAACAAAGTATACTTAAATAGTATTTTAGTTAATTTCCTTGCACTTACTGTTTCAATCGTATTGCTGTCAATTAGTTATAGGAGGTGAATGAATCTAGTAGGGCTCTATCGAGTATTATTTTAGATAGAAAGCACATTTTTTTACACTCTCTCCCATATAATGTAACAGTTTGAGCGTGGTGAGGGTGATATGTATTGCTAGAAGTATATTTTGAAAATCAAAAAGAAGCACAGACTTTTCATGAACAGTTATTACATTACAATAAGGACTTAAGTATTTCATGGAAAACAAATGAAAAATGGGGGGATAAAATTGTTGTTCACGGAGGTTTGAGGACAGAGAAACAACAACTAGCAATTAAAAAGGCGATGATTGATGTATTTGTTTATTATAGAGAAATTCAGATGATCCATCACATCATACAAAATTATTATTACTACAAAAATAAAGAAGAAATTCAACGTATTGCGGAACTCTCGCAATCGATCATTTCAGGTGAAGATGAAGACTTAGGGCAGATTTTAAAAGACAAGGAACCAAGAAGTCTTTTATTTGAATTATTTGAGATGGATAAAAAAGAGTCCATTACTCATTTTGATTCGATTGTTAAGTTCCGTTTACAAGCTTATCAGAAAGAATTAGTTGATGTAGTGGGACTAGCCATTGATGAATTTAAGCGAGAGGAAGAGCATCAATCATTTATCCAGTCTTTACGTGAGTTTGTTACAAGAAGGCAGATTAAAGAACAAGTGGTGCATGTGTTGCAAGGCACCAACTTTCGCTTTTTCAGGGAGGATGGAAAGGCGTTTACAGAATCTGAAATAAAAACGTTAATACAAAAAGAACCGCTTTACATAGTAGGTTTAGATGAAACAGAAGTAAACCTTACTCCGTTAATTGCAATGGCACCTAAACAAATTAAAATTTACGGTGAATGTCCTTCAGAAGCCAAAACCCTAACAGTGATTAATGTGTTTCAAGAAAGAGTAACATTTGAATCAATGGATAAATTTCCTTTTTTAATACCGAAAAGTTATGTTTAATGTTATATAGCAACCTTTCATTCGATATTTCTTAATGTCTTAAAAAAAGACAAGGTTTGCTTGATTTTTATTTAGTTAATCGCTATAATAACGTTCATATATTAATTTAAATTAAAGGTATGGATGAGGACAAGATCATATCGGAAGGGATCAATAGAGAGGGAAGTCATTTGGCTGCAAGCTTCCTGATTATCCACCGTTTGATTACCACCTCTGAACTCTGCATTCGAACACGTTCTGTTAGTAGTTTGTGGCGATTAATCTTCGTTATGGATTTATTAATGAGCCGTTTATTATTATAGTAATTCTTACTAAATATAAACGGGAATTAGGGTGGAACCACGAGTAAAGCGCTCGTCCCTTTGCGACAAGGCAGAGAGGATGGGTGCTTTTTTATATGGTTAATTTTTCATTATGTATTGACCTTTCATCTGTCTATCACACTAATTAAACCTAGAAATATATAAGGAGGAATTACACATGTCAAATCAACTAGTCATTACTTTTCCGGACGGTACTAAAAAGGATTTTCCACAAGGTACTACAGGTGAAGATATAGCTGCATCTATATCACCAGGATTAAAAAAGCAAGCATTAGCGATTAAATTAAATGGTGACGCTTATGATTTACGGACCCCACTACCAGGTGATGGAGAAATTGAAATCATAACCGTAAAAAATGAAGAGGGCGTAGAAATTATGCGTCATTCTACTGCACATTTAATGGCACAAGCCGTTAAACGTTTATACCCGAATGTAAAATTGGGTGTTGGTCCAACGATAGAAAATGGGTTTTATTATGACATCGATATGGAAGAATCTATTACACCAGAGGATTTACCACGAATTGAAAAAGAAATGCAAAGAATTGTAGACGAGAACCTTGAAATTGTCCGTAAAGAGGTAACTCGAGATGAGGCAAAAGCAATGTATGAGGAGATTGGGGATGAACTAAAGCTCGAGTTATTAGATGCTATTCCTCAAGATGAGACAGTAACTATATATGAGCAAGGAGATTTCTTTGATTTATGTCGAGGTGTCCATGTACCCTCAACTAGTAAAATAAAAGTATTCAAGCTTCTAAGTATCTCTGGTGCCTACTGGCGTGGTGATAGTAAGAACAAGATGTTGCAACGTATTTATGGAACAGCCTTTGAGAAAAAAGGTCAACTAGATGAATATCTCCGTTTACGTGAAGAGGCGAAAGAACGCGATCACCGTAAATTGGGTAAGGAGCTCCAGTTGTTTACTGTTTCCCAAAAAGTAGGACAAGGTCTTCCACTTTGGTTGCCTAAAGGTGCCTCCATTCGTCGCACAATCGAGCGATATATCGTTGATTTAGAAGAGCGTTTGGGTTATAACCATGTCTATACACCAGTATTAGGTAGTGTTGATTTATACAAAACAAGTGGACACTGGGATCATTACAAAGATGATATGTTCCCAACAATGGAAATGGATAATGAAGATTTGGTTTTGAGACCAATGAACTGCCCTCACCATATGATGGTATTTAAAAATGAATTACACAGTTATCGTAATCTCCCAGTTCGAATTGCTGAACTAGGGACGATGCATCGTCATGAGATGTCTGGAGCGCTTGCTGGTTTGCAACGAGTGCGTGCTATGACATTAAATGATGCTCATATATTTGCTAGACCTGATCAATTAAAAGACGAGTTTATCCGTGTTGTTGAGCTTGTTCAAAATGTATATAAAGATTTTGGTATTGATGATTATTACTTCCGACTTTCGTATCGTGATCCTGAGGATACTGAAAAATATGTGGATAATGATGAAATGTGGGAAAAAGCACAAGCAATGCTAAAAGAAACGATGGAGGATATGGAATTAGATTATGTGGAAGCTGAAGGAGAAGCAGCATTTTATGGTCCGAAGCTTGACGTACAAGTAAAAACAGCACTTGGTAAAGATGAGACTTTATCAACTGTTCAACTTGACTTCCACTTACCTGAGCGTTTTGATTTAACCTACATTGGAGAAGATGGAAAAGAACACCGCCCAGTAGTTATTCACCGTGGTGTTGTATCTACTATGGAACGATTTGTTGCCTTTTTAATTGAGGAATATAAAGGTGCCTTCCCAACTTGGTTAGCGCCTGTACAAGCTAAAATAATACCTGTTTCAGCAGAGGTGCATTTGGACTATGCTAAGAAGGTGGAAGATGAGTTACGCCTTCATGGAGTTCGTGTTGAAGTCGACGAAAGAGATGAGAAAATCGGTTATAAGATTCGCGAAACCCAAGTACAAAAGATTCCATTTGCTTTAGTTGTTGGGGATAAGGAAATCGAAAACAACGGAGTGAATGTTCGTCGTTATGGTGAAAAAGATTCTGAAACAAAACCTTTATCTGATTTCGTTTCAGAGATAGAAGCAGAAATTAAAAATAAAGTTTTACGTAAAAAGTAAGGTTATAAAGTTCTTCCTAATAGATAGGAAGAACTTTTTTTGCTAAACTAATTTAGAAATGTATGCCTTTTCAATACCTAGGAGGGAATTTAATGAAATACAGAAGAATAGGAACTAGTGGGTTAAAGGTTAGTGAAATAGCGTTAGGAAGTTGGCTAACTTACGGCAAATCGGTTGAACATAATACTGCAGAAGATTGTATAAGAAAAGCATATGAACTTGGAATTAATTTTTTTGATACAGCTAATGCCTATGAAAGTGGAAAAGCAGAAGAAGTATTAGGGAATGCTTTAAAAACTTATGATCGAAGTAGTTATGTGGTTGCCACTAAAGTTTTTTTTCCGATGGGGGAGGGTCCTAATGACCGTGGGTTATCTAGAAAACATATTATAGAACAATGTGACGCTAGTCTAAAGCGCTTAGATATGAACTATATTGATTTATATCAGTGCCACCGATTCGATACTGAAGTACCAGTAGAAGAAACACTATATGCATTAGATGACTTGGTCAAACAAGGGAAAATTCTGTATGCAGGTGTGAGTGAATGGACTGGAGCTCAAATCGAAAAGGCGGTTGGAATAAGCAAGGATTTAAGATTACATCCACTAATCTCTAATCAACCAATTTACAATATGATAGAAAGGTATATAGAAGAGGAAGTACTACCTATCTCAGAACAACACGGTCTTGGTCAAATCGTATTTTCACCATTAGCTCAAGGGGTTTTAACAGGAAAGTATAAACCAAATACTAATATTCCAAGCGAAAGTCGTGCAGCAAACGATGATACGAACTTTGTAATTAATAGTTATTTTGAAGAAAGAGTGTTAGTAACTGTTGAAAGGTTAGGGAAGGTTGCTCAGGATCTTGGAGTCTCCTTATCACAGTTGGCACTTGCGTGGATATTGCGTCAACCAGGCGTTAGCTCCGCTATTATTGGAGCAAGTAGACCGTCCCAAATCGAAGAAAATGTTAAAGCGGTTGATATTGAACTATCAACTGAAACCTTAAACGTAATTGAAGCTATACTCGAAGATATTAAAGATTTTCATCCCGCAAGATAGGACAATGTATGAACGAGAGTGGCGATAAGTTTTTCGCCACTTTTTTTAAAATATAAATAATACTTGTTTATTTTTAACATTCGTGATAAATTAATCATATTGTATAAGAGAAGCTTGGTTGACAGTATTGTTCAATCATGTTATTCTAGTTTAAGTGAAATTGAATATGATCTTCGAGGCAAGTAGAAGCACCCGCTTCTCACCTGATTGACGCTACATGCAGTTGGCAGGTTACTATTCCGAATTTTAACTGGAGTTGTGTGTGGGTGCAGTATGTGTACCGACACTTTTTTTATGTGTTAAAACTCTTAACTTGTCTTGGCCTTGCGTAAGGCTGTAACTGTAATATGTCATTCATATTAAAAGGCGATCATTGATAATTGCGCTTTTAAAAATTTACGGAGGTGGCTGATTATTAGCAAAGATATGAACGTCAATGAGAAAATTCGAGCTCGTGAAGTACGTCTCATTGATTCAAATGGGGATCAACTTGGTGTTAAATCACGTCAAGATGCGTTGGAAATTGCTCAAACACGAAATTTAGATCTAGTACTTGTTGCACCAAATGCGAAACCGCCAGTATGTCGTATTATGGACTATGGTAAATTCCGCTTTGAACAACAGAAGAAAGACAAAGAAGCACGTAAAAAGCAAAAGATCATCAACGTTAAAGAAGTTCGTCTTAGCCCAGGAATTGAAGAACATGACTTTAATACAAAGTTACGTAATGCAAGAAAGTTTCTTGAAAAAGGTGACAAAGTTAAAGTATCTATTCGTTTCCGCGGACGTGCGATTACCCATAAAGAACTAGGTCAAAAGGTATTAGAACGTATGGCTGAAGAGTGTAAAGATCTGTCAACGGTTGAACAAAAACCGAAGATGGAAGGTCGTAGTATGTTCTTAATGCTTGCACCAGTGAACGAAAAGTAAGGAACTAAGCATAACATTGCTAAAAAGTTTATAGCTAACAAGGAGGAACTATTCATGCCAAAAATGAAAACACATAGTGGTACTGCTAAACGCTTCAAAAAAACAGGTTCTGGGAAAGTGAAACGTTCCCATGCATATACTAGTCACTTATTTGCTAACAAGTCTACAAAGCAAAAACGTAAATTACGTAAATCAGCAATCGTTTCTGCAGGTGACTACAAACGTATCAAACAAATGCTACCAAAATAATAAACTTACACGAATATTTCGTTGATATATACTAGGAGGGAATTACTATGCCACGTGTTAAAGGTGGAACAGTTACACGCAGACGTCGTAAACGTATTTTAAAGCTAGCTAAAGGTTACTATGGTTCAAAACATGCTCTATTTAAAGTAGCAAAACAACAAGTTATCAAATCAGGTCAATATGCTTATCGTGACCGCAGAAACAAAAAACGTGATTTCCGTAAACTTTGGATCGCACGTATCAATGCTGCTGCACGTTTAAACGATCTTTCATACAGCCGTTTAATGCACGGTCTTAAATTAGCGGGTATCGAAGTTAACCGTAAGATGCTTTCAGAACTTGCTATCAATGATGAGCAAGCATTTGCACAACTTGCAGACAAAGCTAAAGCTGCATTAAAATAAAGTATTTTTAAAAGAGCCATTTCTTGTGAAGTGGCTCTTTTTTTGATAGATATAGATATTCATATAGATTATATAGATCAGTTATTAGGAGGCTGTTAAGTGTCAATTGAAATAATCCTAGTTATTTATCTTCTATTTGTTAATTTGGCTACATATACATTGATGGGAATGGATAAAAGTAAGGCCAAAAGGGGAGCATGGCGAATTCCAGAAAAGACATTATGGCTATTTGCTTTAGTTGGTGGAGCGTTTGGTGGGTGGATTGGAATGGTTCACTTTAGACATAAAACAAAACATACGAGCTTTAAATTCCTTTTTCCCTTAATAAGTGTTATATACATGTATTTAGTTATTCAGTACTATTTTTAATTGTTTGTCATAATAGCTCGTCTCTTGTCATACATTTTAGAGAAGACATCTATGAAGGAGGCTATCTATGGAATATATGAGTACTTATATGATGGCAATAATTGAAACTGGTGGGTTGTTCGCACCGCTTTTATTTATTGGCATGCATTTAGTTAGGCCTTTGTTCTTTCTTCCCGTAGTTTTTATTTGCATCACGGGTGGCGCTATCTTTGGTGCTGTTGCGGGTACTCTCTATTCCGTTATTGGTATTACTCTTTCTAGCTTTCTGTTTTTTCGGATGACTAAATGGATGCCGAAAACAACAGAGAAACTAGTGAAAATGAAACATAAATTAATAGGGAAGAACGCTGAATTAACAACTTCTCAGGTTGCTTTATTGCGGTTAGTTCCTTTTATTCACTTTCATCTGTTATCTTTATGTTTATTAGAAGTTTCGGCTGACTTTAAGACATATATGCGATCTTCTTTCTTGGCTAACATACCATTAGCGGTTGTGTACACTACGATTGGAAATTGGATTTCTAGTTTTTCACCAGTAGTTGCAGGGGTGCTCCTGCTAGCGTTATTACCGATTATTTACTTATTAAGAAGAAAAGAGATTAGTATGAAGTGGGAGGATTTCTTCCAAGTAGAAAAAACAGGTGCATAACTAACATAAAAAGTTTGGAGTTAATGTTTAACTCCAAACTTTTTTTAGCATATATAAATTTTGAGTTGTCGATAGTGATTTCCGCTCCAGTCAGTTGGACCAACTTAACTATTTTATATTTCAAATTACAAAATAAGATTTATTTGTTAGTATATTTCGTATCGTATTCTTCTGATTGGTAGTAAAAATGAGAGGCACTAAGTAAACCTATAACTGAAAGTATTCCAACTATTATAGGAATCCAGAATTCCACGAACTTCCCTCTCTAATTATCAAAATAAAGACACTAAATTTGCGTAATAACTAATTTATTGATAGGATATCTCCATTCGATTTTTGCATATGGATAACGTATGAGGATTTCCTCTTCCAAAAAATAAAGGTCATTTCTTTCTAACCCTTTTAACTTATCAGAATTATGGGCAAAAATACTAATTGTTACAACATCGAAAGAGTTTTCTGTTGTGCCAAGATATTTTTCGCCTTCGAAAACAAACCCTTTGTAAGTCATCAAAAAATTCTTTTTAATATTTTCAGGATCATCAAGAAAATAAAAAGCTTTTTTCTCTTGTGCAACCTCGAGCTTCCGTTTTGGATTCATAACGTACTTATAGGCTGTATACAATAAAACAACCATAGCAATGATGATTAATAATCTAAATATAAGGACTATCATACGATACCGTCTCCCTGTTCCACATAGTTTCTCTACTTAGATACGTATATGGAGTTAGTTAGGTTTCAAAATATTTTATAATAAATGTTATAATTATTTTAAAAAAAGAAAAGGTGAGAATAATGGATTGGCTAGAACTATTTAATATGCAACAAAAATTGGACAACTATATTCAAGAAAACCATCAATTAAAGTCGGAAGAACTTTTTGACAGGAAAATTTTAGCCTTACTTGTAGAGGTTGGAGAATTAGCAAATGAAACGAAATGTTTTAAATTTTGGAGCACAAAACCAGCAAGTCCACAGTCGGTTATTTTAGAAGAATATGTGGATGGGCTTCACTTCATTTTATCGATTGGATTGGATAAACAATACGATCATTTACCATCAAAATGGGTTGAAAAAACAAAAGACCTTACAAACCTCTTTAATATAGTATTTGAAAAAATAATAGCATTTAAGCATGATCAAAGTAAAGAAAGCTACAAGGAACTAATTTATACATATATTGGATTAGGGAACGCTTTAGGTTTCTCTGAAGATAATGTTAAAGATGCTTATTATGAAAAAAATAAAGTAAACTTTGAAAGACAAGATAGCGGGTATTGAACTAATAGGAGAGAATTAATTTATGACGCAATTTCTATAAACTCTGCAGTAATAAATAGGATAGGCGATCTAACATAGCGAATTCTTTTGGGTTCTCTAACTTCGCAACGTTAGGAGCCCTCTAACATAGCGAATTCTTTTGGGTTCTCTAATTTCGCGACGTTAGGAGCCCTCTAACATAGCGAATTCTTTTGGGTTCTCTA
>NZ_JACLZI010000047.1 GCF_014280935.1 Aquibacillus kalidii
TTATATACTCTTTCTATTTTTTCAAGGTGCTTCCCCTTTGCATTTTCCATGTTCCCAAACTCAAAAAATTTCACCTTTTTAATGCCAACGTATTGAAATAATGCTTTACGCATTAAAACTTTATGTGCGTTATTTAGCCAAAACATGGGATAAAAGGTCGGACCTTTCATTACAGAAATACATACGACTGATTTACCCTTCAACAAACCTTCTGGTAACAACTTACCGTTATCTTTGTATGCAAATCCTGAAGCAAAAATTTTATCAATATAACCCAATAACATAGCTGGTGGTCTCCCCCACCATATAGGATAGATAAAAATAATCTTTTCTGCCCACGATAGTTGATTACGATAGTTCTCTAAATCTGGATCTTTATACATATCTCTTCTCTTACTCTTCTCCCCAAATGTAAGGATTGGATTAAAATTTTCACCATATAAATCTAAGACCTGAACATTTTGGATAGCATGGTTTTCCTTACACCCTCGAATTACCCCTTGTAAAAATGAGTAGCTTAAGCTTTGGTGATTGGGATGGGTAAAAACAATTAAAACATTCATAAAAAACACCTCTTTAGTTATCATTTGATAACTAAAGGGTAACATCCACCCGATTTAGTTGTCAATTGATAATTGTTTTTTGATAATATATTTGATACTTTGTAAAATGAGGTGATTTATATGGACAAAGGTGAGCTTTTCCAACAGTTTGTTCGATTTACTACATCTGTACATCAAGTGACAAACGATATGACAAAAGAAATTAGAATTGAAAACATAACTACCGTTCAATATAAAATATTAGAGTTCATTACAGTTAGCCAACCTGTAACCCTCAGTGAGGTCAGTGAATGCTTACATCTATCTTTACCTAATTCTAGCCGTGAGTTAAAGAAATTAATCCAAAACCAACTATGCGAAAAAATTATTGTTCCGAATGATCGCCGCAAGTTTGATATTCGTCTTACAGAAAAAGGAACGGCACTAATGAATAAAGTGTTTCAACAGCTTGAATTAAAATTCCAAGAGCGAATTGATAATTTGAAAGAGCCGGAATTAAAAGAAATTCAAGAGGCAATCAAAATTTTACAAACTAAATTATTTACTTAGATGAAATGGAAAGATCCAAGATGAAACATATCATGAACTGATTTGTTAATTTTAAAAAGTTATATTATAACTCTTATTGACTCAAGGTAGACCTCTACTTTTTCATGTAAAAGAAAAACCCACGGGGGGGCAGAAAATACCCCGAATCATTAGTCCGAGGGAACATAAAACACACTTTAATATTTAGTTAAAAATTACTAAACCTATTGATATTAATGTGCATTAATAATAAACATCCCTCAAATACCCCACCTCAATCCCCATTCCACCGATCGAGTTAAAATAAAGTTTTCCGATAATGTTGCGTAGTGGAAACACGAGAAAACCGAGAAAAGACAGGGGATGAGCATGAAAAAGACCCGGAAATCGGAAATGTTTATTTTCACGAAATCGGGGTCTTAGTCGGAAATGTTTATTTTGTTTAGGTGATTTATAATTTAATTAGACATAGTAGTTGTAAGGGTTATAGGGATAAGAATTTCCAACATAGAATGTTAAAATAAAATGTCCAGAGATGTAATCCTATTTGGGCTACTTTTTGTGTTAGAAATTATGGTGGTTTCAACAAATGAAAAGTATATAGTCGCTACAATGAAATTGTTCACATACCTAATTACATCAACCAAAATATCTTATAATGAAGCTCAAAAACAATTATATGAATATATCTTAAAATTGACTCTAGCAACTACTAAGAGAGACTCTATCTTTATATTAAACTAATTATAAATCATGTGGAGTAAATTCTTCCATGAAAGTTGGCGTAATAGAGATAGGAGATCCCTTAAATAGATAGCTGAGAGTACCTTTCATATGGATGGATGCACTCAATCCTTGATACGCCCCAACATGATCAATGATTGACCAACTTCTAATAGGAGTCCACTGTGACAATCCGATTTTTGAAGATGAATATGAATTACCTTCCAACGTGATACTTTTAATATAACCCGATCTTACAGATGCCTCGAAATCCTGTCGTATAGATGCAGTTGTGAGACCTGGTACAATAGCTGATACACTAGCAGTATAATCTGAGGGATAGCTTGCAGGATTTTTAATAACGCTTCGCATTCCAATCTCAGATTTTGAATTGTTATCAGTTTCTTTCTTTCCAAATTCTATAGTTATATTCTTTGCATTTGTTTTAATAAGTTCTGCTTCTTTTTTAAATGCATTGAGAATATCCTGTTTATTATAGTCGTACTTTTCCAGAGTTTCTTGTGTCAGTTTGACTGTGGGATTTTCGTATTTCACAATACCAGCGGAATAATTATCTAATTCCTCAACAAGAATTTCGTTAATCTCATTTTCCAAATCTTTTACTTCGCTTTCACCAAAAGGACTACTCTGTGCAAATACTGAAGATGTTGTAATTAATAGAAATGTAACCACCATAATATTAACTTTTACAAAATACTTCATTACAATTCCTCCTTTTTTATTTTAAAATCCAATATATGGTATATTATACATGATAGTCTAGTATTTGCAACCGCTTTCTGGTATATTTTAGTAGATTAAAAGGAGGTAGATAAAAATGAAAGAAAGAGAAAGGAAATCATTAGGATTGGGAAGTCTATCATTACCCTTATTTGTTATAGGTTTTTTACTTTATAATTTCAGTATTGAAAGAAAGGGGCCAATTGGAGATATTATCCTAGATTACTTTAATATTAATTTATCAAGTATTCTGTTCACCCTATTATTTTTGATTGCGGCTGTAATTATTGGAAGGAAATATAAAACTCACATGTTTGCAAAGATTGGTGTTATTCTTTCTCAAATTTTCTTAGTTCTCTATGCTATTACATTTATTACAATGGGCATTGAAAGTATAATTAACATATTATACTAAATAATACATTTTCTCTCTGTTGTCTTAATAGTTTAAGAGAATGCTTCAAATGAAAAACAAGCAATGATTTTTATTTCAGTAGTATTATTGCTAATGTTTTAAATTTAGTATCCCTAAACAAAATAATTAAAAATTCAGCACTTCGATTTAGTTGGTTTTATTGCGACTATAGGAATAACGACTATGATTGTCATATCAGGGGTTTTAGTATTTGAAAGCTATTATGAATAGCTCGTTAGGAATACAGATAATAAATTTCTAATTGGGCTATTTCTATTGGTACGAGAAGTACAACTACATCCTTTTCAACCAGTTAGGAAATCAATCGCTAAAAAAGAACCCACATAAAAGTAGGTTCTTTTTTCTTCTTACATTTTCTCTGCTAAAGCCGAGATACCGCCACGTTGATTGGTTTTTAGTTCTACATGCCCAAGGTATCCAGAACCTTGAAATACTTCAAACATACCGTAATACCGCAGTTACTTCCTTCTGCATACGGAGTGTCAATTTGTCGCTTATCCCCGTCGAGGATAATTCTACCCCGTTCATTGCCATCCTCAATTTCCATTCGTTCTAAAACTGTTTTTAACATGTCTACATCATAGTTTTGCACTTCTGTAATGTAAAGAATGTCATTGTAGTTTGTTCCCCTAATATCCTCAACAGCAATCATATTGATCTTTTCTCTTGCAATGAGCTGTTCTGTGTACTCCAAGCCGAGTTTTGTGCGAAGGATTGCACCATGGTTAGAAAGAAGAATCTTATATTTAATGTCACCTTTTTCAATCCAAACGTTTTACTCCCTCTTAAAGGAACGTTATTTGTCACAATGTAGATCTGTGTTTCTTGGTATTCCAATTGTTGCATCATATAAGCAAAAGACAAATAGGATTTTCCTACTCCTGTTGGACCTGTAATGGTCGTTAAAGGGGGTGACGTTAGACTATCCATTACAATCGCTTGCTGAAAATCCTTTCGCCTTACTTCAGGAAAGGCAGAACTATGGAATCTTTGTTCCATACTTATCCTTCTATACATCTGCCCATCCCATTTCCAAGCTCCAGTTGCCTTTTCTTGGTCTGGAGTATTTGGATCAGGATAATCTAAGAGAAGGAGATATTTCCCTAATTGCAACTCAAAATGATTTTCATGTAAATAGTTCTTCCG
This sequence comes from Aquibacillus kalidii, assembly GCF_014280935.1. Classification (GTDB taxonomy): domain Bacteria; phylum Bacillota; class Bacilli; order Bacillales; family Amphibacillaceae; genus Aquibacillus_D; species Aquibacillus_D kalidii. The sequence continues at coordinate 4,138 of NZ_JACLZI010000047.1, forward strand.
ATTTACCATTTGATAGAATTCGGATACTCGGTGATCATCTATGAATACTTCTTTGGTACCCTGATAGAACTCTTTTCGCTTTGTTTGGCAGATTTAGCTAAAAACCAAAGGAAGCTGCTTGCAATCGTAAAGCGAGGTCCTACTGAAGTCCACTTTTTCCTAATTTTATAATATAGTTTTGCGTTTTTTCACCTTTTTTTCTGTTTTAAAATAAAGTTCTCCGAAAATGTTGCATGAAGGAAACACGAGAGAACCGAGACAAGATAAGGGATGAGCATGAAAAAGACCCCGAAATTGGAAATGAATATTTTCACGAAATCGAGGTCTTAATTGGAAATGTTTATTTTGGTTAGGTGATGTTTAAATTAATTAGACACTTTTAAATGTATCTCTGCTACAGCTTCAATATGTCCAGTCTGTGGAAACATATCAACTGGTTGTACCTGTTTTGTTTCATAACCACCATCTTCTAAAATACGTAGGTCACGAGCAAGTGTAGATGGATTACAAGATACATATACAATTCGTTTTGGTTTCATTGTTATCATAGCCTCAAGTAAAGCTTCTTCACAGCCTTTGCGTGGGGGATCTACAACAATCACGTCAGGTCTTAATCCTTGATCCTTCCACCATGGCATTACTTTCTCCGCTTCCCCAACAAAGAACTCTGCATTATCAATGTTGTTTAACTTTGCATTTGCTTTGGCATCTGATATTGCTTCTGGAACTATTTCTACTCCGTACACTTTTTTTGCCTGCTTAGCCAAGAATAGAGAGATAGTACCGATTCCGCAATATGCATCAATTACTGTTTCTCCACCAGTTAAATTAGCATACTCAAGTGCTGTGTCATACAATTTCTTCGTTTGGGGGGGATTTACTTGATAAAATGACTTGGCAGAGATAGCGAATCTTATGTCCCCGATGTTATCATAGATATATTCTTCTCCCCAAAGCACTTTTGTTTTTTTACCTAAGATCACATTTGTTTTGTTTGGATTTATATTTTGTACAATTGACTTGATCTGTGGATAAGTTTCGTGTAGTTCTTTAACTAATTCATCCTTACCAGGTATATCCTCTGTTCTAGTGACCAACACAATCATCGTTTCTTCAGTTGCCCGACCAGTTCGGACCATAATATGACGAAGGATGCCTCGGTGACTTTTCTCATCATAGGCTGGAATGCTTAGACGATCGGCCATGCGACGGACTGCCTCAACCATGCGATCATTTATTTCAGCTGTAATGACACATCGGTCCATTCCTTCAATAACCTCATGACTTCGTTTCTTATAAAATCCAGTGATAAGTTCCCCATGTTTTTTTGCTACAGGTATTTGAACTTTGTTTCGATATCTCCATGGATCATCCATACCGATTGTCGGGTGAACAGGAATATTCTCTATATGGCCAATTTTCCGTAGCGTATTTTCCACTTGATTTCGTTTCATCTCTAGTTGCATCTTGTAGCTCATGTGTTGCAACTGACATCCACCACACTGAACATAGACATCACAAGGCGGTTCTACGCGTTCTGGACTAATTTCATCAATATCTAGTAATTTGCCGAATCCGAAATTTTTCTTTACTTTGATAACCTTTACTTTCGCTCGTTCTCCAGGTAATGCGTATGGCACAAACAATGGGTAACCATTGATTTTACCAACCCCATCTCCATCATGCGTGATGTCTTCAAATGTTAATTCAATTGTTTCATTTTTTTCTACCGGTGGTGCTTGTTTACCCATATATCATCGTCCTTCATGTCAAATACTGTCCAAATTTTAACACAACCTTAACTTAATAGGAAATCTCTCGCCAAAAATGATACAAATTGACATTTATTTTCATTTCCCAGGAAATATGTCATGATACTTTGTCGAAACACTTGGTGATCATCTTCTATTACTATTTCCCTGTTGTGTAACTGTAATACTCTGTTATTGCAAAGACTAAAGACGAAAAAAACAATCCCTTAAATAATCTATTTAAGGGATTAAAGTTCATTCAGTTGTTTCAGCCAACTCTAGTTGCTTCTCTATAAAATCTTTTGGAACAAAAAACTGTATGTGCTGAAATAAGTTAACAAATTCCCCTGGTAATAAACCACCAAACTCACCATCAATATTTAACTGCATTTTTTCATCTGAATGGACCTTTATACGATTAGCCCTTGTATAGAAAATTCTAGGATCCTCTAAGTGCGCCCCTCGTAATGCAAGAGAAGCTATCCGTACGAATTCAGCCAAATTAGTCTTTCGTAATATGAGCAAATCAAAATAACCATCATCTAATGATGCAGTTGGGGCTAATTTTTCAAACCCACCTACAGAGTTTGTGTTTGAAACTAGAAACAACATAATTTCATCTTCAAACCATTTGCCATCATACTCAATTTGTACTCTTATAGGTCTCAAGGAAGGAAGCATCTCAATCCCTTTTAAATAATACGCTAGTTGACCAAGCATTGTTTTAAGCTTACTTGGCACCTCATATGATAGCTCCGTTAATTTACCTCCACCAGCTATATTCATGAAGTAATGATCATTTACACGTCCAATATCTAACGCTTTGTAATTATCTTCTAATATGATATCTACAGCCTTATGAATGTTTCTAGGAATTGACAATGCCCTTGCAAAGTCGTTTGTTGTTCCAACAGGAATTATTCCTAGTCTTGGACGATATTCTTGTTCTGCAATACCATTCAACACTTCATTGATTGTACCGTCTCCACCTGCTGCTACTACTATATCAAACCGTCTTTCTACCGCATATTTTGCAGCTTCTATCGCATCACCAGCTCCAGTAGTTGCATGTACAGACGTTTCATAGCCCGCTTGCTCGAAGCGCTTTAGTACATCTGCTATTTCCTTTTTAAACATCTCACGTCCAGACGTTGGATTGTAGATAATACGGGCTTGTTTCATAGGTCTCCCCCTATCTATTTCTCACATTTTCTATCTTACATCATAGACCTTTTCCAATCATTTGAAAAGTGTTTTTCAGTTAAGATAGATTAGATCAAGAAATAAAAAGGGAACCGATCATACATGAACAGTTCCCCTCATTATTATCTTTTGTTCATTTCCTCTAGTAAAATTTTATTTACCATAGGAGGGTTTGCTTGTCCCTTCGTTTGTTTCATAACCTGGCCGACTAAGAAACCTAACGCACGGTCCTTACCATTCTTAAAGTCTTCAATAGATTGTTCATTAGCATCTAATATACTTGTAATAATCTCTTTTAATTGACCTTCATCGGAAATTTGGACAAGTCCCTTATCTTTAACAATTTTTTCAGGATCTCCACCATTTTCAACAAGCTCTGCAAAAACCTTTTTGGCAATTTTAGACGATATTGTTCCATCTTCAATCAACTTGATCATTTTTGCTAATGATTCAGGTGTTAAGGCTAAGTCATGCAGTTCTTTTTGTTGTTTGTTCATGAAAGCAGATACTTCACCCATTAGCCAGTTAGAGGCTTGTTTCACGTCTCCACCTGCTGTAATTGTAGCTTCAAAGAAATCTGACATCTCTTTTGTACTTGTTAACACAGCTGCGTCATAAGTAGGTAATTCTAGCTTTTCAATATAACGAAGTCTTCTAGCATCGGGAAGTTCAGGAATCTCAGCACGGATTCTTTCCTTCCACGCGTCATCAATGTAAAGTGGAACCAAATCAGGCTCAGGGAAATAACGATAATCGTCTGATCCTTCTTTAACACGCATTAAGATCGTTTCTTTTGTTTGTTCATCATAACGTCTAGTTTCTTGAAGGATTTCTCCCCCAGCTAGTAAAACTTTTTGTTGACGTTTTTCTTCGAATTCTAGTCCTTTTTGTACAAAGGAGAAAGAGTTTAAGTTTTTAAGCTCTGTTTTTACACCAAATTGTTCTTGTCCAATTGGTCTAAGAGAAATATTCGCATCACAACGAAGTGATCCTTCTTCCATTTTACAGTCTGATACACCTGTATATTGAATAATGTTCTTTAGCTTTTCTAAGTAAGCATAAGCTTCTTCAGGAGAGCGTAAGTCTGGTTCAGATACGATCTCTACTAAAGGTGTTCCTTGGCGATTATAGTCAACTAGTGAATAGCCATCATCACTGTGTGTTAATTTACCTGCATCCTCTTCCATATGTAGACGGGTGATGCCGATTTTTTTCTTCTTACCGTTTACTTCTATCTCTATCCAACCATTTTCTCCGATTGGTTTATCAAATTGAGAGATTTGATAAGCTTTAGGATTATCTGGATAGAAGTAGTTTTTTCGGTCAAATTTTGTATCTGAAGCAATTTCACAGTTTAAAGCCATTGCAGCTTTCATTGCGAAGTTTACAGCCTCTTCATTTAAAACAGGCAAAACACCAGGATACCCTAAGTCGATTGGATTAACATTGGCGTTAGGTTCTGAACCAAAAGCGTTGAAACTAGGACTAAAAATTTTGGAGTTAGTTTTTAACTCTACGTGTACCTCTAATCCGATGATTGTTTCAAAATTCATTACCTGTCACCTCCTAGTTCTGGTCTCATTTTGTGATGCTCTGTCGCTTGTTCAAACGCATGAGCTACTCGATATAATGTTAGTTCATCAAAATGCTTACCAATTAATTGCAATCCAATTGGTAATCCTTGGCTTGAAATACCACAAGGAATAGACATTGCTGGGACACCCGCAAGGTTAATTGGACTAGTTAAAATATCATCTGCATACATTGTTAGTGGATCATCTATCTTTTCTCCAATTTTGTATGCTGGCGTTGGAGTCGTTGGTCCAACGATAACGTCATATTTATCAAAAACCTTCTCAAAATCTTCTTTAATCAATGTACGAACTCGTTGGGCTTTCTTATAATAAGCATCATAGTAGCCAGAGCTTAAGGCAAATGTACCTAGCATGATACGACGTTTTACTTCATCACCAAAGCCTTCACTACGTGATAGCTTAAACATATCTAGCATATTTTCAGCTTTTTCAGAACGTACACCATAGCGCACGCCGTCAAAGCGAGCAAGGTTTGCTGATGCTTCAGAAGAAGATAGTAAATAATAAGCAGCAACTGCATAGCGAGAATGTGGTAATGAAACCTCTTCCCATGTAGCTCCAAGGTTCTCGTACACTTTTAAGGCATTAAGTACAGCTTCTTTAACCTCAGGCGCGACACCTTCTTGCAAATATTCTTTCGGAACCGCAATTTTTAACCCCTTAACATCTTTATTGATTGCTTCACTATAGTTAGGTACCTCTACGTTAGCAGATGTAGAGTCCATTTTATCTAGACCAACAATAGATTGTAATAAATGAGCATTATCTTCTACAGTACGTGTAATTGGACCGATTTGATCTAATGAAGATGCAAAGGCAACTAAACCAAATCTTGAAACAAGCCCGTATGTAGGTTTAAGACCAACTACTCCACAGAAAGCTGCCGGTTGGCGAATTGAACCACCAGTATCAGATCCTAATGAGAAAAATACTTCACTAGCTGCAACAGCAGCAGCAGAACCACCACTAGACCCCCCTGGCACATAGTCTGTATTCCAAGGATTTCTTGTTTTTGCATAACTAGAATTTTCAGTAGATGAACCCATAGCAAATTCATCCATATTAAGCTTACCAATTGTAATCGTATTTTGAACATTTAATCGCTCCATTACAGTTGCGTCATACAATGGATCATCAAAGTTGTCCAAAATTTGGCTAGCACATGTAGTTCGTAAACCTTTTGTTACAATATTATCTTTAACACCTAAAGGCATTCCATAAAGTATAGAAGAATCTGAACCTAGATTCTCATCTAATTCTTTCGCTTGCGCCCTAGCTGCCTCTTCATTTAGTGTTATGAATGATTTAATTTGTCCATCAACTTGTCCGATTCTATTATAAGATTCAGACACTAGGTCTGATACAGTAATCTCCTTATTATGTAATTTCGCTTGTAATTCTTTCAATGAATGGTCGAATAACGACATATAGATCAACCTCCTTATTCTAAAATAGATGGAACACGGAAATGGCCATTTTTTTGGTCTGGAGCATTTTTCAATGCATCTTCTTTTTCAATCCATTTCTTCGGTTCATCTTTTCTCATAACGTTTTTCAAATCTAGTACGTGTGTAGTTGGTTCAACATTATCCGTATCCAATTCGTTAAGGAGCTCCGCGTAATTAATGATATCACCAAGCTGTTGTGTCATCTTTTCTACTTCTTCATCAGTAAGCGCAAGTCTTGCAAGATGCGCTACGTGTTTTACTTGTTCCTTTGAGATCTCTGACATACCTTTCACCTCCGATTATTATCCTATCTACTACCCTTCCTAGTAGATCAATCATACGCTCTATATTTATAATTAAATATTAGTAACAATACTTATGATAATAGCAAAAAAACTGTAGTATTAGCAACTTCTACAATTTTCGCCTATCCTTGTCTATTTTATAACACAGATTACAATTAGTTAAGACAGTCCGGGTAATTAATTATATCCGAAGCCCACTCTTAAAGATTGTTTCGCAATATCTATAAAATGCGTCGCAAGAAATTATTCTATCCATCTCAATCGTTGCGGTATTTTGAGGTAGAAGAAATTACCTGCACTAATCTGCTTCAATAAGTTGCTATTTTCTTTGTGAAAAGGGATTGTAAAAAGTTACTGTAGATGTTATCTCAACTATTCATTAAATAGATAAAATAAAAACAATCACAAAAAAGAAGAGTTCCTCTCGAATGGAGAAGAACTCTTCTTAATGTACATATTAATATTTAGATGCAGCTTCTTCAAACTCGGCTTCAATAGCTGGTGAAGGCTTCCCACCCAAACTAATTAGAACTGTAATAATTAAGTTCAATAAGAATGCTGGTACAATTTCATATAGGCCGAATATAGGAGCCATATCTGCCGTTAAGAAATCACCCCAGATGATAACTGTTAGTGCACCAACAATGATACCAGCTAAAGCACCATTACGAGTAACACCTTTCCAGAACAAGGCTAGTATGATAATTGGACCAAATGCACCACCAAAACCAGCCCAAGCATAACTTACTAGCGATAATACAGAGCTATCTGGATTTGTAGCAAGTAAAGTTGCAACAACAGCGATTACTGCAACAGCAGCACGCCCAATCCATACTAGTTCTTTTTCAGAAGCATTTTTACGTAAGATAGCTTTATAGAAATCTTCTGCTACTGCAGATGAAGAAACAAGCAACTGGGAGTCAATTGTACTCATAATCGCAGATAAGATTGCCGCTAATAAGACACCTGAAATTACTGGATCAAATAGAATTTGAGAAAATGCAATAAAGACTTTTTCTGGGTCAGCAAGCATTTGGACGCCAGCATCAGAATCTTTCACTGCAATTCCAAGTTCTTTTAACATACCCACGTCTTGTGTACTAATAAAAGCTAGACCTGCCAAACCAGTGAATAAAGCACCGTAGAGGCCAACAATCATCCAACCTGTACCGATGAAACGCGCTTTAGGTACATCACTTGCTGAACGAAGTGCCATAAAACGTGTGATGATATGTGGCTGACCGAAATAGCCAAGGCCCCATGCAAGGTTAGAAATAATTGCAATGGCACCAACACCCGCAACCATGTTCAAATGGCTTGGGGAAATGTTACCTACCGCATCAATGGTAGCATCCCAACCACCTACAACTGAAATCGCACGAATAGGTACTACGATTAAGGCGATAAACATTAAAATACCTTGGATAAAGTCCGTCCAACTTACTGCTAAGAACCCGCCTAAGAATGTATAAGAAACAATGACGATAGCACCAATCCATAGTGCTTGACTATATGATAAACCAAAGGACGCCTCAAATAATTTTGCGCCACCAACCATACCTGATGATGTATAAAAAGTGAAGAATACCAAAATTACAAGTGCAGAGATAACACGTAATAAGTGAGATGAATCGCGGAAACGGTTTTCTAAGAAATCCGGAATGGTAATGGAATTGTTTGATACTTCTGTATAAACCCGTAATCTTTTAGCAATGAACTGCCAATTTAAAAATGCACCAATAGCAAGCCCTACGGCTATCCAACTTCCAGACAAACCAGACGCATAAATCGCACCCGGAAGCCCAAGTAATAACCAACTACTCATATCAGATGCACCAGCACTTAACGCTGCCACCCCTGGTCCTAATCTTCTTCCTCCAAGTACGTAATCCGATAGATTACTAGTTAAACGATATGATATAACTCCGATAAGTAACATACCAAGTAAATAAACAATAAATGTTATTAAAGTAGCTGTTGACATGTTTTATTATTCTCTCCTCTCAGTAAATAGCGTGATAATAGATAAAATGACTAAGATCGGCATTGGAACAAACAGCCAAAACCAAGTCGCACCTGATAAAGCAAATTCTTCCATGGACTAACCCTCCTTTTTATACATTTGTATGCATTAGTTTCATTTGTATCACCATTATTTTTCAGGTGACCTTCTGCACAACCCTAATAACCATAACACAATATTAGATTCAGAACATTCTAAATAATATATAAATTAATATATTATGAATAATTATACAATAACTACTAATGCATGATACTTATATACCCCAAATAAATCATATCTATTCATGAAAATTAATAAAATTAATTTTCATGAATAGAACATTACATCACGATTTGTCAATACATTTTTATGTTTTTTGAACTTTTACAACATTTCAGATGTTGTTTTACCCTGCATGTGGTGAACCAAGTAATCTGGTCCCCCAGCTTTAGAGTCAGTCCCAGACATGTTAAACCCACCAAATGGGTGATAGCCTACTATCGCTGCCGTACAGCCACGATTAAAGTATAGATTTCCAACATGAAAATCTTCACGAGCCTTCTCTATATGAACTCGATTGTTAGAAAATACTGCACCTGTTAAACCATATTCTGTATCATTGGCATATTCAATCGCTTCATCAAAATTACTAGCCTTCGAGAATCCAACTACAGGGCCAAATATTTCTTCCTGCATCAGTCTAGATTTTGGATCCAAATCAGCAAAAACAGTTGGATTGACAAACCAACCAGTGGTGTTGTTTCCATCTCCACCAACCATTAACTTACCTTCTTGTTTCCCAATATCCACATAATCTAGTATTTTATTATAAGAGGCTTCATCAATAACTGGACCCATGTAAGTATAGTAATTCGTCGGATCGTCCACTTTAATTTTTTTCGTTTTTTCCACTACAAGCTCAAGTAGTTCATCATAAACAGCTTCATGTGCAATAACCCGAGAACATGCAGAACATTTTTGACCAGAGAACCCATATGCAGAATAGGTAATGGCTTCTGCTGCTGCATCAAGGTCAGCATCTTCATCTACAACAATAGTATCTTTTCCACCCATTTCTATAATGGTCCGCTTTAACCATTTTTGACCTGGTTGAACAACAGATGCTCGCTCAAAAATCCGTGTCCCTACTTCTCTAGAACCCGTGAATGAGATAAATCTAGTTTTCGGATGATCGACTAAGTAATCTCCTACCTCTGAACCGCTACCTGGAATAAAGTTTACAACCCCATCTGGCATACCCGCTTCTTCTAATACTTCCATTAGCTTATAACTGATAATTGGAGTTGTACTAGCCGGCTTTAGTAATACGGTATTCCCTGTAACCATTGGCGCTACTGTCGTACCACACATAATCGCGAACAGAAAATTCCACGGCGAAATCGTAACGCCAACACCTAAAGGAATATAGTGATATCGGTTGTTTTCCACTTCACGACTATTGATTTCCACACCGTCTTTCAACCGAATCATTTGACGACCATAATACTCTAGGAAATCGATCGCCTCTGCTGTATCGGCATCCGCTTCCTTCCAAGGTTTTCCGCCTTCTAGAACTAGGTGTGCGGTAAACTCATGCTTCCGACGCCTAATAATCGCTGCTGCTCTAAACAAAATATCAGCACGCATTTCAGGTTTTGTTTTTCTCCACCATTGGAAGGTCTCATCTGCAACTTTCATCGCTTTCTCAGCTAATTCCCTATTAGCTTTTGATACATAGCCAATCACTTGATCTTTTTTAGCTGGATTGAATGAAGTAATTTTGTCGTCAGTTGTAATCCGCTCACCACCGATGATAAGTGGATACTCCTTACCAAGGTTTGCTTCTGCTAATTGCAGTTCCTTTTCAAGCGCTCTTCTGTTTTCTTCAATGGAAAAGTCAGTAAAGGGTTCATGCTTATATGGCGTTACCATGGACTACTCCTCCTTTTATGGGTATAAATAGAGCCTTTTTTAATCGGGGTTGCTACTCCTTAAATTAAATCAGGCTTCTCCTCTCCCTTTAATAACTGTATGTATTAATATCGCCAATCATGTCCCTGTAGATTATTTCTGCTTCTTTTATCCCCCATAACCTATATGAACCTACCACTACACCTTTAAATATAGGCCTTTTTTTGATTAAAAAAGCGCGATTCCCCAACTGGAAATCACGCTTTTTATCAATGATAGATATGCACGTAAGCCTCATCTTCTCCCGCTTCTCGTGTAATTAAGCTTTCTTGCTTATCACTTGATGTTATATTGATCTCTAAATCATAATGATTTTGAAAACCTTCCATGACTAACCCATATACATATTGCGTAAAACCAATTACTTCTGCCTTACCGTTAAAGGTAATTGGTATCTCAATAGTTAGTTTTCTTAGTTGATCATCCACATAAAACCCTTTACCAATTACACTGACATAGTTAGGAAAATATTCGGCGACATCTGATTCAAAGTCGGTAAGATTCGCCCATGTATCAGGATAATCTTTTTTCGCTTCATTAGAAGGAAATAATACATGCTTCTCTTTAATGGTCTCCCAATCCTTTACAGAGGAGCTTCCCTTAGCTACCGTTGTTTTGGCCACAAAATTTCCAGGAACAAGTGAATCTTGCGCTTCTTCACGATAGAGTGCCAACATTATTGGCACTTGTTCCAATCCTTTAATTTGTCGTGCTCGCTGCACAACTTCTTTGGCAACTCTATTGGCCTCTTTCATCATTTCCTCTTTACTAATTTTTTCATAATAATAAGGTCCACCAATTTCGGTTTGGAAGCGATAAACAGATTTCATAGCAATTCCAATAGATATACCACCTAATCGTACAATATCATCGTCGGTTTTAGTTAAATAATCCTGTTCCAAAATATGCGATAAATATTTCGGATTGTTTTGTTGTTGCTTCTTCTCTTCTTCTTCGTTATCTGTTTTCTTTATCTCGGGATTTAAACCAAGTTCCCCTTCTTTCGGGACGTACCTCTCTAACCATTCATAGACAATATCTTCCGTAATATATTGACCCTCTTGAAAATAATATTTATCCGTATCAAAAGTATCCTTCGAATGACGACGTAACCCTTCTTCTAACTGGTCAATATCAAGACGATTTGCTACCTGGTTTACAATAACACCACGTGATTTACTAATCTTATAATCAATTAGCACACGATAATTATCATCTGATAAATTGTAGCTAGGGATAATAGCCGTTTCTTGTTTCACATCCTCTTTATTTTCCTCAACGACATTTTCTTCTTTTTTATTAAAAGAAGGTGCACAGCTGGTCAAAATAAGCAGTATAGATAGTAATAATAAGCTTTTCCTTTTCATCGAATTCCTCCTACTCCTCCAAGGCCTCTCGTAACTGCTGTTCATTCCAAATTTCAATATTCAATTCCTGTGCTTTTGTTAATTTTGATCCTGCCTCTTCCCCAGCAATTAGAAGATCCGTTTTTTTACTTACACTACCAGTTACTTTACCGCCTAAAGCTTCAATCTTCTCTTTTGCTTCTTGACGATTTAACACTTCCAGTTTCCCCGTTAACACTACTGTTTTCCCCATAAATATGGAATCTGTAGGCTGATCGGCTTTCCTCGGGCCCTTATATTCCATATTTAATCCTAATGTTTCTAGTTCTGCTATTAATTCTTTAACTGGTTCTTCTTCAAAATAACGGACAATGGACTCTGCCATTTTTTCACCAATTTCATTAACAGCAACATAATCCTCGTAACTAGCATTGATTAAGTTTTCCATTGTCTCAAAGTTTTCAGCTAATGTACGAGCAGCCTTCGAGCCAACATAACGAATGCCAAGTCCGAATAATAATCGCTCCAATGAATTATCTTTAGAAGCTTCAATCGCGGCTAATAAATTATCAACTGATTTTTCACCCATTCGGTCGAGTTTTAACAATTCTTCTTTATCCAGTTTATATAGATCAGATATTTTATCAATTAGTTTTTCATCAAAAAGTTGTTCAATAACTTTTTCACCTAAACCATCAATGTTCATAGCGTTTCGCGATACATAGTGGGTTAGACCTTCTTTTAATTGAGCAGAGCAACTAGGATTGATACATCTTAAAGCAACCTCTCCCTCAAGACGAACTAACTCACTGCCACACGCAGGACACTCTGACGGCATATAGAAAGGTTCTTCCTTACCTGTTCGATTCTCTACAACCACCCGAACCACTTCTGGAATAATGTCACCAGCTTTTTTGATGACAACCGTATCGTTTATTCTAATATCTTTTTCACGTATCAGATCTTCATTGTGTAAAGATGCACGTTGCACTGTTGTTCCTGCTACCTTTACAGGCTCTAGCAAGGCTGTAGGCGTTACAACACCCGTTCGGCCTACGCTTAGTTCAATGTCAAGCAGCTTCGTAATTACCTCTTCTGCAGGAAATTTATATGCAATCGCCCATCTTGGACTTTTTGCCGTAAATCCTAAAGCTTCCTGATAGTCTAGTTGATCCACTTTTACTACAATTCCATCAATGTCATAGCTTAGGTTTGGTCTTTTTTCTACCCAACTATTTACATACTCTATTACTTCTTCTATTCCGTTACATTTACGCCATTCTGGATTAGTCTTAAATCCTAACTTCTGAAGATACGTTAGTCTATCGCTATGTGAGGTTAAGCTTCCTGCCTCCCACCTACCGACAGCATATAGAAAAATATCTAAGCTACGTTTAGCGGCTATCTTAGGATCTAATTGTCGAAGCGAACCTGCCGCGGCGTTACGTGGATTAGCGAATGCTTCTTCCCCATTCGCTTCCTTTTCCTCATTTAACTTAACAAATGATCTTTGCGGCATAAATGCTTCTCCACGTACCTCAATCGTATCAGACTGATCAATACGTAAAGGGATACTCCTTATGGTTTTCAGGTTATTGGTTATATCTTCTCCAATTTGACCATCTCCACGTGTTGCTCCTTGAACAAAAACACCCTTCTCATAGCGCAAGGAAACAGCCAATCCATCAATCTTTAACTCACATACATAGGTAATAGAGTCTACTCCAAGCCCTTCTCTTACACGTCGATCAAAATCTTTTAAATCTTCCTCGTTAAAGGCGTTCCCTAAACTAAGCATCGGTACATCGTGTTGCACCTTTTTAAAGGCATCAATTGGCTCTCCTCCTACTCTTTGCGTAGGAGAATCTGGCGTCATTAAGCTTGGAAACTCTGTCTCTAGCTTAATTAGTTCTTGCATCTTTTGATCATATTCATAATCCGAAACACTCGGTTTATCGAGCACATAATATTCATAATTATACTTATTTAATTCTTCACGTAGTGATTCTACTATTTGTTTGGCTTTCGCTTCTTCCATAAAGGGTTACACCTCGTTCTATTCTTTTGTAATAGGAGCAAACATTGCCAATAATCGCTTTATTCCTATCGGTGCTGGAAAAGCAATATCTAATTCCATCCCGTCACCCTGTCCATTTACCCGAACAACTGTCCCTTGCCCCCACTTTTTATGGTTGGCTTTGTCCCCAGGCTGCCATCCTAAAGATTCTCCACCAGTTGTGACTGGTTTCGGCTTCTTAGCAGCACGTTTTGGAGCCGCAAATGGGTCTGCTTTAGGCTGTTGTCTTTGTTTAGGTGCAAAGGATGAACCAAACATCGATTGCTTTACCTCTTCCATTCCTTCTAGCAACTCACTTGGAATTTCATTTATAAATCTACTCATGGGATTCATATTCGTTTTTCCAAATAAAGTTCGCATTTTTGCATGTGTTAAATGTAACAGCTTCTCAGCTCTCGTTATCCCAACATAAGCTAGTCTTCGTTCCTCTTGCATCTCTTCCTCGTCCATAATGGAACGACTGTGAGGGAAGACATTTTCCTCCATCCCTATCAAAAATACAACAGGAAACTCCAATCCTTTAGCTGCGTGTAAGGTCATTAAGGTTACTTTATTATCAGCAAACGGATCATCATCAACTCGGTCAATATCCGCAATTAAAGCTAGGTCGGTTAGAAAAGCAACTAATGTCTTGTCTTCACTACTCTCTTCAAAATGCTGTGTAACAGTTTTGAACTCCTCTAAGTTTTCTAATCTACTTTGTGCTTCAATACTACGCTCATTAATTAGCATTTCTTCATAGCCTGTCCGTTTCAATACTTCTTCAACCATATCAGTAGCTGTTAAGAACTCTTGTTGCGCAGTCCAGTTCTTAATTAAAGCACCAAATTCCGATAAAGCTTTAGCAGCCTTGGCACTAACACCTGCAAAGTCTACTTCTTGTGTAGCCGTATATAAAGAAATACCGTGCTCGTTTGCATATGCTTGTAGTTTTTCTACAGATGTCTTACCAATGCCTCGTTTTGGTTCATTGACAACTCGCGCAAAGCTAATATCATCATCAGGGTTAGAAATTAAGCGTAAGTACGCCAACATATCTTTAATTTCTTTTCGATCATAGAACTTTGTGCCTCCAATAATTTGATAAGGAATATTTGCTTTTACAAATGTTTCCTCAATTGATCGAGACTGGGCATTCGTACGGTAAAGAATAGCTACATCTTTATAATTATGTCCTTCAGTAGTAGTTAACTCCTGAATCTTATTTGTGACATATAGTCCCTCTTCTTGCTCTGTGGATGCTTGATAATAATGAATCTTGGCGCCATCCGTATTATCTGTCCAAAGGTTTTTAGGCTTACGCCCAGAGTTGTTCTCAATCACTTTATTCGCCGCTTTTAAAATAGACTTGGTAGAACGATAATTCTGCTCAAGCATAATAACCGCAGCATTAGGATAATCCTTTTCGAAATTAAGGATATTTGCTATATCTGCACCTCTCCAACGATAAATCGATTGATCTGAATCTCCTACCACACATAGGTTTCCGTACCTTTTTGCTAATTGCTTTACTAAATAGTATTGAGCATGGTTCGTATCTTGGTACTCATCAACATGAATATATTGAAAACGACGTTGATAATATTCCAACACCTCTGGTACACGGTCAAACAGCTGTATCGTTTGCATGATCAGATCATCAAAATCTAATGACTGATTTCGACGTAACGTTTTTTGATACCCCTCATAGACTTTAGCTACTGTTTGGTCATAGAAATTGCCTACCTGCTTACTATATTCCTCTGGGGTAATCAATTCATTCTTAGCCGAACTGATGGCACCAAGCATAGCCCTTGGTTCGAATTTTTTCGGATCTATATTCTTATCTTTTAATATGTTTTTAATAACAGTAAGTTGGTCTCCACTATCAAGAATGGAAAAATTACGATTGATCCCAATCCGGTCAATGTCTCTCCTTAAAATCCGAACACACATCGAGTGAAAGGTTGAAACCCAAATATTCGCCCCTTCAGGTCCAACTAATTTAGAAATCCTTTCTTTCATTTCACGTGCCGCTTTATTAGTAAACGTAATCGCTAAAACACTACGGGGAGAAACTTCCTTTTCCCCTAATAAATAGGCTATTCTATGTGTAAGTACTCTCGTTTTTCCACTTCCTGCACCAGCCATTATTAACAGAGGTCCCTCTGTATGTTGAACTGCTTTGCCCTGCTCCTTATTTAACCCACTCAGTAAGTCATCCATCGTTTGACTCATTCTATCTACCACCTTTTTTTACTCTATCCCTTAACTGCTTTTACCGTTTTAATTGACTCTTTAAAGTTATCGTAAATGCTATTTCCTACAACAACTACATCAGCATACTGACTCATTTCTTTTGCTTGGTCTGCGGTCGAAATTCCACCACCATAAAAAAGAAGTGTATTGGATAAATAAGTACTTAATTCTTCAACTAATTCAACATCGCCATACGTTCCACTATACTCTAAATAAAACACTGGTAATTGGAACATATTCTCTGCCATCCGCGCATAAGCAACGATATCTTCCCTGTCCGGTAATAAACAATTGGCACGTTTATACGCTTTGGCATCTTCGTTCATAATACAATAGCCTTCAACAAGCATTTCGTCCCAGTTAATAATATCACCAAATTCTTTTACAGCTTCGTGTTGGATATCCATCATCCACTTTTTTTCCTGGCTATTTAAAACCATAGGCACATAATAATAATCAAATCCAGGAGTAACCGACTCTAAGTTTGAAATTTCAAGTATGCACGGTACGGTAAATCTACGAATTCTACTTAATAATTGTAGTACATTATCTAATGTAACATTATCTGTTCCACCAACAATGATGGCATCAGTACCTGATTCACAAATTACTTCTAATTTTTCATCATCAATTTCTTTATCCGGGTCTAACTTAAATACATGTTTCCACTCTGCCATATTATACAAAACTTCAGTCCTCCAATTATGATGAAGTGAATTTTACAATCTCTATCTTCTACGTATCCATTTCTTCATTATAGCAAAAACCATATCGTTTTTAGAATGATAAAAGACTATTATTTGTAATCATTTTTTGGAAAAAGTCTAGTTATTTGGCTTACTTTTTAATCTTTCATATATTGTGTCGATAATATATTTGAATAATTTCTAGTAGATAGGGTTTATTTCTGGGGATTCAAGATAGACATGCCTATATAGTGGGTTCTTTATGAGAAGTACCGAATCATTTTGCTTCAAAATTAATCTTGGTCAATGTCTCCCTAACTTAAGACCTTTTTCCTTCGTCAGGCCTTACTACTCCGAAAAACAGTAAAAAGAAATACGCACAGACTAATCCATGCGTATTTAACATTAACACTCACTTAATCTAGAACAACGAGCTTACTTATCCGCCGGAAACACAAGACCAAATTGCGCGCGCGCCTCCTGAATTAGTTCCATTGTTTGAAGTGAATTAGAAAACGAATTGACAGGTGACTCTGTTTTCCCATCGTTAATTAGGTCAATAAAAGCTTTTGCTTCATAGTACATTAAATTATCATGCTGATTTTTTGATATATCTTCTTTCGTCCCGTCCTTGTAACGAATCTCTACATGCTTCGGATCATTAATGGAGTCAATCACAATCGAACCATTTTCTCCCTGTATCTCAGATGGGACGTAAGAATTAGTAATCTTAGAGTACATCACAGATCCACTTAATTCTTTATAGTCAAATAAAATACTACCTTGACCATCCACACCTGATTCTAACACTAGCGCATTGGCATGTAGCTTTTCAGGTTTACCAAATAGCGCTACCATCGGGTAGATACAATAGATTCCAATATCCATTAAGGAACCGTTTGAGAATTTAGGATTAAAAGCATTCAAAACAGTTCCTTCTTTGTATTTATCATATCTCGAACTATATTGGCAGTAACTAGAAAAATATCGACGTACTTTTCCTATCTTATGTAAGTTTTCTTTTATCGAAATAAAGTTTGGTAAAAAGGTTGTTTTCAATGCTTCCATTAGTAGGACGTCGCGTTGCTTAGCTATCTCAATCATCTGCTCTACTTCTTTCGCGTTAGATGCTAGTGGTTTTTCTACTATAACATGCTTCCCTTGCTCCATGCATATAATCGCTTGCTCCGCATGAAGAGAGTTCGGACTAGCGATGTAAACAGCGTCAATCTCTTTACTACTTGCAAATTCTGTTAAATCTGTATATGTATATTTCGCACCATTTTTTTCAGCGAACTCCTTCGCCTTATCCTCTGTCCGGGAATAAACAGCTGACAATGTAAAATCCGCTACATCCTTTGCACCGTTAATAAATCGTTCCGTTATCCAATTCGTTCCAATTATTCCGAAGCGTACCATTCTAACACCCCTTAAGTTCTTTACCACCATCATAACGCAAAAAGGGCATTGGTCACCAGTAATACTGTTGAACCAACGCCCTCTTTTATTCTTGTTCTTCCTCACTACTATTTTCATCTGTTCGTTCTAATACCATTTGATACCCATCGTTTCCATAATTAAGGCACCTTTTGACCCTAGAAATAGTTGTCGTCGAGGCACTCGATTCTTCCACAATCGCATGGTAGGTATAGCCTTCTTTTAGCATTTTGGCAACTTGCAGGCGTTGGGAGAAAGATTGAATTTCACTCATAGTCGCTATATCATCAAAAAAACGATAACATTCTTCTCTATCCTTTAAAGATAGAATTGCATCAAATAAACGATCCAAGTGTTCCCCACGTAATTTATCAATCTGCATCATTTATCACCTCTCTGTTACTAGCTCCATTACTGTATGGTTACTCCTTCAAGTCCTGGGCTTTCTGGGATAACATTTATCCAAGTTTTACCCGGAACAAAACCAATTGTTTCACCGTTCTGTGAGGCAACAATTCTTCCATCTACGTTCTCCCATTGCACCTTTTGAAGTTTCCCTTTTTGCAATAAGTAGGCATCCCCACCAGATTGTAGATCAATGTCTCTTCTTCCGTAGTCATCAACTACCTCATGATGTGCTTCGATAAGGAATACGTTGTCTAATTGTATCGGTTCTTCCGTTTCTAACTCAACAGATTGCTGCTCACCATTATAGCGAAAGTACTTCTCGCTTGCAGTATCGTACACATAACGTATTGGATCATTTGAAAAATAACTAAAACTTGCCTCTTTTGCTGCTTCACCTTGCAATCCTATTACTTCATCTTCGGACAAAAAAGGTAACGGCTCATATTGGCCAGTAATATCATAGCCCTTTTCCTTTGCTACTTCAAATATACCGTCGAATATAGTATATGAATTATGTGGCGCTTGACGAAAGTCTGCACGTTCAAATAAATGACCATCATTATCGTAGTACATACCATTTAAATAATCAGCTGCACCATTTATTAACATATCTTCAATAAATTGAGCTGCACCATGGTGTACATAAAGCGCACCATAATCATCTGCCAAATTAAAGTAGTATGGTCTAGCACTACGAACTGGACCTATTTTCTCTGGCTGTTCACTGTGGAACAATGCCATAAACCTCGTAATATCACCTTCTGCTAGCATCTCAAATACTATATCTGCTTGTGTTAAACCTGTTTGTGGTCTTGCTTTAAAATGGTTATTGACCATCACCGCAACAATTCTATCATCAACAGGTTCGTTAGTAGCAATCCCTGTTAACGGATAGACATTTTTAAATTCTGGTTCTTTCACTTCAGGCTCTTGTGTTTCTTCTTGTACATCTTGTTCTTCTTTTGGCTCTGCTGTTTGTTCGTCTTTAGAACAAGCCACTGTTACTAGTAATAGCAACAAGAACAACAGGAATGCCGATGTCTTCTTACGCACTCTCCCCACACACCTTCTACTAAATTTGATCTATTTCCACAATTATAACAAATTTATCTCATGATAGAAGGAAATAGAATCTGTTTCTTTTTAACATCAACAATTCCTTGCGGTGTTATCCGGATAAAAGGTAAATGTAAAGAAGAAAGAAACAACAGGTTATATGGTGGATCATTATATTTATAGCCAAATTGCTTCAATTTTTCTTTTAACAGTTTATCTAATTTAATTATCGATTCCATCTCACCGTCAAACATCATACCAGACAAAGTTAACGGTATTTCTAAAATAATTTCACCTTTATCTACAAGCACAATTCCTCCACCAATTTCCTTCATTCTGTTAAACGCCTTCATTAAATCCTGTTTACTTTTCCCAATAAAAACAAAATCCCCGGTTGTTGAGTAAGAACTAACTAATCCCCCTAAGTTCTCCGTGAATCCCTTAAGTATCGTATTAACACGCCACTTACCTTGTTTATCCATCAACATTAGAAAAGATTCATCATTGACTCCTTCTATCACATCAACACTAGCATCTATCGAGATAGCATACGGCTTAATAATCACATCATTTACCATTTCCATTCCAACAGGCATGGAAAATTGTAGGTCAAGTTCAGTTAAATCCCAATCAATTTCCAACGGCTCAATCCCGTATTTTTTCCAATCCATTTCACCAATTCCGTTAACTTGTGTTCCATCTTTCTTTAACCATTTTCCTTTTGCTAAGACGGAGCTTGGTGTTGGATTATCCTTCGCATCCAGAATATTAAGATGAGCCACCCTACCTGGCGCTATACTCCCTAGCCGCTCATGCAAATTAAAATGATTTGCTGCATTATAACTTGCCATCATATACGCATCAATAACGGGTACTCCTTGTTCCATGGCAATTTCTATACACTTATTCATCATCCCGGCCTCATAAAAAGCAGGAGTAGATCCATCCGTAGTCATAGTAAATAAATGATAGTTAGAGACCCCAAGGTCATGAATTTCTTTTAATAATTTTGGTAAGTCTGGGCGAATAGAAGAATACCTAAGTCCAACTTGGTATCCATTTTGAAGACGTTCTACTACTTCCTGGCCTGTCATCGCCTCATGGTCTGCACTTACCCCAAGTAGCTTCATTTTTGTCAACGTTTTTTCTGATGCACCAGGAAGATGCCCTTCAATTGGTTTCCCAAGTCTTCTCGCTTCCTGCATACAATATAATATTCGGTCATCGTCCTCCAACACTTGGGGCCAGGATGTAAGCTCGCCTCCTTGAATGACCGCTTCATGATTCACCCAGGCAAGTATGTTTTGATTATTAAAGTATTTTTGTTCATCTTTTAAAAGCGTCTGAGAATCAAACCTCGCCCACCAATACATAGAAATTGGTAACTTCATAAAATCTTCTAACATTGTAAACGCTTTCTTTTGATTAGTTAAATAAAGCCATAGTAAATTATCGTTCATCAGAGTTGTTGTCCCTGTTTGAGATGCATACATAGCTAGATTGTGGGGATTATATAATTGAAAAGGATGGGCATGTGGCTCGATATAACCTGGGACTACATATTTGTCGACACAATCAACAACTTCAATATGGTCTGAGTGTTCTGGTAATTTACTTCCAACATAGACAATACGATCTTGATATATCCATATATTTGCGCATATCCATTGTTTAAGAAAAACATTCAAGTATGTTGCATTTTTTAATACTATCGTAGGATTTAGTTTACCATCTATAACTGAAACATGTTCTCTGAGTTCGCGATTACGCCAACGATAAAGATGCTCATTCATAGTATCTCCTCAATTTCAAGTAATTTCTTTTTATAATAACATACTCAACTGCATAATGCAGTAAATTAATTGGAGGAATTTTACAAAATGATAAAACCTAACATTGGTATTTTAAATGCATTAATTCGGATCACTTGTGGTTTTGTTTTTTTAAGTTATTCTACGGTTAGAATGGTTCGTCATCCACTTCGCAAAGGGTCCTTCTTTCTATCTGTGATGGCCGCAATGAAAATTGGCGAGGGTATTGTCCGCTACTGCCCTGTAACAGATTGGATCAATAAAATGGAACAAGAGGACCAAATAGAAAACCTTAGAAGTAATGAAAGTCAAGCTGAAAATGTGATAAACCCTTCTTAATGAACAATGAAGAACTTAGAAAGGCAAGCAATTGCCCTCTAATATGTAGTGAAAAAATGCCTAATTACATTCCGTAATTAGGCATTTTTACGTCGTAATAAAAATAGCATAAGGTATGAAATCGTTATGATAGATATGACCCAAGCCCAAGCTATACCCATTTGGTTTGACTCGAACGCCACGTAGATTGCTGTTGGGATAGTTTGCGTTTTTCCTGGTATGTTTCCTGCAAACATAATCGTTGCACCAAATTCCCCTAGTGCTCTCGCAAAGCTAAGCACTATTCCAGAAATAATAGGCTTGAAACATAAAGGAATCGATATGTATCGAAACACAATCCACTCACTACCACCATCTACTCTAGCAGCTTCCTCAATGGCTGGGTCAATTGCTTGAAATCCTGTTTTAACAGATTGATACATTAAAGGAAATGACACGACAACTGCTGCTATAATTGCTGCTGTTATCGTAAATATAATCGATGTATTAAAAACAACATCGACCATTTTCCCAATTGGTCCATTCTTCCCAAAAATAATCACTAACAAGAATCCAATTACTGTTGGAGGTAAAACAATTGGCAAGATTAGAAATGTCTCTACTATCGTTTTACCCCTGAATTTACTTTTCGCCATCCACCAACTCACGAAAATACCAACAACTGTTACGATAACTAAGGATACCACAGCTATCATTATAGATAATTGAATTGGTTGCCAAAATTCATATGTTGTCATTTAGAATCGCTCATACTTTCAAATCCGTATTTTTCAAATATTTGTTCTGCCTTATCTGTTTGGATAAATTGGTAGAATTGTTTTGCTTCTGAAGGATAATCCGTATCTTTTATAATTCCTACTGGATAAACAATCGGTGCATGGTCCTTTGAATCTGCTGTTGCTATTACTTTTACTTTATCTGATTGTAAAGCATCTGTTTTATACACAATACCAGCTTGGACATTTTCCGTCTCAACATAATGGAGAACTTGTCTTACATCTTTTGCTTGGATAAGCTTCTCTTCTAACTGATCATATAATTCCAACGATTTTAAAGTTTCCACAGCATATTTACCAGCCGGCACTGTCTCAGGCGTACCAATTGCTACTCTCTCCATTTCTTTATCTAGTAAGCTATCAAAATTACTTAAAGGGATCTTTGAATTTATCGGCTTAATTAGCACAAGGGAGTTACGAAGCAATGTACGGTAATTATTCGTATCAATTAACCCTTCTTCTAACACAACATCAAACTTATCTTGCGCAGCAGAAATAAATAGGTCTACTGGTGCACCTTTTCGAATTTGCTGCTGCAGAGATCCTGACGATCCTACATTTAACAGAACATTAATCGAAGTATTTTCCCTTTCAAACTCCTCTATAATCTCTTCCATCGCATCAGTCATACTAGCAGCAGCAGAAATAGTTATTTCTACTTCCTTCTCCTTACTATCATTTGGCATACAAGCAGATAGAAGGAGAAAAGTTAATATAAGCGTGACTATAATTCTTTTCATGCATTTCGACCTTTCCCAACTTGTTATCCTCCATTATAGCATGACTGTTTCTACATTTTATAGTCCACGCTGTTTTGTTATAATAGAGGAATGAAAGCTTACTAGTAGAGGTGATTAATGTGTCAGATCTAACTCATATAAATCAACAAGGCCGTGCCAAAATGGTTGATATTAGCGATAAACAACAAACATCACGAAGAGCTGTTGCACGATCTAGTATTTTTGTTAATAAAGAAATCTACCAAAAAGTCGTTAACCATGAAATAGGAAAAGGCGATGTGCTAGCTGTGGCCCAAGTAGCTGGAATTATGGCAGCAAAACAAACATCAACGATTATCCCCATGTGCCATCCTTTACCATTAAGCGGCCTCGACATTCACTTTGATTGGAAACTAGAAAAGGAAGATCAACCTGAATTAGTCATTACGGTGGAAGCAAAAACAAAGGGAAGTACTGGTGTAGAAATGGAAGCACTGACAGCTGCAACAGTTACTGCCTTAACAGTCTATGATATGTGTAAGGCAATTGATAAAGGAATGATTATTGGACAAAGCTTTCTACTTGAGAAGTCAGGTGGCAAGAGTGGAGATTTCAAGCGAGAAGACTAATTCATTCTCGCTTTTCAATTATCTTTATTCAGTTCCATCACGATATGACCTATCTCTGGCAAGATTAACTTTTCCATCGCTAGTTTAACTGCTCCTGATGATCCCGGCACGGAAAAGATAACCGTGTTATCAGTGACTCCAGCAATTGCGCGGGACAGGATTGCGGCTGAACCAATGTCATATTGGTAACTTAGCATTCGGAAAATCTCTCCGAACCCTGGCATTTTCTTATCCAAGAAAGAGTCGACAACTTCTATTGTAACATCCCGTTTAGCTATTCCTGTTCCTCCATTAATTAAGATTGCATCCATTTGTTCATCCTGAACGCCAGAAGAAATAGCAGCTTCTATTTCCGTTTTCTCATCCTTGACAATTTCATAGTTAGCTAGATAATGCTGATTATCTGCTAACATTTGTTTCATTAGCTGTCCGCTTTTATCAGTTTGTTCATCTCTCGTATCACTTACAGTTATCACTTTGCATGAAACAACTTTTGGTGATACCTCCCGATGTTTTTTTAACATGTTTATACACATCCTCTTTGAACAATTAGGCATGTAGACGTTACAAAAATAAGCACATCCATTTAGTACACTAGCTCTGAGCTTCCTTCTTGATCATCTAATAGCCTCACTTCTACATCAGTACCTTCAGAATAGGCATCAGTTCCACCTGGTAAAACAATAAGAGCGTTAGCTTTCGCAAGAGAAGATACAGCATTGGATTGATCTAGTCCATATCTACTTACAATTAATTTACCATCCTCTATTGAAACATAGCCTCTTACAAATCTCGTAAAAGCATTAGGTTTCGGAAAATCATCACGTAATACAGCTTTTTCTTTCCGTAGATGGAGATGTTTAACGTGTAAAAGTTGACGGATTACAGGGCGAGTAAACATTTCAAACCCAACAAAACATGCGGATGGATTCCCAGATAATCCGAATAACAATTTCCCATTATATTCTGCTACTGTTGTCACACTTCCAGGCCTCATGGCAATTTTGTTAAATAGTACATTAGCAGTCAATTTTTCATAAATAGCTGGTAGATAGTCAAAGTCACCAACAGATACACCACCCGTCGTAATAACCATATCAACTTGTTCTAATGCACCTTTCACTTGTTGGTAGCAAAGCTCTAGATCGTCCTCAAACTGACCTAGATATACAGCCTGTCCCCCGGCTCTCTCAATTTGAGAAAGTAACATGTATGTATTACTGTTACGAATTTTACCAGGCACTAACTCTTCGTCTATTGCTAATAGTTCTGTGCCTGTAGCAATCACACCAACTATTGGTTTCTTAAAAACAGGCACATGCTTATACCCGAAAGTAGCGAGTAGTGCTGTCATACCAGCTCCTATTAATGTCCCTTTTTCTGCAACAATGGTACCTTTCGTAATATCTTCCCCTTGAAAGGATATATTTTCACCTACCACACATTCCTTATATACATCTACATAGGTTTGACCATTTTCTTCAAAGGTTTCTGTCTGCTCGAGCATAATAACAGCGTTACTACCCTCTGGTAATTGTGCACCCGTCATAATCCTAACGGCTTGGTTAGAGGAAAGTTCTTGTTCATAAAGATGTCCTGCACCGATTTCCGCTACTACATCCAATCGAAGCGGATTCTCTTTAGTTGCCCCAATTGTATCCTCCGCAATAATGGCATAGCCATCATATGGAGAACGATCAAACAATGGAATATCATGATCTGCTATCAAGTTATCACCAAGGACTCGTCCATTTGATTGCTCAATGTCAATGGATTCTACCTCTCCTGTTTTTGCAAAATTCAATACACGCTTTACTGCTTCATGTACAGAAATCGGCTCCCTAACCTCTACCATGTTCATCCTCCTTGTTAACCACC
Organism: Aquibacillus kalidii; assembly: GCF_014280935.1. GTDB lineage: Bacteria > Bacillota > Bacilli > Bacillales > Amphibacillaceae > Aquibacillus_D > Aquibacillus_D kalidii. The sequence continues at coordinate 29,816 of NZ_JACLZI010000047.1, forward strand.
AATATAAGACATTTCAATTTTATCTCTATTTTTAACTGTTTCTTCTGTTCTTTGATCTGAATACCGGTCGGTACGTTTTTGCCAGATAGATTGAATCCTTTCATATATAACGTCATCATCATTCGTATTCCGAACTAATTCCTTAAGATCAAAGCCGTTTGTAGCAAATAAACACGTATAGAATTTACCGTCCGCCGCGATTCTTGCTCTAGTACAGCTAGCACAAAAAGATTCCGAGACAGAGGTAATAAATCCAACTTCCGTATTGGTACCCTTGTACCGATATCGTTTAGCGACTTCTCCGAAATAATTCTGTTCTACAGGTTCGATATCAAATTCAGTTGCTAACTTTTCGAGTATTTCCTTCTTTGTTATAACCGATGAGAAATTCCATCCATTAGAAGTACCGACATCCATAAATTCAATAAATCGTAGCGTGATTCCCTTTTCTTTAAAATAGGCTGCCATCGGGAGAATATCTTTATCATTCATCCCCTTTTTCACAACCATATTTACCTTGACTTGTAATCCAGCTTCGAATCCTGCGTCTATGCCCTTCAACACCCATTCAGGACTTACCCCACGGTCATTTATGGCTTTAAAGGTCTCTTCATCTAACGCATCTAAACTAACATTAATTCTTTGCAATCCCGCAGCTTTCAATGCCTTAGCTTGCTTAACTAAATGGACACCATTTGTTGTTAAAGCAATATCTTCTATCCCTTCGATAGCTGATAGCTTTTCTATTAATGTGGGAAGGTCTTTTCGAAGAAGTGGTTCCCCACCAGTTAAACGAATTTTACTAACACCTAACTTCGTAAAGGCTTTTGCTAGTTTTTCTATCTCTTCAAACGAAAGTAGGTGCTCCTTAGGTAAAAAAGTGAAATCTTTACCGAAAATCTCTTTTGGCATGCAATAAGTGCATCTGAAGTTACAGCGATCTGTAACCGAAATCCGAAGGTCTTGTAACGGTCGATTAAACTTGTCGTGCACCTTACTGTTTGTCATTTTAATACTCTCCCGTTCGATTGAATTCGAAAAGTCTGATAATAATTAAATTCTAGATTATCAGATTGGATGGGGGATTACAAACATACTAGAAGTCATTATCTTTTATAAAAATATTCCTCTAACCACTCATTAAATAGTACATAATCTGCTTTTACTCTATCTTTATAGTAGCTAGACCAAATAATCATTTCCTTCTTAAAACCACTTTTGTCTCCCCCAATAGCTGCAAGGATTTGCTGCTCGCTATGGTAATCTAGTAAGCCATGTTCGATATCTTCGTCGGCTCTGGCATGGATCTTTGCTGATACCTTACCCATGACCTTTACCGTCTTCTTTATATCCTTCTCTTCCTTGAAATGATTCGGTTTTAATTCTTTTTCAAATGGGGATCGTTCCCTAACATAGAATTCACGATTATTAATTGTAAAATAACCAAGATACGGGTCGGCCTTATGGTGCATTGCTTGCTGTGTACTGATGACACGTTTACCTTGGTGGTTATGCGATTCCCAGAAAGCCTCGTTATAAGTGAAAAAATATGCAGGGATTGGGGTTCTCGCTTCTTTCACTTCTAATATAATATCATCCTGATGCTTATTATCATGTTGTCCCTCGATCAAAACGTAAAATCTTTTTAACCCAGTTGAACCAATGCCAGCACCCTTTCGTCTAACTATATCTTTAATTTGATAATGCTCATCACCTTGATAACATTCCTTATCAATACTTTCTAAATACAGATGCCAATTTTTCATAAGATCCCTATATTCATTATTGGAGGCAGGCTCTAGCTTTTCATTGGCACGATTGAATTTTCTTTCTCCATCTGCTTGTATGTACGTGAGCTTATCTAATTCATGTGTTGCTTGTCTATCTTCTAATTTCTTTAATAATTTCTTAACAGGTCCCTTTGTATTTTCCACTGTGTACTGTGATGTTAACGGACTATTTTCCTCTTCCACAAATTTTTTCAATTGTTTGTAATAGGCATTTAAATAGGTGTTAACCCATTCATCTTGCTTCTCTTCATTATAGCCCTGTTGTTCAGAAAACAAGCGAATGCTAACTACCATTCTTAATACATCGTACAGGTAGGAGCCTAGATACCCCTCATCGAAATCATCGACATCAAAAACGATATCTTCATCCTCATTCTGGAATCCACTATGGTTGTCAAAGTGCAAATCTCCCATTATCCATGTCGGTGCATAATCTGAAGTATGATAAGTAAAAGGAATTTTAGTTACATCATAGTAAAACAAATAAGCACTTCCTCTAAAGAAGCTATATGGATCCTGTTTCATTTTGTCGTACTTCAATCTTCTATCTGATTTGCTTAGTTGCATCAAATGGTCATCAAATTGTTCCAAAATGGTATGTAGTGTTTGTTTTCTTAAATATTTCTTTGTATTTTTTATTTGCTCTTTCATATTTCGTACCAAGAGTTGCTCCCCCTATACTTCTACTGTAAGTTTTTATTCTATAAAGATAAATATTCTCGATGATTCTATGAATCTCCTGTTTGTTTTATTTAACAAAGAAAAGGCTAACTAAACATAAGTCTAGTTAACCTTGGAGATGATATTTAATTAATCCTCATCATCATATTCTCTGAACTGCCCCGAGAAGTTCGGTGGCATTTGATTCCAATAGTTATTATACTGCCCGACTAGGTTCTCACCATAGTTACCTGGCATTTGTCCATAGTAAGGGTTCATACCTTGAAAATTTCCTTGTTGCTGGTTCCAGTCTCCATAATTCGGGCCTGGCAATGGACCTTCAAAGTTTCCTGGCACTTGATTCCAGTCTCCGTAATTCGGACCTGGTAGCGGACCTTCAAAGTTTCCTGGTACTTGATTCCAGTCTCCGTAATTTGGGCCTGGTAGTGGACCTTCAAAGTTCCCTGGTACTTGATTCCAGTCTCCGTAATTTGGGCCTGGTAGCGGGCCTTCAAAATTTCCTAGCAACTCGCTTACGTCCCCATATTGCGGTCCCGGGAATGGACCCTCAAAGTTTCCTGGCATTTGATTCCAGTCTCCGTAATTTGGACCTGGTAACTGGCCTTCAAAGTTTCCTGGAGCTTGATTCCAATCTCCATAATTAGGGCCTGGTAGCGGGCCATTAAAGTTTCCTGGCATTTGGTTAAAGTTACCATAAGGTCCTGGTAGTTGGCCTCCAAAGTTTCCTGGCACTTGATTAAAGTTACCATAGTTAGGTCCTAGGTTCGCCCCTCCATGGTGTGAATATGGATATGCACCACCCTGATAAAAGTTTCCATATGGATTCTGACCGTAATTCATGTTAATTCCTCCCCTGTGTAATCTACAAGATTAACGTATGCTGTTAAACGTAATCCGCAACCACCTATATCAAGAATGGGTACTAACCTATTTCTTTTTAAAAGGTCTTAATTAGATAAGTGTAAATCCATCATCACGAAATTCTAGAACGCCGGACCGGAAACAGTCTAACGTTGTCAAATTTGCTTTCAAGGATGGTTTCGCTTCGTTAGCCTTCCTCTTACATCTCCAATTTTGCTTTCAAGACTGCTTTCGCTTCGTTAGCCTTCCTCTTACATCTCCAATTTTGCTTTCAAGACTGCTTTCG
>NZ_JACLZI010000048.1 GCF_014280935.1 Aquibacillus kalidii
TTATATACTCTTTCTATTTTTTCAAGGTGCTTCCCCTTTGCATTTTCCATGTTCCCAAACTCAAAAAATTTCACCTTTTTAATGCCAACGTATTGAAATAATGCTTTACGCATTAAAACTTTATGTGCGTTATTTAGCCAAAACATGGGATAAAAGGTCGGACCTTTCATTACAGAAATACATACGACTGATTTACCCTTCAACAAACCTTCTGGTAACAACTTACCGTTATCTTTGTATGCAAATCCTGAAGCAAAAATTTTATCAATATAACCCAATAACATAGCTGGTGGTCTCCCCCACCATATAGGATAGATAAAAATAATCTTTTCTGCCCACGATAGTTGATTACGATAGTTCTCTAAATCTGGATCTTTATACATATCTCTTCTCTTACTCTTCTCCCCAAATGTAAGGATTGGATTAAAATTTTCACCATATAAATCTAAGACCTGAACATTTTGGATAGCATGGTTTTCCTTACACCCTCGAATTACCCCTTGTAAAAATGAGTAGCTTAAGCTTTGGTGATTGGGATGGGTAAAAACAATTAAAACATTCATAAAAAACACCTCTTTAGTTATCATTTGATAACTAAAGGGTAACATCCACCCGATTTAGTTGTCAATTGATAATTGTTTTTTGATAATATATTTGATACTTTGTAAAATGAGGTGATTTATATGGACAAAGGTGAGCTTTTCCAACAGTTTGTTCGATTTACTACATCTGTACATCAAGTGACAAACGATATGACAAAAGAAATTAGAATTGAAAACATAACTACCGTTCAATATAAAATATTAGAGTTCATTACAGTTAGCCAACCTGTAACCCTCAGTGAGGTCAGTGAATGCTTACATCTATCTTTACCTAATTCTAGCCGTGAGTTAAAGAAATTAATCCAAAACCAACTATGCGAAAAAATTATTGTTCCGAATGATCGCCGCAAGTTTGATATTCGTCTTACAGAAAAAGGAACGGCACTAATGAACAAAGTATTTCAACAGCTTGAATTAAAATTCCAAGAGCGAATTTATAATTTGACAGAGCCAGAACTAAAAGAAATTCAAGAGGCAATCAAAATTTTACAAACTAAATTTTTTGCATAGGTGAAATGGAAAGGTCCAAGATGAAAAATATCATGAAATCATTTGTTAATTTTAAAAAGTTATATTATAACTCTTATTGCCGTAAGATAGACTTCTACTTTTTTCATGTAAAAGTAAAACCCACAGGGGGCAGAAAATCCCCCAAACTATTAGTCCGAGGGAACATAAAACACACTTTAATTTTCAGTTAAAAACCATTTAACCTATTAATACCAATCTATTTTAACTCTATCAACGCCAAACACTCGACGTGTGTTTTAATAAAAAGATGATACTGACACGCATAATTATTATTTTTGTATAAAGGTGCACCGTCCTACACTCACTATATGTCCACATTTCACTCTCGCCAACTAGCGATTAATTTTATGACGTTAAACTATGGCTATTCCTTTATTGAATATATCTATATGTAAGCGTCAAATAGTACCCACATTTTCAGTTTAGTTCATTAATGCGATTATCTACCTAGAAATAATTCGGGAGGTTATGCGACCCATTATTTTAAGTGTACTTTTTCACAATTAGCTATTACTTTTGAAAAGTCCTAATTACTATTTTCCATATAGTTAACCATATAAGGAAGAGTCCGAAGAGTCCATAAACCAATAATAGCTATAATCAGTCAAATGATTACAGTCATAAAAACAGGATCAAAATGAAAATAGGTACACTCTACCTATGTTTAACTCTACGGAGCGTTTGTTGATTCTAATCATATAAAACCCTAAGATGAAAATAGAGTAGGAGGAAAAAAAGATGGATAATCGTAAAGTTGGAGAGTTAATTTATAATTTACGGAAAGAAAAAGGGCTGACACAGAAACAATTAGCTGATCAAATGAACATATCTGATCGAACGATTTCAAAATGGGAGCGTGGGTATGGCTGTCCAGATGTCACGCTATTACCAAGTTTATCTATCCTATTGGGCGTAAATATAGAAAATATTTTAGATGGTGAATTATTGTCGAATGAATTTGTAGGAGGAAATATGAAAAAGTCAAATTATTTTGTCTGTCCGTCATGTAATAATGTTGTATTAGCCACTGGAGATATCACCCTATCTTGCTGTGGGAGAAGATTAGAACGATTAGCAGCAAAGAAAGCAACAGACAAAGAAAAGCTATCAATTACAGAAATTGATAATGAATGGTTTATTTCAAGCGATCACCCTATGACAAAAGATCACTATATATCATTTATTGCTGTTGCTACTGGTGATCAAGTTCAAATTATAAAACAGTATCCTGAGTGGGATTTACAAACACGTATCCCGAAACGGAAACATAGCAAACTGCTATGGTATGATACCCAATTTAGTTTATATTATCAGATTTTATCATAATTTTTTATATAAAATCAAAACCACCAGTGTGAACTGGTGGTTTGCTCTGCGGCTAGAAGCCTCTCTTACCGGCCTCTCTATAGAATTTCTTTATTTCTTCCGATTTCTTAATCCCGTAAATCGGTAGTTTATGTTTTAATTAGACACTTTTAAATGTATCTTTGCTACAGCTTCAATATGTGTTTTGATAGGATGATGATACTGAAACGCGTATAGTTGGATTTTGCATAATGATGTACCCCCTAATTTCAGGAGGACTCAAACATTTTACTCATCTTCAATTGGTACAAATACTCGTTGTTTGTTATTTTCGGTAGGACTATACAGAATCTCAATTTCTTTATATCGTAGTTTAACGACTTCATCAATAATATTATCATTTCCATCGCTCTCCTTGTTTTGTTTCATACTTTTTTTACTTTGCTCAAGTTTTTCTTTTCTAACTCAACTCTTTCTTTTCATTTACTAACACCTCTTTTAGCTTTACCAACAACAAACATCTTGATTCCAATTTCAGGTAGAATGCCCCAACCAGTAAAATATAATTATCAGTTAATTTATCTAATGATTTTTCAAATTTTATATTTTTATCAACCAATTCGTCACTACTCCGCTGCTATATCATTGAATAGACCCTCTCAACCTCTAAAACAAAATGATGAAGTATATAAAAACAACAACAGATTAGATATTCTCTAATTAAGCTCGGTAATTCAAAAATATGGGTCGGTATTTCTTCCTCTTTTCATGAAAGTATCTCGATCCAGCAAACTACCGGTAAGCTTATGACCCGTGATGTAAGCCTGAATACGTTGAAAGTAAATACGAAAGTAGTCACTGTCGAAATCCATGATGTTGAATTTCAGCAATTTCAATTACGAAATGATAACGGTACATGTCATCTTAATTTTTTTAAAAAAACTGGAAATATCGATATCCAATCCTTTGTCGGAATGATCCAACTGTCCTTACATGAAATTGGAAACAGCATTAAAGTGCACGGAGGAAATAGAGGGGCAATCATCCACATTCCTGCTAATGCTCCCGTACAAATTAGCGGCGATCAAAAGTGTACGGTTGTAGCAAAAACGAATAACGGTTCACATTCTATGAATTTAAAATCAAGAGTGGGCCGTATCAAGGTACTTAACCATTAAACGAAAAGCCTTACTACTTCTTTCTATAACATGAAAAAGAGCACCAAATACTGGTGCTCTTCATCTCTAACTTTATGACGTTAAAATAAACTCTCCTTAAATCAGCCCCCTCAATCCACCGTTCGAGTTAAAATAAAGTTTTCTCAAATAACAGAAGGGAGAATATTGGAGAAAAGAGATCAAGAGAAATGATAAAAAATATTGGATGAGTATTGATTTGTTATTGAAGATAAGATTAAGTTGACATTGGATAAACCCCGTATTGACAAGGGATAGAGACATAATCAATTATGAATGAACTATTGAAAAGATATTGATTTGTATTGAAAAGGGCAAAAAAATCCCGGGCTCTTATTGGAAGAAACCCGAGAATTATTGATCCAGACCCGGAAATCGGAAATGTTTATTTTGTTTCGGTATAATATTTTAATTAGACAAATTTCAACTCTATCAACGCCACACACTCGACGTGTGTTTTAATAAAAGATGATACTGACACGCATAATTATTATTTTTGTATGAAGGTGCGACGTCCTAAACTCACTATATGTCCTCATTTCACTCTCGCCAACTAGCGATTAATTTTATGATGTTAAACTATGGCTATTCAATTTTTGAAAATACTTATATACTCTTTCTATTTTTTCAAGGTGCTTCCCCTTTGCATTTTCCATGTTCCCAAACTCAAAAAATTTCACCTTTTTAATGCCAACGTATTGAAATAATGCTTTACGCATTAAAACTTTATGTGCGTTATTTAGCCAAAACATGGGATAAAAGGTCGGACCTTTCATTACAGAAATACATACGACTGATTTACCCTTCAACAAACCTTCTGGTAACAACTTACCGTTATCTTTGTATGCAAATCCTGAAGCAAAAATTTTATCAATATAACCCAATAACATAGCTGGTGGTCTCCCCCACCATATAGGATAGATAAAAATAATCTTTTCTGCCCACGATAGTTGATTACGATAGTTCTCTAAATCTGGATCTTTATACATATCTCTTCTCTTACTCTTCTCCCCAAATGTAAGGATTGGATTAAAATTTTCACCATATAAATCTAAGACCTGAACATTTTGGATAGCATGGTTTTCCTTACACCCTCGAATTACCCCTTGTAAAAATGAGTAGCTTAAGCTTTGGTGATTGGGATGGGTAAAAACAATTAAAACATTCATAAAAAACACCTCTTTAGTTATCATTTGATAACTAAAGGGTAACATCCACCCGATTTAGTTGTCAATTGATAATTGTTTTTTGATAATATATTTGATACTTTGTAAAATGAGGTGATTTATATGGACAAAGGTGAGCTTTTCCAACAGTTTGTTCGATTTACTACATCTGTACATCAAGTGACAAACGATATGACAAAAGAAATTAGAATTGAAAACATAACTACCGTTCAATATAAAATATTAGAGTTCATTACAGTTAGCCAACCTGTAACCCTCAGTGAGGTCAGTGAATGCTTACATCTATCTTTACCTAATTCTAGCCGTGAGTTAAAGAAATTAATCCAAAACCAACTATGCGAAAAAATTATTGTTCCGAATGATCGCCGCAAGTTTGATATTCGTCTTACAGAAAAAGGAACGGCACTAATGAA
>NZ_JACLZI010000049.1 GCF_014280935.1 Aquibacillus kalidii
TTCGCTTTGTTAAAGGGCAGCTAACATCGCGAAATTAGAAATACCATAAGATTTCGCTTTGTTAGAGGGCAGCTAACGTCGTGATATTAGAAAAACTATAAGATTTCGCTTTGTTAGAGGCCAGCTAACGTCGTGATATTAGAAAAATAATAAGAATTCGCTTTGTTAAAGGGCAGCTAACATCGCGAAATTAGAAATACCATAAGATTTCGCTTTGTTAGAGGGCAGCTAACGTCGTGATATTAGAAAAATAATAAGAATTCGCTTTGTTAGAGGGCAGCTAACGTCGTGATATTAGAAAAATAATAAGAATTCGCTTTGTTAGAGGGCAGCTAACGTCGCGAAATTAGAAATACCATAAGATTTCGCTTTGTTAGAGGGCAGCTAACGTCGCGAAGTTAGCGGAACAATAAGAATTCGCTTTGTTAAAGGGCAGCTAACGTCGCGAAATTAGAAATACCATAAGAATTCGCTTCGTTATATTGCCTATCCAACTTCTTACTGGTGATTCTATACAAAATACTATTACTTCACATCCAATATTATTGAAAATTTCACTTGAAAGATGAGTCCTATTACAGTTTTATTTCCCTACAACAAAAAAACATGCCATCATAATTTAGAGGCATGTTCAAAGATAAGCTTATCAAAATCCACTGTAAGAATCCCTGTGAAACCGACCATTGGCTTGGAAAAGGTAGTTTTCTGGAACAGCCTTTTCAATCATAGGAAAAATAACTCTTTCCTCAAGACGCACATGATCATTTAAAATTTCCCCTAGTTTTCGAAATGTATCCAGATTAGGGCGCTGCTTTCCTCGAATCTGTTGCACAAGACTGCGTATCTGAACATGTTGAATTAGCATATCTCGAATAGAATCCTGATCGACTGATTCGTATTGCGCATAAAGGGGGAGTAGAACCTCTTCCTCATCACGGAAATGGTCTTCTCCATCTGTTTGCCAGAAGTCTATTACTTGTCTTGTCATCTCTTGAATACTACTGTTCTCATCAGCCTTCTTTAGCTGCTGAGCCATTACTAAGGCATGATGATGGTGATGAGATAATGGATGTAACGCCTCATGTCTTTTCAAGATAAGATTCCTCCTCTTCAGCTTATTTATCCTAGTGTAACACTTCTATCAGTTATATTATGCACCTAAAATTGAACACTGTTTAAACAATACCATTCAAAAAAGGAGTTTGGAACTTAATCCATACTCCTTTTTACAATTTTATAACTTCGCTGTAGCTGCCAGGTTATTTAGTTCCTCAGCAAGTTTAGATAATTGTCCAGCACTTTGTGTTACCTCATCCATCGAGCTACTAGTTTGTTGGATAGATGCTGATGTTTGTTCAACACCAGCAGCTGATTCCTCTGATACAGAAGCTATTTCTACTATAGAACTACTCATTTTTCTACTATTTTCAGTCATGGAAGATAGATTCTCGGTTACCTTTTCGATGCTTGTAACCATATCTTTCATGTTTCGATTAATTTCTTTAAATGTTTCACCTGTCGTTTTAATTTGGCTTGTACCCTTTTCAACTTCTTTATAGCCGCCTTCTAATGAAGAAGCAACACTAGTTGATTCCGTTTGGATGTTTTCTACAATCGTTGTGATATCCGTAACTGAATCTGCCACTTGTTCTGCTAGTTTACGAACTTCGTCAGCTACTACTGCAAATCCTTTTCCATGTTCACCGGCACGCGCAGCTTCTATCGCGGCATTCAAGGCCAATAGGTTCGTTTGATTTGCTATATCTCTAATGACGGAAACTAATTGGGAGATCTCTTGTGATTGTTTATCTAAGCCTTTTACTTTTGACACAGCTTCTTTTACAATCGAGTCTACAATCGACATTTGTTCAACAGAATCATTCATTAATTTGGCTCCATTACTAGTGATACCCAATACCTGATTAGATGCTTCATAGATCTCTTTACCATTTTCGCTTGTCTCATCCATTTTATTCACAAATACTTCCATGCTAGATGATAAGTCCCCTGCATAACTTGCTTGTGACTCCGTACCAGACGCAAGCTCTTCCATTGTACTAGCAATTTGGTCTGAACCAGTTTTTACTTCATTAGCCGACTGGTGTAGTTCTTCACTTTGGTTAGAAACAGTAGTCGATACACTATTGATTTGTTGAAATAAATACCTTAGGTTATCATTCATTTGATTTGTTGCAGATACTAATTGCCCTACCTCATCTTTTGCTTCAGACTTCATAGGCTCATGACTTAAGTCACCGTCTGCAATTGACTTTAATCGTTGCATAATGGCTTTTATCGGTTTAGAAATTTGTCCTGATGTGAAAGTAGCAATAATAACGCTTAACACTACAACAATTAAAGCAATCACGGTTCCGACTATTAGAGTACCTTGACCCATTTTCAGTATTTCTTCCCCATGCTCTTCCACACTAACTTCACGGTTTTTGGATAGTTCCGCAAAACCACTCATAATTTCTCTCGCTAACGGTTGTGCATTGTCTTTCAGGTTTTGGATGGCAACCTCTTCATTACCCTGATCATATGTTTCAAAAATTTCAGACTGTACCATTTTTCGCCATTCGATACTTTTATTAATAAGTTCTTTAACTCCTTCAGAATGTTCTCCAGCAAGAATCTCCTCCTGGTACTGAATACTATCCGCTGTATAGAAGTCAAATTGGTCCTTAAACTCTTGATCACCATATAACACATAACCCCTTGCAAGAGCAATTCGTTGCGACATATTAAATGACAACTTTTCATCTGCAATTAACAAGGGCAATTCATCGTGTATTATTTTTTCTGTGTCAGTGTTGATTGCCGAAATGGATACAAAATTTATAATTCCTAATGCTATTACTAAAAACATGACTAAGCTGAACCCAAACATGATTTTCTTTCGAATACTCTTGAAATTTAGTAGTTTTTTCATAGTAATCTCCCCCTTATGTATTAATATTGTAATAAAAGCTAAGCAAAGATTCGTATGACTTGTGACCGCTTAAAAACTATAACTCATATAAATATATAAAAAGGCTATTCGACATTTACGTGAATAGCCAACTCAATAAAAATAAGTTTGGTAACCAGGCGTTTCCTAAAGATCATCGCTTTAGACCCTTGGCTTCGCACCCTATCCTTTCAGATAGTTTGCCTTTTCATCTGATATAAGTAATTTGTTTTTATAAAGTCAATAAATTTGCTCTTATACTTATTATATTACCGCATAATTCGACAATATTCAACAATATTTTCAAACGGTAGAAAAATGAGCCTATGACACTAAACATTCAACCTGTCTCTTATTTCAATATATCAAGTTTGGTCGTAAATTCTATCTAGTACGGAAACTTATGTTAACTTAGGACAAATGATTTAAAATCGACTTTTCCTGAACCCTTATAAGTAAAATACAAAGCCTGTTTCCCTCTCCCAATGTTCACTTCTTTACGAAAATAGGTATAGCTTAAACTCTGTTTAATCGGAATACTTGCAATCGGTTCAGAATGGAGTGAGGTAGCGATTAACATTTCTCCTGAACCAGTACAATTAACCTGGACTGCAATTCCCTTCAAATCCTTAAAGAAAAAATACTTATAGCCTGCAACTGCTCCATCTCTCATATTAGCTATGTATTGCGTTGGGTTATTTTCTCTATCTTTACCAGTTTGTGTCAAGTAAGGATGACCTCTAAACGTTATGTTGCCAAAATATGTACCATATCTCCCAGCACCGTTTTTTGACATAAGGTTGCATGCTATATACGATTCATACTCTCCTTTCCCTTGTAGAGGACCGTTGTTTAATCCAGAGCTAGTCATCTCTACCTGGGCAATAGAGCCATCCTCCTTTATTTGGATAGGTTCGGCAAGTGCTTGTCTGGAATAATGATGCCTATTCGTTTGTCTGTGGTAGAAGACGTACCATTGCCCCTTTACACAAACAATGCCTCCATGATTATTACCAATATAATTATAAGCATCTTTATCCTCATTAGATCCATTTATATATAAATCTCCATTACTTATAATGGTTCCTCCAAAAGTAAATCCTGCAGTCGGACTCTTACTAGTTGCATAACATAATTCATGTCCATTAATGGAAGAGTATATAAAATAATAGGTATCCTTAATTTTTCTAATAGAGCTTGCTTCAAAAAATTCATGACCCTCAAAACCAGTCCCTTCCGCTTCCCCTATTTTAGGAAAGAGAAGCTTTGGTTCACTAACAACGGTTTTCATATCAGAACCTAGCTCTATTACATACCCTCCTTCAAAGGTTCGTTTCTTAAAATCAGTAAGTAAACTAGGAACTCCTTGTTTTGGTGCAAACCCAGAGTATAAGTACACCTTTTCATCATCATCGACTAGTACACCTGGATCAAACAAATATGGATCACCTTTTTTATTCCATAAAAGTTCACCGTCCGGAAGACTAATATACCCATAGAATTCAAAATTCCCACTCGGAGTATCACATACGGCAACCCCGATAATACTGCGAAAACCAAGTGTATAGTATAAATAATATTTTCCATCTATACCTCTTGTTACATCAGGTGCAAACATTTGATAAAGTCCTAGTTTATTTTTAGGGTCCTGCTTCTTCCTGTAAATTATCCCTTCGTACCGCCAATCACTTAAATCATCAATTGGTGCTGACCAACAAACATAATCATTCAAGCAGAACAACTTTCCATTAAACCTATCATGAGACCCATATATATATAATCTATCGCCAAACACATATGGTTCTCCGTCGGGGATATATTCATAGCTTGGCAAAAATGGATTAACCGCTTGTTTTTCCAATATAAAAACCTCGATTCTATTTAAATTGATAATAATACTCTTTTTATAACCTATATAATAAAACGCTTTCATAAATAAAAACTAATTCATACATTAAAATCCTATCTTAGATTGCAACAAAACGACAGCAACAAAAAGTTAGGGGGGCTAAACTAATTGTTGTACAATACAACAATTTAAAAATATTTATATTTCATGTTTACCCTGATGGACGATTATTATTAGTAATTAGCATTGTAAACTAAATAAGAAGAGCTGTGTTGATGTGGTACATCAACACAGCTCTGGCTTTAATACTCTATATATTGTTTAATTAATATTAGCTAATTTTATCTTTTTTCGTCTTTCCTTAAACACATGTCTCAAACCTTTAAAAAATTGGCCATTTACCATCATTAAGATACCATCTAACATTGGCATGTTCACGATGCCCCCTGTTAATCTTGCAATCCCTCTAAAAGGCATATGATAGATAGACATCATAATTAGATTAGCAGTGCTTCTCTTTCCAATCTTCCATAAAGACCAGTGCGCAAACACAATGGAATGATATATAAGACGACCGAATAACCCTTTGGCATACTGACACTGCTCGATAGTGTCCGTATACCCTAATGGTTTAGTACGGTCCCACGTAGATACTGGCACTTCTCGTTCAAGTAATATTTCAAATTCTTCCTTACTAATATTATTTGCATTACCTGAGTAATAGGATGGCAACTTCTCCTTATCATAAGGAACTGATGCTCCGGTACCTTCAATAAATATAGTATCCTCTAAACGAATATCCGCGCTAGAAGCACCGATCATTATTTCATATTCAGCTTCTTCTACTTCCCATTTGTTTGTTCTGACATTAAAATAACGAAAAGTTTTATCGTCAAATGGAATGGCAACTGTCTTTGTTTCACCGGCATTAATAAATATCTTATCAAAACCCTTTAATTCTTTTTTCGCACGGAAAATTTCACTAGACTCACACCCAACATATAACTGAGCAACCTCCATCCCCGCTATGTCACCAGTATTAGTCAGTTTAAACGTTACACCATCTTTATCAACATGAATATCCGAGTATTCAAAATTAGTATAACTAAGTCCGTATCCGAACGGGAAAAGAACATCTACATCAGCCGTGTCATAATAGCGGTATCCAATATACAATGCTTCTCTGTACTCCACGCTAGCTTCGTTTCCAGGAAAGTTCTGGAAGGAGGGTGTTTCTTCATATCTTAAAGGGTAGGTCTCTGCTAATTTACCTGAAGGATTTACGTCTCCAGATAGAACTCTAAGAATAGCTCTCGCTCCCGCTTGTCCACCTAAATAACCATGTAGTAACCCTTTCACCTTGTCAATCCAGGGCATTTCTACTGCCGAACCACAGGAAAGAATAGCAACAATATTTGGATTAACCTTATGCAAAGCATATAATAAATCAACTTGATTATCTGGTATTTTCATATTTTTCCTGTCTAAACCCTCAGCCTCTGTCATTTCATCTAAACCAATGTATAAAAAAACAACATCTGCTTTCTCAGCCAGGGAACATGCTCGATTGATTAGCTCTACATTTTTCTTTCCATAGCGATCAAAACCTCGCTCATAGCCAATACTTAAAATGCCTGATTCCTCAAAACAATTCATTGTATGATCGAGAATGGTCGGATTTACAATCGAAGACCCTGCTCCTTGATAACGCGCATCTTTCGCAAAGTCACCAACAACAGCAACCTTTTTACCAAACTTAAGTGGTAACAAATTGTCTTCATTTTTGAGTAAAACGATAGATTCCTCTGCAACCTTTTGCGCAACACGGTGATGTTTCTCTACATCAAATTCCTTCTTATATGCTTTCTCAAATACTTCATTAGTAGAGAAAATCAAATCAAGCAGACGATCCACACTCTCATCTAGTACTTTTTCTTCAAGTTTACCTGACTTGATAGCTTCGATAATTTCTCGATCTGTTTGACCATCTGTTGTTGGCATTTCTAGTTCATTTCCTGCTAACAGACCTGCGATACGGTCATTACTACCTCCCCAGTCCGTAACAACCACACCATCATAATTCCATTCTTTCCTAAGTATCTCTTGCATTAAATGCTGATTTTCATTTGTATAATCACCATTTAGTCGGTTATAAGAAGACATGATAGTCTTGGTTTTACCTTCCTTAACCGCTATTTCGAAAGCGGTTAAATAAACTTCTCTAAGTGTTCTTTCATCAACTATGGTATCTATGGACATCCGTCTTTCTTCCTGGTTATTAACAGCAAAGTGCTTTACGCATGCAGAGACACCATGAGATTGAATACCCCTAATATAACTTGCAGCCATCTTGCCCGCATGATAGGGATCCTCACTAAAATATTCAAAGTTTCGTCCACATAGCGGATTTCTTTTCATATTAATTCCAGGACCAAGTAAAACATTTACTTTTTGAGCAATAGCCTCTTCACCAAGAAAATCGCCAACCTTTTCTCCTAAGTCGGCATTCCAACTATTAGCTACAGTTGCAGCTGTTGGATAACATGTAGCTGGAATACTAGCATTTAACCCCAATTGGTCTGCTGCTGCCTCTTGTCGTCTGATCCCATGTGGCCCATCAGCAAGAAACATACTATTAATTCCAAGACGCTTTATATCTTGTGTTTGCCAGAAGTCTTTACCTGACATCAAAGATGCTTTTTCTTCTAACGTCATTTGTGTAATTAACTCTTTATATTTCATTTCGATTCCTCATTTGAAATTTCAGCGGTACTCCCCCAAAGAGATACTTCCGAAAGCCTATTTAGATTATTTATGCTAACACTATAGAGATATTCTACTATAGAATGTATTCATTTTCTAATACTTCTCACTTCAAAAATAAACCGTGATTTCCATTTTACCCATTTATTTGAAAAAAAGAAAGTTTGGAATATTTATGAACAAAAGCGCAGAGCGCCGGTTAGCGACGTACGGACTGGACTGAGCCGTAGGAGATAAAGGCAACACGGTGAACGAAGTGAACCGATGTTAACTTATCGTACGAAGGCGAGGGAAGTCTCGCTAGTCGCTGGCGCTCGGAGCTGGACGAGGCTAATCTTGTAGGTTATCCACATTTAGCAGATTTTATAACTTCCAAAACTATTAAAAAAACAGGAAACATTGTTACGCCTTCCTGCTGAAGTAAGAAAATAACCATAATATAGACAATACAATAGAGAAAGGTGAGTATACCATAATGATGTTTAATCATTATTGTTTGGTTTACTATTTATTATTTCTCTCCATTGTAATTTTCCATCTTCTAAACCGCGGATGAGAATTTCAGCTGTTCCCATGTTTGTTGCTAGCGGGATACAATAAACATCACAAAGACGTAGTAATGCAATAATGTCTGGCTCATGAGGCTGTGCAGCTAAAGGATCTCTAAAGAAAATAACGATATCCATTTCATTATTCGCGATTAAAGCACCTATTTGTTGATCTCCACCTAGGGGCCCTGATTGGAATCGATGAATAGCTAAACCGGTCGCATCCATAATTAGTTGTCCAGTGGTACCGGTCGCAAACAGTTGATGCTTTTCCAATATAGGTTGATAGGCTTTCGAAAAATTAACCATATCACTTTTTTTCTTATCATGTGCAATCAAAGCAATTTTCATTATATAATCACTCCTTCGAATTCAGTTTCTTCCTATTTATAAGTAAAACTTTAAAAAAATGAGAACATCATAATGATGCTCTCATTATTTACATATATAATTTTGAATTTAGTTAAACCCAACTAATTTTTGAGATATTTTATATGCTCCCACAGAAATTCTACGTCCGGCACGTCCCGGTAAATTTATTAAATTACCCATAATTCCAAATTTCAAGCTGTGGTATAACTGGATATCTGTATCTTTAATATATCTCCACAGTTCCCTCTTCTTTTGAAGGTTCTCAACCGTACCCGACCGAATTAATAGAATCGCAGATACAACTGTAACGATTTCTAAATGTCTAATCAAATAGTGATGAAGCTTCGGATTCTCGATCAATTCAAGGTTTGCTTCTTCAATCATCAGCTTATTTACTTTTATTTGTTGATCTATTCGCTTGATCATAATGTTTTCCTGAACAGATTGATCCTCTCGTCCTATAAAGTATCTATAAAAGTCTACATTTACATAGTAGATTTTCTTTACATGTTTAAGTGGTGTAAAGACGTATAAATTATCTACATAGAACGTATGCTTAGGAAGCTCTAATCCACAATCTAATAATAATTGTGTCCGGTAGATAACCGAGTGCATCAAGATATACTGACCCTTTCGAAATTGCTTAATGTCATCCCAAGAGAAAACCTTGTTTTGCGGAAGTACATTATCATACTTCATGATCTTCTTATATCTTGTGCCCTCTTTTTCATATACAAAATTACTTATAACCATGTCAACCAAGCTATCGTTATCACTTAAGTTTTTTAGGGATTCTATTATTTTCATATACGCTCTAATATCAACCCAGTCATCACTATCTACTACTTTAAAATACAGCCCGGACGCATTACGAATTCCTGCATTCACAGCTTCCCCATGTCCTCCATTTTCTTGGTGAATGGCTTTAACAATGGAAGGATACTTCATTGCATAATCATCTGCAATTTGTGCTGTTTGATCAACGGAGCCATCATTCACTATCAGTATCTCTACGTCGTCCCCACCAGGCAAAAGGGATTCTATACAATATCTCATATAATCTTGTGAATTATAACAAGGTATAACTACTGATAATAATTTCATACTCACACTACCTTTTCTAATTCTATTTTTCTGGCCTTTGTTTAAAAATCACTTTAAATATCGGATAAAAAATCCAGAAAGAAATAGTACCATTAATTTTCATTGTAATCATGTCTGCTGTCGTTTCCCCAGCATGACCCATTTCCCACGTATTAATCAATAAGTTATAGATTGGTTCTTTGTACAAGCCTTGTGCTGCTGCAGCACCTATTGTAATAAGAATATACGCAATAACATACCAAATTGCAGCCGTCCAAATGTTACTATTCGATTTAAAGGTAATACTTCTTTGCACAAAGAAGTTAATAACCTGTGCAATTGCAATCGTTATTTGAACTGCCAGAAAATAGGCAAGCCCTCCGCCTCCACCAGAAGCAAGTGGGCCTGCCAAATAATCAAAAACATAATAAGCAGTACCGTCAAAATTATGACCAAGCTGTAAAACTTGAAAACTGATACTTACATATGATGTTTTTGCAAAAATACCTTTTATAACTGGCATGAGCACAAGTTGTAATGCTGTAACTCCATAACTTACAAAAAGAAATACTAGAAATTGTGCAATGTTTGGGTGCTTTTCCTTAAATCTAATCCAATGAACTGATACAGAAGCAGCAAGTTTCCATTCACTGTTACGCACGTTAACTCTCCTCTGCTGCTTCTTCCTTATCTCACTTACTACCTTATATATTAATACTCTATTTTAAAAAAACAACCCATTAATTATTAAAATAAACTAAATTTTCCATACAATGGTAACTCTTATTTAGTTTCAGTCTCAGGCTTTTCTTTAAAGATTATTTTAAATATCGGGTAAAATACCCAGAATGAGATCGCACTATTAATAATCATTGTAATAATATCAGCAGCTGTTTCACCAGTAGCACCTAATCCCCATGTATTCATTAATAGGTCATAAATTGGCGCTTTGTAGAACCCTTGTGCTGCTGCAGCACCGATTGTTATCAGGATATACGCAACAAAATACCAAAAGGCTGCATTCCAAATATTACTGTTAGATTTAAATGTAATAGTTCTTTGAGCAAAGAAGTTTATGATTTGTGCTATTGCAATCGTGATCTGTACAGCTAGGAAATAAGCTAACCCACCGCCACCGCCAGCTGAGAGCGCTCCTGCTGCATAGTCAAACACATAATAATCAGATCCGTCAAAATTGTGCCCAAACTGTAAAATTTGGAAACTAGTACTTACTAGTGACGTTTGTGCAAATATACTCTTAAAAACTGGCATAAGGACAAGTTGTAAGACTGTAATTCCATTACTCAACAAGAAGAACACTAGAAATTGCGCAATATTAGGATGGTTTTCTTTGTATCTTTCCCAGAAACCAAGCAATCCTGAAGTTTGCTTTTTTGCTTTAGCTTTTTCCATACTCATTTTACCTCTCCTTTGTCACTTAGGCTATGTTAATTATTGCCTTTCGCGACTTTTAGCATCTTGCTTCTTTCTTTTAATACATGGCGTAACCCTTTAAAGAATCGACCATTAACAATCATTAAGATACCATCTAACATCGGCATATTGATAATGCCACCAGTCATTCGAGCAACGCCTCTAAACGGCATGTGATAAACAGACATCATAATTAAGTTTGCTGTTTCTCTCTTGCCTATCTTTTTCAAGAACCAGTGTGAGAAAGAGATTGAACGAAAAGCGAATCTAGCAAATCCTCCTTTAGCATATTGACACTGAGCAATTGTATCATTATATCCTAATGGTTTACTGCGATCCCAAGTGGAAACAGGAACCTTTCGGCCAAGTAGCGTTTCAAATTCATCTTCACTCACGTTATTTGCTTTACCAGAATAGTAAGATGGTAGTTTCTCTTTGTCATATGGTAGCGGCGCATTCGTACCTTCGATAAAAATCGTATCTTCCAGGCGAACATCTACACTTGAAGCACCAATAGTAATAGTGTAGTTAGCCTCTTCCACTTCCCATTGATTCGTTTTTACATTGAAATAACGGAATGTTTTATCATCAAAAGGAATGGTTACTGTTTGTGTTTCTCCTGGATTTAAGAATACTTTTTTAAATCCTTTTAATTCTTTTTTCGGACGGAAAATTTCATTAGATTGACAGGCTACATACATCTGCGCAATTTCCATACCAGCTACCTCGCCACTATTGGTTAACTTAAAAGTAACACCGTCTTTATCCATTTGAATATCAGAGTAATCAAATGTTGTATAGCTCAATCCAAATCCAAACGGGAAACGAACCTCAACATTTGCACTATCATAATAACGATAACCGATATACATAGCTTCTCTGTATTCAACACTAACTTCCTTACCAGGAAAATGATGAAATGCAGGTGTATCCTCATAACGAACTGGATAAGTTTCAGCTAGTTTACCAGAAGGGTTTACTTCTCCCTTTATGATTCTAAGAATTGCTTTTGCTCCAGCTTGACCATTTAAATAGCCGTGCAATAAGCCTTTCACTTTATCTATCCAAGGCATTTCAACAGCAGCTCCACAAGATAGGATTGCCACAATATTAGGGTTCACTTCGTATATAGCATCTAATAAATCGATTTGATTTTGGGGAATTTTCATATTTTGTCTATCTAGACCTTCTGCTTCTGTTGCCTCATCTAGACCAATATATAAAAGTACAACATCTGCCTCTTTTGCAAGAGCACATGCTCTATCTATTTTATTCTGATTTTTTTTACCATAACGTTCAAAACCTGGTTCATATCCAACACTAACAATTCCAGATCCCTCTATACATTCCAATGTATTATCTAATACTGTTGGATTTACTATAGAAGATCCAGCACCTTGGTATCGAGGATTCTCAGCAAAATCACCAATTGTAGCTACTTTGATTCCGTCTTTCAATGGTAAGATATTTCCTTCATTCTTAAGAAGAACAATCGATTCTTCTGCTACTTCTTGTGCAACTTGATGATGTTCCTTTACATCAAACTCTGTTTTGTATGGCTTATTAAAAACTTCTTCTGTTGTGAAAATTAAATCGAGTATGCGATCTACCGCTTCATCTAATACTTCTTCTTTCAATTTTCCACTTTTGATTGCATCGATAATTTCTTTATTTGTTTCACCTGCTGTTGTTGGCATTTCCAACTCGTTACCAGCTATTAAACCTGCCACGCGGTCATTACTTCCGCCCCAGTCTGTGACAACAACTCCATCATAATTCCATTCATCACGAAGAATTTCTCTCATTAAATGAATATTTTCGTTTGTATAAGCGCCATTCAACATGTTATAAGAAGACATAACCGTCTTTGTATTACCTTCTTTAACTGCTATTTCAAATGCTGTTAAATAAATTTCTCTTAACGTTCTTTCATCTACGATTGTGTCAATTGACATACGTCTTTCTTCTTGGTTATTAACAGCGAAGTGTTTAACACAAGCGGAGATTCCGTGCGACTGAATTCCTTTAATATAACCTGCTGCAATTTTCCCAGCATGATAAGGATCCTCACTGAAATATTCAAAATTTCTTCCACATAAAGGATCTCTTTTCATATTAATACCAGGTCCGAGCAAGACGTTGACTTTTTGAGCAACTGCCTCTTCACCAAGGTATTGTCCAATTTTTTCTCCTAATTCTGTATTCCAACTGTTTGCAACAGTTGCAGCAGTCGGAAAACAAGTTGCCGGCAAACTTTCATTAAGCCCTAAATGGTCCGCCGCTTCTGCTTGCTTTCTAATTCCATGCGGTCCATCTGCAAGAAAAATATTATTGATCCCAAGTCTCTCTATATCTTGTGTCTGCCAGAAGTCTTTTCCTGACATTAAGGATGCTTTTTCTTCAATGGTCATTTTTTCTATTATGTCTTTGTATTTCATGTCCCCGATACCTCTTTTTTTAAGGAAGGCGGTACTCCTTTAAGAAGTACCGCCTATCCTAGTTTTTAAGAATCTTTTTAGAAACGGTTAAATGTATTTCAATTAATAACTTAAACCTTATTCTTCTTCCATTTTCCAAGTGCGAGATACTGCATAAAGTACGTTTTTACTTGCTCTTTGTAAATTGGAAATTGTAGCAATTTTTGTATCATTATTTTTTGAAGCCTCAACCCAGATTTTGCTTTGATTTTCTCCACCTTGCCAAGCAGCCATAGTATCTAGTGAAACATCTCCACCTGCGTACAGCATTTGCATAACATCCATATGTGGATACATATTTGCATCAGTTAAGATTAACCCTTCAAATCCCCATTCATTTCTTAGAACATTTGTGAGTAAACCTTCATGTCCACCAGCCCAAGTCAAACCGATGTAGTTAAAGGAAGACATAACACCCAAGCTTCCACCTTCTTTTACAGCAATTTCAAAAGGTTTTAAATATATTTCACGAATTGCTTGTTCATTTGACCATGTAAATAATTGGTTACGAACCCCATCTTCACGTTCATTTAACGCAAAGTGTTTAACGTAGGTAATAACACCTTTGTCTGTAGCGCCTTTTACAACTTGTGCGGCAATTTCACCAGAAAGAACGCCATCCTCACTATAATATTCAAAGTTTCTTCCATTAAATGGAGTTCTATGAATATTCATTGCAGGGGAATACCATCCACTGTAGCCAAACGCTTGTGCCTCTATTCCTACGCTAGTACCCATAATATAACCAGCATCCTTGTTCCAAGTTGATGCTGTTACAGCTGGAGCAGCATAAGTAACACCTACACCTTCAACACCCATTATTGGTCCTGAATATACGTTTGAAGCAATCGCCATTGAACCATCTGGTTGTAACACCTTTGGAACACCTAGTCTTTCTATTTCAGCAAGCTGATAAGCACCAGTACCACTTATTGTTGCCATTTCTTTCACCGTCAATTGCGATACAAATTCATCCCACTTCGGATCACCGTACGGTACGTCAACCATATCTGAAAGCATAATTTTCTCATCTAATTCTTGTCCAACTTTAGGTAAATCATCAGCAGTTAAGCCTAACTCTTTATCTGTTGGCACTTCATAAGTCATTGCATCGATAATTTCTTCTGATGCAGTAAAGTCTGCTTCTTGAGGTCCTGTAAATGCGCGACTCTCAGGATTCCATTCTCTAGTTAAATAGTCATCAATATGATAAGCATCTTCAAATTGATTTGTAGCAACTGCATTATCAGTAGATCGGCTTTCATCGTTATACACAATTGTTTCACTTACGGTGTACGTTTCTGAATCGATATTATCATGCGAGTTATCTCTAAGCATTAACTGATAATCGCCTTTTTCAAGTACGTAGGCATTATTGTTCTTATAATCATAAGAAGCCATGTCTTCTGCATTAATTGTAAGCGAGTAAATTTCTGTGTCACCTGGTTTAATTTCATTAGTTTTCTTAAAGTCAATTAGGTTAACAGTAGACTTCTCTATTTCACCAGTATAAGGTGGATTGTAATAAATTTGGATGGAATCCTTACCTGCTACATCACCAGCGTTTTTAACTGCTACACGTAAAGTGATTTCTCCATCTTTTTCAGTCATTTCCACAATTTCTTTTTCAAATGTTGTATAACTTAGACCGTGACCGAATGGAAACTTAACATCCTCATCATATTTATAACTCTCATCCGTGTCATGACGAGTTTCAAAGTACTTATACCCTACATAAATACCCTCATGATACTGTGTGAAGAATCCAAACTCTTCTTTAGCATTTTCATAGTGATTAGATCCTGCCCAATCCCCATTTTCATCTAGCTCTTTATAGTTATTTGCTGCAGGAATGCTTGTCAAATCAGAAACCCATGTATCTACTAAATGACCAGATGGGTTTACTTTACCGTTAAGAATTCTTGCTAGTGACTTAGTTCCACTTTCCCCTGGGAATCCCATCCATAAAACACTCTTAATTGACGGATATTCATCTAAAAAGTCTAATTGCATCACATTTACAGAGTTTATAACTAATATAACGTTTTCAAAATTTTCACTAACTGTTTCTATCATTGCTCGTTCGTCGTCTTGTAATTGAAGATCATTCGGGCTTAAATCAATCATTTCTCCACCACCACGACCAATTACGACAAGTGCAGTGTCTGAAAATTCTTGAGCATGTTCAATAACTGTTTTTCCATCTTCATATAAAGATGTATCTTCATAGGCCTTTTCAGGTACTTCTGGAAGAATAAAATTATTTCCTTCTCCTAAGATAGCAGAATCACTTTTATTCTTAGGTGCATTTGTTTCTTTTATTGATATATCTCCACTTTTATAAAAATTATAATGAAGGTATAACAAATCTTGGTTCAATTCGAAATTCCCGTCTGAACTTTGAAGGGCATCTTCTAATTTATTAGCTTTAGTAACATCAGTAGCAGTTGAACCACCAGAGTTAAATAATGTTACTACAGATCTTGTTCCAAAAACGTTAATTTTTTCTTTATCATCTTTCGATGTTTCAATTGGAAGAAAATTATTATCGTTCTGCATAAGCACAAAACCTTCGTCCGTAATTTTCTCTATTGTTTCTACAGCTGATGAATAGGAAAGTTTTTGTTCTTCAGTATCTGGTTTGAATTTCGCAATAAGCCAGTTACCTGTATCTGTAATGACAAACCCATAAACTAAAACTGCTGCTAGTATGAATCCAAATACACTAGAAGAAATAACTATTGTTTTTTTCTTCTTACTCCATTTTGTCTTTTGTTGTTTATCCATAAGAATAAGTCCTTTCTTGTGAAAGCAGTAACCTCATTTGTGATACGCTTTCATTTATGGTTTAATTGGGTCTTTCTAAACAAAAAGAATACTCCAGATTTGTCGAAAAAGTTCTAGGATTATTAAAGACTATAAGTTCTATTGCCAAACTGACCTCCTTTAACTTTATCGAAATGATCCTCTTTAATTCTCTTGCTACTTCAATGTAACCCATTTCATAATTTACGGCTATCAACCAAAAGTTAGGGGGTAGTAACTTTTAGTTTGTTACAACAAAAAAAAGTCGATTTAACGGGCTTTTTAGCACATTAAGTCGACTCACTTTTTTTCAGTTTTATCTTTTATATAACTTTTAAACAGCATAATTGCCTTTGATTGAATCCCTCTTTTGCGGGAAACTAAGTATATATTTTGTGGAATTTTCTCTTTTAACCTAACAACTTTTAAATTATTTTGTTGTAAAGTAGTTTCTACGAAGTCGACCGAAATAGCAACAAATCCATTTAATTCACATAGACGGTGCGCGGTTAGAATATTGCCAAATTCATGAACCACATTTGGGGTTATTCCTCTATCTAAGCATTTATCTACAAAACTATGGTCTTTACCCTTCCCGGCAGATTTGACAACTAAAGGTTCGTCTCTCAAATCATCAAGTGAAACTTCTTGCTTATCAGCTAACCGGTGATTATTAGAAACTACAACGACCGCTTCTCCTGAAGCAACTAATTCATGCTCACAGTTCTCAATATCCTCATAGTCTGTCACTAACCCGACATCCACGTCCTCTTGAAACATTTGATTAAGGGAAGAATCATCAGGCAACTCTCGAATTTTCACTTGTATATCAGGATAAGTCTTAGAGAACTCGTATAAAAAATCAATAGGAATAACAGATGTTGATGAATATGTAACTACAACATTTAACGTACCTTTGCTTCCACTAATAATACTGATTTCTTTTTTTAGATCTTCCATCAGATAAACAATATGCTGAGACCTTGCATATAGTAATTCTCCAGCTTCTGTTGCTTCCATACCACGTGGACCACGATCAAATAACTCTGCCTCAAGTTCTAATTCAAGTTGCTTTATCGTTTTACTAAGACCCTGTGGTGTAATAAATAGTTCTTTAGCCGCAGAATTAATACTATTCATCTGATAAACCTTATTAAAATGTTGAAGTGCTTCTATATTCATATATTCACCTTTTTGTTTTAATCCTAATTGTAAGTCTTAGTATAGCACTCTACTAGAACTTTTTGCAATGAACACTAGAACTATATCCCTATAGGGACGAAACTTCTCTTTATTAATTCATACTACTTTGTTATAATGCTCCCATTAATATATATCTTTGACATATTTGGATAAAATAGTCCTAAATTACATAGTTTATAAGGAGATTTTACATGTATGATTATCTAGTCGTGGGCGCTGGTTTGTTCGGTTCCGTTTTTGCCTATGAAGCAAACAAAAGAGGAAAAAGGTGTTTAGTTATTGATAAGCGAGATCATATTGGTGGTAATGTCTATACCGAACAAATGGAAGGTATCAACGTTCATAAATATGGGGCACACATCTTTCACACAAACAATCAGAAGATATGGGAATATATAAATCGCTTTGCTGAGTTTAACAGATATACTAACTCACCGATTGCAAATTATAAAGGAGAAATTTACAACCTTCCCTTTAACATGAACACATTTAACAAGTTATGGGGGACTGTCACCCCTAGCGAAGCTATCGCAAAAATTGAACAACAAAAAGTAGCTGCAGGTATTACAGATCCTAGGAATTTAGAGGAACAAGCTATTTCTTTAGTTGGAACAGATATTTATGAAAAATTAATCAAGGGCTATACCGAAAAACAATGGGGAAGATCAGCGAGTGAATTACCAGCTTTCATCATTAAACGGTTACCTGTTCGTTTTACATATGATAACAATTACTTTAATGATCGCTATCAGGGTATTCCGATTGGCGGGTACACAGGTATTATTGAAAAGATGTTGGAAGGTATTGATGTTAAATTAAATATCGATTTTTTTGAACAACGAGAAGAACTGGAGCGTTTAGCTAAAAAGGTAGTCTATACTGGTATGATTGACCAATATTTCGATTACAGGTTTGGCGTCTTGGAATATAGAAGCTTACATTTTGAAACAAAGGTAATAGGTGATACTGATAACTACCAAGGAAATGCAGTGGTCAACTATACGGATAAGGAAACCCCATATACAAGAATAATTGAGCACAAACATTTTGAATTCGGTACCCAAGAGAAAACCGTTATTACAGAAGAATATCCTTCCGAATGGAAGCCTGGTGATGAGCCTTATTATCCAATAAATGATGATAAAAATAATGATACTTACAAAAAATATAAATTGTTAGCTGACGATAAAAAGAATGTCATCTTTGGCGGTCGGTTAGCAACGTATAAATATTACGACATGCACCAGGTTATTGGTGCAGCTTTAGCTACAGTAGAGAGAGAATTTAGTTCATAGAAGAAAGTTGTGCTTGAGCTATTCAATAGAAGTTTGACTAGAACCCACTTAAAAACACGTTATGAAAATTCATAACGTGTTTTTATTCTTATTTATTTACTTTTCATCCTCATTTTCATCCAATAAGGAATCCTCTTCCACTTTCTTAAATTTATTTACCTGATTATTTAAATCGGTAACAATTTCACTATTATGCGCAGCCTCATCTGTAATAGTTGTAATCGAATTTAACAGGCTGGTTGTATTTTCATTTGATTCAATGACAGCTTTAACACTCTCTTCAACCGCTAGTGTTATTTCTTGAATTCCTTCAGCCATACTGCTAGAAATGGTGCTTAAATCCCCTGATCTAGTACTAAAACGCGTTAACATCTCATCAATCGTATCCATGTCCTGTTTATAGTTATTAGCTATTTCAACAAATCCATCATAATCAGCCAATACTTTTTCCATTATATAGGACATGATCTTATTTGCATTATTAACTAGTTCTTCGACAGACTCCGTTACTAACGTACTAATACTCTGAATATCGTTGGCAGTTTGTTCAGTACTTTCAGCAAGGATTCTTACTTCATCAGCTACCACAGCAAATCCTTTACCAGCATCACCTGCTCTTGCCGCCTCAATCGACGCATTTAATGCAAGCAAATTGGTTTGAGATGATATATCCAATATATTAGCTGTAAGTTGGTTTATTTTCTCAACAGAACGACTGTTTTCAATCGAAATAGACATTGTATGGTTAATATCCTTTAGTACCGACTCTGTCTGTTCTTTACTCTGACTGGACTGCGTACGTATTTGATCCGCACGTTCCGCAACACCTGCTACATAAGTAGAGCTTGACTTCGCATCCTCTGCAATTACATTAGCTGATGAAAGAACATTCTTAGAACCATCCTCAATATTCTGAATCGTACTACTGATTTCTTCCATACTAGCTGATAATTCATTCAACGCCGCAGAAATACTCGATGTAGATCTTTTGGATTCCACAAGGTGCCCACTCATGTTCTCCGTAGATTCTTGAATAATAGTTGATCCAGACTTTATGGAAATCATCGCATGTTGTAGTGTTTCTAGAAAACGATTAATACCTTTTGTTATCTGACCAATTTCATCTTCAGAACGAACGTCAATTCTAGCAGTTAAGTCCCCTTCATTGTTTTCTAATTTTTCAATGATGTCACCTAGACTACGATTAGCATTTTTCAACGGTGCAATGATCGTTTTCATCGTAATTCTGAATGCTACGGCTACAGCTAAAATAAAAATCGCTGCCATTGACCAAATGATCATCGTGGATCTAGCAACTCTAGAATCGATTAAGCTTTGTTCATGTTCAATACTACTATCTAATACTTCTTGAAATTCACTTTCAGTTGAAACCATAGTATCTGATAATTTGGAAAGCGTAACATAACCTTGATTTGCGGTTGTTAAATCACCACTTTGAATTGATCCTACTACGACAGTAGCCTCTTCCATATACGCTTCCATATCAGCTAAATATGGTTCATACGCATTACTTAACTTATCATCCATAGATTTTTCAGCGTATCCCTTTGTTATGGAGGCGATTTCATTAATACCCGTAGTAGCTCTTTCTATACTATTAGAGATAGATTCTGTTATTCCTTGCTCATTTGCCTCGTCACCTAATAAGTACGTCTGAATAGATAATTCTATGTTTCCCATTTCCTTCTCTACTTGCACTTGCTCTTTTTCCAAACTAATAAAATAATCGGAGAATAATTTGGAGGATAATTGCACTTGAGAGTTAGTTATTCCACTTAACACAGTATTTAATGTGAAGAGAAATGTTAAAAGTATTAAAATAAATAATATGCGGTATGCTATCGACTTTCGCATAAGCTTCCCCCTAATGGTATCGTTTTCTTTATAAGAATAAGCGAAAGCGTTTTTTTATGTCTATCAACTAAAAGTTGATGCTTGATTATATCAAATAGCTTTTTCATGCTTGAATGGTTTCCCATTCATTTATAAACAGGCGAACCTATAGTGAAATCTATGATTTTTTTATGGCTATGCTACCACATTTCATCAGGTAAAAAGAACCACAAAATAATTTTTCATAAAATATTGTAGTATTCAAAACCAATAAATAAAGGTATAATCGAAAATTAAGCTTATATAAGTTTCTAAATACTTAATCAATGATGATAGGTAAAAGGAAGCAGTTATGATTCCCTGCTTCCTTTTACCACTTTTTATTATTTCACTTCTGTCCTCTCCTCATCAGTAAATAGACGAGATCTTGTCAAAAACCGCTTCCCCTCAGGTCCCTCAAGAGAGAACATTCCCCCTCTTCCACTTACAACATCAATAATCAATTGCGTATGTTTCCAATATTCATATTGATCCTTTGACATGTAGAAAGGGGTATTACCTATATAGCCCAATAAAACATCAGACTTGCCAATTTTAAATTCACCTCTTGGAAAGCACATCGGGGAACTCCCATCACAGCACCCACCTGATTGATGAAACAACAATGGTCCATGTAAATCGATTAATCTATCAATTAACTTTATCGTTTGTTCCGTTCCTACTACCTTATCAACCATTTTTTCACCTCTTTATATGAAAGTGTTATCAAAACAGTCCAGTAGCTTCTGTACTATAGCTCACCAATAGATTTTTCGTTTGTTGATAATGGTCTAACATCATTTTGTGATTCTCTCGTCCGATACCAGATTTCTTATATCCACCAAATGCTGCATGAGCAGGATATGCATGATAGCAATTCGTCCATACTCTGCCTGCTTCAATGGCACGGCCAAACCGGTAAGCAGTGTTTATGTTTCGTGACCAAACCCCTGCACCTAATCCATATAACGTGTCATTAGCAATTTCCAAAGCTTCTTCTTCATTTTTAAAAGTAGTTACTGCCAAAACTGGTCCAAATATTTCTTCTTGGAACAATCGCATCTTATTATTCCCCTTAAATACGGTAGGCTTTACGTAGTAGCCATTAGCTAACTCACCATCGAGTTGATTCACTTCTCCACCTATTAAGACCTCTGCACCTTCTTGTTTGCCAATATCTAAGTAGGACTTTATTTTCTCTAATTGCTCCTCAGATGCTTGTGCTCCCATCATTGTATCTGTATCGAGTGGGTGCCCAATTTTTATAGATTCAATTCGCTGTATCGCCTTTTCCATAAATGTATCATAAATAGACTCGTGAATAAGTGCTCTGGATGGGCAGGTACATACTTCCCCTTGGTTTAATGCAAACATGACAAGCCCTTCAATTGCTTTATCTAAAAACCCATCATCTTCATCCATGACATCCTTGAAAAAGATATTGGGAGACTTTCCACCAAGCTCAAGTGTCACCGGAATAATATTTTCAGAGGCATACTGCATGATTAATCGACCGGTTGTTGTTTCTCCAGTAAAGGCTATTTTTGCGATCCGATTGCTAGAAGCTAGTGGTTTACCTGCTTCCAATCCAAAACCATTTACAATATTGAGCACACCCTTAGGTAATAAATCGTGGATAAGCTCCATAAGGATATGGATGGAAGCTGGTGTTTGTTCAGCAGGCTTTAATATGACACAATTCCCAGCAGCTAGTGCTGGCGCTAGCTTCCAGGTTGCCATCAAAATCGGAAAATTCCAAGGAATTATTTGTCCAACGACCCCTAATGGTTCATGAAAGTGATAGGCAACTGTATCTGCATCTAATTGACTCAAGTTTCCTTCTTGAGCACGAATAGAACCAGCAAAATAACGAAAATGATCAATGGCTAATGGAATATCTGCTGCCAGTGTTTCACGAACTGCTTTTCCGTTATCCCACGATTCTGCAACAGCCAGCATTTCCAGATTTGCTTCCATTCTGTCTGCTATTTTGTTTAATATGTTAGCTCTCTCCGTTGGTGATGTGCCACCCCAACTAGCTTTAGCAGCATGGGCTGCGTCTAAAGCTAATTCAACATCCTCTGCAGAAGATCTTGCAACTTTGCAAAACACTTTCCCGGTGACCGGACTAATGTTATCAAAGTATTTTCCATTTACAGGTGCTTGCCATTCTCCACCGATAAAATTGTCATACCTTTCCTTAAAGTTAACTTTAGCCCCTGGTCTATTTGGTATTTCATACTTCATCTTATATTCCTCCCCTTCATTATTATCCAAATTGATTTAGTGAACAACAAAATTGTAATCGCTTACAATATTATACTAACCATAAAGTAAAAAAATGCCTATCTGTGTTTTTTTATTCTTCTAATCGTTTTTAAGGAAAAAACAAGACCCTTAACTTTCAGGTAATATTTATTATTCTACAAGAAGATTAGGATTAAGAGAATTGAATCACTTTCTGTCCCTACAAGATAACTGTATAAAGGCTTTTAAATATAAATCACAGGGAAAATGAATAAACGCAAAAAGACTACCTCCTTATCGTTACAGGTAGTCTCTTTTAAGCTCCTATTTTCTTACATAAACATTAAATTTCATTGCTTTGTATTGCCTAGTATTCTCTTAATTATGTTATTTAATAGATTCTTCAGTAAAGGTTGTGTGCGCTAAGTATTTCTCTCGATATTTCTTTCCCCAATCATACATGGACTCAAGAATAGGCATTAGAGTCTGCCCTTGATCTGTAAGGGAGTATTCTACTTTAGGAGGTACAACAGGATATACTTCTCGGTGGACAATTAAATCTTCTTCAAGTTCTCTTAATTGATTAACTAACATACGTTGCGTAATTCCTGGGATTAATGACTTTAATTGATTAAAGCGAAGCGTGCCAACCTTACCTAAATGCCACATAATTAACATCTTCCATTTCCCACCAATAACATTTAACGTTAGTTCTTTTTCACAATTAAATACTTTCTCATCAAAACGACTCATTATGTCCTCCTTTTAGCACTTACCCCATTAGACAGTATACTTTTATACACTATATGACTTTAAAGTGCGTACTTTTTTTTTTGAACAATTCAAATATAATGGAAACCGTACAATAGTTCAAACAACACAATTTTAAGGAGGAATAGGATATGAAATTACAACTAGCATTAGATTTAGTGAATGTAGAAGAAGCAAAGCAAGTTGTAGGTGAAGTTCAAGACCATATTGATATTGTTGAGATTGGTACTCCTGTCATAATTAATGAAGGGCTTCATGCCGTCAAAGCAATAAAAGAAGCCTTTCCTTCCCTAACTGTATTAGCTGACCTAAAAGTTATGGATGCTGGTGGCTATGAAGTAATGAAGGCTTCTGAAGCTGGTGCTGGAATCGTAACTATTCTTGGTGCAACTGATGATGCAACAATTAAAGGTGCTGTTGAAGAAGCTGCAAAACACGGAACACAAATCTTAGTAGATATGATTAACGTAAAAGACATTGAACAACGTGCCAAAGAAATTGATGCTCTTGGAGTTGATTATATTTGTGTACATACTGGATATGACCTTCAAGCAGCTGGAGAAAACTCCTTTGAGCAATTGCGCACAATTAAACGCGTTGTTTCCAATACAAAAACTGCTGTAGCTGGTGGAATTAAACTAGAAACATTACCTGAAGTAATTGCAGCAGGACCTGACCTAGTTATTGTTGGGGGCGGAATCACAGGTAAAGATGATAAAAAAGCTGTTGCAGCTGAAATGGAAAAACTAATCAAAGATGCAACTTTAGTTTAATAGGATTGATATTCTATGGAGACTTCTTATTATCTGTCAAAAGTAATAGAAGAATTAACGAATTCTGTTCAATACATTGCTGACGCTGATGCTGAAAATCTAGTTAAAGCAATTAGCTCTTCAAATAAAGTGTTTGTTGCAGGTGCGGGTCGATCAGGATTGATGGCGAAGTCCTTCGCCATGAGAATGATGCACATGGGAATAGATTCTTATGTAGTTGGTGAAACAGTTACGGCTAATATCGCCGAAAATGATTTACTCGTTATCGCTTCAGGTTCAGGTGAAACACAAAGCTTAGTTTCCATGGCAAATAAAGCAAAAGGTTTCGGGGCTAAAGTAGCTGTTATAACAATTAATCCTGAATCCACAATCGGAGAGCTAGCGGATATAGTTGTAAAAATGCCTGGTTCTCCTAAAAACCAAGAAACGAGTGAATACAAAACCATTCAACCAATGGCTTCACTTTTTGAACAAACTTTGTTACTATTTTTTGATTCCATCATTTTGAGGTATATGGAATTAAAAGGACTAAACACCGATTCCATGTTCAGTAGGCATGCTAATCTGGAATAGTAGTTTTTTTTAAACAGAAAGGTATTTTTACCTTTCTGTTTAAAATTCCCAATACATTATTTTGAACTGAATATTTCAGGTTCATAATCAGACTGGTCATCGAGATTCACTCCCTAGAATTAATACCATATTCTAGCTCAATCACATTCCAAAGTGTTACTGCTTTCGGATGCTATTATTTTGGGTCATATTAATATTTTGAAATCTGTTACCTTCTATTTATTAAGGATCAACCTTCTAATGTATACTTTTAGCGTATTTCAACATCGAAAATATTGATAGACGTAAAAAAGGTTATGAATCTACAATCTTATCTATATTGATTTTTCCCTCTAAATTTTAGAATGTTTGACTTCCAATTGACCAATGTGTTTCATTCTCCATTTTAAACGAGATTTCTTCGGAATAAATTTTCGAATATCTGTTTCACTATAGCCTACCTGGATTCTCTTATCATCTACAATAATAGGACTCTTAAGTAATCTTGGATGCTTATGGATTAGCTCGAGAAATGTATGTAAAGGTAGTTCATCTAAGTCATCATATAAACTTCTTGATACCTCTTTATATATTTTTGACCTACTAGAAACAATGCCTTCTGTCCCCTCATCTGCCAAACGTAGAATATCCTGTAGTTCACAAACAGAAAGTGGTTTTTTTATTATATTCCTTTCAACAAAGAGTATCTCGTTCCTTTCGAACCACAGTCTTGCCTTTTTCATTGAGCTACTTTCCACTCCAAAAATTTTAACACACATTCACAAAATCCCCCTATATTTCAATAATTAGCAAAATCAGGTTATCATTTCCATAAACATCCTATTCAAATATATTTCCCCTAATAAATCCCCATTCTTTTTATTCATTAACACTCTCCTTTAGGGTTGAAGCATCCCCTCTAAATATAACCACAAAGCAATTGAACACTTACGCTATTTGGAAGTTAAGACATATAGACATTACTAAATTTTCTGCTTATACTTTAGAAGTTTTAACTATTTTTGAACAAGTTACAATAGATCTAAATTTCCTGTACTTTTGACTTGAGAAGCAAAATGCTCCAATAATTATGTGAAGTATAGAAGGTAAAATAAATAATAAGAGTTCTTTTACAGGTGAAAACATCTCCCCAATCCCCTTTGAGCTACGGAGAGAAGCATTGTTACACCTGCCAAAAATGTAGAATTGCGCATATCCCTATTACAAATCTGCCTCTTGATTTAATAAACTGCCTAAACTGATATTCTTTTATAAGAACGTAAGGTATAGTTTTCATTAAAGATCACCTTTACATCAACCGAACTTACATTGAACTCATAAGTATTCAGAGCAAATTTATACTTTATTAAAACTATCCTTAATTAGTTTATTGATTAAAAAATAGTAGTCGTGGCACACTCATAGGCTAGGAAAAATGTCGACAGTTCAAATTTCATTTTAAAATCATTTAAAGTTAATATCTTATAAATTTCCAATCCTTTTAGAGCCTCTTCAATCTTCACTTCTGACGTGACTCCTTTAATATCCAAATACAGTTCATTCATTAATAACACTCCAATTTCCATTTAGATAAAAGGCATGTTTAGATTTAATAAATTTAGAACCTTTCACAAAGTTATTACATAATCCCCTTTTTCCTTATCACTATTTTAGCGAATATATGTTTACGAGTTGTCAGAGAAATGTTAACGAGATATTAATTCTAATAGATACGGACAAAAGTAGACGTTAAAGGCAGAACCCATTAAGTTATTCCTGAAAGAATAATTATTATTAACACAAAAAAGCCAGAACCTAAATTGGCCCTAGCTTTTCAAAAGTAGCAATTTATTTAATTATTATTAGGTAATTACACGAAAAAACATTAAACTATTGGAATTTATTGTTAATAATTAGAACCAATTGATAGACTCTGGTTTAAGGTTATGAAAAATATGCTTTGTTTCTGTATATTCTTCTATCCCTAGTTTTCCTAGTTCACGTCCAATACCAGACTGTTTAAATCCACCCCATGGCGCATGTGGGAAATACAGGTTAAATTCATTAATCCAAACCGTTCCCATGCGCATCTTGGCTACACAACGTTCTGCTTTTACAATATCGTTTGTCCAAACACCACCAGCAAGTCCGTAGATAGAGTCGTTGGCAAGCCTTACTGCTTCCGCTTCTGTTCGGAACTTTTCAACTGTGATAACAGGTCCAAACGCTTCATCCTGAACAATGTTCATGTCTGTCGTGCAGTCTGTAAAAATAGTAGGTAAGTAGAAAAAACCTTTTTGTAGTTCTGGATCTTCAGGACGGCTACCACCAATTGCTAATGTCGCCCCTTCTTTAACACCCATTTCAACATATTTTTCTACTTTTGCTAGGTGCTCAGCTGAAATAAGTGGACCCATTTGTGTGTCTTCTTCAAATCCACTTCCCAACTTAAACTTTTTCACTCGCTCAACAAGTGCACTAACAAACTCATCATGAATGCTTTCTTCCACAATCAGTCTAGTACCAGCTGAACAGATTTGTCCTGCATGGAAGAATACCCCGTTTAACGCTTGATCCACAGCTATCTCAAAATCTGCATCCGCAAAGATAATGTTAGGATTTTTCCCACCAAGTTCTAATGCGAGTTTTTTTACATTAATACTTGCTGCTTGCATAATTTTCTTTCCAGTAACAATTCCACCTGTAAACGAAATAAGATCTACATCGATGTTACTAGATAGCTCTGCACCAACTGTAGTACCAGAACCGAGTACTAGGTTAGCAACACCAGCAGGGACTCCTGCCTCTTCCATTAATTCGAATACTTTAATTGTTGTAAGTGGTGTAATTTCACTTGGCTTCATAATTAATGTATTACCAGTAGCCAGTGCTGGAGCTAGTTTCCAAGATGCTTGTAGTAGTGGATAATTCCATGGTGTAATTTGGCCACAAACCCCAACAGGTTCGCGAACTACTCTACTGATAGAGTTTGGTACTGGAGAATCAATTAGTTCACCGCCATCTTTATCTGCAATCTCAGCATAATAACGAAATACACCAGCAATATCGTCCATGTCTCCACGGCTTTCTTCTACTGTTTTACCTGTATCTAAAGATTCTAATCTAGCAAGCTCTTCCTTATCTCTTTCTATTAATTCAGCTATTTTTCTTACTATATTCCCTCGTTCTGTTGCAGGTGTATCCGACCATTCTCCGTTATCAAATGCTTCTCTCGCTGCAGCAATTGCTGCCTTTGCATCTGACTCATCCCCTTCTGGAACAGTGGCAATAACCTCCTGGTTAAATGGATTTATAATATCACGTGTATTACCTGATATCGCATCCACCCATTTACCATTAATATATTGTTGTTGTTTTAGACCCAAATCTATCAACTCCAGTTTTTAAATAAATTAAATTTGTTAAAAATTTATTTAACGTTTAGAAAATCGTAACATTTCTATTTACGACTGTCAAAGATTTAAATACACTTAAAAGTTTAGAAAGATTTTAAATCCAGTAGAACACTTGTAAATACTAGGTTTTAACCCTCTTTCAAGCTATTAAAATCACAAATTCCATTTGACATTTAACCTGAACACGGTATCATAAAGTTTGTAAAGAAGATTTAAAAAATATTTAACACGCTTAACTTTATGTTAAAGGAGCGACTTTATGAGTGAATCTACTGAAAAGTCCAGAAATAAAATAGAAGATGCCAAAGATAAAGTCATCGGGGCCATTGCTGAGACAATGGATTTATATGGTGTAACACCAGCTGCCGCAAATTTATATGCCACGATGTATTTTAAAGATCAAATGACTCTTGATGAAATGCGTACGGAGCTCGGAATGAGTAAACCGAGTATGAGTACGAGTGTCCGCAAGCTCCAAGAAATAGAAATGGTCAAGAAAACATTTACACGTGGTTCTAGAAAACACACCTATGTAGCAGAGAAAAACTTCTTTCGATCCTTTATGGTGTTTTATTGTCAAATGTGGGAACGAGAAGTAAAAATGAACATGGAAGCAATTGAAGAAGCACAAGAGGATTTTATAAATGTTATTAAAGATTCTACAAGCACACCAGAAGTTGTCGCAGAGGCAAAAAAATTCTATGACCAATTAGAAGAATCTAAAACATACTATCACTGGTTAGAACACTTAGTTGCGAGTATAAGAAGTGGCAAGATATTTGAATTTTTACCTAAAGATCAGCAAGATTAAAAGAACAGAAGATATTAGGTAGTTAATAGAATGAACACTATTGACTACCTAGTATAAATATTTGTTTTACTCATCTCTTTTAAAATAGAGATTAATTAGTTTTGTATTATTGTTAAAAATATTCTTAATACATTTAACGCAGAATATTTTATATAAAAAAACAAAGGGGAGTTTTTTTAAGTGAACAAATGGAAAAAAGAACTTAGTCTAATTTTAGTACTACTATTGGTTGCAGTACTGACAGCGTGTGGGAGCACTAGTGATGAGTCAGGCACTGAACAAACAAGTGCAGAAACAAAAGCCAGTGATAAAGAATTAACGATAGGTCAGATTAACTGGGCCGAAAATATTGCAGTAACAAATATGTGGAAAGCAATACTAGAAGAAAAAGGATATAACGTAAAACTTAGCGTTTTAAACATGGGTACTACAATGAAAGCTTTAGAAAGCGGCGAGCTAGACGCTAGTTTAGAAATATGGTTACCTGTACAAGATGCAAACTATTTAGAAACGTATCAAGATAGTGTCAACTTCTCAGAAGAAACCTGGTTTGATAACGCGAAAGTAGGTTTAGTTGTCCCAACCTATTTAGAAGAAGTGAATAGTGTGGAAGACTTAAATGAGCATAAGGATTTATTTGAGGGCGAAATTGTAGGATTTGATCCCGGCGCTGGTACAATGGAAGTAACGGAACAATTAATCAAAGACTATAACCTTGACTTTGAGCTATTAACTAGTTCTGAACCAGCAATGTTGGCTGAGATTGGAAAGGCTGTAAAAAATGAAGAACCGATCGTGGCACCGCTCTGGAGCCCACATTGGGTATTTTCTAAATACGACCTAAAATTCCTAGAAGATCCGCAAAACACATTCGGTGGTGTAGAGAAAATTCACCATGCTACAAGACATGGATTTGAGGATGATTACCCAGAAGTAAATGAATGGTTTAAAAATTGGAAGATGGATGACCAGCAAATTGGGCAGCTTATCGATTATGTCGAAAGTGCCGAGGTTCCTCTTGACGGAGCAAAGAAATGGATTGAAGAGAATGAAGAATTGATTGGCGAATGGGTAAAATAAGACATAGGAAATAGTAGAAAAAAACTAGAAGTTAGTCTCTTATTTGGGAGACTAGCTTCTTTTGTATTTATAAATTACTACTAGCAGCATTTAAACTAAAAAAATAAACTCCTTGTTTCGCATTTTTTTGTATGTTCGAACATTTATTTCAGGAAAACTTGAAGTAAGTGGTATTTTCATAAGTTATCTTACACGGATATTCCTCATTTCAAACGGGGACGACAGCAAGCCAGGCATCCCATCGTACGTATCGCTTTCTAAAGATTCTGGTATATAAGGTCTTATTAAAACTATATCAATCATCCAATGTGCAAGAAGCAAATGCTCCCTGTATGTTTCCTAATAAACAAGGGTTTCCTAGGAATCGACCAAGGACGATGACTATAATTCATTGAAATAACCTCCAAAATGGAATCGATAATAGTACATCTGACAACAGTCCAACTACCAAATAAAGGACTTTGACAAATTTCTCCTAGAATATAAAATGCAATACCTGCTAATAACCCCTTCCTTCCGCTTTAACCTTACCATAAAGAAACAATTTTCACTTCATACAGATAGGTAAGGGGTTAATACTTGTCATTAACTTAAGCTATTCCTAACATAAGGAAGGCACTCTTTCATTTTGGAAAGAGTGCCTTCTAAGAGAAAATAATATTATAGTATTATGTTTAAGCTTTTACTGTGCCTGCGTCGGCTGGATGTACTCCATGACGATAATAGTCGGCATTAATAGGCTCTAGCGGTTTGCGCCCAAGAATTAAGTCCGCTGCCTTTTCCGCCAACATCAACACTGGTGCATGGATATTACCGTTAGTGACATAAGGCATAGCTGAAGCATCAACCACACGCACATTTTCGAGCCCATGGACCTTCATTGTTTGCGGATCTACAACAGACAATGGATCTGAAGCTGGCCCCATCTTTGCGGTACAACTTGGGTGAAGTGCAGTCTCAGCGTCTTTTGCCACCCAATCCAAAATTTCTTCGTCTGTACGAACGGAAGGACCCGGTGAGATTTCTCCAGAATTATAAGGTGCCATAGCTGGCTGAGACATGATTTCACGAGAAACCTTAATTGCTTCAACCCATTCACGTCGGTCCTGTTCCGTTGAAAGATAGTTGTAAACCATGCTCGGATGTTCCTTAGGATCTTTCGAACGAATCTTTAATGACCCTCGAGCATCAGAGTACATAGGTCCTACGTGTACCTGGAATCCGTGTTTAGTAGCTGCTTTTTGTCCATCGTACCGTACCGCTACCGGAAGGAAGTGGAACATCAAATTTGGATAGTCAACGTCCTCGTTTGAACGAACAAAACCTCCACCTTCAAAATGGTTTGTTGCAGCTGGACCTTTACGTCCAAGCAACCATTGCAAACCAATCCACGGCATCCGAGCTTTATTTAAGCTAGGCTGCTGTGAAACCGGTAGTGGACACGAGTATTGAATGTAGGTTTCAAGATGATCTTGAAGGTTTTCCCCTACACCAGGAAGATCAACTACTGGTTTGATACCAAGTGAACGCAAGTGTTCAGCATCACCCACACCTGAAAGTTGAAGTAGCTGTGGCGTATTGATTGCACCACCTGCAAGTATTACTTCGCCTGCTGCAACATGATGAGTCTTTCCATTTCGTTGATATGTCACACCACTTGCACGGGTACCATTGAAATCTATACTTATAACAAAAGCACGAGTTTGTACCGTAAGATTCTGACGTTCCATATTAGGATGCAGATATGCACGTGAAGGGCCAAACCTTCTACCTTTGTACACATGCTTATCAAATGGTCCAAATCCTTCTTGTCGAAAACCGTTTACATCTGGAGTGCGTGAGTAACCGGCCTCGACAGCTGCGTCAAAGAAGGCTTGAAATAAAGGATTAGTAGCTGGTCCACGTTCTAATTTTAAAGGACCATCATGACCACGAAGCTCATCACCTGGTTCAGAAGCTAATGCATTTTCCATGCGTTTGAAATACGGCAGACAGTGTGCAAAGTCCCACGTTTCCATGCCTGGGTCAGCTCCCCAACGTTCATAGTCCAATGGATTACCGCGTTGAAAAATCATACCGTTGATTGAGCCCGAACCGCCGAGCACCTTTCCACGGGCATGTTTGATACGTCGACCATTCATATATGGTTCAGGGTCAGATTCATATCTCCAGTCGTAAAGACTTTTTCCTGCAGGGAAAGGTAAAGCTGCTGGCATTTGGATTAATAAATCCCATGAAAAATCCTTACGTCCAGCCTCTAACACAAGAACACTGCGTTTCCCATCTGCACTTAGACGATCACCAAGTACAGAACCAGCACTACCGCCACCAACAATTACATAATCATACGATTGCTTCATTTTCCAACCCTCCCTTCGTATTTAATATTGAATGCAGAGATCATTTGTATAGTAAAATCATTCATTATAATTTCCCCCTTAGTTATTTAAATCAGTTAGTAGATTAGTAGTTATATAAGATAGGATATTTTACACATTTCAGTCGTTTAGGATTTTGGTACCAAATAGATACTCATTCTATGTACTCCACCAAGCAGATTTGCCTTATATAAGAGTGTTCATCTATCCAAGATTTTGAAAAATATCGGTGATGTCCATCGTTGTTTCTGAACCGTCCACAACCAATTCTAAGTTGAGTCTTTTTACTCTTTGTTAAATTAATTAAATTTTTATTTAACATTTTTAACACACTTAATATATCATATAGTATTTTTTTTGTAAACTGGCGTCCATAATCTTTTAGATATTTTTGATAATAGTTGTAGGTACAATATTATATGTATCTAGTGGTTGAATTTATAATTAACCATTTGAATCTTAATAATTATAACTACAATTAGGAATGGAGGATTCCCTTGCAAGTTGTGTTAATCAGAAGGTTAGTTACACTCGATCCTTAGAAGAATGATCTGATCTGGCAGTCATTAATCCTAAAAATCATGATATGGAAGGTGATTTTACCATGAAAAGGTTTGAGGAATTAACATATAAGGAAACCTTGTCTACAATTATTAACAATATTCCAGGAGGCATACCAATCATTGAAAAAAACAAAAAAGGCTTCAAAAAATTAAAATATCCTTGAGAAGCCTTTTACTAAAGTTATTTTTGGGATAGGCATGGCTTATTACATCATGAAGCCCGCATATAATAAAGAAATAATTAAAAATACATTCTTAAATTCCTGTTAAATCAACATTTCTTTTCAATAGCTAAATTATTGCAAGCAGAGATTTTGGAAGGTATTAATTGGCACTATAGTGGTTTTAAACTCTTAACGAATCCAGAGGAACAACTCTATACGGTGTTTATGTTGCCTTAATATCATAAACGCTTTAAAATAAGAATACTTTTGAGGACAATTTATGCATGAACTTTATGGAAAGTAATAGAAATCGGTACAGAATTAACTATATAAATATAGAAATGCATTGCTAGTATTAGCCCAATCACTGCCTATCAAGGTAGTAATGGTATTATTACCAAATTAATTAGATGAAACAATCTATCACAAACAAACGACCATAGTGATTCATATAATCTTGCGGATAATCATAAGGGCTACATTAGCTATTCCCCAATCTGATATGAATATTTCAACATTTTGTACTACTCTAATTATTATGTTGTTCATCCTCTATTAATTGTTTCTCTAACTTACACGTAGCTCTTGAGAGAGTGGTTTTCACCTTACTATCTGACCAATTCAGTTTTTCCCCTGCTTCATTAGTTGTATAATCCTTAAATCTACGCAATGTAATAACTTGCCTATAAGAAAGTTTTAATTTAGAAAATGAAATCATGAAATCCATGGTGCTTTCCATTGCAGGGTCTGGATGCCATAATGAATATGAATTCATTTTCACTCGCTGCAGACATACATTTAATTTGTTCTGTTTGCGTATATAATCAACAGCTACATTGTGTGCAATGGCATATAACCATGTCAATATATTTGAGTCTTTCTTGAACGTATCCATCTTTCTATACGCCTTAAGAAAAGTTTCATGCATGAGATCCTCTGCTTGATGATAATCTTTCAAAACTCTTGTGAGATAGTATAAAATATTTTTATTGAAATTCACATATATATCCTCAAAAATTTCCTTGTTTGTCATAATAGTTCACTCCTTACTAATCCTACTAGAAAGGGAAAATTCCAATATCGTAGCTTATTTAAAAAGTATTCGTATTCATCACCTGACATTCATTTAGGTAAATAAGAAGAATTAATTACTAATACAACACAAAAGTATTAAAACAATAAATGCCCAATGCAGGTAGATTTCCTTTATTATATTAATTTCTAAAATAATATTTTAGTAATAGGTAGGGATAACTTAAAATTATTATAGCTGCTGTTAACGTCAGGAGCACCAAAGAATAATTTGAGTCCTTTATCACCCAAATAACGACATAAACTCCAATCAATAGGTATAAGAAAATAGCGAATATCAAATACAATTAACACGCCTCTCCCTTGGTATATTTTGTTATAATGTAAGGAAATGGCTGCAATTAGCCATTTCCTTACCCCTATACTGCATTTCTTTACTTTTCATTCAAGTCTAAGTTGTACATAACTTTTCTTGAACCTCTTACTTTAGGTTGTGCCACCTCTTTCATAATTTCCTCACCTTCGATATCGAATTTCGGGAGAATCTTATCTAACCATTTTGGGAAGTACCAAGAAGCTTTCCCCATTAATGTCATCACAGCAGGTACAATCGTCATTCTGACAATAAAGGCATCAAATAGTACTCCAAATGCTAATCCCAATCCCATTTGCTTAATCGTAGGATCATGGGAGAAGATAAAGCCTGAAAATACAACTACCATAATTAAACCTGCTGCTGTTACAACCGCACCATTCTCTTTCATACCTACAAGAATTGCTTTTTTAGCATCACCAGTATGAAGGTATTCTTCTCTAATCCGACTTACTAGGAATACTTCATAGTCCATGGAAAGGCCAAACAAAATACCTATACATAGAACTGGTAATAGGAATAGTACTGATGTAGAGCCTGGAAAACCGAACACATCAATTAAGTTGCCGTCTTGTACAACAAACACCGTAAAACCAAGTGTCGCAGCAATCGAAAGCACAAAACCAAGAACAGCTTTTAATGGTACAAGAAGAGATCGGAATACTACCATCATGAGTACAAATGCAAACACAACAATTAGTGTCGCAAAAGTCGGTAAAGCATCCATGATGTGTTCAGTAACATCAATGTTAACAGCTGTAGAACCAGTAACCATTAGATTAATACCGTTTGCATCAGATAGATCTCTTATTTCTCTAACTACATCTTTTGTTTCTTGATCATTCGGTCCACCCTCCGGTGTTACATTTATTAAGAACATATCACCATCTTTGTTTGGCATTGTCGGAGAGGTGCTTGCGACATGATCTAAATCACTAATTTTGTTGGATAACGTTTCTAGTTTATCTTTTGTTGCATTTTTATCATTAGCAGGATCTGCAATAACAACTAATGATGCATGGTAACCCTCTCCATATGCTTCTGTTAATAAATCATAACCTTCTCTCTCAGCAAACTCATACGGTTTACTCCCATCGTTTGGGAGTCCAAGATTTAAGTGGAAAAATGGAATGGACATCACTACTAATGCAGTAATACCTAATATT
The DNA here is from genome assembly GCF_014280935.1 of Aquibacillus kalidii. Taxonomy (GTDB): domain Bacteria; phylum Bacillota; class Bacilli; order Bacillales; family Amphibacillaceae; genus Aquibacillus_D; species Aquibacillus_D kalidii. The sequence goes on from NZ_JACLZI010000049.1 coordinate 35,999, forward strand.
GAAATAACCAATGGATGATTGGTGACAAATTTACCCCATTTATTCGTATTAGCATCCGTTTTTTTATTAGTACGATTAATTTTCTGTAAAAATTTATTTCCTTTTTCTACCCTAAGTCTGTGACCCACTAACCCTAGGATAGCTGGTACAACTAGAACTGCTACAATAATGGAAAATAAAACGACTACAGCTGTAGCAATACCCATTGATGTTATAAACGGAATATTAACAACAGAAAGTCCTAGTAGTGCTATCATAACTGTAATTCCAGCGAAGACTACGGCACTACCTGCAGTAGCGTTTGCTATTGCAATCGAATCTCTAACGGAAAATCCTTTTTTTAATTGTTGCTTGAATCTAGAGATGATAAATAAGGCATAATCAATTCCAACTGCTAAGCCCAGCATCCCTGCTAAAGTAAGAGAAACAGAAGATATATCAAAATAATTTGTTCCAATTAATATTAATAGAATACCTATTCCCAAACCGATAATCGCTGTAAGTATTGGCATTCCTGCAACAATGAAAGATGCAAAAGTGATAGTCAAAATGACATAGGCGACAATAACACCTATAATTTCACCAGGACCTCCACCAGCTTGTGTTTTTTCGAATTCTACGCTTCCTGCTAATCCTGTCTGAATACCTTGATCACGAGTGATCTCCAAGCTTCTTTCCACTATATCTTTTGATGTTTGAGATACATCTTCAGCTGGGGTTTTGTATGTTACGATAGCATATCCGATTTGCTTTTCCGAATTAATATTACCAACTTCCGCTGGTGTAGCAACCGATTTGACCGCATCATCTTTCTTAATTTCATTAAGTAATTCATTGATAACAGCTTTGTTTTCTTCTGAATCTAAGGCTTCATTATCTTGAGCCTTCATAACAATGTCGACTTCGCCTAAACTTTCACCACTTGAAAATTCCTTATTTAATACTTTTAAAGCCTCTTCTGATTCAGTACCTGGCATAGATGTTCCTTCACTAAAGGACATACCTTGAATTCCAACAATTCCACCCAAAATCGCACTAAAAAGAATAAAGGCAACTAACACCTTCTTACTATTAGCCCCTGCCCACTTACCTAGTTTAAATAATAACTTAGCCATTAATTCTACCCCTTTCTAAGATAACTTTTTTCTTTCAGTACATTTACGTAATGTCACTAATGCTACGATTACAGCTATCAAGCTAGTTATCAATTTACCTAACTTCTTCATGCTTTTCTCCCTTCATAGTAGAAACCTTTATTCTGACATTGTTTCTTTCGATGGATTCATTATTTCAAAAACATGTTTATAAGATGTAAGAAAAATGTTTGTGAAATGTTAAATGTTTAAGAAATGTACTACATGTATCCCAATCTTCCAATTCATAAGCGATTAAGTAATCTAAAAAAATTAGGCGAAACCAACAGTGAATAACCCCCTTTTTTGAAAAAAAGAAGGGGGGTGGTTTGTAAACATAAAAAGTCTGCTTGGCAAGAGAGTATCCGCTACAGTTTTTAATGATTTTGTCGATAAATATACTATAAAATAGAATGGAATGAGGATGTCATATGGATATGAAAAAAAAGAAGGGTTTCAAAATACAAAGTAGTTTAATTGTAAAAGTTATTTTAGGAGTAGTTATAGGTTTAATGATTACTTCGCTAATCTCAGAGGTAATCATTAAGGAATATTTAGCCAATTTCATACATGGTACTGTTGGGCTTATTATAAGTAACCTCGTTTCTTTTCTTATTACTACCATCGTTATTGTTTTACTTGTAAGAATTTTAGTAATAAATAGAATTAATAAAATAGCAGTCGCATTACAACAAGCATCACAAGGGGATCTAACCGTTCAAGTTCATGACCGATCCAATGACGAAATAGGGCGTTTAATAACATCCTTTAATGAAATGACAAATAACTTAAATTCACTAATTAAAAAAGCCAATGATACAACGACACATACTTCGGCCCATTCTGAGGAGTTAAAAAGTAGTACAGAACAATCAAGTGAATCAGTCAACCAAATTTCTAGTGCTATTCAAGAAATTGCCTCTAGTTCAGAAAAGCAAGTAAATAAAATTTTGGACTTAGAACAATTAGCACAATTAGTCGCTGATGAAATGGGTAACGTCACAGCTTCAATTCAATCTGTTTATCAGCTATCAAATGAAACGAATAATCAAGCAAATTCGGGAATTGAGTTAATAGAGGGAACCATTTCTAAGATGGATTTAATACAGACATCTGTTAAAGAATCGTCCGCAATCATTAATGCACTTGGTGAGAAATCAAAGGAAATTAGTAAAATTGTCTCTCTTATTACATCAATAGCTGAACAAACCAATCTTCTGGCCTTAAATGCTTCCATTGAAGCTGCTCGAGCTGGTGAAGCTGGTAAAGGATTTGCTGTGGTAGCTGATGAGGTTCGCAAATTGGCAGAAGAGTCCAGCGAAGCGGCCGGAAATATTAGTAAACTGATAACTGAAATCCAAAAGGAAACTGTTAATGCTGTAAGTTCAATTAAAAATGGAACAACAGTAGTTGAGGAAGGCACTAATATTATGAACAAAAGTGGTGAAGCCTTTAAGCATATTGTAGAATATGTTCACCAGATCAGTGACCAGTCAAAAATGGTCAATAGTAGGTCGTTAGAGGTGAATGAAAAAGCTAAAACGACTATAGAAATCATTAGAGTTATCACTAGTGATACAGCACAAATATCATCTAGTGTACAAAATGTAGCTGCATCAGTTGAAGAACAATCAGCTTCAAATGAAGAAATTTCTTCTTCTGCAGAACAGCTAAATAAAGTTGCTTTTGGGCTTAAAAATGAAATGAATAAGTTTACATTAAATAACAATTAACATAAAATTACTATTTTCTGAAATATGATGATATACACATCACTACACAAAATGAAATGAAAAATAGCAATCAACTACTTTATTTTTTTAAAAAAGATTCTCATAAGTTCAGTCCACTTATGAGAATCCTGCATTAATATTCTCAATGTTAGCATTTCACTCTCACCTCACTTAAATAACCATCCTCCTGATAACAAGGACTAATGCAATATTTTAAATAATCATTTTAAAAAAGAGAGAAGGATTCGCAGAAAGTTGCAAAAATTATCCTTTTTCTTTAGGCTCCATCATTTTTGTAATAGACCCCAAATTGCTTTCTACACTCGTCCATTATTTCCATTATTTCAAGACTATCTTTATGCTGTACCTCTTCACTTTCTAATTTTCCTAGCCTAATATCCTGAGCCACCTTATTAAATTGATAGGTATAACTACTACCATCCGTTTTATAGACAAACTTTTTCCCATCGGATGTTATAACTGCTTTGTTACCAGAAAAAAAATTAGGCACCTTGATTTTCCCATTATTTCCTATTATATTTGTCTGAATCATACTATATTTAAAGATGGAAGTTGATATATTACTTACTGAATCATTTTTATTAATTAGTCTAATTTCATCATCACCATCCACACCAAATTTGTTTAATTTCGTTTTGGCATCAATAGCTGATGGCTTTCCTAATAACATATGACTGTATGTTATAGGGTAAACTCCTAAATCAAGTAAAGCTCCCCCTCCTAACTCAGGTCTATTAACCCTTTTTCTTCTTGGAGACCAAACACAAAAACTAGCATCCAACTCTAAAATATCCCCTATATTCCCTGCTTTAACATATTCGTTTATAAATTTAGCTAATGGATTAAATTTCATCCACATTGCTTCCCCTATATACAAGTTGTGTTTAGTTCCGTATTCTAACAGCATCTTTAATTCTTTTGTATTTACTGTAATTGGTTTTTCAATTAAGACAGGCTTTTGGCATTTCAAGGCCAGCAATGCATTGTTAAAGTGTGCCGTGTGTGGTGTCGCTATGTAAACACCTTCTACCCCTTGCGCTTGTATAGCATCTTCCATTCTTTCAAATGCTAAACAATTGTATTTCTTAGCAAATTTATCTGAATTTTCTTTGTGTTTAGACCAGACTGATATGATCTTATGGTCACCTTTAGCAAGTATTTGATTAGCAGTTTTTTGTGCTATACTTCCACTTCCAATATATGCCCATCCAAATCGTTTATCCAATTTATATCATCCCCTATCTTCCTTCCAAGTTTACTACCTCATTATCAATTCGATATTATTGATAAACTCCCCTAAAGTGTAACTTGATCTGTCCCTGTGTTTTTAAGTGCTTTATCCTTAATCGAGTAAACAGCAAAAGTGAGATAAGCAGATATTTATCGATTAAATACTGAAATTGAGCTCGTTAAAGAGGGGATTTTAAAGAGGAAGTTCCCGCTTATGAAAGGAATTTTCACCATTTATATTGAGTTAGCTGTTTCAGCCCTGATTCCGCGTATTAAATTTCCTCTAATAACTCATTGCTTAATGTAATTACCTCCAATGAATATTTTTCTTTTCTTTTTTTTAGCAATGCCTTATAACATGGATTTGCGAGCAAAATCATTACAACTCCAGGTATTGCGGTAATAATCCCTGCTATTTCATGACTTAATGCCATATATAAGCTTAACCCACCACCAAAAACCAAAGTGCCAACTACACCAATAATCCAAGATATAATAATGGGAGTTTTTTTAACCTTGTTGTCCAACGCTTTCAATCGCTCCAATTTATCGCTGGTCCCATCTTCCTCTAAATACTGGTTACGGATCAGTTCTACCTCTCTACGAATTTTCTGCTTTTCACTCGCATGATAAGTGAAGCTATACCCACCATTCCCCTTATTTTCATCCATTTTTCACCCCTCCATATCCTCCGCGATTTCTATCCTCTTTTATTGTTTTTTTCGATACATACTTATTCACGTTTCTACTTAACTCTTGGGGCATATCTATTTGTTTTCTTCATGTAGTACTGCTTTATATCCAAGTCCATGAACCGTAACGATTTCAAATGCTTTGCATGCTTTAAATTTACTGCGAAGCTTAGTAATGTAAACATCAACCGATCTAGGGTCTGTTTCTGTCTCATATCCCCAAAACTCATCCATTAAATGTGCTCGTGTAAATGTTTTCTTTGGATAAGAGAGAAGTTTATATAATACATGAAACTCTCTTACTGTTACCTGAACCTCTTCCCCATCTAGATACGTGGTCATCTCATCCACATCCAATACCAAATCTCCTACTGTGAGTTTCCTTTCATTCACAATATTTGCTCGTCGGATTAAAGCCTCCACACGCATAATTAATTCGTCCAATTCAAGAGGTTTTACCATGTAATCATCAATTCCTAACCTGAATCCTTTTCGCTTCGAGGATATGTCATCTAGAGCTGACATAAAAAGAATAGGTATTGTATTATTTAGTTTTCGGACCGAACTTGCAAGTTCAAATCCATCAATCTCTGGCATCATAATATCAGAAATAATCATATCTACCATTTGTTCTGATAGTTGTGCTAATGCATCATTTGCATTCAAACAACTAATGACAGAATATCCGTGATCACTTAGATGTTTGCATACCACTTTATTTAAATTATCGTTATCTTCTACAACCAATATCTTATTCACTGTCTAACTCCTTTTTTAGATTTCAGTATATCATGGATATATTAATAAATTGTTAACATGAAGTACCATGACGCACTTATTCCATTAATGTCATGACAGCTTGTCACAATGGCATTCTTACAATAACAATACACCGAAGGCTAGGTAATATAGATGATATTTGCACTAGAGCTGTCTTGATGTCATTATGGACGAAACATATTTATAAGAAGTGAACGAATTATTAACGGAATATTTAAATGTTAACAAAGTGTATTTAAAAGCTGCTTCTTAGATAGATTAGGCTGACTAAATATGGTTGAAAAGGGTCTTGGTCGATGGAATGTACAAACGATAGATACCATTAGCTTAAGCAGCCATCAAGATTTTGGACTTAATACTATAATTGTGTACATGCCAATTTGTAATTTCATAAACAATAAAAAAAACAGACGCTTGGATCAATATCCAGCATTCTGTTTTGCTAATTTATAATTCTAATAATGACTATTTCTTAATTTCCACTATAAAAGTACTTCCTATACCTAGTCTACTTTCAACAGAAATATCACCCGCTAAAATGTCAACAACCCTTTTTACCATGGCAAGTCCTAAACCATTACCTTCCTTCGCGTGGGATGTATCTCCTTGATAAAACTTATCAAAGATATGCAATCCGGTTGTTTTATCAATTCCACAGCCTGTGTCCTGAACTTTCACTTCTATTGAATCTATTTTATTTTTTAGTGTGATTGTTATTTCTCCACCTGGATCAGTAAACTTAATTGCATTGGAAATAAGGTTATTCCATACAATTTCTAAAAGGTTTTCATCACAAGATACAATTGCATCCTCAATGTCAGCTGTAATATTTAAATTCTTTTCATTCCATACCTCTTCATATGAAAGCAGACTGCGTCTCAACTGCTCACTAATGTTGTATTCCTCTACTTTTGGATAAATCTCTTGATTCTCAAGTTTATTTAATTTCAGAATATTTGTTACTAAACCTGATAACCTTTTTGTTGCATCTGAAATAGTCTGCGCATATTCAATTCTGTTTTCATCCGACAGTGATTCATTTTGCTGTAACGTCGCATAGTTTTGAATAATAGCAAGCGGTGTCTTGATCTCATGGGTAACATTGGATATGAAGTCTGTTTTCAATGTCTCTACCTTTGCAAGTTCATCTGACATCTTGTTGATACCTGCAATAATTTCATCAAATTCATTCATTCTTTTTGTATGATGAGTAGCGACCTGGGTTCCAAATTCTCCCTTTGATATCTTCTCTACTGCCCCTAAAATTTTACGTACAGGCTTTTCTATCGTAAATTTCCTCCGAACTGCATCAAACACACTAAATATTATGCTTATAAATAGCAGATTTCCGAAAAGAAATACTTCCACTAGAATATCGTAGGAATCCATAATATTTACATACAAAGCAATATTGACTGAACCAACCAAAAACGTTAAGAAGAAAAAAATTAAAATATTGTTGAATGAGAACAAACTATACTTCCCTTTTTCTTTTGTAACCTTCCGCATACTTATCCTCATCCCTTTATTACTTTTTCATATGTTCTGCTTATTTTTCTTTATGAAAAGCTACCTCATTTATAAAAAAAGTGTAATGTCACGGTTTTCGTACTGTCTTAATTATAAGGCTACGGCTTAAAGTATAACCGGATAAACTTAACCTAGTGTTTAAATTCTCAAAACAGATTGAACTTACATGAACAATTTTCACCTTCTTCTTGTACTAGTGATCAAGGATCGAAATATTTTACACTTAGAGCTTGCCTTATAACTAAAATAAAGAAGGAGACAAAATATAAACGCTCCTATAAAGTTAACATAAAGATCACTCATTGTATCATAGAGTCCTATATCTAAATAACCATCAAGGTCGAGGTTCTTGCCATTTATGGTTACATCATTTATATTGTTAAAAACTGTTACTGAATGAGTAGATTCATTGATTTTCATTGAATTAATTGTACGTATAATTGTGTCTTTCTGCATATCTCTACCAAAAAAACTATCCATCACAAATTCATAGAATTCCCATATAACTCCAACAGTCATAGAGAAGCATAGTGCTGTAAATATGAAATGAATTTGCTTGACAATGCTTCTATTACTTGGATTTTGACCATCTATTATATTTAGTATTATATATCCAAACACAGCAAATAGAAAACCATTTATCGTATGTAGCATAGTATCCCAGTATGAAAACCTAATATAGAATGCTTGTACTTCTCCCAAAATCATTGCAGCAAATATAAATAACTGCACAGAAACGAATAATATGGACGGCAATTCTACTTTTAATATCCTATCAAGTAAAGACAGCATGATGAATAATAGTAGTACCTTGATACAAGTAAAAACATTTCCCCAATCACCCTGGGTTGCTGAATGATATAGTGTTATAACTACTAGAAGATTTAAAATGACATAGATCGTCATTACAAATTTGCCTCTTAGTTTAGAGAACGAAACACGTTGATATTCTTTTATGTCATTCATATAAGGTATTGACTTCATTATTGATCACCCACGAAATCTGAAACATCTAAAATCAGATTCTTTTATTCTTTTAACTAAATCATTTATTGCTCACCATAGATAGGTATAAGCACACCGTTCATTTTGTTCTGATCTTTTAATAAACGCACATCGTTATAAATCCTATTGATTTAATAGCTCCTCACTTAATTTTCTTATTTCTTCTCCATACTTAGCCTTCCCCTTCTTAAGAAATGATAAGTACACGGGAAAGGCTAGACCCATAATTAACATTCCTATAACACCTGTAATAATCCCCCATGGAAGTATATCAGTCAGTAAAACTAGACACATTCCCGAACCAAGTGTTAAAGAACCAACCACTCCTATCACAATAGAAACAATTAACCCCTGTCGTTTTGCTTTTTCATCTAACACTTTTATCTGATCGATAAGACTATCTTTTGGTGGATTATACTGCTGTAAGATTTTTTTCACCTCTTCCCTGTCTTCTTGTGTATATGATGAATCAGTGTACTCCATTGTTTCTTCTTTCACTTTTTTCCCCTCCCTTTTAAATTATTGTTCTTTTTGATTATCTATCTAAATTATAAGGAGGGATAATTATATGATGCTAAAGAAATGTTAATGAAATGTTAAATCATGAATTTTAATAGAATAAATTAGATGTTTGTCTGACTATTTGACACAGAGAGTGAAGATTTTATACTAAAAACTATTAATTTCTAGAAGTGACATGATAAACAGAAAAAAATACTATAAAAGATTAAATCATGTGCTGAAAAGATGGTTTTTTAAAGTAGAAGAAAGTAGCTGGGATTGGAGAGTGCTAGAATTATTTCAAACCTTGCATAGCTCTCCAGATAAGTACAAGGAATAATAAGGAAGATGCTTTTGGATGAATTGGGAACCTAAACACAATGTAAAGCTGATTATGAAAAATAAAAAGCGTTGTTGTGACTTGGAGTATAAATCGCCTTCTTATGTTCCGCTTTAACGATCTGACTACATATTTGATTGCACTGCTCCATAATCATAAAAGGGAGAGAGCTAATTAAGCTCTCCCCTTTTCATTCAACTACTCTAGTCCTCTTTCCCAATGATTTTTGAATACAAAGTATTTATTGAAAAAGAAGCTTGCTAGGGAGGATAAATACATGGATAGTCCCTTTGCTATATTTGTTTGAAGCCAGTTCGGAAGAGTGGAAGTCAATTCAAATACTCTCAATCCGCCAATAAAGACAATATTTGCGATCAACAAGCTCACGAATGCTTGAACGACAAAAACTGCAAATTGCTTCTTTGATTTTTTAATTTTAAATGTATATTTTGAATTCCAATAATAGCTATTTAAAATAGCTACCATATAAGACAAAGAATTATAGGTAGTTAACAAAACCGTATCATTTGTAGGGTAAAAATATAGAATTCCATTGAGTATACCAATATCTAGTACAGCACACACGATTCCTATCACACTATATTTTCCAAATTCAATAAAGCCATTTTTATACCGTTTAAGAAATTTCATTCCAAACACCGCTTTGGTTGTAATATTATCAATTGCTTTCTCTTACAAGTACAGATGAACGATGGTATTGTTTCACCGTCTTTTTATAAAAGGTTAACAATTGGCTAGAAGGTGCATCCCAACCAATTGCTTGACTCGTTTTGTGCGCTTCCATACCTAATAACCTACGATAATGATCATCCTTAAGTTTTAGAACACATTGAACAAAATCACCTTCATGGTCCGGATTGTAAAGCAATCCTGTTCTACCATGTTCAACTTGCTCACTCGTTGGACCACTTTGTGCAGCAACAACAGGTAAACCAGAAGACATTGCTTCTAATAGCACAAGTCCCAATGTTTCTGTTGTAGAAGGAAACACAAATATGTCCGATGAAGCATAGGCACAAGCAAGCTCATCTCCATGTAAAAAACCAGTAAATACCGTGTCTGTTTCTTTAAAGTAATCTTCTAAATAAGCACGGTGTGGACCGTCTCCCACAATCGCAAGGCAATAGTCATCAGACTGTTCCAATACCTTACGAATCTTTTCTATGTCCTTTTCCGGAGCAAGTCTACCTACATAGAGTAATAATTTCTTATCCTTATTACCACGCGTTAGCCTATCACGCATTTTTACATCAAAGTGATCTGGTTGATACTGCACAGTATCGACCCCTCGTTTCCAAAAATGGACATCTTTAAAGCGCTTCTGTTTTAATTCTTCCAATACAGATTTTGAAGTACAGAGGTTCACATCCGCTCTATTATGCAAAGAACGGAAATACCACCAAAGAATTGGCTTTAAGAACGGGACACGATAATATTCTGCATATTTTGGAACGTGCGTATGATAAGAAGCTACTAAAGGTAATCCTAATTGCTTTGTATAATAAATACCAGTTACCCCGAGAAAGGCCGGATTAACGACATGTACAATATCTGGTTGAAAATCTTTCAGGTGTTTCTTTACTTTAAGTGACAAAAAGGAATACTTTTTGTCTTTATATAAGAAGAAAGTATATGCGGGTACCCCAGCAATTGGAATACCCTCAAAGTCTGATACACCTAAATCAGGTGCAATCACTATCACATCATGCCCCTGATTTTCCAACCATCGAATCGATGCACATAATCTTGTTACAATCCCATCTGTAGATGGTAGAAACGTTTCTGTAATTATTGCAATTCGCATAAAAGTACACTCACCTTTAGGTGTTTTTTGTTTACACAGATTTACATACAGTGAGTCTTTGAAGATAATTATTAACTATACTGTATACCTTTATTATCAACAAAAATTGCCCAGGAAATTTTGACTTAAACCGGATCTACTACTTTCCTTGGAATTCCTGGTTTTTGTTCTTTCGTCCACATGCTCTTAGCTGGTATTTTTGCGTGATCGGCGCGATAAGCATATTGTTTAGCAACCTTTGTCACTTCTTGCAATAATCCATCATTTAACATAATAGGCTTTAAACCTTTCGATAAGAAAAGATCATTTTTAACATGTAATTCGTTTTCGGGAGCTTCTTTCCTTGGATTATCTACATAAGCGATTTCCCCGCCTGTCAGTTCACTAATTAGCTTTGCTAAATCTCTCACACAGTGCGTTTCTGTCATTTGGTTAAATATCATTACTTTTTCATCTCGTGCAGGTGGATTCTCAATTGCTAGTTGAATACATCTAACTGTATCTTGAATATGTATAAACGCACGTGTTTGTCCCCCAGATCCATGTACAGTAATAGGATAACCAACAGCCGCTTGCATTAAAAAGCGATTCAAAACCGTTCCATAATCACCATCATAATCAAAACGATTAATCAACCTCTCATCAAGCTTAGTCTCCATTGTATTTGTTCCCCATACAATCCCTTGATGAAGATCTGTTACTCTCACATTATCGTTTTTATTATAATATTGGAAAAGTAAATGGTCTTGGGACTTTGTCATATGATAAACGGAGCCAGGATTGGTCGGATAAAGAATTTGTTTATGTACCCGATCACCGGTTTCTGTTTTCACTTCCACATCCAAATAACCTTCTGGAATTTTGACACCAGCCGTACCGTATCCATAAACACCCATAGTACCTAAATGTACGAGATGGATATCAAGTCCAGATTCAACAATTGCACATAATACGTTATGTGTCGCATTAGAATTGTTGTTTACGGTATATCTTTTGTGTTTAGAAGATTTCATTGAATAAGGCGCTGAACGTTGCTCAGCAAAGTGGATAATTGCATCTGGTTTCTCTTTAATTATCACTCGGAGAAGCTCATCATAGTACGTGGCAATATCAATATTATAAAAATCTATTTTATTTCCGCTTATCTCTTCCCATGCAGTTAACCTCGTCCCAATCGGTTGGATCGGTGTTAATGATTCCGCTTCTAATTCATAGTCAATGTTACGTCTCGACAGATTATCAATAATCACAACTTCGTGACCTAAGTTCGACAGGTGCAAACTGGTTGGCCATCCACAAAACCCATCTCCTCCAAGGACAATGATTTTTTTATTTTTTAAATCCAATTGCGTATTATTATTCAAAATTATCCATCCCCCTATTTAAATAATTTCCATTATTATATTTTACTAGGCAATACACAGTAAGACAGTAATATACCAAAAATACAACTAATATGAATATCGCTAACAATGAGGTTTGCTTTTTACGAATAATTATTAGTGCTATAAGGTAATTAACCTATGCAATAATTTTCTTATCAGAATATTAACTAAGCGATGTTTTGATCATATCAGAGAAATGTTAGCAAAATGTTAAACTATACTTTTAAACAGCAATCCAATTTATCTGAATCTATGATGTTAGACCCTACCGAAAGACATATTGGGCATTTTTCGTTTATAGAGGACAGAAAGAGTATTAGTAATTAATAGATTGGTCAAAATCCTTATATAGACTCCGCAACACCTTTTGCTCGACCTCAGGCGTCCAGTTGATTTTGAGCTTATTTCTCGCACTGATAATAGAGCCGTGTAGAAAATGCTATGTGTTATAAGTTCGTCAATCTCGTCTGTTACGACGATTTTAACAGAGTTGTACTCCTTTGTGCCTTGTCGATGATACGGCATAAGCTACTTATGTAATTAAGCAATTCTACTAATACTGCTACGCCAAGCAGAACTAATACAAAAATAAAGATTGTCCGACATTAAAATAAAAGAGCAAAGTTCTGTAAAGATAGATTCTTTTCGGCAAATCCTTTTATTTAAAATATCTTTTGTATTTATATTCGGTTGTCCATCAAAAAATGTCCTGAAATACTTTAATATTGTGGAATAGATCCTCTTTTTACTCTTTCTTTACATTTTTTACCCAGTTTGTGTAACGGATACACATAGACGAAACTACATAGGGAAGAAAATAATAGATTTGTTTTTTTAAATCATTATTTTTAATAGAAACCTCCATAGATTTCTTTACATCAATAAGCAATCTTTTAGTCTATATGATATTTAGGATAGGTTTAAGGTTAAGTTAAGATTCGTCAATTGCTGTGATTCCGTATAATAATTATTAACATAGATACAAAACAAAGAAAAAAACCAAATCATTTGAGATTTGGTTTTTTTCTTTGTTTGATATTTTCATATATTCAGCTATCTAAACGATTAGGCTTTTCTTTTTCTCATGAAGAGGAAGAACATACCACTTAAGAAGAGTAAAAACCCTGCTAATAAATACTGATAGATCGTAGTAGCAGTTTCCGGTAGTTTTTGTTTGTCTTCCGTTACAGGCTGTTGTTCTATTTCTTCCTGTTCAAAAACGGTATAGGTGCTGAAGTGATCGGTTTGCGCTGTCACGTTTCCATCTTGCCACTCTCCGCCGATTGCTTCCCATTCTTCTAGTTCAGGATTCCAATAGAAAAGTTGCACCCGATCTTTATCATTAACTTTGTTATTATCAACAGAAAATGTCAGAGTCACTTTTTCGTCGAAGGTAGTTATTCTTTTTTCACCTTGTTTGATTTCAAAATCATAGACCACACTCAATGCTTGATCTATATCAGCTAAACGCTCTAACTGAATTGATGCAGCCTCGGATGCATTAGTGAAATTGGAGGCAGCAAGTTGCAAGCTGACATTTTTCAACTGAATGAAGATCGTTATACGATGCTCCTTCAGCCATTTTATTTGGTCAGAAGTAAATGCTAGATTAACAGAATCATTATGATCACGTAAATCTATCCGTAATTCACCATTATCAGCAAGCTGATTTAGCGAATCTGTTTCAATCGTTGCCTCACCATTGATAACGTCAGGTGATAAGGTAACACTGGTTTGTTTCTTTGGATCTTTTGAGTCTTCAGGACCTTCTGGATCGACAGGGTCTTTTGGATCTTCAGGATCTTCAGGATCTGGTGAACCTGGATCAGAAGTATCGATTGCTTGGATATGTGCAACAACACTATTATTGTTATAAGTGACAGTTACCTCGTAATCATCTGCTGTTATATTATCGAAATTACCTTTCACCTGGTCAGCAGTCATTAAAGTAATATTCGCAGCCTTGTCTATTTCATAATTAGAAAGATCCAAATTCAGATCCCCACCATCAAGGTATAACAGTCCATCTACATTTAGTTGCGTTTTGTCATTATCTATTGCAATATCTAGGCTTCCAGCTTCCATTGTTAAGTTACCATTTACATTCAGTGGTTCATCTACATTAACTAAAACTGTACCATTTTCTACATAAAGATCGCCTTCACCAAAAGCAGTCGCAGAAGTAGCTTCTAATGTTCCTTCTTGCAGCAATGTACCTCCTGTATAACTGTTATCTCCCGTCAATGTAAGAATTCCAGTTCCTTTTTTGGTAAGCATACCTTCGCCATTAATGTTATTTCTCCACCAGTCATGTGCATTAAATCTTCCTTTGGAGGCATCCATGTCTACCGTTACATTCTCTAAAAACGCACCGTATCCATCAGCTGCTGTTACCAAATCGATTCTTCCCCAACCATTGGATTCGTCAATTACAGGGTAACCAGATTCAATCTCAGTTGTATATAATACTTCTCTACGTTGTTCATCTGTTAAGTAAGGTTGACGAGTTTCCAATAAAACTTCAGCCCCTTTTGGTACTACAGGGTCTAAACCTTTTATGCCAGTCTGAGGTAATCCGTATGTAAGTTTTTCTCGATAGAATGCTTTATTTGCATCATGATTTTCCCATTTTTGTTCATCGTATGCACTTTCAAATGTATATTCTTCTGTTACAGTATGTGCATATTCATACAAACTCATGTTTTTAGCTTCTGCTAATTCTCCAAATACTTCTCCAGTATTTTCATAAGCCTTGTCTTTTACTTCTTTATTGGCTTCTCTACTTAATGCATATGCCGTCATAGCTGTAGACTGTATTCTTCCACCTATAACATCAAGTGGTGAGTGCATCCCAGATACTATTCTGTTTTCTCCCATTTGAGCTGCTCTAGCTAGAAATTCTGAATATCTTTCTGGTGTAGCATAAGCAAAAGCAAATGATGATAAATAAGCTGCGCTTGTATGACCACTTGGGAATGCTCCGTCTTTTCCTCTTCCGTCTTCCGCTTTTCTTTTTACATATTCTAACGCAGGAATTACCTTAACGTTTGTTTCATATTGTTGAAAATGTTTTTCTCCTGATTCCTTTTTTCCACCTAAAGGTAAATCTTCTGTTGTTGGTTCTCCGCTACCTATTGTATCCCAAACAGGCATTCCATTCTCATCAACAACTTCTATCACTTCACCGTTTGAATTCATTCTCCATGGTCTTGGAGATGAGAAAAAGTATTTAGAAGGACTTGAAGATGATGGGTTCCTGAATCTAATTACATCTACTAAACCTAACATACCTGAAAGCTCAGTATTAACCCAATCTGGTCCCATTCCTTGACTTTGATCTTCCGCTGTTTCTTCTTCTAACACCTTGTCCATTTCATCTATAGTTCGTACAACATCTGTATTTGGATTTACCATTTCTACATAGTCATTAGCCAACGGACCAAAAGCATCCATCATACTATAGATCTTATCTCTTTGATCATCATAATAGGCCGCTAAAGCCTCTTCATCCGTTCTGTTATTAGTAACGTCTTCTACATACTTAATATTAGCTTTCCAAGTCTGTGGATCTCTGATTTCTTCGTTAGCATATGTTTTCTTATCTGCTACTACCTTTGTCTGATCATTTTTATATCCATCAAAATAAACGGTAGGTCCGTCACCATATTTAGCAACCTTCCCATTTGCACCTGGTATAGTTAACGCTATTCCATTTCTCCAGTCTGGTTGATTCATAGACCATACTTGATCAAAACCATCTAAGATACTTATAAAGGGATTAGTCAAAGCTATATTCTTTAATTGTGAATCATTGGCATTTCCGCCATTATCGACTACTGGTAAAGGTTGCTCAACTTCAGGAGGATTTGTATTTATCTCTCCAGTAGTCCCTTGTGGCTTTGAAGGTTTTGTATCTTCCTGACTAGAATTTTGACTAGCGGCTAGAATAGGAAGCTCAAAAGTACCCATAGTTAGCACTACAAGTAGTAGTATTACTGTTATTTTTTTCATAAATTTCATACTTTTTTCATTTCTCCTTTTCTATTGTATATTTTTAAACCACAAATTTCATTTTATGGGATGTTTATTAATTGAATGTAGGGAATTTGTTTAAATTTGGTAAATTTTTTGTAAAATTGAAGAGATTTATTGTTGATTTTAATATGTTATCGAGGTTATAGCAGAACTTTATCAAAAAGGGATAAATACGATAAATAATTCTATTAAACACATATATGCAAAAGGTAAAATGAATGGATCGGAAAATATTCTGCAAAAGCTAGTAGTTCAAACCAAAGGAAAACAAGAAGTTGAAAATATATTTTTTCCTTAATACCCTTTTGGCATCATTAATGTCTTAATACAAAACAAATATTGGAAATAGTTTCTTGTCACTTAAGCAAGAAAAAGACTTCTCAAAAGTTATAAAGACTAAATAAGAAGTCTCAAATTTAAACATTATGTTAGCAAAATCGGCTAATTACCTTGTATATCAATAGTTCGAGCGGTCATTACATCACCTTAAGCCCTTTAAGAAGAAAAATTACAGAAAAGAAACTACTTCAGTGTTTTTATGATAGAATATAAAGAGATTATTTATTACCCTAATTTAAAATATACTTATTTAACTTTTAATAATCTATTTTATTATAAATAGGATTGCAGAATAAAATAAATTATGATAAATTCAATATATTGTAGAAAACAAATATCTACTGCACCATATATAGTAATGTAAGTGTAGGCGACATCTTTGTCTTAAAAGGGAAGACAGTTAATCCGTGACTACCCCGCATAGTAATTTTCGAGAAGGTTCTCAGGATGATGACCTAAGTCAATAGATCGCCAAACTTACTAGTGTTTCTTTTCTTCGGAGAGTAAGAACGGAAAACGATAGGATAAATAGTTACATACTGTCCTTTTATTTTACTTTCAAAATGGAAAGTCTTAGATGAGCTGCAGTCTGTTGAGATGCGAAAGCGCGATTTGCTTGCGTATTTTTATTGTTATTCTACTGTCGTTTTTTGTCCGTTCATGTTAATAGGAACGGCTTTTTTTTTGCCTTAGGCCATTTTTAAGCCGTGACCTTAGAAGACAATTAAAATCAATTTTATACAATAGGAGTGGTATCATGGTTACAGTTTATACTAAAAATAATTGCCCAAAGTGTATGATGACTAAAAATGTATTAGGTGCAGCAGGAATAGCTTTCCAATCTATTAACATTGATGAGGATCTAAATCCAAATGAAAGAGAAGAGAAAATTCAACAATTCAAGGGACTTGGTTTTATGACAATGCCAATAGTAATCAAGGAAGGCATGTCTCCTGATGAATACATTTCTGGCTTTAATCCTGAGAAACTTCAAACATTAAAGGACTGATAAATTGTGCTATTAGTTTATATGACTATAACTGGTAATGTTAAAGACTTTGTAGAACGAGTCGATATGAAGTCACATGAAATCAATCCTACTAATCCATTCCATGAAGTTTCCGAAGATTATATTGTTGTAGTTCCATCCTATGAAAATATGATTACAGAAGAAGTTAGTGATTTTATAGATTATAAAGGTAATAAAGAACACCTATTAGGTTTTGCCTCTAGTGGAAATCTTAATTTTGATGATTTGTATTGTGTAAATGCAAAAGAATTATCTGCTAAATATAGTAAGCCATTGATTTTCACATTTGAATACGCCGGTACAGATAAAGATGTAGATAACTTTAAAAAGGAAGTGAATAAGTTTGCAGTCTCCTCAATTAATGTCTAATAAAGCAGAAGAAACATATTTCACGCTGAATAACTTGTTAAACATAGTAAAGGATGGCAAGATCCAGATTAACAAAGACCATGAAGCTTGCAAGGCTTACTTCCTGGAATTTGTTAATCCCCATACGATGTTTTTCCATTCATTAGAAGAAAAATTAGATTACTTAGTAGAAAATAATTACATCAAAGATGATTTCTTAAATCAATATAAGAAAAGTTTTGTTAAGAAACTTTTCAAAAAAATCTATGAAAGTAAATTCCGTTTTCGTAGTTTTATGGGTGCTTATAAGTTCTATTCTCAATATGCTATGAAAACAGATGATGGTAAATGGTTTCTAGAAAGATATGAAGATAGATTAGCATTCAATGCGCTAGTATTAGCCAATGGAAATGAAGAATTAGCGATTAGTTTAGCAGACGAGTTAATTAATCAACGCTATCAACCTGCTACACCAACATTTTTAAATATTGCTAAAAAGAGGGCAGGGGAAATGGTTTCCTGTTTCTTATTAAATGTTTCAGACGATATGAATGGTATTGGTAGAAGTATTAATTCTGCCCTACAATTATCTAAAATTGGTGGTGGGGTTGGACTAAACCTTACAGATATAAGAGCTAACAATGATCCGATTAAAGGAGTTCATGGGTTAGCTGACGGTATTGTTCCGGTCATGAAATTATATGAAGATTCTTTTTCTTATGCCAATCAAGGCGGAGCAAGGGATGGCGCCGGGGTTGTTTATTTGAATATTTTCCACCCAGATGTGGTTGATTTTCTTTCCGTTCGTAAAGAAAACGCCGATGAAAAGGTTCGGATTAAAACATTATCTTTAGGATTAGTTGTTCCAGATAAATATTATGAGTTAGTAAAAAAGAATTCCGTAATGTATCTGTTTTCTCCTCATGATGTGGAAAAAGCTTATGGTAAACCTTTCTCAAGCATTGATATTACGAAAGAATATGAAAACATGGTGAATAATAAAGACATCCGTAAAACAAAAATAAAGGCTCGTGAATTAGAAACCGAAATAAGTAATATCCAAAATGAAAGTGGTTATCCGTATATTATTAACATTGATCATGCTAATAGAGCTAATCCAGTCGATGGTGTTATTTCCATGTCTAATTTATGTACAGAGATTTTCCAAGTTCAACGTCAATCTATTATAAATAATGATCAAACCTATCAGTTCTTAGGTAATGATGTTAGTTGTAACCTAGGTTCTACTAATGTTGTTCAATTAATGGCTTCCCCTGACTTTGGAAAATCTGTAAGAACCATGCTAAGAGCATTAACATTTGTAACAGATACTTCTAGTATTGATGTTGTACCTTCTGTCAGGAATGGTAACGATATGTATCACTCGGTTGGACTAGGAGCTATGAATCTTCATGGATTTTTAGCCAAGAATAAAATTCATTATGGTAGCCCTCAAGCTTTAGAAATTGTAGATGCATACTTCATGCTACTAAACTATTGGACATTAGTAGAAAGTAATAATATTTCCATTGAACGGAATGAGACTTTCTTTGAATTTGAAAAATCTGCTTACGCGGATGGTTCTTATTTTGACTTATATTTAAATGAACCTGAATTTGACTTTAAATATGAGGAATCAAAAAAATTGTTTGAAGGTATTTTTATACCAAAGCATGAAGATTGGAAGGAACTAAAAGCGTCTGTTATGAAGCATGGTATCTATAATGCTTATAGATTAGCAGTTGCACCGACGGGATCAATTAGTTATGTAAATGAAGCAACGGCTTCCATTCACCCAATTACTCAAAGAATTGAAGAAAGAACGGAAGGTAAACGTGGTAAAGTTTATTATCCAGCTCCAGGTTTATCTGATGAAACGATTCCATATTATGTCTCTGCATATGACATGGACCAAAGAAAAATTATTGATACCTATGCCGTTGCTGGTAGACACATTGACCAAGGTGCAAGTATGACTCTATTTATGAGAGAAGACTTACCTGAAGGCATGTATGAATGGAAGATCGATAGTGATTATCCTACTAAGAAAACAACTAGAGATTTAAATATACTTCGTAATTACGCTTGGAAAAAAGGTGTAAAATCTGTTTATTATGTTCGGACCTATACGGGAGATGGAGAAGAACTTGGAGCAAATTACTGTGAATCTTGTAGTATTTAGGGGGATAATACGTGAATAAAAAAATATATACGGCGACGAACTGGAACGCTGTGGAAGATATGGTTGATAAATTAACTTATGAAAAGTTAACAAGTCAATTTTGGTTATCAACGAGAATGCCTGTATCAAAAGATAAGCAAGATTGGCGAAAGCTAAGTGAAATTGAAAAAAGGTTAGTTGAAAAAGTATTTGGTGGGCTAACCCTATTGGATACACTTCAATCAAGAAGTGGTATAGAAGCTCTAAGGAAGAATGTTAGAACGGATTTAGAGATAGATGTTTTAAACAATATTCAGTTTATGGAAACGGAACATGCTCGAAGTTACTCTAACATTTTTAGTACACTCAACACCAACCAAGAAATTCGTGATATATTTGAGTGGATTGAATTTCATGAAACGCTCCAAACAAAAGCAAACATTATTGATGATATTTATGAAAATGGAACAGATCTACAACGTAAAGCAGCAAGTGTATTTTTAGAATCATTTTTATTCTACTCCGGCTTCTATACACCATTGTATTATTTAGGCAAATCAAAATTGATGAATGTTGCTGAAGTTATTAAGTTAATAATTAGAGATGAATCTGTCCACGGTACGTATATTGGTTATAAGTTTAGTTTAGGATTTAAAGAATTACCACAACAAGAACAAGAAGAATTAAAAATGTGGGTATATCAACTTCTATATCAATTATATGAAAATGAATGTAGCTATACTGAATATTTATATGATGAAATCGGGTGGACAGAAGACGTAAAAGTTTTCTTAAAATATAATGCGAATAAAGCATTAATGAATCTAAGACTTGACCCATTATTTGAAGATTCAGCTGAAGATGTTAACCCAATTGTTTTAAATGGATTATCAACCAGCACAACCAATCACGACTTTTTTAGCGCTGTTGGTAATGGCTACTTGATGTCAGTAGTTGAAACGATGAATGACGATGATTATAATTATTAAATAATTAGCTTTTTTACAGGGGATAAAAACTCTGTGAGAAAGCTATTTTTTTGTATTATAAATTAAAATAGCCTTCTTGACAATTTAGGTAAATAAGACCCCAAAACAAGAGAACGAAACAGAGTAAAAATAGTAAAAGATATCCACAACCCATGATTACCCAAAGTCGGAATTAATATATTTATTAATACCAAAAATATAATCATAGAAATTATAAATGAATTTCTGATTGGAGCAGCTTCTGTCGCTCCTGAAAAAACTCCATTTAAAATAATTCCCCAAAAACCTACTATAGGAAATAATAAAAGCCAGCCTTGGTATTGGTTAACACTTACTAATATTTGATCAATTGAAGTAAAAAGAGGATAAATAAAAGATGAACAAAGATATAACAAAGATGATAATAAGAATCCTGTTAGTACTCCCCATTTTAAAGAAAGCTTTATTGTGTCTGAAAACAATTGGCTATTATTTGCACCGATTGCTCTACCCACTAATACACTGCTTGCATTTCCAAAGCCACCTAAGCAATATGCCATTAAAAAATGTATTTGAAATAAGATCGCATTAGCAGCAAGTTCTACTTCCCCCATCTGTGCCCCTTTTGAAGTAAAAAGGGTATAGACAGTCAACAAACAAATCGACCTAATAAACAAATCACGATTAACCTTTATCATTTTGATAAATACTGATTTTTGAAAGACATTCTTTAACACAATTGACGGGATATTGACTAACTTTAGCTTTATTAATATGAAAATACCAACTAATGCAACTGTAATTTCTGAAATTAGACTAGCTATGGCAACACCTGCGACACCCATATTAAAGTTAGTAACAAACATAACATCTAATAATATATTTAGAACATTCATACCAATTTGTAAATATACCGTTAACTTTAAAAATGACAAACCGACAAGCCAACCAAGTATAGTATAGCTTATGAGCGTAAAGGGAGCTCCCCAAATTCGAATATCATAGTATAATGCAGCTTGTTCAATCACTCCAGCCGATGGCGTAATTATCCAAAAAGCTACTCCCTTAATTGCTTCTTGAAACAAGATAAATAAGCCACCAATGACTATTGCAATAAATATAGGACGTATTAAGGAGAAAAGTATCTCATCTTGATTATTAGCACCCTGGGCTTGAGAGGCAAAACCGGATGTACTTACCCTTAAAAAAACAAGCACCCAATATAATGTATTAAAAATTATACTACCAACGGCAACTCCTCCTATATAGCTTGGATCAGGGAGTTGACCTACTACTGCGGTATCAACTGCTCCTAGAAGCGGAGTTGTTATTTGAGAAATAATAATGGGTAATGCTAAGCCCATGTATTGTTTGTTTGTTAAAGATGTCTTCAGAGTGCCTGAACTTAAAGAATTTTGCAACATTATATAATATCCCCTTTAAACAACAAAAATGTCACAGCATTTTTACGTATGTTGTGACATCCATCCTTCATTTTTGCTTCTATCTTCACTACGATAACATTTTCGATTCACTGTATTGTATTTATACCATCTTTACATTCTTCGTTAGTGAACGAAAACGTGGATGTTCAGCAAGAATAGACTCCCTCATTCTTAAAATAACAGGGTTTCTTGAGTGAAAAAACTCATCTTTCGATTCGTAATACTCTATTAATTCTCCTTTTTCTAGTACCCCCAATGCATCAGAGATGGAAAAAGCAGCTTTAATATCATGGGTAATAAATAGATAAGATAAGCCAAAGTCTACTTTTAATTCTTTTAATAACTCTAGTATCAAGCTTTGAGTAACCATATCTAAGCTACTCACCGATTCGTCTAGGACGATTAGTTTCGGTTTAAGGGAAATCGCTCTAGCAATGTTAATCCTTTGCAATTGACCACCGCTAAACTGATAAGGAAACTTCTTTAAATCCTTTTCACTTAGACCTACACGTTCCAGTAGCGAAACAACTTTACTTCTACGTTCACCAATGGTTAGCTTTTCATAGTTCTCTAATGGTTCCATTATAATTTGTTCTGCTGTCATTCTGGGGTTAACCGATGAATAGGAGTCTTGGAAAACAACTTGTAGATCACGGCGTAATTTTCGCTGGGTTGCTTTGTCTACGTTATAAATGTCATGTCCTTGAAACAAAACCTTTCCATGTTGAGGACGTTGAATACCTAGTATCACTTTTCCTAAGGTGGTTTTTCCAGCCCCACTAGTACCAATTAAGCCTAAACATGATCCTTCCTCGATAGAAAAGGAAACATCATGAAGAACATTATTTGATTGATTGTTCGTCTTAAAAAGTCTCTTAGAATTAAATTTATGACTTACTTGTTCAACCTGCAATAAGCTCATTGGTATCCCCCTTAAGAATGATTCACCTATCACAACATATAAGTGTACGGTTGTTTTTTAAAATACAAAGTCGGCCTTGTTCTTAACAGCCTTTTTGTGTATTCATGTTGTGGATTATCAAATAAATCGAATACATTTGCAGTTTCTATAATTTGACCATTTTGCATTACCATTACATCATCTGCCATTTCCGAAATTACTCCTAAATCATGAGAAATGAGTAAAATGGATGTGCCATATTCAGAACGAATTCTTTCCAACAAACGGAGTACTAATAATTGGTTATGAAGATCGAGTGCTGTAGTTGGTTCATCAGCAATGATAACAGAGGGATGTAAGCAGGCGGCCATGGCAATCATCACCCGTTGAAGCATACCCCCACTCAACTGAAAAGGATAGTTTTTAAATATTATTTCAGGATCTGGCAAGTTTACACTTTGCATCACATCAATTGCAAGCTCCTTAGCTTGTTTTTTATTTAATGTTGTATGAGATCTAATTGTTTCCACAAGTTGTTGCCCTATTGTAAAAACAGGAGTGAAGGCATTCATAGGATTTTGCATAATAAATGCAATTTCCTTCCCTCTAAATTCTCGCAATTCCTTTTCTTTTAAGCCATTTAATTCCTTATTTTTTAATGTTATGCTTCCTTGGATGTTCATGTTTTTCCGATTTAATAATTGCAGTATAGACATACTTGTGACCGTTTTACCACTACCGCTTTCTCCAACTAAACCTAATACCTGTCCCTTTTTCATGCCAAAATTAATATTTCTAACAAGGGTAGACATACCTTCAGCAGTTTTCACTTGTACATTTAAGTCTCTTACATTTAAGATATATTGGTCTTTTGTCTCCATCATTGATCATTCCTTTTTTATTAACGGCGTTTGATTCCATATCGCTCCGATAGTGCTTCACCTAATAAATTAAAGGTAACAACAACTAGCATAATCATTAAACCCGGATAAACCATTAATGCTGGATTTGTTCTGATATAGGACTTCCCTTCATGAATCATAGCCCCCCACTCAGGTGTAGGTGGCTGTACACCTAGGCCTAAGAAGGACATCGATGATAAATTCATTATCGCCCAACCCATTTCTAATGTTCCCATTACCACTAATGAAGGAAGAACATTAGGAATAATATGCTTCTGCATGATGGTCCACGTAGAAGAACCACTGATTTTAGCCGCAGTAATATAGTTCTGTTCTTTCAGGCTTAGAACCATTCCTCTAATGACCCTTGCGTAATAAACCCATTGTACGAGAATTAATCCAAAAACAACTTGTTTAAGCCCAGTTCCCCAAATACCAACGAAACCAAGAACAAACAACAGACTTGGAATCGCCATCAGACCATCCCCTAATCTCATTAACAATTGATCAACCCAACCACCTATATATCCAGCAATAATTCCAATGATTAAACCAATACTTAAAGCTGACATAAATATTAGCATAGCATAACCCAGTGAAATTCGAGCCCCATATAGAATACGTGAAAATATGCACCGACCTAAATGATCTGTCCCAAACGGATAGTCTAAAGAAGGTCTTTGTAATTTATCAACAAAATTTACAGCAGTGGGGTCATTAGGTGCCAACCACGGAGCAAATAATGCCATTAAAAATAATACACAAAGTATAAGAGAACATATGACAATCACTTTTTGACTTTTTAATATACCACGAAACATCGCTATCATTGTAATTGCCTTCCTTTTCTAGAAATGCGTGGGTCAATATACATTTGGATAACATCAACAATTAAGTTGCTTATAAGGAATATTCCCGCTGCTAATAGCACATAGCCTTGAATAACCGGAACATCACGGTTAAAAATAGCCTCAATAAAATACCGCCCAAACCCTGGCCACGAAAAGACTGCCTCGACAATAATAGCTCCAGTCATTAAGTTTCCTAAATTCATTCCAAGCCCAGTAATCATTGGAGAAACGGCAATTCTTAATACATGCTTTCCCATTATAATCCTTTCATGAATCCCTCTCGTCCGTGCAAAAAGTACATATGGCTCTTGTAAATTTTCAAGAACACTTGCACGTAACAATCGGGTATATAGAGCTATTAAAGGGAAAGCCAACGTAATGGAAGGTAAGACTAAATGCTTCCAAGTTCCTATACCTTGCACTGGGAAAAGGTCTAGTTTTACGGAAAAGAAAAAAATAAATAAATAACCAAGCCAAAACGAAGGGATAGACGCCCCTATAAAAGAGAGAAACCGGCTAAAATGGTCAATTACACTATTCTTTTTTATACCAGCTAAAAAACCAATAGGAACACTTACTATGATGGCAATTAATAGACTGCCAATAGTTAACTGAATAGTCGCTGGCATTCGAGAGGTTATCTCTTCCCATACAGGTTTATTCGTAACATAAGATATGCCAAAATCAAATTGGCATATCTTAATAAGAGCGTTCCCATATTGGATTAAAAAAGGTTGATCCAAGCCAAACTCATTTCTTTTTTGTTCCAACATCTCATCTGTTGCCTGGATATGGGCTGCAGTAAAGTATGCTTCAGCTGGGTCTACTGGTGATAAGCGAATCATACTAAATGTTAGCAGGGTAGCCAAAAGAAAAATTGGAATGATAGTGATTATTCTTTTCAAGACATAAGTTCCCATGAAAACCTCTCCTGTCTCTTACTCGTTTACACTAATTCCTGTAAACGGATGCTCATCTCGATTAGCTGGGAACGTGAAATCCGAAACATTCTTTTGATGAATTGCTATTTTCTTAATATAAGATATAGGTACAATTGCACCTTGCTCTTGAAGTGAGCCTAAAATTGTTGTATATAACTGTTGACGTTCATTTTCATCCGTTGTTTGCTTAACTTCAGCTATTTGATTTAGTAACTCCTCTTTATTAGGGTAAGATGAAATGGCTTCTTTAAACCCAAATCCGTCTGTAGCAACGATGTTCACGTAAGTATGTGGGTCATATGGAGCCCCATAGTTACTGAAGAAATTCATATCAAATTCATTAGCTTTGAATCTTTCCACTTGAGTGGTAAGCTCTACTCCAACAATGTTTAACTTCACACCTAATCCTGCCCACTCAGATTGTAATGTTTCAGCCATTAATTTCTGTATTGACTCAGCAGAGTCGTACATTAATTCAAATTCAAGTGGTTTACCATCTTTTTCACGAATATCTTTACCTTCTGGTAGTTTCCAGCCTGCTTCGTCTAATAGTTGTTTCGCTTTTTCAACATTATAATCAACTGTCGTTGCATCAACATTCGAAGTGTATGGAAAGTTTGTTGGTAAGATATAGTCAGCCTTCTCTTCCAATCCAGATGTTACACCTTCAACCATTGCTTCCTTATCAAACCCATAATGTAATGCTTGACGAACACGTAGATCCGAAAGCTGCTCTTTATTTGTATTCATCACTAGCTGTCTAGTAGCAACTGGCTCAGATACACTAGTTTCATAGTTTTCTGTCGATTGTAATTGTTTGAATGCATCTAAGTTAATAACTCCCTCACCATATATAAGGTCTAAATCACCTTTTTCAAAAGCAAGTACACGTGTTTCAGCATCCGGAATAACTTTGACATGAATTTTCTCTACATTTGGAAGTTCACCCCAGTAATTTTCATTACGTTTAAATATGGCATATTCATCTACTTTATATTCATCCAATACCCATGGACCTGTTCCAACTGGCTGTGCTATACCTTCTGAAGTGTCACCACTTTCAGGAAAACCAGCTTCTCCAAGGAATCGGACTGGGCGTACAACAGCTAGTTCTTGAATAGTAGGATAATAAGGTTCCTTTAATGTTAATTTAAAGGTATGCTCATCAATGACCTCTGTTTGAGCTATCTTCGGAATAAATCCTAACCAACTATGCAAGTCTATATTGGTTAATATAGTATCAAAATTCTTCTTAACAATCTCTGCATTAAAGCTTGTCCCGTCAGAGAATTTTACATCTTGACGTAAGTTGAATACATATTCTGTCCCATCTTCAGAGATCTTCCAAGATTCTGCTAAATGTGGTTTTAGTTCTCCCCCATCTTGGTAGCTAACTAAAGGTTCATATACCATAGATTGGGCGAATAATTGATTTGGATTATAGACATGTGGATTCAATGCACCTACATCCCTTGGCCAAGCAAAAGTAATCATATTACTATTTTTACTAGTAGATTCTGTACTTTCTTTTGTTTCACTTGAACATCCTAGTAAAGTAATTGCTAAAATAAGAATGATTGCAGACATAAGTGAAATTCGTTTTTTATTTATTTGATTTGGCATACAAATTACCCCTCTCTAGATGAAACTGATAACCATTATCAATTGTATGGTTTGAATATATGATTGTCAATTGTTTTCAGACTTTTTTGATACATGGAAATTTTTTACTGAGGTGCTTAAAATAGTTTGGGATAGAGCTTCGTTACTTACGAAGAAGAGCATTAGAAAGTAAAAGAAAGATTTATTGAAAAGGAGTTACTGATAATATAGAAAGAGGCTTAATTATGCTTCTAGTTCTTTATGAGGACCAGCACTGTGACTAATGATTGGACTCATTGACAGTTGTTTTCTTTTGTTTAAATTGAGCAATGGTGTACTTGAAAACAAGTCCTTGTTCTTTTATTATACGCACAATACGGCGACGTGAAACTTGCTAGCCTTTCTTAGATAGCTCCTTCTTTATCTTGGTCATCACGGATTTTGGCTTCATAGTAGTACGTACTTCTTGGAAGTTGTAAGACAGCGCACATTGCTGATACAGCGTATTTGTGACTGTTATTACAAATCACAGCTAACTTTCGTCTCATGATCAGCGCGGCTTGCTTTAAAATATCATTCTCCATTGCAAGTCTTTGATTTTCTTTACGGAGTCTGATTAACTCCTCCTGTTCTGGAGTTCTGTTGTCTTTCTCTTCAAAAGATCCAGTTGTTTTATGTTGACTAACCCACTTATCAAAGGCAGAAGGCGTTAGCTCATATTCTTTGATAATTTCATTTCTAGGTTTACCTGAAAGGTGCAGCTGGACGATTTGTTCTTTAAACTCTTTCGAAAATGTTCTTCTTTCTCTTTTGACCATACTTGACTCTCCTCCGACATTAATTGAATTAAGTTTATATGCCCTTAACGAATCTGTCCAACTAAGTGTAATCTATCCAAAGCTTCCCTCAAGTTGATAAACTGATGAGAAGCCTCTTTTTAAATTTCTTAATTTAAATTATTTAATAACTCGTTCATCTCAAATTATTCAACAACTATATCAAGATTGTGTTTTAAGTTATACATAAAATTATTAGATAACCAAAATACTCTCCAAGAATTCGTCAGTCACTTTATATTCTTTAGGTCTTTGTTTAACAAATTTAACATATCCTTTATCTTCTAAGTTACTCATTATTTGGTTTACTTTATACCTTGATTTATTGGATATTTCCATCAGCTTCGTTACAGGAAAACTTGCATCATCATTTACAAATACACTAAGGTGAGTCATAATTCGTAATAATTCCGCTTCCTCAATCATCTCATCCCAAGTATTACTTATAAATGATTCTTTAATCCTCTCTATTTTGGACAAATTCATTTCTAAGTCTTCAATAATTCCTTCTTGCCCCGAGGAGAGCAACTCTAGCATATCTATTAAATAAAAGGTCATTTCACCCTTATTTAAAGGAGAAGGAATTTCTTCAAGAGCTTTATAATACTTTGATTTGTTCTTATTGACGGCATATGAAAAAGTAATAGCTGAATATCTCTCTAAATGACTTGATAAGTAACTACACGCTAATAAACGTCCTGTCCTTCCATTACCATCATAAAAGGGATGTATATACTCATAATAATAATGTGCAACCATGTACCGGTATAATTCTGAATGTTGTGCGTTATCAAGATAATTGATTAATGCATTTAGTGACTCAATAATTTTAACTTCCGAACTAATACCTATTTGAGTTGTTTTTGTTCCGTCATTTATCTCTACATACCCTTTTCTAAATAATTCACCATCAGGTTCATCATCTTTATCAATTTCATCTGAAACTAAATCATCATATAACTTTCTAAAATCAGATATTTCTGTAAAGGGTTTTATTTTATCAATATACAAGTAAGTTTTCATTAGTCCTTTAAACCTTTTACGTTTTTTGTCTGATCTTACTAAGTCACCTAATACTTCTTTTAATTCCTTCTTGGTACTACGAATACCTTCTATTTCATTATTACTTTGTGCTTCATTAACAATTAGTTTATGGAAATAGGGTTCTACAACGAAATTAGGAAGCTTACTAATTAATGAAGAAATCTTTGAACTATTTATCAATACTTGGTTATTTAACGACATTAATTTATGGGTATTTACATAAAACAATTCGTAGGATTCATTATTACTTTGCCCTTTTTTAAAACCTCTAATTGTTAAAGGAGTTAAATAGCTACCGTAACTATTTTTTCTTTTATCTATTTCTTTCTTATAATATTCATTACCTTCTTTATAAAAAATCTTTGTTAATTTTTCATATTCCATCATTATCACCTCTCTTATTTTAAATAATCGCCTTTTTTTAAAATTATATAACTGCATATTTATATTTTTCAATAAAAGTTTAATTATTTTTTAATTAATTACTAAATATAAACAAATTATTCTTAGAAATTATTTTAAGAAAGGTCTAATTAACCTATTGCACAGTATGAAGTTTACTACGAACATGTTAGTTACTTTATTGTCTTTTCCATTTGGGAAATTAATTTTTTTAAAAGTCAACAAAGTTGGCAGATATTAATGGCTGCCATCTAAGACCGACTAAGCAGAAATGGTAAGTAGATTAGCCATTAACGCTTTGATTTTAACCAGAAGTAGCAATAATAGTTAATCACGCAGTAGGTCTCACCTCATCTGCAAAAGAAAAAGGCTTCCCAAAAGTTTAATCAACTAATGAGAAGCCTCTTTTATATATCTGATGTTAGCACTTTCTTATTAAATAACTTATAAACCCTTATATATCAAGGGATTGAGCGGTCATTACATCATGCCGACCCTAAGGTGAGAGTGTGTAATTTCTTTAACTTGATGTGCTTAGAGTGCGTTATATCAAGGTTTTGTTAAATTATTACTATAACATCTTTAACAGGATTTAACCCTTTTTTACTTGTTGCGTTAGCAAAATGTTAGCATTTCTAATTATTCTCATATGGAGTTATACATCTTATATTTCTCATCCTCTTGCTTCTTCTATTAAATATTTGAACAAATAAGTTGAGTATTTTCAATGAAAACTACATATATCTGTTAGGGATTAGAATCCTTCATATAAAATTCGAAAGAAGAATTCGTTAAACAGATGCGACCAAATTTTTCAAGAGATATACAAGTGTTAATACGCAGTCCATCCACCATCGACAGTAACTGTAGTAGCATTAACGAAGCTAGCATCATCAGTAGCCAAAAATAGTGCTACTTTTGCTATTTCATCTGGTTGTGCCAAACGCGGATTGGTTGCCATTCCAGGTCTTGATTGCCCCAAACCAAACTCACTTACATTAGTCAGTGTAGCAGCGATATTTGTCTCCACACTTCCTGGAGCTACTGCATTACATCGCACACCACTTTTAGCATACATAAAACCAGTATTCTTAGTGAAACCAATAACAGCATGTTTAGATGCTGTATATGCTGCACCCGCACGACCTCCTTGAAGACCGCCATTTGATGCAATATTGACAATTACGCCTTTATTTTCATTCAAGAAGATAGGCAATACCTTTCTAGTCGTACGCATAACAGCTGTTGAATTAACTGCAAAAACTTTTTCCCATAAATCATCTTCCATTTCAGCGGCAGGAATAAAATTATCCATAACCCCAGCATTATTAACTAGAATATCTACTGTTCCAAAGGTATCTACTGTTGTATCGATTAGTGCTTGTACATCCTCTTCAATTGCTACATTCGCTAATACAGCAACAGCCTCTCCGCCCTTAGATTTAATTTCCTCCACTGTTCCTTCAGCAGTTTCCTTATTAATATCTGAAACCACTACTTTCGCACCTTCATCTGCATAAACAGTGGCAATCGCTTTCCCCATTCCAGATCCTGCACCTGTTACTACTGCCACCTTATTTTTTAGCTTCATTAAATCACCTCGTTAGAGTTTTTTAAATAGATAAATGTTAGGAATATATAAACTTTAAATTTTCTTTTTATGCCTTTGATTCGCTTAGCTTTTTAAAAGCTGAGCTAGTTTCTTCTTCCAATACTTGTTTGTTATTCTTGATAAAGAAAGCAAGTAGCAAACTAATTACTGCAATTATAATAATAACAAAGTAGGCATCATTTACTCCTTGAATCGAAGCTTCTATTATCATATGTTGTTGTGGTTCCGTATTTGTTCCACTATTGGCGATCAAGCTCTGAAGGTGGGTATTGGTTCTAGTGGTCATGACAGTAACCAGTAAGGAAGTTCCAACCGCCCCAGCCACTTGCCTAATGGTATTCCATATTGCAGAACCATGTGCACTAAGGCTAAGCGGTATCTGATTTAAACCAGCAGTTTGAATTGGCGTAATGAGTAAGGCCATACCTATACGACGCCCAGTAGACATTAGAACTAGATATGAAAAACTGGTAGAATCCGTTAAAAACGCAAAAGGTATTGTGGTAGCGATTGTAATAACTATACCGATAACAGTAATCCATTTTGCCCCGTATCGATCGAAAAGCTTGCCAGCAACCGGGCTAAGAGCCCCCATTAAAATTGCTCCAGGAAGCATCAGCAAACCGGATTCCATTGCTGTATAATCTCTCGCATCCTGAAGATAGAGAGGTAGTAGTATCATATCTGCATACATGATAATGGTAATTCCAATATTGATAATGTTAGTCAAGGTAAACATCCCGTACTTAAAAGTCCTGAGCTCAAGAAGTGGTTCTGCTGACACCAATTGCAGCCAAGTAAACAAACCAAGTGCAATAATCCCAACACAAAAAGAAACAATTACTACTGTACTTGACCAACCCTCATTACCAGCAACGCTAAAACCGTATAATAAACCTGAGAAACCTATAGTTGACAAGATTACACTATTAAAGTCAAGCTTTGCTGGAGCCGTTTCTGACACATCTTCTAGATAAAAATGGGCACCAAGTATCACTATCGCCACGATCGGAATTAGACCATAAAACATTGCTTGCCAAGAAAAAATATCAATTACATAACCAGCGAGAGTAGGTCCGATCGCTGGAGCAAAAAGAATTGCCAGTGAGACCATCCCCATTACTGTACCTCTTTTTGCAGGAGGATAAAGTTTCATAATAACATTATAAAGTAACGGAACAATAATTCCTGCCCCCGCAGCTTGAACTAAACGTCCTACCAATAGCAACGGAAAGTTAGTGGCGACAGCTGAAAGAATGGTACCGACTAGGAAAATAATCATGGAACTTTGAAATAGCTGTCGAGTTGTAAATCGTTTCATAAAAAATGCAGTGATTGGAATTAAAACCCCATTTACTAACATATAACCCGTAGTTAACCATTGAGCTGTTGCAGCTGAAATTTTAAGGTCTGCCATTAATTCTGGAGTTGCGACACTCATGATTGTTTGATTAAATGCTGTGAGAAAAGTACCCAAAATCATAAGAAATACAATGACTTTCTTCTTGATAGGGGGATTCTTTGTTGTATTTTCCAAGCGATCTTCTTCCTTTCTTTTGCTTATGTCTAAAAAACATACACAAACAATCTAACTACATAGCTTTATAATAACTTTTTAGAGAATAAACCTATTTAACGGCTAAGAGAATATTCTTTTCGTATGATGGTAAACCCCCAATACATTTAATTGTGATTTTTTATCACAATTAAATGTTATCAAATAATCTTTTGCAAAGTCAACTATTTTTTCTTTAATTAAACTACAAGGATTGGTAAAATATCATAGTTAGGAATAATTTTCATCTTAGGAAGTGAAAACATGAAATCGCATTTACAATTTGGGTATTTAGGAAATACAACATTTTTTGTTGCTTTGAAGT
Source organism: Aquibacillus kalidii (assembly GCF_014280935.1). Classification (GTDB taxonomy): domain Bacteria; phylum Bacillota; class Bacilli; order Bacillales; family Amphibacillaceae; genus Aquibacillus_D; species Aquibacillus_D kalidii. Next base: position 69,471 of record NZ_JACLZI010000049.1, read on the forward strand.
CCTTAGCTATATTAGCAAATTCAAAAGAACTTGTAACAAGTATCACACTTACCGAGAAACTGGGTATAGAATCAAGTTTTATACGTAAAGTGTTAGCTAAATTAATGCAATCACAGATTGTGGAAGGCTATAGTGGTCGCTATGGTGGTTATAGACTTTTAACAAAACCAGAAGAAACAACTTTATACGATATCTATATTGGTCTAATAAACGATACTAATAACAACGCAGAACCATCTAAGTTAGATAAAACAGACAAGCTAATTTTGTCTATTCTTTTAGAATCTCAAGAGGAAACCGAAAAAATTCTAAAGAAATATACACTTAGTTATATATCACAGCATATGTAAGGTTAAAGGTAAAAACTTACTATTCTAATTATACCTTCAACTGGATGGGCTGCAGTAGTAGCTCCAATCATAAAATCATCTCTCCATTTTTTCACATGTGTAATTCCTCCCCCCATTAATTGTTGTCTGAATTAGTCGATTTTTCCCAACTTAGTCTAAAGGATTATTTGTTATAATAAAAATAGACCTACATAAAAGACAATTATCAGCAAATTAACTTTTATTGGTGGTGGTCTATGGGGGAAGTTGCGTTTTTCGATCACGATGTTTATTTATTCTAAACTAGAAAACTATTAGGAGGATGTTGTAAGATGAAGATATGGAAAAAGTTTACCTTTGTATTTATGGCCACTGTATTATTCGTCGGAATAGTTGGAAGTTCAGTATCAGCCCAAGTGTCACCTTCTAAAAAAACAAATAAAAGCAACTTAACACAAGAGCAAATAGTATTGTTGCAAACTGTCTCTAATCACCTAGAGAATTACACAGATTCAGAAGGAAACAAGCAAATTAAAATCGTCAATAAAAATGAATTAGCGCATAAACTTAAAAACGTAGACACTTCACTTAACCTTGGACAATTACAATCAAGCATCAATAAATTTAATCGTTATATGGCAGACGGTGACAATGTAGTAACGGAAACGGCTGATAACATCGCACAAGAAATGAAAGACAATATGAATGGGCAACAAGGTGGAGTCTCTACAATGGGCTTTAGTTGTGGTGATGCCCTTACAGCTATAGGGTTAATCCATAGCGGTTCTTATTCTGCCGCTGCTTATCTTTTGGGTATCACTGGACCAGCAGCAGTAATCGTTCCACTTCTTGTTTCAACCGTATACGGAATAGCTTCGATAGCTTGTGAATAACATCAATGGTTTATTACTATTCATGTAAAGGAGTTTGTGAGATATGACCATAACACCTAAGAATTTTCGATACTCTTACATTTTTCTTGTTATTTCGCTTATTCTTTTTTCAACCTCTTTTTTATCTTATGACAATGCCTTAATCATAACAATTTTATTTTTATTACTCGTTAATATTACTTGCTTTTCAAACGAGTACCTGGTAATCAAATATTATCAAAAAAACCAACAGAAAAATCCTAATAAAGGGTATGCGCTATTAGTTATGATTCAGGTGTTATTCACTTTATTGATATTCGGTGTGTTTAAGTTCTTTTTTTAACTTAATCATAGAGAAAATCAATACTTAAAAATCACATCCCAAAAACGGGATGTGATTTTTTTAATACACTATTTGATCGGTTATTAATTTACTTTTTTGAACCGTATTTGTTATTTTTTTGGGTAATCGGATTATTTGGTGAAAATATCTTCCTCATTACTAATTGATACTTTCATAGGTTAGTCATTCATGTAGCGCAAGACAAGCGTTACACACACAATGAATTTAATTTCGCCTGCCAGCGATTAAATTATTTTATTATTTAAGTGTATTTGGCATTTAATTTTTGAATGAAATGGCAATCAGCAGTATAAGTATGGCAGTATGATGATTCATATCCATGATAACTTGACATGGGGCCTCTGTGGTAAAGGTGAAAAGCAATAGGGCAAGGGTTGGTCTTGTTTGGCAATTTAGCCTACCATCACCACTTCTCCATGTAAAGTTGTATTTATGCAGGAATTATTGCATACACCCGATTGCCAAAGGGTACATTTATTAAATGCCATAAACAATTTAAGACTTTCAATTCTCTTATTTTTATTAATGAATTTTATAATATCCTCACGATTGACGAGCACCTTACCTTCTAACTCAATAACTGATAAACCAAGTTTCTCTAATTTTTGCAAATCCCCAAAGGAAATACCGATAAACTCACAACATTGCTTTTTCGTCATGTACCTTCCTGCGCCACTTTCTTTTTTGGCAGCTTCAAAAGCTTCTTTGCTTAGTTCATAAAATAATTCAAAGTAATTACTCTTAAACTCATCCGAGACCTGTAGTGGTATAAACCCCTCCATAAGATTTTTCCCTACCTTCTTTTTACTTACCAATAAAATTCAAGGGGTATTCAATTCTAAATTCGGGCATAAAAAGGCCCTCCCTGCTGTATAAGAGCAAAGAGGGCAAAAGCTTGATATATAAAAGTATATTAACACTTTGAGATCTGTGGTGCACGACGTGCTTTCTTAAAACCGTATTTCTTATGTTCATTAATTGCCTCCTCATAAGCCCTTATCTCTAGTTCCTAATTTTTTTTGGAAACATTCCTTGACACAGATCTTATGTGGCTTGCATGCGTTCTTTTAGTTCTTTGATAGCATGGGCCATTATTTATATATTCCCTTGTAATTTTGTAAAAAATTTTAAATCATTGTTTGTGGCTGTCATGCTAGCTGTCATATCATCCAGAAATTGATCTACTTCTTCCTTCTTGAATAAGTATTTACTACCTACTTTGTAATACTTCAAACCATTTTTAATTAAACGATCTTCTATAATAGGCTTGCTGATGTTTAGGTAATCTGCTAACTCTTTGTAGGACATAAAATATTTTAGCTTAGCCAATTCCTCAACTCGTTCATTAATTGCTTTTTCTAACATTTCATTAACGGTTTTTTCATCTATTTGAACGTTAAACAATTTAATCCAGCTCCTTTAAATTATTTTTGTCACCTATTGGCGCCATTGATAGGTAAAAAATAAGTAAAACTAGGTAAAGTTCTATCGTTTTCAATATCAACGTAATAACTTCTTGAAATTCCAATTTTTTGAGCTGTTTCTTTTTGTGTCCATTTGCTTTTTTGACGTTCCTCTTTTAATCTCATCTAATAAACTGCACTGCTTTAAGATACATTTTTTACTCTACTTTCAAACTCTATCGGCGTCATTTCTTAAGTTTATTATCCCATATATGGAAAATATAGTAAATAAAATGTTTGCTATTGGCGTCATTTTTGGTATTATTAAGACATGGAGGTGAACCTATGGAAATAGGCGGTAATATCAAAGTGATACGAAAAGAGCGAAAACTTACACAAGAACAACTCGCTAAAGTAATGAATTTATCACGTTCATATTTAAGTGATTTAGAAAACAATAGAAAAAATCCAAGTTCTAAAACGATTGAATTATTAGCCGAAAAATTAAATGTTTCTATGCTTTACCTTACAACTGGCAAAAAGACTTTAAACGACCTTGATGATAATGAATTAAAAAAACAAATTGAATTTGTTGGAGATAATATTAAGGCTGAAAATTATAATGTAAGTAAATTTGTCAAAAAAAGTCTAAAAGAGCTGTCTGATAGTGAATTAGAATCCATAGTTAGTCAGTACCTCGCAAACGTATTAATTTTTCTTCGCACTTCCAATGAGGAAGAACTTAGAACTTTAACAGTTTTTATTGTTCAATTAATTAAAAATAGAAACATCGGTAAGCATGAATATACTAACCAAGAAGAATTATTAGAATTTATTGAGGGGCTAACAAAAGAATTCAAGGATTTTTTAATACATCATTTCCACTATAAAGCAGGTGATTAAATGGCATACCTCTACAAACAAGGAAAAAAGTGGGCTTATCGTGCTTACGCTGGAAAAGATCCCATAACTGGTAAAGATAAACAAACTAGTAAGTCGGGCTTTTTGACAAAAAAAGACGACCAACTTGCTGCTGCATTATTTGAAAGACAATTCCATAATAATGAATACGTTCAACCTTCAAAAATAACATTCAATGTATTATGTGATGATTGGGAAAAACACTACACTTCGTCACAGGGCGCGAAAGAAAGTAGTTTAAGGGCAAGAAAAATAGCATTGAAACATATTAGGGATGAGTTTGGCAATACAGCAATACAAAGAATATCAAAGAAAGCATACCAGGATACAATTGACAAATTGGCTAATAAATTCAGCACAAACTATGTTTCCAGTATTCATACCTCTGCCAATATGGTGTTTGAGTATGCAAAAGAGAATAAACTCATTAAAGAAGTACCAACAAATAACATTAAGCTACCTAAGAAAAAGAAAACCGTTGCTGATCTTGAAAAAGGAGATTCTATACAAGAGAAATTTCTTGAAAAAGAAGAATTAGGTGAATTTCTAACTGTTGCTAAAAATGAAGGCTTAGAGGGTGATTTACTTACTTTCACATTACTTGCTTATACCGGCTTAAGAGTGGGAGAAATGGTTGCTTTAAAGTGGTCTGATATTGACTTTAATAACCAAACCTTAAGAGTAATCAGAACCTATTACAATCCAACTAATAATAAATTAAAATACCAATTGCTTACACCAAAAACAGAAACATCAATCAGGACCATAAGTATAGATCCAACTGTAATTAATTTGTTACAACTTCACCAGGGACAACAAAACATCAACATTAAAGAGAATGGGCCGTTTTATCACGATAATAATTTTGTCTTTGCAACTAATGAAGGTTATCCAAAAACAATAAAGGCTATCTCCAATAGGTTGCTACGGCTGCTAAAGAAAACTAAGATTAAAAAAGATATTACACCACATTCCTTTAGGCATACTCACACCTCTTTGCTTATTGAAGCTAACGTACACATAAAGGAAATACAGGAACGCTTAGGACATAGCGATATTACTACGACTATGGATATATAAGCCCACATGACAAAGAACATAAAAAAAGAGGCTTCCACTAAGTTTGGTAACTTAATGAAAGACCTCTCGCAAAATCTAATTGATTAAAAACATGAGCAAAAGCATGAACATAGACAAGACCGAAGCTCTGTAAACCCTTATATATCAGAGTTTGCAGGTCTTTTTTACATCATGCCGCCCATTCCGCCCATGCCACCCATGTCAGGCATGCCGCCGCCAGCATTTTCTTCAGGGATATCTGCTACTACTGCTTCAGTAGTTAAGAACATTGCTGCAACAGATGCTGCGTTTTGAAGTGCAGAACGTGTAACTTTAGTTGGGTCAACGATACCGGCTTCAATCATGTTTACCCATTCGCCAGTTGCTGCGTTGAATCCAACACCAACTTCTTCGTTTTTCAAGCGTTCAACAACGATAGAACCTTCTAGTCCTGCGTTGTGCGCGATTTGACGAACTGGTTCTTCAAGAGCACGAAGTACGATAGACGCACCAGTAGCTTCGTCACCAGTTAGGTCTAATTCTTTTACTTTGTTGTAAACGTTTAGTAGTGCAGTACCACCACCAGAAACGATACCTTCTTGAACAGCTGCACGAGTAGAGTTCAATGCATCTTCAATACGTAGTTTACGTTCTTTTAATTCTGTTTCTGTAGCAGCACCAACTTTAACTACTGCAACACCACCAGAAAGCTTAGCTAAACGCTCTTGTAATTTTTCTTTATCGAATTCAGAAGTAGTTTCTTCTGATTGTGCACGGATTTGTGCAACACGAGAAGAGATTTTTTCTGGATCTCCAGCACCTTCAACGATTGTTGTGTTTTCTTTTGTTACCACAACTTTAGTTGCACGACCTAATTGCTCGATACCAGTGTTCTTAAGCTCAAGACCAAGATCTTCTGTGATTACTTCTGCACCTGTTAATGTAGCAATATCTTCTAGCATTGCTTTACGACGGTCACCAAATCCAGGAGCTTTAACTGCTACTGCATTAAATGTACCACGAAGTTTGTTCACAACTAGAGTTGCAAGAGCTTCGCCTTCAACGTCTTCAGCGATTAAAAGAAGTGGTTTACCTTGTTGTACTACTTGTTCTAGTACTGGTAATACTTCTTGGATGTTGTTGATTTTCTTGTCAGTGATTAAGATATATGGATCATCAAGTTCTGCTTCCATTTTATCTTGGTCAGTAACCATGTATGGAGATGCATAACCACGATCGAATTGCATACCTTCAACCACTTCAAGCTCAGTAGAGAACCCTTTAGATTCTTCAATTGTGATAACACCATCGTTACCTACACGTTCCATCGCTTCTGCAATTAGTTGACCTACTTCTTCATCAGCAGAAGAAATTGCAGCAACTTGTGCGATAGACTCTTTGCTTTCAATCGGTTTAGAGATGTTACGTAATTCTTCTGTTGCTACTTTTACAGCTTGCTCAATACCACGACGTACGCCTACTGGATTTGCACCAGATGCTACGTTTTTCAAACCTTCTTGGATCATAGCTTGTGCAAGTACAGTTGCTGTTGTTGTACCGTCCCCAGCAACATCGTTTGTTTGAGATGCAACTTCAGCAACAAGCTGAGCACCCATGTTTTCGAAATGATCTTCTAGTTCGATTTCTTTCGCAATAGTAACACCATCATTTGTAATTAGTGGTGAACCATATTTTTTATCTAAAACTACGTTACGACCTTTTGGTCCTAATGTTACTTTAACAGCGTTTGCTAATGTATCTACTCCACGCATCATAGCACGGCGAGCGTCTTCACTAAATTTAATTTCTTTAGCCATGTATAAAGCCCTCCTTAGTCAATTTAGGTTAGATTATGATATAAAAACTCTGTACTCCGCAATAATTAGCCGATTACAGCTAAGATGTCACTCTCACGAAGAATTAAGTATTCTTTTCCTTCATATTTAACTTCTGTTCCTGCGAATTTGGAGAAAATGATCAAGTTACCTTCTGCAACTTCTGGAGCAATTTTTTCTCCATTTTCTGTTACACGTCCTGAACCTACTGCAACTACCTTTCCTTCTTGTGGTTTTTCCTTTGCAGAATCAGGAAGTACAATCCCACTTGCTGTTTTTTCCTCTTGTGCCACAAGTTCAATAATTACACGATCACCTAGTGGTTTTAGCATTTAAAACCCTCCTTAAATTGTTAGTAAATAAATTGTTTTGATTTTTAGCACTCGCCTTTAATGAGTGCTAACACAATTATTATAATAATTAATTGTATTTGATTTTGCAAGCAATCTAGTTTATTTTTTTTTCGACGTTTTTTTCACTTGCTACCATCCGTTAATCACCTATAATACTTTGGACTAACTATTTCAATTCTATTCTATTTTTGTGTTAAAATACGTACAATGAAGTAAAATATGTAATTACTTTACAAAAGGAGTCGTTGCTTTTTGCCAAGAAGATATTGGTATGTTATTTTAACCTACCTATTAATGCAGTTATCTGGTGGAGTTGTTGCACCTTTTATAAGAAAATTACCAATAGATCCAACAACAGCTGGTGTCGGATGGAGTTTAATAAGCTTTATAGGAGCCTTAATCATTACTTTGTTTCTGTTAAGGCAAGATATGAAGGAAGGTAGTGTACGTGGTGCATCAAACATAGGCAACACGGTATTATGGTCGTTCCTTGGCATCATACTAGCTTACATGGCGCAATATGTAACAATTATAATAGAAGTATTTATCTTGGGTATCGAACCTGGCTCCAAAAATACAATGGACATTATGAGTATTGCTAGAGCAGCCCCTATCTTCATTGTGATTGTTTCCGTTATTGCTCCAATTTTGGAAGAAATCATTTTCCGTAAAATCATCTTTGGAAGTATCTATAAGCGTACGAATTTTATTCTTGCGGCAATTGTCTCTGCATTAATATTCGCCTTAGTACACGGTGATTTCACCCATACATTAACCTATATGGCCATGGGTATAGTCTTTGCCTTTCTTTATGTACAAACAAAGCGAATTATCGTTCCTATCATTGCACATATGTCGATGAATACCATTACGGTTATCGCACAATTAAATATGGATGAGAAGAAAGTGAATGAAATGTTAGAACAGTTGGAGAAGCTTCAAACAATATTAATAGGAGGCTAATCGTACAATGCGAACATCCCCACTGTTTATGGCTTCCTTGTACTTTGGTATGGGAGTCGTATTCACATACATAGCAATCCAGTCGGTAGAGGATACACTTTGGAATTTCATGACACTCCTCCTAGCCTTTTTTGCTACATTAGATTTTGCAGTGACAATAAGACTTGTAAACTTGCATTTCAAAATTAAACGCGCAAAGTCAAAAAATAAACAATAAAAAAACAGCTATCTGACAGGATAGCTGTTTTCTTTATTGTTCTTCATTTTCTAATGGGTAATGTTTCATAAAGTAAACTAACGATTGTAACTCTACCGCAAGGTCAATATGATGGACACGGACACCTTCTGGTACAGTAATTCTTGCTGGAGTGAAGTTTAAAATAGCTGTCACACCAGAACTAATTAGTCTTTCTGTAATGTTCTGTGCTTCAGATACCGGTACGGTTAGAATTGCTACTTTCACCTTCCCGATTTTTTCTTCTAAATCATCAATGTGATGGATTGGGATATCAGCTATTTCTGTTCCAACTTTACTCTTATCCGCATCAAAGGCTATTTCTATTTTTGTATTATTATTTTTGGTAAAGTTATAATTTAAAAATGCAGTTCCTAGGTTACCAACCCCAATAAGTACTACAGGTGTATTCTCGTCCTGGTCTAGAGTTTTTCTAAAAAACCCTAACAAATACTCTACATTATATCCATACCCTTTTTTACCTAGTGCACCAAAATAGGAGAAGTCCCTTCTTATTGTTGCCGAATCAACTTTAACAGCATCACTTAATTCCTTGGATGATACTCGTAGCTTGCCTTGGATATGTAAGTTATTTAAAAAGCGATAATATAAAGGTAATCTTTTCGCCGTCGCTTGTGGAATTTTACTTTGATCACTCATCCTAATTTCCCCTTCTTGTTTATTAGTTTGACCAGTACTCTTATATTTATTTTGATAACATTCTCTGTTAGCGCATCCATTTTTTATCTTAATATTATCAGTGTTTCACAAATAATGCTATTTAGTTCTACTCTATTTTACCAGATATTTATCATAATGTCGTGAGTAGTTTCACAGTCTTCCACTATCATTTGCTTGCTAGTTTTAAGAGGGTTACGATAAACTGAATTTATGAGGTGAAACTAATGATCTTAATGCAAGTAAACAATCTAATGAAACGATATGGAGCAGAATTAATTCTTTCCAATATTAAAATAGAAATTCAAACGAATGATCGAATTGCTATAGTCGGTAGAAACGGTGCAGGTAAGTCTACCTTGCTAAAAATTATTTCTGGTCATCTTTCATACGATGAAGGAGATATTCACAAACCAAAGGATGTTAGCTTGGGTTATTTAGCGCAAAACACAGGCCTAGAATCGAGCCAAACGATTTGGAATGAGATGCTAACAGTGTTTGAAGACTTAATAAAAAAAGAAAAAGAGCTACGTCGAATGGAGCAGCAAATGGGGGATCCAGACTTCATAGCAGATCAGGATGCTTATCAACAGTTATTAGAAAGCTATGATAACAAGCAGCAATCCTTCAAGATGGAAGGTGGCTATCAATACGAAGCAGATATAAAATCCGTATTAAACGGTCTACACTTTCAGGACTACGATTTAGCAACGCCTATTGATGAGTTAAGTGGTGGCCAAAAAACAAGACTTGCCCTTGGGAAACTATTACTAACTAAACCAGATATACTCATCTTGGATGAGCCTACTAACCACCTTGATATTGAAACACTAACATGGTTAGAAGGATATTTAAACAGTTATAGCGGTGCTGTCGTAATTGTATCTCACGATAGGTATTTTCTAGATAAGACGGTTAATATTGTCTACGAGATTTCACGAAATCAGTCCAATAAGTATATCGGTAACTATAGTAAATATTTAGTTCAAAAAGCAGCGAACTATGAGCGTGACAAAAAACAATTTGATAAACAACAAGCAGAAATTAAACGATTAGAAGACTTTGTCCAGAAAAATATAGTTCGTGCCTCGACAACCAAGCGAGCTCAAAGTAGACGAAAACAGCTAGAAAAAATGGATCGGTTAGATCGACCTAGTGGAGATGAGGCATCTGCAAAGTTTTCCTTCGATATTAATAAAAGAAGTGGAAATGATGTACTAAAACTAAATGATTTAACTTTTCGTTATGAGGATAACGAGGTTCCAATCTTTACGAACCTAACTTTCGATGTTTCTAGAGGTGACAGCATCGCATTAGTTGGTCCAAACGGTGTTGGTAAAACGACACTACTGAAAACAATAGTAGGAGATTTGAAGCAAAGTGATGGAAAAATCCAAATCGGCACGAATGTTCAAATCGGTTATTACGATCAGGAGCAAACAAATCTAAATACCAATAAAACTGTATTAAATGAGCTATGGGACGATTACCCGATGATGAATGAGAAGGATATACGAACCGTCCTTGGAAATTTCCTATTTTCTGGTGACGATGTTTTAAAAATGGTTTCCTCGCTAAGTGGTGGCGAGAAAGCACGTCTATCTCTTGCTAAGTTAATGATGGAAAAATCAAATTTATTAATTCTAGATGAACCAACCAACCATTTAGATTTAGACAGCAAAGAGGTTTTAGAAGCTGCACTTATCGATTTCCCCGGCACTATATTATTTGTCTCACATGACCGCTATTTCATTAATAAAATTGCCACGCAGGTTATAGAGATGCAGCCAAAGGAAACTACTGTTTTTCTTGGTGACTATGATTACTATTTAGAGAAAAAACAAGAAGAAGCAGAGCTATTACAATTAGAAGCTTTAGCTAAAGCTGATAAAGAGAAAGTAGTAGAAACAAAGACGAGCTTTGAGCAAGATAAAGAGCTCAAAAAAGAACAACGGAGGATTCAGCGACGTATAAGTGAGATTGAAAAAGAAATTGAGCAAATCGAACTTAAAATAGAAGAAATCGAAGAACTTTTATGCCAACCTGAGGTTTATCAAGATCATGAAAAATCTTTGGAGCTAACTACAGCTAACGAGCAAAACAATAATAAATTAGAAAAGTTAATGGAAGAATGGGCAGAATTACATGAATCAGATAGCGATCGTTGAATCGCTATCTTTTTTTAGTTTTATTGCAACAGTCATTGTTGAGATATATCGTGCTACTTCGGAATATCTCACCTAATGAAGGAGAAAGTTCATAGAAATCACTTAAAAAGAATACTTAGTAGGGAAAGCTTTCTATCAACCACGTAAAGAATAAGTTCTATTTCCCCAAAATAATTAGGATTAAACGTCATTCTTCCTTTTTTTATCGACAGATGCTGCTGAATTACATATCCATGTCACAATCCGTCGTTCCCTGGACGCAATGTGAATAAGCGAAAACTTATCCCAATCTTCCACAGGTTTATCCACACAAAATTGTTTATTATACCAGTTTTCAACAGCTTTATCCCCACAATCCACATTTTTTCTATTAGTTATACACAAAAGTTATCCCCACTATAAACACTGATATCACGCATCTGGGGATATGTTCATCCACATTTTTATTTACCAGCTGTTGATAAATGTTGTATTTTGTAGAATATGGTAGATAGTCTACAAATGGCGCCTCCTTTTCCCTAAAATTTTAGACATATATATTTATTAAACGTAGTTATACACATAAAAAGAGCCACCAATCTGGCAGCTCTCCTATCATTTATTCTTTTCGTAGTGAATATCTCTCTAAGCTCAGAGATGGATTCGCATTTAAGTCCCAGCCAGCTCGATGTCCCTGCTCATATGCAATACTTCCAGCAGCAGCAATCATCGCTGCATTGTCTGTACAGAGACTTAGAGGTGGAACGATTAACTCAACATTTTCATCCTTAAATTTCTCTTCTAAGGCACTTCTCAAACCTTGGTTAGCGGCAACCCCACCTGCAACAATGATCTGTTCAACGTTATATTCCTTCGCTGCCTGATAGGTTTTTGTTGTTAGTACCTCTACTACACTAGCCTGAAAACTTGCAGCAACATCTTCCTTAGGGATCACTTGGCTTCGCTGTTCCGCATTATGTAACTTGTTAATGACTGCCGATTTTAATCCACTAAAACTAAAGTCATAGGATCCATCTTCTAACCATGCACGAGGAAAGTCAATCGTTGGTTTTCCCTCAGATGCTAACTTATCGATTTGTGGTCCTCCTGGATAAGGAAGATCTAACGTTCTTGCAACTTTATCGTACGCTTCACCAGCTGCATCATCTCTTGTTTCTCCTATAATCTCAAATGATCCATGTTCGCGCATAAGTATTAATTCGGTATGCCCACCAGACACCACTAAAGCTAACAGCGGAAACCTAAACTCTTTTAGTAACCTGTTCGCATATATATGTCCGGCGATATGATGTACACCGATTAAAGGCTTGTCATTGGCAAAAGCTAATGCTTTCGCGGCATTTACACCAACTAATAAGGCTCCCACTAGCCCTGGACCCTCTGTAACTGCTATTGCATCAATATCATCAATACTCATATTGGCCTTCTTAAATGTCTCTTCTAAAACCAATGTCATCTGTTCAACATGATGTCTTGACGCGATCTCAGGAACCACCCCACCAAATCTTTTGTGACTTTCTATTTGGGAAGCAACTACATTTGCTACTATCTGATTGCCATTTTTTATAATGGCAGCAGCAGTTTCATCACAACTTGTCTCAATACCTAAAATGTACTGTTCATTCATAAATTCACCCACATAACTATAGCATCTTCATTATTATCCGTATAATAGTTTTTCCTAACTCCCCCAGGAACTAAACCAAACTTTCTATATAAGCCTTGAGCAACTATATTAGACTTTCTTACTTCTAAGGATAATCTTATCGCACCTAGGGTTACGGCCTGATTAATGACATATTGAAAAAGTGCTGCACCTAATTTATATCCTCTATATTGAGGGGAGATAGCAATATTAGTAATTTGCGCCTCATCTATCACAACCCATAATCCACAGAATCCGACTATCTGTTCCATCATTTCAATAACAAAATAATTAGCATATGGATTTTCTGTAAGTTCTTTCTCATAAATATCTTTTGTCCAAGGTACTGCAAAGGAGGATTCTTCTATGACAGCCACTTGATTGATATCTTCTCTTGTCATTCTACGTATAATTACTTCAGGCATTTTTCCTTTTCTCCTGCTCTTCTAACCACTTTGCTTCAGCTTCAACTAACCTTAAATAATTTGGTGTTAAAGTATGGACATTATCAGGCTCTCTTGTAGCACCTGCTAGCCCCAATAATGCCGGTCTCGGTAAATGATACGGGCTATCGGGAAAAATGGCTAGATCACCCATGTGTTGCTCAATTAGCGATCGATGTACCTCTAGATCTTGACTGAGAAATACAGTTGCTTTCTTTTCCTTAGCTAAGTCCATTAACCAGTCCTCAAACAATGTGTTTGTTTCTGGTTTTAGTAATTGTAATCTACCATGTTCGTCTGTCTGGTATAGCCCCGTATACACCAGACCGCGACGAGCATCAAAGAACGGACAAATCAACTGGTTAAATGATGGCCATTGATATGCCACTACCTCTAGGCTCGATACAGCAACGATCGGTATATTAAGTGTCCAAGCCATTGTTTTAGCCGTAGATAACCCTATACGGACACCTGTGTATGATCCAGGTCCTTTTGCGACTACAATTCTATCTAAATCATTTGGTTTCAATTGTGTATCTTTCATAACCTGATCAATTGCGGGCATTAGACGTACTGAATGATTGTTTTTTACAGTAGTCATATACTCACCGATTACTTTTCCATTAGAAATTACAGCAACACCCATTGTTTGATTGGATGTATCTAAAGCAAGAATATTCATCTAGCTAACTCCTTACATATCTGATCAAAATGATGCCCTCTAGGATTCAATGTAATAACCCTTTGATAGTCACCCTTTGATTGAATTGTTATATCTAATCTATGTTCAGGTAAAAATTCTTTTATAAAGCTTGCCCATTCAATTATCGTGATGCCAGGACCATCAAAGTATTCCTGGAAACCAATATCCTCATCACTATTTTCTAGTCGATAAACATCCATATGGTATAGTGGTATTTCGCCCATATATTCCTTTACAATTGTATAAGTAGGGCTATTTATCGTTCTAGTTATACCTAAGCCAGCACCAATTCCTTTGGTAAAGGTTGTTTTCCCTGCACCTAAATCGCCTTCTAAAGTAACTACATCCCCTGGACTTAGTAATAAAGCTAACTTTCCAGCTAACCGTAATGTTTCCTCTGTTGTTTCTGTATTAAACACATAACCTTCCATTTTATCACCTATTTTAAATGAGTATAACCAGATTTGTTTAGTACCTTTTTTTCATTTCCTTCATAAAGAAATACTTTACCGTTAGTAGAAGGATTAGAAGATACATAGCCTACTTCTGTGACTGGTGTTCCTGCAGCCTTCGCGATAGTCTTTACAAGGGGCCAGTCTTTTTTCGCTACTGTACCTATTAACTCATAGTCTTCACCACCAGAAAGCATCCAATCCATTTGCTGTTCTTTTGTAAACATTAAAAGATCTTTATGATTAGGAAGTTGTTCATAATATAAATTCATGGTGACAGAAGAGGCTTGAGCAATCTCCAACGCCTCACTTGATATACCATCACTTATATCGTTTAAAGTTACTCTTGATAATCTTGCTAAACTATTAGCAAACTTTACCCTTGGTGTGGGCATTCTATGTCTTTCGATTAAATGAGTGAATTCACTTTGATTATAGCTTGTTTTATTTAACAATACATGTAAACCAGCTGCTGAATCACCCAATGTACCAGTTACAAAGATAATATCGTCCGTCTGGGCATTTTTACGATATCTTGCTTTATTATTCTCAACAGTACCTATTATTGTAATAGAAACTACTAGCTGATCACCAGAGACGGTATCGCCACCAATTAAATCCATTCGGTACTTATTTGCTAGCTCAGACATTCCTGAATAGATTGCATGTAGGTCTGTTTCAGTCCAATTGTTTGGTATTACAATCGAAACTAAATAATAAGTAGGTACAGCCCCCATAGCGGCCATATCACTTATATTTGCTGCTAGTGCTCTGTAACCGATATGGAAGGGATCCATTGTTTCCCTCTTAAAGTGAATACCCTCAACCATCGTATCAACTGAAGTAACGATATCGTTATATGGTTGTCTAAAAACTGCGGCATCATCACCTACCCCTTTTAATAATGAAGATTGTCTATAGTTCTTTTGTTGAATTGATTTTATAAAGTCAAACTCATCCATGTTTAAACCCTCACTAAAGAAAGAAATATTAACTATATCATAGCAAAAACAGACAAATAATGAAAAAAAATTTTATGATAAAGAAAAGACCTTAGGAAACATCCTAAGGTCTTTGTATTTAATATGTATGGCGGTCCGGACGGGACTCGAACCCGCGACCTCCTGCGTGACAGGCAGGCATTCTAACCAACTGAACTACCGGACCATTGATTTTTTGCATAACAAAAATATCTTTCATTATTTACACTTTATTTGTTAAATAATTGGTTGCGGGGGCAGGATTTGAACCTACGACCTTCGGGTTATGAGCCCGACGAGCTACCAGACTGCTCCACCCCGCGTTAATGTTAGTAAACACATCCGTGTTACTAATTATAATATATAGATAATACAGCTTGGCGGCGTCCTACTCTCGCAGGGGCAAAGCCCCAACTACCATGGGCGCTGGAGAGCTTAACTACTGTGTTCGGCATGGGAACAG
>NZ_JACLZI010000050.1 GCF_014280935.1 Aquibacillus kalidii
TTATGGTTTCTCTAATTTCGCAACGTTAGCTGCCCTCTAACAAAGCGAAATCTTATGGTTTTTCTAATTTCGCGACGTTAGCTGCCCTTTAACAAGGCGAAATCTTATGGTTTTTCTAATTTCGCGACGTTAGCTGCCCTTTAACAAAGCGAAATCTTATGGTTTTTCTAATTTCGCGACGTTAGCTGCCCTTTAACAAAGCGAAATCTTATGGTTTCTCTAATTCGCGACGTTAGAAGTCCTTTCGATTCTCAATCCACAGCGTCGCATTTGCACTCAGTTAATTAAAGATTATAGTTACTGCGGATTTTATCTCTAATATGATAAACCCCATTCTATATAAAAAGTATCACTTATCATCTTGATCTTATATAGATCAGGGAATTATACGAATATCCTTAACATGTTGCAAATCACTTCATAATCTAAGTAAAGTTCGTTATCATTATTATTTAGTGTTACGAAATAACCGAGAAAGAAGTGATTTCCATTTCACAGCAAGAAAAAACGATAAAAAGAAACGTATTGATCATGTGGTTTGCAAACTTCTTCATTGCAGGAAGTATTACAATGGTTTTACCATTTCTATCTCTTTATATAGAAACACTTGGCAGCTTTTCAGATAAATATGTACAGAACTGGTCCGGTATTACATTTGGAGTCACGTTTGTTGCTGCCTTTATTTTTTCTCCTATTTGGGGTAAATTAGGGGACCGCTATGGAAGAAAACATATATTAGTTTTATCCGGTTTAGGGCTAGGTCTTTCGGTGTTTTTAATGGGTTTTGTGACGACGGTTTGGCAATTATTCTTATTACGGTTATTTATGGGAGTTTTTACAGGTTTTATTTCGATGTCCCAAGCCTTAATATCAACGCAAACACCGAAAAAGATAGCCGGAAAAGTATTGGGAACTCTCCAGACAGGGAGTGTAACAGGAAGTTTAATGGGGCCTCTAGTAGGCGGTGTACTTGCAGATACCTTTGGCTATAGTTCCACCTTTAAGTGGCTATCGATTATCCTTATTGCTTCTGCCCTTTTAGTTTTAATTGGTATTCATGAAAGTAAAATAAAGGAGGAAGATAATAGCAAATCTAGTTATTCTAGTAAAGAAGTAATCCATCATATCTTCCACCATCCAATGCTTCTCATGGTTATGTTGGTATCCATGTTTATTCAAATTGCTCATTTTAGTATTCAACCTATATTATCGTTATATGTTGGGGAATTACATGGTCCTGCAAGTATCGCTTTATTTTCAGGTATGGCTTTTTCAGCAGCTGGTCTTGGTAATTTAATGATGGCAAGGAAATGGGGGAAACTAGCCGACAGAGTTGGTTATATAAAAATACTAGTCACTCTGTTACTTTTAGCTGGTGTATTTTATTTTCCCGGAGCGTTCGTCACAAATATTTGGCAGCTAATCGTTTTACGGTTCCTACTAGGTATGTCTATTGGTGGGATTATACCTGTTAGGATCGCGTATATTAGACAAGAGGCTCCTATTGCTATGCAAGGTGAGGTGCTTGGCTACAATACGAGCATCCGTTTCTTTGGTAATATTATCGGTCCTGTTATGGGTGGTATACTTGCCGGTGCATTCGGATTTTCCTCTGTGTTTTTAGTTACTAGTATTCTTTTAATAGCATGTGGGGTCACTCTTTTTATAACACTCCAAAGACAAAACAGATTGCCACATGAGACACAATCCGTATAGAAAGAAGCATAAAAACAGGCATTATCCCGTATAGGATAGTGCCTGTTCATTTTCAACGTGCTAAAATATTATTTAAACAAATTACTAATGCTTTCAAATAAGTTTTCAAAGAAAGCAGCTACGCTTTTCCAGAAACCTTCATTGCCTGCAACTTCTTCAATTTTACCTTTTATATCCTTGGCTATGTCTTCTAATTGGCTAGAGACATTTCCAAAGTCGATATCAATCGCACGCATTTTTTCAAATAGGCTTGTAAGCATTTGGATATCCTCTGGACTTAATTCGATATTTAGCTTGTCTAATTGTGCTTGTACTATTTTTTCAATATCCTCTTTAGTAGCAGGATTCTGATCAGCAATTTCCTTCTTTATTTCGGTTAATAATTCACTGACCTTTTCTTGATTCATTCCTTCTTCGTCAGCAAGATCCGTCGCCACAGATAGCTCTTCATTAGCTACTTCCATTCGATCTTTATCTAAAGATTCACCATCAACATTATATGCTTTGTAAATACCTGTTAAAGCAGAGTGTCCACTTACTTTAAGTGGGGAAGCTACTTCTACTAATGCATTTTCAACCCCTGCAGTAAGTAGCGCATTTGCATACATCTCATTTGTAACCTCTGTAATATTTTCAGCATTTACAATGTTAACGACTAATCCGTAGCCTTCATCTTTCCGTGTGATTTTTGCAGATGAATAAAGGTTAGAATTCGGGTCACCATTAATATAATTAACAAGGTCTTCTGCTGTGATAATGTACTCTTGTACTGATTCAGGATCGCTAACATCAAGCAAACTTCTAACCTGTTCCTTTTGCGGCTCTGTTAACGATTCACCGTAAACAACGATAGGCTTTCCGAACTTTTCATCTATCGCTTCTGTTTCATCTCCATCACTAGCCATCACAACATTACTGAAGCTCAGTGCACTTGCTATAACTAAAGCTATGATTATTAGATACTTCAACCGCTTCATTCACAAATGTCTCCTTTTATCCTTATGATCCTATTAGGCTATCTTAGTTCCCATGCCCTTATGAGTAATAACAATAAAAAGATAGCAAAATTAGAAACCAACACGTTAATAATTTCCAAATCCCATTTCATAGGATTTACTATATATTACTTGTTTTTCATTGTAATGGAAAGAGGAAATTATACCTTTTCTAGTTTTAACTCTGCCTTATCCGATATATTAATAAACTGTTCATAACGATCTACTAGTAGGATAGAACTACCTTTTGGCAATAGATTGTGAACAAGTTTCCATTCTGTAAGCCAATCGATTTGTAATCCACTTACTGTACAACTTGCATTAGATAGTAGATTGTTTTCTTTTATTGAAATTCTCAACTTACCATGATTATCAGATTCACTTAACTCCTTAACCGCTATTATTATGTTAATAGGTTGATTAGTTTTAAATCTTTTTTCAAGTATTTCTTGGTAGATTTGTTTAATTTGAGTTTGAGGTAATTCCTTACAAATAAAAATACAATCTGCAGCAGGCAAATCTACCTGTTTCGCTTTTGATTTCCATTCTAAAAACTGCGACACTTCCAACCTTTTTTCTGCCAAGAAGTAAAACGTGCCGCTAGATTTTAGTATATTCAAAGCCATCTTAGTAAGGCTTTGTGGTACTCCAAATTTTTTTAACACATCTATGGTTAAAAAGGGTTGAAAATTCCCTTCATATGCCGAAAAATCTATTGCTTCAATCCATTTATTTTGTGTGTTCGATAATACTGCATCCGAATAAAAAATCATAAACAGCCCCCTATACATTTCTTACTTATACTATACGCGTAATCTTCCATTTTATGGTTAATAAATCGTTAATTTGTTGTAAATTTTGAATTTTATAGGATGGATAAGATTAAGTTCCCTCCTACCGATCCCTTGCTAAGATGAAGAAATTCTGGGCAAAGTTAAAGTATTTATATAAAAAAAGCCCCTCTTCCTATAGAAGAGAGACTCCACTTACTAACATTATTATCTTTTTGCAATTACATCGATTTCTACACCAACACCTTTTGGAAGCTTACTAACCTCCACACATGCACGTGCTGGGTATGGTTCACTTAGGAATTTAGCATAAACTTCATTAACCTTTGCAAAATTCTCCAAGTCTGTAAGGTAGATCGTAAATTTCGCAACGTTAGAGAACGTTAAACTTGCCTCTTTTAATACAGCCTCAATATTTTTCATTACCTGTTCCGTCTGTTCCTCAATACCTGTTTCCTCTACTTCACCTGACGCAGGATTAATTGGGATTTGTCCAGAAACAAAAACCAGATCTCCTAAATCTATAGCTTGAGAGTATGGCCCAATAGCCTGTGGAGCATCATTTGTATGTAATGCTTTTACCATAATTTTATCATCCTTCCTAATTCTATACTAAATAGATTTATTAGAATTTTAACATATTATTGATTTTTAGTAGACTATATAGGACAAGACATTTCGTGAAAGGATGAATTTTTATGATCAAGACGTTTCCACTAAGTACTTCTTACCAATCACAGATGATCGAGATTACTTCTGACATTCAACAGTTTATAAACGAACATGGAGTTACAGAGGGTATCGTCATTATATCCTCTCTCCATACAACAGCAGGTATTACAGTAAATGAAAATGCAGATCCTGACGTAAAAACTGATTTCCTTAGAAGATTGGATGAAGTTTACCCATGGGAGCACCCAAAAGACCTACATATGGAAGGAAATACTGCTGCTCATCTAAAAACAAGTACAGTTGGTCACGCTCAAACAATAGTTATTACCGACGGAAGGTTAGTACTTGGTACTTGGCAAGGTATTTATTTTTGTGAATTTGACGGACCGCGCCGTAACAGAAAGTATTTAGCTAAAATAGTTCAATGAAGCAATAAAAATACGCTTGGAAATATCCGAGCGTATTTTTATTTGGACAATTTTGTTATTTTAATGCTTGAGTAACTTTAAGTAGATCTTCGTGGATTACATAGTCAAAATATGAATCCATATGGGTTGCTTCCCTATTTATAAGGGCAGTTTTTAGCCCATGACCAATTGCTGCAAACGGAAGCTGATTAAACGGCATGACTTGAAGCGAAGTCCCTAGTACCAGGAGAAAATCACTATTTTCAATTATATACTCCGCTTCTCCATGCTTTATAATAGGATCACCAAATAATACAATATCTGGTTTCAAAACATCACCACACCCTAACGCTGAACAGAAGGGGACATCTTTTTCCATCACAAAATCCAGTGAATACTGTTCTCCGCAGCTTGGGCAAGTTGCTGTGTTTAAGCTACCATGATACTCTACTACATTCGAATTCCCCGCTTCTGTATGTAACCCGTCGACATTTTGAGTAATGATAGCTATATTTTTCTCCTTATCCTCTAGTTGCTTTAAATAACGGTGTGCTTCATTCGGCTCGTAATCTTTTAATAATTTCAGGTGAAATATTTCTTTATATTTAAGCCAAAAATCTTCAGGTTCCTCATAAAAATAATCACGAGACATATAGTATTCCCTTGAGTGATCTAATGTCCAAACTCCCGTTGTAGATCTAAAATCAGGAATTCCACTAGCTGTTGATACCCCTGCACCAGTTAAAACTGCTATCGATTTAGCTTGTTCGATTTCTAATGCTAACTCTTTCAACCTATTCATTTAAAGAGAGCCTCCTTTAATGACCTATTTTAAAAGAATTTTAGCATTTCATAAGAAAAATGCAAAAAGCAGTACCATCCAAATTTAGGTACTGCTTCTCACATCTATTCAATCTTCATCTATCCAGACAATCATTTCACCTGGTTCACGATTACACCACGCATAGTATGGTATCGCCTTAAAATCAGTAAATATTTTAGTTGGCTCATCTGTACTATATAATTCATTTCCCCATTCCGCTTCATCTACTCTAAGCGCCATCCCGGTTATGGTCACGATTCCCCCAAGCTGCGTTTCCTTATTAATTTGTAATTTACTACTTTTTGGTAGAGATATATTCCCCAAGTGTTTTCCATTGTCTACTTCTTCTAAGCAGTAAACTATTGGACCTCTTTGAAGTGCTACTTTCCCGGCATTAACCCTTACCTTTGGATTTGCTCTAATCCTTATAACTGGCATAGGTAACGTTAACGATACCTCATCTCCCTTTTTCCATAAACGATCAATATAAGCATAGCCTTTCTTAACTATAGAACCCAAATCAATTTGTTCCCCATTTATCTTAAGTTCTGGATTAGTACACCATCCTGGGATTCTTAACGCCAACGTGAAAGTACTCTCACTTTCAGGTGAAACCTTCAAGTTTACCTTCTCATCCCAAGGGTAATCTGTTTTTTGTTGAATCGATACAGGGATTCCATTCACAGTTACAACTGTCTCACTTCCAGCATATAAATGCACAAAAACGCTCTGTTCATCCTGTGAATAGACGTAATGTCCAATTGAGGAAATCATCCTCGCCAAGTTTGGTGGACAACATGCACAGAAAAACCATTTCTGCCTTACTGGTTTCACATGTCTTTTTTCAAACCTTGTGCTTGTTTCTGGCATTACCTCTAGCGGATTCACATAAAAGAATCCTTTCCCATCTAAATCCATACCACTTATTGTTCCATTATACAACGCTCTTTCCATCACATCTGTATATTTACTATTAACTTCAAGATTTAACATCCGGTTGGCCCAAAACACTAACCCGATCGAGGCACACGTTTCTGTATAGGAGACGTCGTTTGGAAGATCATATCCAAATGTGAATGACTCACCAAATTCACTTGAACCGATCCCTGCAGTTATATACATTTGTTGATTAGTCACATTATCCCACAGCGTTTCACATACTTCCCTTAACGAGTCATCATGCATTTTTTCAGCTATATCCGTCATTGCAATATATAGATATACAGCCCGTACTGCGTGACCAACTGCTTTATCTTGCTCTCTTACAGGAAGGTGTCCTTGGTGGTATCGGTGATCACCGTCAAAGAACCAATGTGGTTTCTCATCTCCACGTCTCTCAGCCTCTAAATCAAAATAATTAGGGTCTGTACCTCTTTGATCAATAAAGTATTTACTTAATTGTAAATACCGCTTTTCTTCTGTAACACTATATAGCTTCACTAAGGCCAGTTCTATTTCTGGATGACCAGGATAGCCTTTTAATTGTCCTTCATGATCACCGAACACTTCATCAATGTGGTCAGCAAACCTGCACATAATCGTTAAAAACTTTCTTTTTCCCGTCGCCTTATAGTAAGCAACTGCAGCTTCCATAAAATGACCTGCACAATACATTTCATGATTATCTCTAAGATTCGTCCACCTATTCCCAGGCTCTTTTACTGTGTAATAGGAGTTTAAATAGCCATCAGGCTGTTGCGCTCGACCCAACAAATCAATGACTTCATCAGCTGTTCGCTCTAACTCTTCATTCGGATCATTTTCTAAACTAAAGGCTACGGCCTCTAACCATTTAGCGACGTCACTATCTTGAAATACCATCCCATAGTATTCGCCTCTTGACTCTCCGGCAGCAATCCTAAAGTTCTCAATTGCATGACTAGGCTCCGTATCTGGCAATTGATCATTTAATGCCTTCCACTGGTATGGAATTACTTCATCCCTAACTACATCCATATAGGAACGCCAAAACTTATCTACAACTTTAACTTTTTCTATACCCTTCATTACCCTCACCTCATATAATTTAAATAATAGGCTCTTTTTCATAGCTATTGTTGCTTTGGCACACCATGTATAGAATCACCAGTAAAGTATTTTCTTATATTTACTTATTTGATGGGTGCGATCACTCGCTTCGGCAGAATACTCCGCTTTCCGTGGGCACGGCCTCAAGCCTTTCCGTGACGCAAAGAACGCTCTTCCGGGATCTTCGGACTCGTGCTGTTCCCACCGGAGTCTACGTATTCTGCCTACGCTAGATTTTTGTTATCTAGTCAGGTTTGGCTTAATACATGAAATGAATTAATTAAAACAGATCTCTCTTTTTAGGAATGTTATGCTAGTGGAGGAAATATACGGAGACTCCTCGAAAATACAACCCGATTTTCTTCGTGCGATGCATCGCTTCCGTAGCATCCCTTGTCCTGCGGGAACCGCGAAGACGATGAGACCCCACAGGGAGTGCTCTTTGCGACCGAAGAGGCTCAAGCTCCGCCCGCGGAAAGCGTAGTATATTTCCGGAACGGCTATCCAACATTCACTTAAAAAATATAGAACTTAGTTACTGCAGATTTTATCTCAACTCCGTCATTCCAAGAGCAATAAAAGTATGCTATTAGTGTAAAATAAACACCCACAAGAATACTTGAAGGTGTTTATTTGGTTTTCGGACAAAAGGCTCTATTTAACTGTTATTTTGGCTACTGCTTTTTTAGATGTTGTATCAATAGATTGTCCCGGGGCACCAAAGTACGGTGTTCCATCGTTATTCCAAAATAATCGTTGCACTCTCGCATGACGATTATGATCGTACAACGGATTTCCGACTATCTCCTTATATGGACGAGCATGGTAGACTAATAAATCTGTTTCTCCATCTTCCGCTACAGTAAAGCTATTATGTCCAGGTCCATATTCACTGTTTTCCTCACTGGAAACAAAAACTGGCTTGTCACTTTTTTTCCATGATGCAGGATCTAATAGATTACTATCCTGCGGTGCAGTCAATAACCCCATCAAATAACGATCATCAGTTGCACTTGCAGAATATGCTACAAAGATTTTACCATTTTTCTTAATTACAGCTGGCCCTTCATTTACATAGAAGCCTTCTTGTTCCCAATCATACTCAGGTGTTGATAATAAAACTTGCTCGCCTTTAATTGTCCATGGATTTTCCATTTCAGCAATATAAAGGTTTGAGATCGAGTCATTATCAACCTTTTGCGCCCATATTAAATAGCGTTTTCCATCATGTTCAAATGTTGTTGCATCAAGAGAAAAACTCTGGAATTCTGTGTTAACCTGACCCTTCTCAATCCATTCACCTTCTAGAGGATTCTCTGCACTCGATTCCAATACATATGGTCGTATTGCCCACACATCATCTCTTTCACCTGCAGCAAAGTGTATATACCATTTATCATCAATAAAATGTAACTCAGGAGCCCATATGTGTTCAGACATTATTCCAGATTCATGTTTTTCCCATAGCACTTTCTCAGGAGCTTCCTTTAAGCCTGCAATTGTTTTTGCTCTTCTTAAAACAATCCGGTCATATTCTGGATACGAACCTGTAAAGTAATAGAAACCATCTTTATGCTTATAAACATATGGGTCAGCTCTTTGCTCCACTAACGGGCTAGGATAGGATTGATTTTGAAGCGTACCCTCTATTTCAAAAGTACCGGCTTGCTTTAACTTTTCTTGCGCTACCTCTTCCCATGCCACTTTCAATTCAGCAGATATACCATTCTCAAAACTTACATTAACCTTTTCTGGAAGTACTGGATTTGTGCCTTGCTTAGTTTCTACTTCAACTTGTTCAACAGTAGTAAGCTTAAAAGATTGTGTTGTTTCCATTGTTAAGTGTCCTCCTAAAAAAATATTGAATTATTTAAATACTAGATTTGATATTGGATAGGTAATCTCTTCTTTTTTTAACTGATTAATTAGAAGTAAACCGGTACATCTATCACGTAGATTATGTGCTGTATTCAAACTTTCTTTGACGAGATCATTTGAAATTCCTAGTTCAGATGTTTGGCTAGGGCCTCCTACACATTGTAGCAAGGCTATTAATTTCTCTGGGTCCGGCAAAGCCTCTATTTGCTTTTTGATCTCTTTCCAATGCTCTTTTAGCGGTTGATAATAATCGGATAAGTTGAGTTCGTTATCTAAATCAAACTCTGAGGCAAATTTTTTATAAAGGGCTGTGATGATTGTCGTCGCCACTCCAACTTTCGCCCCGTGTAAAAGTTGCTCTTTATCCTTTTTTAATAAATCCATTTCCCACCAATGCGATAAGTGGTGTTCTCCACCTGAAGCAGGGCGTGAGAAGTCGAGAAGAAGCATGACTAGCCCTGATTCTATAAGGGCGTCGACTAGAATTTGAATCCCCTCTGTATCTGCATTAGCAATTTTATCTACATGACGGACGCAATTTTCGAGAGAGTCCCTCGTAATCTCAGCTGCTAGCTCATTATATGGCTCTTTACCAACTAATCTAGATACCTCCCAATCTAATAAGGATGTATATTTACCTAAGATGTCACCAAATCCTGCAGCAGTCATCTCTCTTGGTGCATTTTTTAAAATAGACAAGTCGGCAAATACAGCTAAGGGTGCTGTAGTTTGCACTGTTTTCTTCACACCTTTGAATATGAGCGGTGCACCTTTTGAAGTGAAACCGTCCACTGATGCAGCTGTTGGTACAGATATAAATGGAATATTCATTTTGTGACCAACAAAACGGACAACATCATGTATTGTTCCAGAACCTACAGCGATTAGTAAATCTGTCGTAGTTGGTGTTTCTGAGAACAACTGTATCATCGTTTCTTCATCTGCAATTACTTGACCATATTTATTAGGTTCTAATATAACAAGATGAAATTGTAACCCATCCTTTTTCAATCGTTCCGCTAGTTTTTCTCCTGCTACTTTGTTCGTTATTTGATCAGCAACTATAACCAGTTGTTTAAAGGAACTATCCTTTATATAAGTTGATACAGAATCGATACTATTTTCTTTCACTTCAATAACTGGTAACTTAAAATCCTTAACATGTAAACTCTCTGCTAAATCATTAATTTTAGAAGCCATCTTCTCCCTCTTTTCAAAAACAAATAGGTTGGGCTGACTAAAATTGTCTGCATTGACTATTAGTCAGCCCTTTTTACCTCAAACCTTATGCTTTATTTAGTAATAGTTAACCACCTATTACCACTTGGGTCAGGACAAGTCTTGTAAGCCAATTTCGCTCTAAATTGGACTAGGCAGCCACAATGTCCACATGTATTGGTATATGCTAATGAAGGACATTCCTGACATCGGCTAAGTCTTTCAATGTATACACGGTCATCAACAAGGTCTACTTCTAATGCTAATTGTTCTTTTACTAGCTGTTCAACCTCTGCATCCGTAACAATGACAGATGCTGAACATCCTTTACAACTCATTTATCCGTTCACCCTTTACTCAAACAGTTAGTAGTACGACAGACATAGGCGGTAATGTTACAGTTAATGTACTACCATTTACTTCTACCCCATTAAATTCAGTAGGCTTAACTGCTTCTGGGTTCTCAAATGTATTGCGGTCATTTTTTTCTTTACTTGTTAGGATTGTGCCTTTTACATTAGCTAGCTTTTGTTCATAGCCTCTTAGATCAATCGATACAGTAGAATTAGCATCCATTTTCACATTACATAATGTAATATTAACTTCTCCATTATTACTTTTGGATGCAGATACATGTACATCAGGTAGTTTATTTTTATCATTTTCTTCTATTGAGGTTTCAACCGATAACAATGATGCATCTTGGTGAACTTTATACATATCAAACACATGATAAGTAGGTGTTAATATCATTTCTTTACCTTCAGTAAGTACCATAGCTTGAAGCACATTGACCGTTTGTGCAATGTTAGCCATTTGCACGCGATCACTATGATTATTAAAAATATTTAATGTAACACCCGCAACTAACGCATCGCGGATTGTATTTTGTTGATATAAGAAACCAGGGTTTGTACCAGGTTCAACATCAAACCAAGTTCCCCACTCATCTACAATCATGCCAATGCGTTTTTCAGGATCGTATTTATCCATGATTGTACCATGCTTTGTTACAAGCTCTTCCATGTGTAATGCTCTTTGCATCGTAATATTCCACTCATCATCAGTGAAGTCTGTAGCAGAACCCTTACCTAACCAGAAATCACCCGGGATTGTATAGTAGTGTAAACTTAAACCATCCATAAATGGAGCAGAGTTTTTCATTAAAACTTCCGTCCAATTATAATCATCTATGTTAGCACCACCAGCAATTTTAAAGATTTTGTTATCACCATAGTTCCTTACATAAGTTTGGAATTGTCGGTATAGATCAGAATAATATTCCGGCCTCATATTACCGCCACATCCCCAGTTCTCATTACCCACACCAAAGTATTTCAATTTCCATGGTTCTTCTCTACCATTTTCTTTTCGCCAGTTTGCCATTGGAGATTCACCATCAAAAGTTAAATACTCTACCCATTCGGACATTTCTTGAACTGTTCCACTTCCAACATTTCCATTAATATAAGGCTCTGCTCCTAGCATTTCACACAGCATCATAAATTCATGTGTACCAAAATGGTTATTTTCAACAACACCACCCCAGTGTGTGTTAACCATACGTTTTCTACCTTCACGTGGTCCAACACCATCCTTCCAGTGGTATTCATCTGCAAAGCAACCACCTGGCCAGCGTAAAACAGGGATATTTATATTTTTTAATGCCTCTAACACATCGTTTCTGATCCCGTTCGTATTTGGAATAGGTGAATCTTCCCCTACCCATATCCCCTCATAAATACATCTTCCTAAGTGCTCAGCAAAGTGACCGTATATATTTTTGTTAATTGTTCCTTTCACAGCATCTGCATTCACGATAATTTTATTTGACATGCTTACACCTCTTTAAGTTATTTTTTTAAATTTAATCAAGGGTTTATTTCCTGAATTACGTTGTATGCGCTTCCAACTAATACAAATAGGTCTCGCTTGTAGAATTGAAACTATAGTATTATTTATTACCCCCCCAAACATAATTGTACGTATAAGTGGTTATATTTAAATTATATATACTTTACCTTGTCATTTCAATGATTTTACTGTAAATTACATTGTTACATATGTACTAATTTATAAAGGAGCATCTAAAATTAAATAAGAAACCTCATATATTGTACGTACATATTCAGATTTGATTGGAGGAATTGTTTTGTTTGATCGAAAATAAAAGTGATGACAAGTAATCCACCACTTTTTATACTCCTATCCCTTTTTATTAAATATTAAGCTTATCTAAGATATTTCTCGTAGATTGGCGTTCTACCAGTTCTGGTATATAGACTTTAGATGCCACTTCTTTCTTTCCCTCTATTAAATCTACTATCATTCTAGCAGCTACACTACCTAATTCACTCTTTGGATGTGAAATAGAAGTTAGTTTTACTTCAGAGATCTCGGCTAATATTGTGTCATCATAACCAATAACTGAAATATCCTCAGGTACCTTAATATTATTTTCTCTAAAAATATCTAATAAGTAGATTAGAAGTTGATCGTTATAACAGGCAATTGCTGTGGGTCGATCTCTTGTAGATGAAAGTAATAACCTAACGTCCTTGATCGGTTTATCGCGCTCCGTTTCTGTAGTAAACGTGACAATATTTTTGGGGTTTAAAGGGACTCCATAATTTCGATGTGCTTTGATATAGCCCTTTAGTCTTTTTTGACCTTGCGCATCATCGGATTTGTATATCCCAATTATTTCACGGTGGCCTTGCTTGATAAGGTACTCGGCTTGTATGTAGCCGCCACGTTCATCATCTACCACTACACTGTATGGATCTAGTTCATCGTATTTAGCGTTTATCATAACGTATGGTATCCCTTGTTTTTCTAAACTAATATAGTAGTTTAGATTCGGATTTCTGGAAGCACTTCTCGTTGGTTCGATAATAATTCCTTGATAATGTCCAGACAATATCGATTCTAAAACGCGTTTTTCTTGATCATGGTCATTATTAGTATTAAAAATACTTACATTATATCCTTTTTCACTTAAATAGGATTCTGCTCCTCTAATAATAGTCGGAAAAATATACTCCGATATATAAGTAGTCATTACGGCTATACTTTTTTGAGAATGAATCGTATGGTTCTTATCTTGAAAATTGGCTATATCTGTACTATAGGTACCAGATCCTTGTTCTCTATGGAGCCAACCTTCACTAACTAACTCCCCTACTGCTAACCTAACCGTATGTCTACTTACGTTGAACCGCTCCATCATCATACTCTCTGAACTTATTTTTTGGTTTGGAGCAATTAATCCTTCTAGTATCTCAGATTTTATCTTATTTTTAATTTTCTTATATTTTGGTTCCTGAGCCATACTAATCACCACCTCTTTGCATATGATTGCGTTTTCATTAACGCTAATGTTAAAATCCTTTATTCCCTTTTTATAAGGTAAGGAATTTTAACTTAACTGATTAAAGATACGTTCACTACAAATAGTAAAGGAGGCTTATTTTACACAAGCTATTTCTTAGGCTCTTTTGTAGAGTTTCGTACCACTAGTTCTGGTTGGTAGACAATAGATTCTACACTTTGTTCCATTCTTTTTACAGACCCGCTTTTTTCTTTAATCATATCTAATATCATTTTGGCAGCCGCCTCGCCCATCTCACTTTTTGGATGTTTTACTGTTGTTAATTTAACTTCAGATACATTAACCATAAAGGAGTCATCAAAGCCAATTATAGATAGTTCTTCAGGAATAGATAAATCCTTGTCACGAACAACATCTAGTAATTTAATCGCCAATTCATCATTGTAACTAACAATTGCAGTCGGTCTTTCTCCAATATTTAGCGATAAAAGTTTGTCTAATACAGCAATGGGTTTAATTGCTTTTTCTTCCGAGCTATACGTTACAATATTGCTAGGGTTGATCGCTAAACCGTTGGAACGATGCGCTTTTAAAAAACCCTTCATTCTCTTGGTTCCTTGAATATCATCATTCTTAAAGAAGCCGACGATGTTCGTATGGCCTAACTTAATTAAATGATCCGTTTGAATAAAGCCACCCTTTTCATCGTCCATCGTAATACTTATTGGCTCTAACTCATCATAGTAAGCATTAATCATCGTGTAAGGAATGTTTTGTCGTTCCAAATTTAAATAATAATTAATGTTTGGATTGGATAAAGCACTTTTCGTTGGTTCAATAATAACTCCCTTAAATTGCTGAGTTAAGATTGTCTCAAGGAATTTTCTTTCGTTTTCATGGTCATTGTTTGTACTAAACAAGCTTACTTGGTAATTTTGTTCACTTAAATATGACTCTGCCCCTCTAATAATCGATGGGAAAATATAGTCAGAAATATGTGTAGTTATAATCGCGATATTATTTTGGTTAGCAGCAGAAGCATTAGCATCTTCAGCTGACCGGTCAGCACAGAATGTTCCAGCACCTTGCTCTCTATATAACCATCCTTGGTTAACTAAATCACCTACCGCAAGTCTTACCGTATGACGGCTAACACCGAATTCCTTCATCAGTTCACTTTCAGAACTTATTTTTTGATGTGGTTGGAAAGTACCGTCTAATATCTTTGATTGAATTGCCTGTTTTACCATATTATATTTCGTTTGCATAGGACACCTCACAAAGTTCTCGTTAAACAAATACGTACAAATTATATAAATATTATATCATTTCTAGTACTAATACTATATATTGAATATCCTCTTCATTTTTAGGCCCTAAAATAATAGATATAATTTACTTAAAATGGAGGACAGATGTTTGTTTCTGTCCTCCACTATAATTTGTAATAGTATTCGTTTATGAGATATATGTTTCTTATGTTAGTTCATATGAGTTAGTTTTAGCCCCAGACTGCTTGGTTCCACTTTAGCTCATTTCTAAATTGTCTTATATTCGTGTCTTTATCGATTACAACACACTCGATCTTATTCATATCCGCAAAATCATAAAGTTGCTCTGTTGTTACTTCAAATGAAAAGACAGTGTGGTGTGCTCCACCAGCATAAATCCACGATTCTGTTGCTACACTTAATGATGGTTGTGGCTTCCATAACACTTTTGCCACTGGTAAATTCGGTGTTTCGATAGTAGGTTGCTCAGCTTTCACTTCGTTTATTACTAAGCGATATCTTCCACCCATTTCAACTAAAGAAGCGTTTACTGCATCTCCACCCTTCCCATCGAATACTAAGCGAGCAGGGTCTTCTTTTCCACCAATTCCTAAAGGATTCACTACTATTCTTGGTTTAGTTGCTGAAACAGTCGGACAAATTTCAAGCATGTGGGAACCTAAAATCATTTCATTGCCTGGCTCTAAGTGATACGTATAATCTTCCATAAATGATGTACCTTTATTACCAGAAATCACTTTCATAACACGAAGTAATGCAGCTGTTCTCCAGTCACCTTCACCAGCAAACCCGTAGCCTTCCGCCATTAAGCGTTGTGCAGCTAGCCCAGGAAGTTGTTTCATACCATGTAAATCTTCAAAGTTTGTTGTAAAGGCATTATAATTTCCTTTTGCAAGGAAAGATTTAAGACCTAATTCAATTCTGCCCTGTTCTAAGATAGAATCTCTAACCGGACCTGGCTCATTTGCTTCTGCAGGTAGATCATATAATTCTCCATATTCTTTGTATAAAGCATCTAATTGTTCGTCTGTAACTTGTTTCATTTCCTCAACAAGGTCACCAATACCATAATAATCGACAGTCCAACCAAATTTAATTTGTGCTTCTACCTTATCACCGTCTGTTACGGCTACATTTCTCATGTTATCACCGAAGCGCGCTACACGAACATTTTCACCTTCTGTTACAGCAACCGCCGTTTTCATCCAGCTTCCAAGTTTCGATGTGACCTCTTTGCTTTGCCAATGTCCAACAATTACTTTACGAGAAACGTCCATTCTAGTACCGATAAAACCATATTCTCTATCACCATGTGCTGCTTGGTTTAAGTTCATGAAATCCATATCGATTTCACCCCAAGGAATATCACGGTTAAATTGTGTGTGTAAATGTAGTAATGGCTTTTGAAGGATTTTTAATCCAGCAATCCACATTTTTGCTGGCGAGAAAGTGTGCATCCAAGTAATTAAACCCGCACAATTTTCATTAGTATTAGCTTCTTGTGCCAAGTTTTTAATTTCTGTTGCCGTCGTTAAAACAGATTTAAACACGACTGTAAATGGTAAATTACCTTCCTTATTTAATCCGTCTACTACTTGTTTTGAATTATTTACTACTTCACCGATTGCTTCTTCCCCGTATAAGTGCTGACTTCCTGTTACGAACCAAAATTCATATGGTTTTGTTGTTAACATTTAAAATTCCTCCTAGTATAAGGTTATCAATAGTTTCGTGTTTTATTTAGTAAAGTTATTTTACAAATTGCGCTTTCTAACGATCTCCACATCAAAATTCTCATGGAGGTTGCTGTACCCTTACCAATATTTTTCATCTATTGCTTCAATTTCTAGTTCCCGTAATTAATATTATACTTACTTCTTTTGTCCGTAATAAGCGTTTGCTCCATGTTTTCTTAAATAATGTTTATCAAGGAGCTCTTGATCCATCGGTGGTGTGTCCGGATTTATTTGGTATGCACGATAGTTCATTTTAGCCACTTCTTCTAGCACTACTGCATTA
Organism: Aquibacillus kalidii; assembly: GCF_014280935.1. Lineage (GTDB taxonomy): Bacteria > Bacillota > Bacilli > Bacillales > Amphibacillaceae > Aquibacillus_D > Aquibacillus_D kalidii. The sequence goes on from NZ_JACLZI010000050.1 coordinate 17,171, forward strand.
TGAACGGCTGTTTTAGGATCTTTACCCCAGTTAAAAGGTGCATGACTGTGTACCAGAACACTTGGTATTTCTAATGGGTTAATGTCCTTAAATGTTTCTACTATCACATTTCCAGTTTCTAGTTCATATTCCCCCTTAATTTCTTCCTCTGTCATTCTTCTTGTACAAGGTACCGCACCATAAAAATAATCAGCCTGCGTTGTACCTAATGGTTGAATTGGTCTTCCCGCTTGTGCCCAACTTGTTGCCCATGGTGAGTGCGTATGTACAATACCACCAACCCCTGGAAAATTTTTGTATAAAACCAGATGTGTAGGAGTATCCGAAGAAGGTTTAAGGTTACCTTCCACAATATTACCTTCCAAGTCTAATACAACTAGATCCTCAATAGATAACTCATCATAAGGTACTCCACTTGGTTTAATAACGACTAAACCACTTTCTTCATCGTAACCGCTTACATTTCCCCAAGTAAAGGTTACTAATCGGTACTTAGGTAGATCTAAGTTAGCTTCTAGAACTTGTTTTTTCAATTTTTCAAGCATTAGCCCTATCACCCTTTCACCTATTATAAGGACTTTCTTGTCCGTATGTGTTTTGTTTGCTAATTTTATAATAATATAATTTGTACGTACAATCAATGATAAGTTAACATTTTATAAAAATTTTGCACAAACTAGTTAAAATAATGCACATTATTGGGGTTTTAAGCTAACCAAGTCACACAGTTATCTATAAATATGACAATCTTAATCAGGCTAGTCCATACAACTTATTCATTTACATTTAAAATTACTTCCTTTAATTCTAAGCTTTTTTCCATATAAGTGTAGGCTAAAAGACCTATTATGAACCTTGTTTATGTCATTAACGTTAATAAGTTCATCATCATTATTTATAAATATTTAACAATAACTATTCCTATTCCTATTGATTTAAAAAACTCCATCGAAATGGAGTTTTTTAACTATTATTCGTTTTCTTTTGGAGCTTTCTGATTCTTATGGTGGTGTTTATCCCATTTCGGGATAAAACCATCTTTCTCCATCTTTTCTAGGAACATATCTAGGTGTTCTTTCATTTTCGTAGCATCCGCTTCACTTAATACCCCGAATTCAACATATTTGTTGATAATTCCTTTTCTTTGATTAATTAAGTTTTCGTGGAGCGTTCTTAACTCTTCTACCTGTTCCTCTGTTAACTTTACTTCCTTAAACTCAGGCTTATCCATATGCTTACCTTCCTCAGCAGACAGAGAAGTGATTCCTGCACCAGCTACAGATAAAGCGATAGCAAAAGCAACTAAACCTCTAAGTAACTTTTTCATAGCATAGATCTCCTTCCTAAATTAGTCATTTTAATTTTTACTAACGGTTGGAAATCTATACACGGTTATCTAGTTAAGAATTAATTAAGTTCACAATCATTCTACCTTGCGCTCTCCCCTCAAAGATTGTTTTCAATGCAATAGGTAATTCGTCTAACTTTATTTCAGTAGCCATTTTTTCCATAAACCCATTAGGCTTCATATCACCAGCAATTCGATTCCAAACTGCCTGCCTTTCTTCCATAGGGCAATACACTGAATCAATCCCAAGTAAGTTTACACCTCGTAGTATGAATGGAAACACCGCAGTAGGCACGCTCGTTCCACCAGTTAAACCACTAACCGCAACGGAACCCCCATAACTTATTTTACTTAATACAGAAGCAAGCATTTGACCACCAACCGGATCAATTGCTGCTGACCAAAGTTGCTTATCTAATGGTTTCACTTTCTCTTCATATACATCTTCTCTAGAAATCACTTCACTTGCACCAATTTCTTTTAAGAATTGCTCGGCTGATTGCTTACCTGTACTTGCTACAACTTGATACCCCAACTTATGCAGCATAGCAACAGCTGTACTACCAACACCACCAGTTGCTCCTGTTACGAGAACCTTACCCTTATCAGGCATTATGCCACTATTCTCCAATCGATTGATAGAAAGTGCAGCAGTAAACCCTGCCGTCCCAAAGAACATCGCTTCTTTTAATGACAACTCTTCAGGTAATGGCACGATCCATTTTGAAGGGATCCTTGCATATTGACTATAACCACCATAGTGGGTCACCCCTATTTCATAACTTGTAGCGATTACCTCATCGCCTACTTTATAACGTTCATCTTTAGAGTCCACGACGACCCCAGCTAAATCAATTCCCGGTATAAATGGATATTGTTTTACGATCGTGCTTTTAGGCAAACTTGCCAGTCCATCTTTATAGTTAACACTTGAATAATGCACCTCTATCAAAACTTCAGCATCTGGTAAATCATTAATAGTTAGGCTTGTAACTTCAGCCGAAAAATTATCATCTTGCTTATTTACTTGGAACGCTTTAAATGTTTCAATCATTTCTATTTATCTCCCTTAGTATGTATTTCTCTTACAAAATTCTTCCGTGCTAGCCGTAAACAGGATGCTTTTTTTAAGCTCGGGCTAGTCTATAATACTGAAATGTTCAAGATGTAGTCGCTTCCCGGATAGGTTTCCGTACATTAACATTGTAGTTCATTCCATTCTAAGATAAACCTAACAACCTAATTGTAAAAACTCAAGTAGCGCAACCCTAAGGTGCGCTACGTATCTAACTGAAACTTAACATCCTTGTGTTCATAAACTTTTTCGAAATCCTTATTATCCTTTAAAATACTGTATAGATCCTCTGGCGAGAACCATAAATGATCATTAGAAAACTTATAATCCGCTCCGTTATAATAGGCCAACCATACTAGCTTTGAACAATAAATATATTCCCATGGATCTTGTAATGATTGCGATAAGTTAAATGAAAAAACCGGTTTTTTTGTGCCGTTTTCTACCTTCTTTTTATAGGAAGCTAAATATTCCTTTGCATAGCTAGCTGCAGCCTCACCTTGCTCCTTAGACTTTGGTCTAAACTGGGCATGCTGTGGATGTTTTTCTAGAAATTGTTGAACAGAATCCTTTCTAATAGCAGGGTATCCACCTGGGGATTCAATTAAGTTATTTTCATCAACAACTATCGCTGAGTGTCCCATATAACCGGTCATTATTTCATTAACGTTATCACTCGCAACTAGAATATCACCTGCTTTAAAATTTCTTTCGCGGTGTGCCTGACTCATGTTCACAGCATTTCTACTATACTCTTCCGCTACTGGAACCACTCTGTTATTGTTATAAGAATAACCAATTACCATTAATTGCTCTATATCTTGATTATTATCCCATCTGACATAGAATTTATTTGCTTGGGATGAGGTCGCCATTCGTTGTTGATTCACATAAACTTCAACATTGTAAATTGGGAGGTTTGAAGTATTTTCAATGTACAACCATTCTCCCTGTTGTATAACCCTAAAGTGTGTTTTTCTCATTTTACCACCGCCCATATATACCATATTCAGCAATAGTAAGAAATGTTCATTTCCCATTATAAGCAGTAGAGTATAGTAATTCTGTTATAATCATCACATTCTCTCTATATAATTGCATTAAATAGATCTTTTTGTGACCATGTACCTTTGTCAAAATATGTATATAATCACCAGTAAGTGGAGATGTTGATTTCCGCTCCGGGCAGTTGCTTTCCGTGGGCAACGCCTCAGCCTCCTCGGAAGAAAACGGCTTCCTGTGGGGTCTTCACCTGTTGTTTTTCCCACAGGAGTCAACTGCCCTCCGCTCCAATCAACAACAAAGGTGGAAAAATTGTAGGAGTAACAGTCCTTAGAATCAACGCTTTAGTTGGACGATTAGTGGTTAATGTTCTAAAGAGGTTAGAAATCTATCATAAGTGTAGGAAGAATACGGAGACTCCTCGAAAATAAAGTTCAATTTTCTTCGTGCGATGTATCGCTTCCGTAGCCTTCCTTGTCCTGTGGGAACAGCACGAGGTGAAGATCCCGGAAGAGCGTTCTTTGCGTCACGGGAAGGCTTGAGGCCGTGCCCACGGAAAGCGGAGTATTCTGCCGGAACGAGTTCAAGCACACATCCAAAGGTTCTTATAAGTTACTGCAGATTTTATCTCTAATGCGTCATTTTGATAGCGACAAGGTATGAGAAATGAACAAAAGCATAGTGCGTTGGCTTGTGACGTAAAGATATATAGATTGGGGTTGAGACAAGAGGATCACTGTTTCTTGACAACAAAAAACCGAGCTAGCTTACGCTCGGTTTGCGATATTTGCTTGCCCGGGAATCATTTCTGTCCCTTTTTCTTTCTTGGCCAATTTAACTAACAGGTAGGCAATTGGAGTATCCACAACTGCAATCATAAATTTAAAGATATATTGAGTTAGAACCATCGTAATTAAGACATTAACCGGAACAGTCCCAGCAAATGCGATCACAATGAAAATGGATGTATCCATCAACTGACTAGCCATTGTGGAGAGGTTATTACGTAACCATAACTTCTTCTCACCATGTTTCTCTTTTAAACGATGGAAAATAAAAACATCAAGATTTTGACTTACTAGATAGGCTAGTAAACTTGCTAACATTACTCTGAAGCTACTGCCTAGAATAGTAGAAAATTCCGGTTGTAAGCCGAATGCAGGAGCTGCTGGTAATTGAATAGCAATGTACACAAAAATTAACGCGATAACTTGTGTAAAGAATCCAGCCTGTACTGTCTTTCTCGCTGCATCTTTTCCATAAACTTCACTAATAACATCAGTTATTAGATAGGTGACTACATAAACAATAACTGCTGCTGGCAGCATGTAATCACCAACACTAAATAGCTTTACAGCTAAAAAATTAGATAAGATTAATAAACCTACAAAAATTGCATTTAAATATATAAACATTTTTTCGCTCCCTTTCCAATTTTGAAAGGAATCAAAGCTAACCCTCTTTAGCGATTGTCAATCTTTTCAGGATACATATCGTGATTCATCATACGGTGTTCAGCCATTGTTTCATATTTAGTCCCCGGTCTTCCATAATTGCAATATGGATCAATAGAAATACCACCTCTTGGTGTAAACTTACCCCAAACCTCAATGTAGCGTGGATCCATTAACTCAATCAAATCATTCATGATGATATTCATACTATCTTCATGGAAATCTCCGTGATTTCTAAAGCTAAATAGATATAGTTTCAAAGACTTACTTTCTACCATCTTTTCACTTGGAATATAACTAATGTAAACAGTACCGAAATCTGGTTGACCAGTCTTAGGACATAAAGTTGTAAATTCCGGACAATTAAACTTAACGAAATAGTCTCGATTTGGATGTTTATTATCAAATACTTCTAACACTTCAGGAGTATAGTCAAAAGCATAATTGGTCCCTTGGCTTCCTAGTAGTGTTAAATCCTGTAGATCTTCATCTCTTCTTCCTGCCATGTTGTAAACCTCCTTGTTAATTACTATTTTTAGAATCTGTCAGGCTTGGCTACTAACTAGTCCAATCCGTACGATTCCAATTAATTTTACCAATAAAAAAAACCATGCCCCTAGAGAGGACATGGTTGTATGATCACTAATATGTCCTTAGTTTTTTATAGAGGGTTTAAGCTAAGAACCTCTCCCGCTTCATGAACGGTTATATCCATTTACTCGACTTATTATAAAGACGAGATCCATAGAAGTCAATCTATTTTCTACCACATTTTAAAATACAATCGTCTTATTCCCGTGAACGATAATTCTGTCGTCTAAATGCCACTTTATAGCTCTTGCTAATACGCTACGTTCCACCGATTGACCAATCTTTTTCATCGCTTCCGCATTATCCCGATGATCAACACGACTTATATCCTGTTCAATAATTGGTCCCTCATCCAAATTATTAGTAACATAGTGGGAGGTCGCACCAATTAATTTCACCCCTCTATTATAGGCTCTCTCATATGGATTCGCTCCTATAAATGCCGGTAAGAAAGAGTGGTGGATATTAATAATCTGATGCTTATGTGATTCTACAAAGCTTGGTGTTAAAATTTGCATATATCGCGCAAGCACAATAACGTCAACCTCATATTCTTTCAATAATTGCAATTGCTTCTCTTCTACCTCAGCTCTAATATCCTTGTTAGCTGGTATGTAGTAGTATGGGATACCCAATGACTCAACCATCTCACGAGACGTCTCATGGTTACTTATTACCAGGGAAATATCGGCCATTAAGTCTCCGCTTTGCCATTCCCACAACAACTCTAATAAACAATGCGGTTCTTTTGATACGAAAATAGCCATTTTTTTAATTTCATCTACGTACATAAACTTCCAGTCCATATTAAACCGGTTGGCAATCTCTTGAAAGTCAGATTCTAATTGTGCTTGCTTTTGCTTCAGATTAGGGGATTCAAACTCTATACGAATAAAAAATTCTCCGCCTTCCGGGTCTGCTGAATACTGATTGGATTCAATAATATTAGCACTGTGCTCATATAAGAATTCAGAAACAGCAGCCACTATACCAGGTTGATCCGGACAATTAATTAATAAACGTGCTCTATTTTTATTATTTTGTTTAAACATGTCTATCTTTTCTTGTATATAACTTTTCACTATGGGATCCCTCTTTGCTATTATTAATACGTATTACTGTATGATATAGCGGAAAAAGAATCAAGTCTACTCAATCAGGAACACCTTTTCCATAACCTCTAAAAATTCATCCACTTCTTTTTTGTTTGTGGTCAACGGGGGCAATATACGCACCACCTGTGGTCCCGCAATTAAAATTAAGGTTTGATGTTCTTCTCTTGCCTTTGTGACATAATCAATCGCGTTTTCTTTAACAATTAAACCTAATAGAAGTCCTTTTCCTCTTACATTTATAATCTCATCAGTTTTGGCTGCAAGTGTATGAAGCTTTTCAAGAAGATAGCTAGATACTTCCTGGGCATTTTTTATAACTTGCCCTTCCGTTAACATCTTTAAGGTAGCAAGACCAGCTGTAGTAGCTACTGGATTACCTCCAAAAGTACTGCCATGACTACCTGGAGTAAAAGCCTTGCCAACATGCTGCTTTGCAATAATTGCTCCAATAGGAATACCAGAACCCAGCCCCTTTGCAACACTAATAACATCTGGCTCAATGTCATATTGCTCATAAGCAAATAATGTTCCTGTACGTCCCATGCCAGTTTGAATTTCATCAACCATCAATAAGATGTCATGTTCCTTACACAATTCACTCACTCTCGCCAACCAGGCTGGATCAGCTGGTAACACTCCACCTTCCCCTTGAATAACCTCCAGTAATACCGCACACGTTTCTGGTTTAACAAGATTATCTAATGCCTGGATATCATTGTAGGGTAGATAACGAAAGCCAGGTGTTAACGGAGCAAACCCATGTTGTATTTTCTCCTGTCCCGTTGCCGACAAGGTAGCCAATGTTCTCCCATGAAAGGAATTGCTAAATGTAACAACCTCATAAGCATCCTTGCCTTTAACATCCTGGGCATACTTTCTAGCTATTTTGATTGCAGCTTCGTTCGCTTCCGCACCACTATTACAGAAAAATACTTGATCACCACAACTATTTTCTACTAACAGCTTCGCAAGCTGTTCTTGTGATGGAATATGGTAAAGGTTAGAGCAGTGCCATAGATTTTGTAATTGATTTTCCACTTGCTCTTTTACTTGATTAGGTACGTGACCTAGGTTACATGTTGCAATACCTGATGTGAAATCTAAATACTTCCTTCCATTATTATCCCATACGTAACTACCTTTCCCTTTGGATAACGTTATTGGGAACCGACCATAAGTTTCCATGACCGGACTAACTGTTGAAATGTTGTTATTAGACATTTGGAACCTCCTTATCTAGCATAATTCTTGTACCCACTTCTTTACCGCTCATAAAATCTATCAAACTATTTACTTGTAACCCATTTACAATGGACACCTCTGGAACTCGATGCGCTAACGCTTTTAATGCCGATTGAACTTTTGGTATCATTCCACCATAGATCACTTCTGTTTCAATTAATTGTTCTATTTTTTCCTTACCAACATGGTGAAGGGTTTGCCTTTCACCATTCTCTTCTACACAGATACCTGAAATATCACTAATAAAGCATAGTTTAGCTTCAAGCGCTTGAGCAATGGCAGAGGCAGCCATATCTGCATTTATATTATATCTTTGCCCTTTTTCATCCATACTAATGGGCGATATAACAGGAATAAAACCCTGATCGATGATTTGTTCAATAAGAGAAACATTTACATTTTGCACTTCTCCTACATATCCCAAATTATTTTTCGAATTGGCTGGAACTGCCTGAAGTAAGGAGCCGTCAACCCCACTAATTCCGTAAGCCTTGCCATTAACTTTTGATAGATTTCTAACAATTTGCTTATTCATGGATCCACTAAGAGCCATTTCCACCACATCTAATACTTCATTCGTTGTCACACGTAACCCGTTCACAAATGTCGTGTGGACCCCCATTTGGGATAATAAGGATGAGATTAACGGTCCACCACCATGAACAATAATTGGCTTCCAATCTCCCTGTTGGTGAATCTCCGCAATATTTTTATAAAAGGATTCAGGTAAAGATTCAAAAACACTACCACCGCATTTTATAACAACATAATTCACCTTATATAACCTCCTCAGGTCCGATACGAAGCATTAATTCTGACATATTCATAGGAGAGGTCACAGCCCCATGCAGTTGCTTTCCCTTCTCCGTCACCTAATTCCGCTTTAATCACTACTGTTTCCTTCAGCAAATAATCCTTTGCTTCCTGTTCATCAAACGCAAACGGTACACCCTGTTTTACAACTTGAATTGGTCCTAAGTAAATATTTACCTTGTTAGGATCAAGCTGTTGGCCACTATATCCAATTGCTGTAATAATTCTTCCCCAGTTGGCATCCGCTCCATGAATAGCAGTTTTAACTAAGTTTGATGAAATAACAGATTTGCTAATGGCTTTTGCAGCATTCTCTGTAATAGCTCCAGTAACCTGAACCTCGACCAACTTACTAGCGCCTTCTCCATCTCTAGCTATTTCTTTAGCCATCAGCTCACACACGAGGCCTAATCCCTCTATAAATACATTCCATTCCGCATGTTCCGGAGATAGCTTTTCATTTTCTGCCTGCCCATTCGCTAAGACAAGAACCATATCATTCGTACTTGTGTCCCCATCCACTGTTATCATATTGAAGGATTTGTTCGTAATTGTCTTTAAAGCCGTTGATAGTGACTGTTCATCGACATTAGCATCTGTGGTTATAAAACTTAACATCGTCGCCATATTAGGATGAATCATTCCTGACCCTTTGGCTGCTCCACCAATTGTAACAAGCTTGCCATCTATCTCCATTTGAACAGCAACACCCTTTTCGTGTGTATCTGTTGTTAAAATAGCTGTTTCAAATCTACCTGATCCGCTATTTTCTTTGTCATGAACCCGACTAATTCCGTCCTGTATTTTTTCCATCGGTAATAATTCCCCGATTAATCCAGTAGAGGCAACAGCTGTGTATTTCTCGGATATCTCCATTACTTCCGCAAAACTACGTCTCATTTCATAGGCGTCTTTAAGACCCTGTTCACCCGTACACGCATTGGCTACACCCGAATTTACTATAATTGCTTGTAATTTATTTTCAGTAGCAATACTTTCTTGCGTCACCTTAAGCGGCGCGGCTTGAAAAGAATTTGTTGTATAAACACCAGCAGCATTCGCAGGTACCTCAGAGTATATCCATCCGAGATCTAGCTTTTGCTTACGAATTCCACAATGTAGACCTCCTGCCGAGAAACCTAGAGGTGTTGTCACATTTCCTTCTGTTAACAAATTAATTTTCTCCATCGTTGACACTTGGTTCTCTTGCTTCATTTCCGCACCCTCCTAAGGATAAATAGGTATGTTTTTCAGTCCAGTTGTAACGTCCCAACCGTTCATTATATTCATGTTTTGAATGGCTTGCCCCGAGGCACCCTTTACTAAGTTATCGATCACTGAAATAATCGTTAACTTACCTGTTCTTTCATCAGCATATAGCCCAATATCACAGTAGTTACTACCATAAACTTCTTTTGTAGAAGGAATAGTTCCCTCTGGTCGCACCCGAACAAACGGATGATCGCTATAATAATCCTTATATAAGTCAACTAGTTCTCTAGTAGTCTTATAATCTTTTAAATCCACATAGATCGTACTCATTATCCCTCTAGTCATCGGTACAATGTGAGGAGTAAAAATAACCTGTAAAGAAGTATTTGCCTCGTTCTTTAATAGCTGTTCAATTTCTGGAATATGTTTATGCTCCCCTAACTTATAGGCTTTAAAGTTTTCATTCATCTCGGAAAAGTGAACATTTAACGATAAACTCCTTCCAGCCCCAGATACACCAGTCTTGGCGTCAATTATAATGGTTTGATTATTAATAAATTCCTGTTTAATAACTGGCATCAAGCCCAACAATGTTGCTGTCGGGTAACAACCTGGATTGGCAATTAGGGTAGCGTTCTTAATTTGTTCAGGATAGATCTCGCTTAGCCCATATGTAGCTTGATTCACTACTTCTTGTGGCGCTGGTGTCGATTGATACCACTTTTCGTATTCTTCTGGTTGCTTCAATCGGAAATCCCCCGACAAATCAATGCACTTAATTCCCTTTTCCAATAGGGAAGGAATTATATTTTTACTGACGTTTGAAGGTGTTGCAAAAAATACAAGATCAATAGTTTGAGCAAGTACTTCTATATCTAATGAGTCCATTTGCCTGTCTGCTATTTCTATAATATGTGGATAAGTAGTGGATAACTCTGTTCCACTATTTGAATGAGAAATAATGGACGCCACTTCAACATATGGGTGATTATCTAAAAATCTTAGTAATTCAACTGCACCATATCCGGTGCCTCCAATAATTGCTACTTTCACGATCTTATTCACTCCTAAGTCAGAATGGGATTGGTTTATTATTATACTTTATTATGTATGTTTATACAATATTGTTTTCAAACTTTTTAGAGAAATCATATATAATTTCATTCTTTTATAATGATTTTTATTTATAAATTATGATAATAAACATATTTAATCCATCATGATCAGTTTACTACTTCTTTTAGACATGCTGAATATTTATCCAACAAAGAGTATATTTAATTTATATATTCTATTATTAAAATAATGTTCCTTAACTTTATTTTTTTCTAACTTTCGAATAGTAAAGATATGATAAACTGTGTAATAATCAACTAATTTTACGACTTTAAACTGAGGAAAGGGGACGTTGAATGTTTACTACAAGAGTATTAACTCCAAGTGATGGCGAAAGTTACCTTCAGTTAAGATTGCAAGCTCTTCAGAAAAATCCAGAAGCATTTGCATCCAGCTATGAAGAAGAAAAAGAGCAATTACCAGACAAATACGTTACACGGTTTCAAGCTAATAGTGGTTCGGTAACTTTTGGTGTATTGAATAACGGAGAGCTAGTGGGTGTTGTCACTTTAGTAAAGGAAAGACTTATTAAACTACAACATCGCGCAAACGTGGTAGCCATGTATGTTTCTCCTGATTACCGTCATAAAGGTTTAGGAAAGAAGCTATTATCCGAGGTTATCCAAGAAGCAAAAAATATAGAAGGAATTGAACAGCTTTACTTAAGTGTAGTGTCCACAAACATTAGCGCAAAGCATTTATACAAGTCATTCCACTTCGAAGTCTATGGTTTTGAAAAAAGGGCATTGAAAGTAGGAGAAAACTATTATGATGAAGAACATATGGTACTTTACTTAAACAACGTATGAGAGTTAGATATCCACACTAAACATAGGTTAGTGTGGATTATTCTAGCATTAATCTTTTATCCACATGTTTTACTAGTATGCATGTGAGTATTTTTCTTAGGAATTCCACTTTATCCACACGTTCTATCACTTTCTATTGATAAGACTCACTCTAATATCATAGTTCCTAATAAATATAAAAGAGACAGTAAGTACCTCACTGCCCCATTCCTTAAATATTTATTCACTTTGACTATTCCTCTACCCTGTTCTCCAATACCCCTATTCCTTCAATTTCCAATTTAACGATATCTCCATCTTTTAGAAATTGAGGTGGTTTCATTGCAAATCCGACTCCGTCTGGTGTACCAGTTAATATAATATCGCCTGGATTTAAAGTCATAATGTTGGAGATAAAGGCAACTAAATATGGTACGTTAAAAATTAAATGTTTAGTATTAGAACTTTGTCTTAATTGGCCGTTAACAAAGCTTTTAACATTTAACTTCGAAGGATCTACTAGCTCCTCTTTTGTAACTAACCACGGGCCTATCGGTGTACTTTTATCTAGTGACTTGCCTTGCAACCATTGAGGGGTACGCTTTTGTAGATCTCTTGCCGATACATCATTGCCAATCGAGTAGCCTGCCACGTACTCAAGTGCCTGCTCTTCCGATACAGATGAAGCTTCTTTACCAATAACCACTGCTAATTCTGCTTCATAATCCAACTTGTCAGTTATATAGGACTTCATGATCGAATCATCTGGTCCAATCAAAGCATTATTGAACTTGGCAAACAATACTGGGTATTCAGGAATATCACTCTTCATTTCTGCAACATGATCAGCATAATTCTTACCCACACATATTATCTTGGATGGGTTCGGTACTGGTGGTCCTAAAATTACATTTTCCCTTTTGTAGGATTGTGTATCATTTTTATTTACTATGTAAAACTGATAAGATGCTACTGCTCTGTCAATCCCTAATTGACCCAGCTTATAAAAATCACTAGGATCAGACGGTAGTAAATTTTCCGCCGCATAAGCCTCTTCTAGCTCCCCTTTACTCTTTTGCATTTCCCTAAATACTTCCTGTAGATCAACAATCACACCATGATCAACATCTATAAAACCAATACGATACAGTCCTGGATGTTGGTTTAACCGATAACTAACAATCTTCACGTGTACCCCTCCTTCATTTATATAATTATTTTAACACTCAGATAATTCATTCTCTATAAGCTTTGTGAATTGATGTTTCCATTCAAAAAAACCACCGATTAATCGGTGGCTTTTGTTACAGTATTTTGCTAAGAAAAGATTGTGTCCGTTCATGTTGTGGATTTCCAAATATAGCCTCAGGTTCATTTTCCTCAATAATATATCCTTCATCCATAAACACAACCCGATCACCAACTTCTCGCGCAAAGCCCATTTCATGGGTTACGACAACCATCGTCATTCCTTCTTTAGCCAACTGTTTCATAACCTCCAGCACTTCCCCAACCATTTCTGGATCTAGCGCTGATGTTGGTTCATCAAACAACATGACTTTTGGCCCCATTCCTAACGCCCTAGCGATCGCAACTCTTTGCTTTTGACCTCCTGATAGAGAATCCGGGTACACATCAGCCTTGTCAGCTAATCCAACCTTTTCCAGTAATGCAATAGCTTTCGTTTTTGCCTCTTGCTTATTCCATTTACGAACTACACTCATAGGTAATGTTATATTTTCTAAGACAGTCTTGTGAGGAAACAAGTTAAACTGCTGAAAAACCATACCTACTTCTTCTCTAACTTTATTGATGTCTACCTTTTTATCGGTAATGTCTACACCTTCAATATATACGTGCCCGTCTGTTATCGTTTCTATTTGATTTAAACATCTTAGAAAAGTGGATTTACCAGAACCAGAGGGGCCAATAACTACAACAACTTCTTTTGGTTCAATTTCTATACTTATGTCTTTTAGGACTTCTAGCGCCCCAAATGATTTCTTTAAATTCTTCACGGAAATCATTCTGTAGCAAACCTTCTTTCTAAATAATTTAACAGATACGTCAATGACAATGTCAGTATTAGATAAATAACAGCTACCATTAAATACGGTTCCCATACACGGTAGTATTCGCCAACAGCAGCTCTACCCCAATAGAATATCTCAGGTGCTGCAATGATCGCACCTAATGAGGAATCCTTTAGCAGCGTAATAAATTCATTGCCTAGTGGTGGTATCATTCGCTTAAACGCTTGTGGCAAAATCACATGTCTCATTACCTGTATTTTATTCATTCCTAATGAATGTGCTGCTTCAGCTTGGCCTTTATCAATCGATTGAATTCCTGCACGGAAAATCTCAGCAACATAGGCAGCCGAATTCAATGATAACGTTGCAATTACAGAAGCAATCGGGTTAACTGGAGACATAAATAATGGCATAACCGCGAAATGTATTAAAAATAATTGTACAAGAAGCGGTGTGCCTCTGAAGAAATTGATATACCAAACAAAAGGTAACCTAACAATAAAAAGCGGCGACATTTTGCCTAGTGCAATGAACAACCCAAGTATACAACCTAATAGAACACCCGCCAACGACATGCCAATTGTTCTTAATGCCCCTTGTAAAAAGAAAGGCAGATAATCTATTATAATGTCCCAACGAAAATCCATCATTACTTTTACTCCCTTTTTATCCAGCAGAATCGAACTGCCTAATTATTTCATTTTATTACTATTTATAATCTTGTTAACTTAATTTATTCAACCTTTTATTTAAGCTTAAACAAGAGTTACCGATCTAATCAGAAAAGGAAAAAGTAGCGCAACTATGTTACGCTACCTGTTTATGTCACTCCGCCGCCTTCTTCAAAGCATCTATATCAGCGTCATTCCCAAACCATTCTTTATAAATTTCTTGGTAAGTACCATTATCAATAACAGTAGCTAAAGCCTCACTGATTTCTTCCTTGTATTCACTACCTTTTGGAAACATAAAGCCATAATACTCTGACTCAAAACTAGCTTCATCTGTAATCATTTCAACACCTGCATCTGGATTGTTTTTCACATATTCAGCTGCTACAACATTATCCGTAACAACTGCGCTCACATCACCATTTTTCAACGCCATGAAAGCTAATGCTTGTGTTTCATATTTAGAGATGTTCTTGTTATTTTCTCCTAATACCTTTTCAGCAGCATCTGCTCCTGTTGTACCAGTTTGCACACCTACTTTTATTCCTTCTAAATCTGCTGCACTTGTTATATTCTCACCTTCGTTAAATACAATAACATGTGTTGATTGAAAATATGGTACGGAAAAGTCGTACGATTCTTTACGCTTATCATTAATCGTAATCCCTGCCACACCAAAGTCTAGGTCTTCACCTTGAACAGAAGCTAACATTGCTTCCCAGCCAACATTTTTAAATTCATAATCAAGTCCTGCTTCTTTCATGACAGCCTTTAATAAATCTGCATCAAAACCGACAATTTCACCTTTTTCCATATATTCAAATGGTGCAAAAGTTGCTTCTGTACCAACCTGTAAGACTTTCTTTTCAGCTGATTCACTGTTTCCTTCTGATTCAGAACCATTGTTTTCAGAAGAGTCTTTCGTCTCGTTTGTTCCACATGCTGCAAGAAATAACATTCCAATAAGTAAAAATCCCACATACAAAAAGGATAAGTTCTTTTTCATAAATATTCACTCCTGATAGTTTAATATTCATTTTACGTAATTCAAATAATAACTGCTAAACTCTATTTTTTCAATAGATTTTTGTAAAAAATATAAAATTAAACATGAAACCGTTTTGCATTAATATACATTAAAGTTGACTAAATATTCTAAAATTACCGAAAGATTAAATACTTTTTTAATACCTAATCTATAATGAACATCAAACGTAGTCCATTCACTTGGAAGAAAATCTTCCCTTGCTTTTATTTATAGTAACGTTTTATGAATCCAAATGGCTGCTTGCATCCCATCCCCCATTGCGATTGTCACTTGTTCTGAGTGTGCCACGACGTCTCCTGCAGCCCAAACATGATCAACACTCGTCATTTGTGTACGTGGGTTAACTAATATATGCTCATTAGTGTGGAGTTCTACCCCTAGCTGTTTAGCAAGGCCGGACATTACTTCATTTCCTCTAAAAGCGACAAATGCATGATTCGCCAATACCTTTTCCCCATTATTAAGTATGACTCCCTCAAGTCGATCTTCATTCGTCATGACTTGTTGTATTGATCCATCGAATATCTTTATTCCCATACTGTTTAATTTATGAATAGTCTCCTTATTGATATCAGCCTGATCATGATTAATAAAAATTAGGTTATTTGTCCAATAACTGAGTGTAAGAGCCATTTTCGCTCCAACATTCCCAGACCCCAATACTAGTGCTTTCTTTCCTTTAATTTCATATCCGTCGCAATCGGGACAAACATAGATACTCTTTCCTAAACAAGGAAATATATTCTTCGGCAGTGGTAGCCTATCTTTAACTCCAGTAGCAAACAAGATCCGCTTCGCCCTGTAGAATGAATGATTCAATCCCTCTAACAAGAAATCTGCACCATCTCTTTTTACAGTTTCAATCGTGTCATCTATGAAGGTAATTCCTAATTCTTTTGCTTGTTTTGTTCCAATCTCTCTTAAAGTTTCACCGCTGACTCCTTCTGGCCATCCAAGAACGTTGTGATAACACCTACACCAATTTGATCGCCCTTCTGATTTGGAGTCTATTACAATCACATTATGTTGATATCTTCCTAGCTGGATAGCTGCTTGAAGACCCGCTATTCCTCCTCCAATGACAGCACAGTCATATAACATTACTTTCACCTCAATAATTAATTTATAATCCTATTGTGATCCATTTCGTATATTTAAATCCAAATCATGATCAATTAACCGCTACACAAAATTATTCTTTGTTTATAAAAGTGATTGCGGTCGTTTTTAGACTTTCTCTATAGACCGATCATCACGTTTTCTCGATTTCCTTGTTTGCACAATAAGCTTTTTTCTGCTCGGTTAGGACCAAAAATCCTAGACACCTTTTACGTTTTGATTTTTTTTGTTGCTCCTATTTCGTTTCGTTAGGCTCTTATTGCATTCAAAAATGTGATGACTATATTTTCTATGTATAGTGGGTGGAGTAAAAGATCAGACTCTAGACTGAGCGTAATTCATTCTAACAACCGTTATGAAGAAATAGCGATGCGCTTATACTATAACCATAAGCTCATAACAAGGAGGTTTTACTATGTATAACGATTTCGATTTAGAATTACACGTTAATGACCGACGACCTAAGTAACGAGAAAGTCAATAATTAAAGTGAGGTGTAAAAATGTTCAACCAATATGAGATGTTTATTGCAGTCAGTGAAAGAAGACCGAAATAATAATTTAGGAGGGCTGCAATATGTTGATGCTAATACTAAGTTCAATAACGTAAAAAACCTCTTACCAACTGAATTGGGAGAGGTTTTTGTTTTATAATAAGATAGCTAACAATATCGGTAATGTAATGACACTTAATAATGTACTCGTTAATGTGGCACTTGAGACAAAATCTGGTCGAGCACCAAATTGAACAGCATACATGGTAGTATTAGCAGCTGTAGGCATTGCTGCCATTAATATCAAGATATCTTTAACCATATCATCTACAGGTAGAGGAATAGTTATTAAGTAGGCTATAACAGGAGCAATTGCTAGACGGATCAAAAGTGCTAACGATAATTTCCCTATTTCCAATTTTTTTAATGATATAGTTGCAAGCTGCATTCCTAGTACGATCATGATAGTAGGTATAGCAGCATCGGATACCATATCAACTGCTATCATTATGTCATTCGATAAACTAATAGAAGTTAAATTAAAAACAACACCTAAAATTGAACCATATAAAATCGGTACTTTTATTACTTCCTTCATTGGTGAGATTTTTTCTGTACGATTTTCCGCCCCACCTTGTGCAGCAAAGTAGATACCCACCGTACACATAATCAGTGTTTGTAAAACCATTAAGATAATGGCGTAGTGAAACCCTTTTTCCCCAAAAACTAATAGCACCAAAGGCGTACCGTAATTCCCATTATTCATGAATGAGGATGCCAAAATCATGCCACTTCGATTCGGATTATCCCACTTTTTAAAAGAACTAATAATATAGCATAAACCGACGTTGACTAGACACAAGAGGAGTAGAAAAGCACCTAGGTAAAAGTAATCCATATTTAATTCATTTTCATAGAAAGTCCTAAATGCCAAAAAGGGAGATAATAAATAGATCGCCATTGTCGATATAGGCTTTATATCAAACTTTAAAAGTTTCATTCCAATGAAACCTATTGCAAAAATCCCAAATATCGGTATTAGAACACTAATAAATCCCATCAAAACCACCTAATTTCATTTGACTAGCTTATTCTTTTCCATTTTGCTTTTCTAATAACTTGGTTTACTATTTCAGAAAACACAAGACCGAGCGCAATTGCTCCCGATATAAGAAGTGCTTTAGCAGCTAATTGAATGGCCATATTATAATCATTTTGAACAAAATTACGCATTGCATCATAAGCCAACCCACCAGGTACTAAAGGGATAATCCCTGATACAGTAAAAATGATGATTGGTGTTTTGTAAACTTTTGCACATATTTGACTCAATATCGCTACAAGTACAGACGCTGCAATGGTTGCCGGAACTGCATCAACACCTTCTTGATAAACAAGTATAGCGTACACACACCACCCCAACATACCTACAACACCACTTTGTATAAGAGACTTTTTCGGTGCATTAAACATGACACCAAAGGCCGCTGCAGCAAAAAAACTTGTTACTAATTGTTCTATTATCATTATTTTTATCATCCCAATTCACGTAGTTAAAAAGGGAAAACTGATACTACGAAAGCGATACCAGCACCTATAGCAAAAGCAGTTAGAAATGCCTCCGCTCCCTTTGATAGTCCAGAAACTAAATGACCTGCCATTAAATCACGAACAGCATTCGTAATCAAAAGTCCTGGAACCAATGGCATTACAGATCCTATAATTATTTTATCCATTTGTTGCCCCGCCCCAATATCTATAGATAAATAGGTCAGTAATCCAATAAAAAAAGATGCCAAAAACTCAGCAAAGAACCTAATCTCAACAACTTTATGAAAGTACACCATGGCAGAGTAACCAAATCCCCCAATAAAAAAGGAAGGGAGGAAATCTAACCATTGTCCCTCGAACATAATTGTGAAGCACCCACTGGCTATTGCTGCTGCAAGTATTTGTATTGCTATAGGATAAGCATGAGTTATAGACTCTACCTCTTTTAATTTAGCACTTGCGGCAGATACCGTTAGTTCACCGCCACTGATACTTCTGGATATACTGTTGACTATGGCTACCTTATGCAAGTCTGTTGAACGATCTAAAATTCGAATAAAATTAGTAGGTTCTATTTGGTTAATTGAAAACATAATGCCTGTAGGAGTTACATAGCTTTGGGCATTTGATTCTCCGAAAGATGAGGCAATTCTTGTCATAGTATCCTCTACCCTATACGTTTCCGCACCACTTTCTAACATTATTTTGCCTGCTAACAAACAAATATTAATAATTTCATTTTTATTTTCCATTATAGTAATCCCGTCATTTGTTTTTAGAATTTAATCTTAAGCCAAAGCAATGCCCTTTGCAAGAAAAGTAACAGAACTCTACCAACTGCCGCATCCATAATTTAAGGCTCTATTCGTGGCATTTTTGCTTTTGTCACAATATCTATAGACACTGCAGTAAGAAATAGGATAGGCAATCTAATGAAGTGAATTCTTATGGTTTCTCTAATTTCACTACGTTAGAGGCACTTTAACAAAGCGAATTCGTTTCGTTCCTCTTCTTTCGCGACGTTAGGAGCACTCTTACAAAGTGAATTCGTTTCGTTCTTCTATTTTCGCGACGTTAGGAGCACTCTTACAAAGTGAATTCGTTTCGTTCTTCTATTTTCGCGACGTTAGGAGCACTCTTACATAGCGAATTCGTTTCGTTCCTCTTCTTTCGCGACGTTAGGAGCACTCTTACATAGCGAATTCGTTTCGTTCTTCTACTTTCGCGACGTTAGGAGCACTCTTACATAGTGAATCCTATTTATACCACAAATCCTCAGCGTCTCACTAAAGCATGGATAAATTACTACACAATTTGTCTCATCTGCGTCATTCTGAAAGCAATCGAGTATGAGAGAAGAGACTAAATTCAAAAAGGGTAATAGCCCAATTTAGCCATCACCCTTATAACACTATTTGTTCCACCTCAATAACCAATCACTTAAAATTTCTATTAGTTCCTTATCAAGAGGTTGCTTTACCTGATCTTTATAATCTTTTAAAATGACACTAAAACGATGTTCCTTCTCCGTTTTCCGAAGCATGTGCGTCAAATCCTTCACTATCAATGCCTGACTTTCTCCTGATACTAATCTTGCAATATCATACACTTGCTCGGGTTTTACCTGAACATCCTTACTACCAGTTATCACTAACACTGGACAGGTAACCATTGGCAATAACTCAGCTACGTTATATGTTTGATGTTCTCTATCCCACTTTGCATTAATCTTTTTACCCTGGTACTTTACTACATCTTCGGTAGAATTTTTAACTTTATTCATTAGTTTTTCATTCATTTTATCTATTTTTTGATCTACCTTAAGTACACGTAAAATCCAGCCTTCGAACCCTTTCAAGGTACGCATATCCCGCTTCATTTCTTCCCTTTGCCACTTCGTTGTATCTGCTAATGGTTCTGCTGATCCCGCAAGTAGGATCATTCCTTGAACAGGTTCTTTTTCAAAGATAGCTGGAGCTATAATACTTCCCTCACTATGGCCTAATATTATAACTTTTCCTTCATCTATACTCGGATGATTTTTACCAAATCTAACCGCAGCAACTCCATCATTAATCAAGTCATATAAGCCCGTTTGGTAGAAATCACCCTCACTACTACCAACACCTCGTTTATCATATCTTAATGTTGCAAATCCCAATTTAACTACAACATCACTAATTTCTTTAAAGGCATTTATTTTTAATCTTTTTGTATTTTCATCACGATCTAGATCTCCACTACCATGTACCATTACAATTAATGGGTGTTTTTCTTTTTGATTGTCAGGAAGGCTTAGAGTTCCGGAAAGCTGATACTGCCCTTGAATAACAACTTCTTGATTCATATTTTTCTACTCCTTTGTCGGTAAGAAAATATTAGCTATTGTCCTCTTCTTCCTACCCTTAGAATTTTTATTCTCCATTAATCGTTCCATTAACTTCCGAAAATCTAGTAACCAATCATGAAATTCTTCGTCTGAGGCATAAACAGAAACATAACGGTAGCCTACCCCATCTTGTTCGAATTGTTTATCAGATGATTCTAGGTAACGCTTATATTCTGATTGAAGAAAACTTGTAAACAACAGGAAGTAATTAAGGTGTTCCTCATTTGAAATGTCCACAAAGTCATCGGGTGTTCGTAAAGCACCTATTGAGATTGCGTATGTCTTTTTTATTGTTCCTCTGATTTGCTGCTCATCCACGACTTTAATAAGTCCAATCTCTTGAAGCTTTTTAACATGTCGATATAAAGTAGCTGGTGGTACATCATCTAGCCTAGACTCAATCTCTTGAACGGTTAGCCTTTCACTCGGCATTAGCGCTTGAATAATCCGCATCCGAACTGGATGTAGTAAGTCATGAATAGAACTTGCCATCTAACCACCTCTATTATCAAATGTAATATTATTATCATTTTTGATTATAATGGTATTTTACTAATACCACAACTGTTAAATTGTTTTTATAAATTAAACAAACACTTCATTTTAGTGTACAATCTAACTGATTAGCCTTTCGTAATAAAAAAGCTAGTAATTCTAAACAGAGTTTAATGTTTTTTAAATAAGGAGGATGTATATGTATTATGGTGGTATAGAGGCTGGAGGTACTAAATTTGTTTGCGCTATTAGCAACGATAAATTTGAAATTATAGAGAGGGTAAGTATCCCAACAACGACACCAAACGAGACGATTTCGCAAGTATTTAATTTCTTTGATCAATATCAACTAAAGTCGATCGGGATTGGGTCATTTGGACCCATTGATGTTAATAAAGATTCCAAAACATACGGGTTCATTACTTCAACACCCAAACAAGGTTGGCAAAATTACAACTTTGTTGGAGATATTAAAAAGCGCTATAACGTACCAGTAGCATGGACAACTGATGTGAATGCTGCTGCATATGGAGAGAGTAAGAAAGGAAATGCCAAGAGTCAGAAATCGTGTATTTACCTTACAGTCGGTACTGGAGTTGGCGGTGGTTTCGTCACAAATGGGGATATTATCGACGGTTATGGTCACCCAGAGATGGGACATATCATCTTAAAAATACATGATCAAGATGACTTTAAAGGGAACTGTCCTTACCACAGTAATTGCTTAGAAGGCCTTGCTGCTGGACCTGCAATCGAGAAAAGAAATAACAAAAAAGGGCAGGACTTAGGTAAAGATGATAAAACATGGGAATTTGTATCCTACTACATTGCTCAAGCACTAGTTAACTATACCTTAACAGTACGACCTGAAATTATAATTTTGGGTGGTGGAGTTATGAAACAAGAGCACTTGCTTCCTTTGATTAGAGAACAGTTCAAAGCATTGATGAACGATTATGTAGAAACACCCGACCTAGAAAGCTATATTGTAAGTCCCGGACTCGGTGATAATGCAGGAATTACTGGTAGTTTGATATTAGCTGCAGACAAAGCAGAATAAACAACTATTAAAAATAGGTTGATTCATTCATTGAAAAAGAGGTGCAAATCCCTAATAGGGTTGCCACCTCTTTTTATATTTATATTCTCTGTCCCAGCTTCAGTCGTATCGAACTAACTGGAATGTACAGCTATTTCCCTTTTAATTTTAATATATCGCAACAATTGAAGTCGATTAGTAAAGGTATTCTTTTTCGACTCCAATTACCGCAACGATTGTAGACGATTAGTACAGCTTTTTCCTCTCTCTCATTAAAAAAAGAGCAGTGATTTAGACAACAAGTGCGCCGAGTATCCCCACTTACCCAAAAAGGAAAAAAACGGCATTACCTTATCGTTTTCCCAAATGGCAAGAAGTGATACACCGTTATCAGGATGCTACCAACGAGAGCCATCACCGCCATTGTTCCATAAAGATAACCCCCACCTAGGGAGTCAATTAATTCTCCTCCTAGCAAAGAACCGACAATGCCAGACAATCCAAAAAAGATGGAAACAAATACAAGATGACCGGTTGATTGGATCATTTTCGGAATCAACCTTGTTACATATTGAAAAGCTGCCAAATAAAAAACTCCAAAGGTTAAACCATGTAGCACTTGTAATAGTACAATGTAGACTGGATCTTCAATAACCGCATATATGGACCACCTAACCGCAAATAATAAGCCAGCAACTATTATAAAAATGAGTGGGTGATATTTACGAAACCATTTACCAGCAGTTGCAAAAATTATCGCCTCTCCAGCTACACCCGCAAACCACGCAAAACCAATTAAACTCTCACTTCCACCTAAATGGTCAATGTATATCCCTAAAAAACTATCATTTGCACGGTGAGTAATAGTAATAAACATAATTAAAATCAAAAATATAATGAAAGGAGTATTTCTTAACAATTGTTTTACATCACCTAATTGAATTGGTGGTGTATCCACTTTTACATCTGTAAGACGAAAGCTAACTAGGAGTGCAGCTGTTCCTAAAATTAAGTAAGGAATTAGCATATACTGAATCCCAAAATGCGATAATATCTGACCAATAACTAAGGAAGAGATGGCGAAACCAATTGATCCCCATGTTCGAATAGTACCAAAGGAAATACCTAATTGATCGGCCCTTCGTTGTGAAAGGCTATCTCCTAATGCACCAATAGGAGCTGTGAAAAAAAAGAAGACACCAGCCATCATTAATAGTAGTGTTAATGAGTTCATTTGAAAAAAGACAGTACTACTAACTAGTAAACCTACTAAACAGAAGGACAAAATCCGTTTTACCGTTTGATATTTGTCACTCATGAAACCCCAGAATGGTTGAGAAAATATTGAAACAAGTGGACCTATCGCTAGCACCCATCCAATTTCTTGCCCACTTAACCCTTTATACTGTAATAGCAACGGCATAAAACTAACAATAATAGTATTCGCTGCATGAAAACAAAACAAAAGCATCTTTAATGGTACGATAGAATCTTCTTTTGACACAGATAAATTCTCCCCCAACTTATTATGTATAATTTTTATAATATAAATTAATTTAAAAAAGAAACAATAAAGCTAATTATACTCATGTTACGCTTACAATGAAAGTTGTAGATTTAAATAAACGGTGAACTTTCGGATATATAGATTTAATAAAAAAATAAACGGTCAGCATCGCTAACCGTTATCTGCTACTTTTTTATAAATAACTGCGTCCAATAATACCCATCAATTGTATAACCAACACCAATGTGTGTGACATCTGGATCCATGATATTTTCTCGGTGACCTGGACTATTCATCCAGCCATCCATTACTTCTTGCGGTGTTTGCTGACCTAAAGCTATGTTTTCTGCTGCAGCAGTGTAAGAAATACCAAATTGCTTTAACATGTCAAACGGCGAACCGTACGTCGGTGATGTATGGGAAAAATAATCATTAGCTGCCATGTCCTCGGCCTTTTCTTGCGCTACTTTAGCAAGTGTTGGTTCAAGTTCAAGCGGTGTTAAACCATTTTCTCGTCTTACTTGATTTGTTAATTCAATAACTGCGGTCTGAAAATCATTTTTTGTATTATCTGGGTTATCAATATTTTGTGAAGGATTTGTAGTTTCCTCACCGTCATACACATTATTGTATGGCCCTCTGTTTATAGAAGGCCCTCCAAAAATATTCTGTTCTCTTCCTGGTCTTACCGGAATATTGTCGTTTCTTACATTAGTCACATTTAAATTGCCTGCATTTTCTTGATTAACACTACGAGTTCTATCGCTATCGTCCATACCTAGATTGGAACCTTCACTATTACATGCAACCAACAACAAACAAAATCCGACTACAACAGATATTAATAACTGTTTCTTCATCAAGTCACCCCAATAAAATTTATTCTGTTAATAATATCTGTCCAAACATCGAATTCTATTCTGTTTACAAATAAAAAAGACAGTAATAACTGCCTTTTAATTTTATAATTTTATAAGTAATTCAAAGTGAAGTTTGGTCTTATCTCGCCGATTTGTTCTTTTCTTGCATTCAACACTGGCGCATAATGATAATCACTTAGCATAGAAATAACACTTTCATCACCTATGTTCAGCTGCTTTAATACCTCCATTGAAGCTACATTTGTTGCTCTTTCGTTTCCATCCTCTACTTTTATCGCTACACCGATACCAGTTTTATGATCTGCAAAACAATGGACACCTTCTGCTCCAACTTTTGCAACTATTCTGTCACGGTAGGCTTTCATTAAATCAGTATCAAATCGTTTTGTACCAGCAACCATCTCCGGGTAGGTGATCATCGCTTTTCTAATTCGATTTAAAGCATCCACGCGCTCTGGTGTACCTTTAGACCACTTTCTTTTTGAACCTAGACGTGCAAAGGCTTTTGCAAGGTTAAATAGTGGCAACCTATGGACAGGTACACCACAACCATCAACAGATGTTTTTATTTTTTCTTGTGGATAATCACTTACATCTTCAATTACTTCAATGATTTGCTGTTGGTATGGATGTGTCACATCTCGGTAGGTTTGTAAATCGAAGCCTTGTTTGCTACAGGCAGCTAGCATCCCTGAGTGTTTACCCGAACAATTACTAAAAAATTGCGTAAGCTCCCCTCCACTTTTTAAAAGTTCTTGGTAGCTTTCGGTATCCCTAGGGATGTGCGTTCCACATTGTAAGTGATCCTCTTGTAAATGAAGCTTGTTTAATACTTCTTTTACAGCCTCTCGATGGATCGGTTCTCCATTATGGCTCGCACAGAACAACGATAACTCACGGTCTGTTAAATCGTAAGCCTCCATCGAACCAGATTCTACTATTGGTACAGCTTGGAATGGCTTCATTGATGAACGTGCAAAAGTTAATCGTAAAGGATCACCATAATAGGCATGGAGTTCACCCTTAGCATTTACCACAGCAACATGAATCTGATGGGAACTTTCTAAATAATTACCTCTATAAACTTGGATAGCAGTCATATGACACTCCCCTCTCTCTACTTTCATCATACTACTCTAGAAGAAAGTTAGGAATGCTTCTGTTTACTACATATGGTGCAAATACAAGGAAATAAAAACACCAATTGCTGTAATAAATCCTACACTAGGTCCTCCCTCTTTATATGCTTCAGGCATCATAGTGGAAGCAATCATTGAAATAATCGCTCCACCAGCAAAAGAACTCATCAAGGCTTTCCACATATCAGAAGCACCCTCTAGCAGTACTCCTAACCACGAACTAATAGCAGAAAACAAAACAACAAAGGACCATAACACAATAATCTTTTTCTTGGAATAACCACCTTTTTGTAATCCAACTGTACTGGATATTCCTTCAGGAAGGTTACTAATAAAAATAGATATTACTAAAGCGAAACTGACTGAGCCACCTCCAATTAAACTCATTCCTATCATCGCCGACTCTGGCAATGTATCCATAATCGTTCCTATAAAAATCCCCATACCTGAATTTGATGATTCGGATGAATGGCCTTCTGAATTCTTTCTTTGATGTCCGCCATTTCGAGAAATAACAATATCCAATATAGTAAAAATTAATGCTCCACCTAGAAAGCCAATAGCTATCTCTTTAAACCCACTTATTTCTAAAGCATCTTCTAGTAACTCATAAGTAGTAGCACCTATTAACGCGCCTGTTCCTAACGCCGCAATAAAGCCAATTATCCTATTTGGAATTTTAAACTTCAGCACAATCAACGCACCCAACATGGTTGCTGATGCTGCAATAGTTCCCCAAAGAATTGCATTCCACATTAAAGATAGGCCTCCTCTTTTTGGCTTTTTTAATCTCTTTTTAACCTCGTCATATAAGACTGAAAATATACTTAGAAAGCACTAGGAGAAGTGACTAGAATTTTGAAAACGATTCACTCTGTGTCATGCGGCAAAATATAGCGATACGAGACCGGTGAACTTAATACAGTTGATGTATTTATCGTGCCATATGGCATTAAACTATCGATTAATACCCTCATTTGATTCATATTTGATACTGCAGCTTTTAAATAGTAGCTAACATGGCCTGTGACTCGATGACATTCAATGATGTCATACTTCTGTTTAATCATACTTTCAAATTCCTGTGGTGATACCTTTAAGCCACTAACTTGAACGATTAACAGGATCTCTCTTCCTATTGCAGGTAAGGATACTCGAGCTGAGAATTCCTCAATAATCCCCTTTTCTTTAAGCCTATGTATTCGCTCCGTTACACTTGGCCTGCTTAACGCCAATAATTTAGATAGATCACTAATTGAAATCCGTGCATCTTTCTGCAAGATTTGTAAAATTTGTCTGTCTAACTTGTCCAAAACTATCTCCCTTTCAAAATGTCAGATTTATTGTTATATTGATTTCATTTTGTAAAATTAAATTGATTATATCATTCATAATTATATATGTAATCATCATTCATTATACTAAAATTAAATTATGGTATTTTTTTGAAAAAACATAAAAAGGAGATATGCAATGAAAAAGATATTAATGATATTTCTCGGAATCATTATAACAAGCTGTGGTGTTATTGTTTTAAAGCACTCTCAAATAGTAACTGGAGGTACTGCTGGTTTAGCGCTAAATCTCTCCTATATATTTCATTCCCCATTCTCTATTCTATTTTTTATCATAAACATACCCTTCTATATATTTTCTGTGTTAAGAATGGGTTGGAAGTTTACACTTTCAACGATGGCGTCTGTAAGTGTACTATCTTTAATCACAAGCCTTGATCAATGGATTCCTACCTTTACGATTGCTTCATGGTTAGGTGCTATTATCGGTGGCGCCTTTATCGGTATCGGATTATCAATTTTATTTGCAAATGGCTCTTCTTTAGGCGGGGCTAATATACTAGCTTTATTTCTTCACAAACGTTATAACCTAAATCCTGGTATAACCAATTTTGCTTTTGACTTTTTAGTCGTGCTAACTAGTATGTATTCTGTTGGATTATTTAGGGGAGTGTCCTCTATTTTATCTATTGCAATTACATCAGTAGTAATCAGTTATTTCAAAAATAAAATATCAGGTAAACAAGAAAAACCTGCTCGTGTCAAAAGCCAAAAGGTCCAACAAAAAGTGGCAGTTTCTCAATAATATACTATAAGTAAAACAGGACTAGATATGATCTAGTCCTGTTTTTAATTTCTTCTTTTTACTAAAAAAAGTCGTACTCTAATAGTTTAACCTTTATGATTATCTGCGCATATCTCACATGAAAAGGCGCATATCTGATGTGCGTTGACGCAAATCCTAGTCATTAGACGTATTAATGACACTAGTTGACGCAGATCCTACTTCGAAAGACGCATAAGTGAGAGAATTCTCCTCACTCACAAGAATGCACTCTGTATGAATTTGAATTGTTTTACATTCGACTAAAAACTGACAACAAACAACTGTTATTATAAAATATATGATAGAAGCTACACTTATAAGGAGGAGTCTTCATGAATTGGATTTTTGCAACAATAGAGGAATTACAAGCTGCAATGACAGAGGGAGAGTTAACCGCAAAAGAGTTAACGTTATTTTATTTACAAAGAATTGCTTCATACGATAAGGAAGGACCAAAAATTAACGCAATAGCTGAAATAAACCCTGATGCTCTCCATATTGCCGAAGCACTAGATGCGGAACGTAGTTTAACTGGTCCTAGAGGGCCACTTCATGGGATACCAATCCTTATCAAGGATAATATTGATTCTGGAGACAAAATGCATACTACAGCAGGATCTGTTGCACTGGAAAACCATTATGCTACAAAAGACTCCTTTGTAGCAAAAAAGCTCCGTGAAGCAGGTGCCGTTATTTTAGGGAAAGCTAACCTTACCGAGTGGGCTAATTTTATGACAGAAGGTATGCCTAATGGATATAGTTCTAGAGGTGGTCAAGTATTAAATCCATATGGACCTGGAAAGTTTGATGTGGGTGGATCGAGTTCTGGTCCAGGAGCTGCTATTGCCTCTGGGTTTGCTGCTGCAAGTGTTGGAACCGAAACTAGTGGATCCATACTAAGTCCAGCAAGTAGCAATTCCATCGTGGGGATTAAGCCAACAGTTGGTTTAATAAGTAGAAGTGGTATTATTCCAATTGCCCATAGCCAGGACACAGCAGGACCAATGGCTCCAACTGTAGCCGACGCTGCTATTCTTCTAGGCGCCTTAACTGAAACGGATGCTGATGATCCAGCAACCTTTATAAGTGAAGGCAAAGCACAAAAAGATTATACGAGTAATTTGGTGTTAGAGGGTCTTAATGGAGCACGAATAGGTGTAGATCGTAATTACCTTACCGAACTTGATGAGGAAGAATTACAACTTGCTAACGAAGCTATCAATGTGTTAACTCGATTAGGCGCTCAGGTAATTGATCCTGTAGAAATTACAACTGACCCATCCAATTACAGCGTGTTATACCATGAATTTAAAGCAGACTTAAATGCATATCTTGCTAAAGTTTCTGGGAATGTTCCTGTACACAATTTGAATGAATTAATACAGTTTAACCAGCAACATAAAGAAAAAGCTTTGAAATATGGACAAAGTATCTTGATTGAATCTGATGAGAAATCTGGATCTCTTACAGAGGCAGAGTATATAAATGCGAGAGTAGAAGACATAACATTGTCTCAAACAGAGGGAATTGATGCTGTGATGGACAAGCATAACTTAGATGCCTTGTTTTTTGTAAACTATTACGGTTGTGCCATTGCAGCGAAAGCCGGTTATCCATCTATCACTGTGCCTGCTGGATACACATCAGAAGGAAAGCCCTTTGGTATAACTTTTACAGGTAGGGCCTTTAGTGAAGATAAGTTAATCGAATTAGCCTACGCTTATGAACAAGCAACTAAACTAAGAAGAGCCCCTACATTCCATTAAAAAGTGACCTTAAAGGTCACTTTTTTCTATAGTTTCTTTCTTCTAGATCTACATTCTCCATTTT
The DNA here is from genome assembly GCF_014280935.1 of Aquibacillus kalidii. Classification (GTDB taxonomy): domain Bacteria; phylum Bacillota; class Bacilli; order Bacillales; family Amphibacillaceae; genus Aquibacillus_D; species Aquibacillus_D kalidii. The sequence continues at coordinate 47,243 of NZ_JACLZI010000050.1, forward strand.
GTAAACAAATTTAGCTTGCTAGCTATTCAATAATTTATTTACACGTGAATAATTTCACATTATATTAGAGATATAATTTTGAGAGGAGGTGTAGCCATATGAAGCGAGTCACAGTAGCTATATTACTTGTAGTGGGTCTCCTGTTTATCGTAATGAAATTTTCAAACACAACTTCAGCTGTCGATAACATAAATGATGTTGAACATATAAATTATAAAAATACTTACAACATGAATGACGATGAATATATTGTGTATTTTTGGCAAGAATCGTGCAAATACTGCTTGGAAGTAAAGCAAGACGTAAATCAGTATTTGCAGCAATCTTCGGCACCCATTTATATTGTGGATATGAAAGATACTAGTAACAGTAATGCATGGTACAATTGGGAATTCCACCATCAAAAATATGATCAAAAGATTGGAACCATAAAAGATGGTGAAGAAGTTCTTGATGAAGACATAGATTTATCAGACTTTGAGAATGACAAAAATGTTGACTGGATTATAGAAATAACTGAATCAAATGAGTTAATCGCCCACCATAATACGCCTTATGCTAACTTGGAACCAAATTCCGTTGATGAACTTGAAATTACCGGAACCCCTACTATGCTTAAAATTAAAAATGGGAAATTAGAAGGTTATGCTGTTGGAGTTGAACAGGTAAGAAAACTATTAGTAAAATAAATAGTAGTGGTCATAATTATTGTACAAATAGCTGGTCGGCACGGTATACTTTCCCAAAATAGTTATCAATATTCCTTAGGGACATCTCATGCTCTTCATCAGAAAAGGCAGCTGTACAGTCCGATAATAAAGTAACCCCATAATCAAGCATAAAACCATCTCGAGCAGTTGATTCTACACAAACATTGGTACTGACACCCGCTATGATTAATTCTTTAATTGAATAAGCCTTTAAAACAGATTCCAGTTTTGTATGGATGAAAGCACTATACCGATGTTTAACAATGACAATATCATCTGATGACGGTGCAATCTTATAAAATTCAGATCCCCACTCTCCTTTTCTGCATAACCCACTTTGATCTCCCTTCATTCTACTTACCCATGTAGGGGAATCTGTACTTTTCTCATGAATTGTTTTTATAAAGATAATCGGCAATTTCTCTGCTCTTGCCCCTTCTATAAATGAATCTAATTTAGGTATCATCTGTTGTATCATATGGACAGACGAACCTTGCCTCGCTAAATAGCCATCTTCATGACAATAGTCATTTTGAATGTCCACAACTAGTACAGCTGTTGATTTATTACTAATCGATTGATTTAACTTCATGGTAAAAGGACCCTTCTTCCTCGTTACAGTGTTCTCTTACCATCTATTGTCTTCTATTTCCTCTTAATTATCACACAAAAAAGACAACAGTTATCATAGAAAGGTAATCCTTCTCTATGATAACGGCTGTCTTTTGTTAGTCTTGACTTCCCTTTTTTATCTTTATCTTCTAAAGTAACTTTAGCATATTAATTTATGGAATCCTATAGTTTTGTAAGATTTTCTTACAATGAAATAATTTTAGTTAACATAACTACTTGAGGCGAACTTCATTAGCGTTATTATGTCTAACCTACGAAAGCTTTTTACTAGGAAACAGTTGTTTTTCTTTCCATTTTCCGAATCGAAAATACAAATAGGCAAAAAGACTGCTAATTATAAAACTAACTCCCATTCCTAATGCTATTCCTTTTTCTCCAAATAGATCGGAGAACAAATAAGTTAACGGAAATCGGAGGATCCAGAAAGAAATTATATTAAGCACTAAAACTTGATACATGGCACCTGATGCACGCACTATCCCATTTAAAATAAAATTAATGCCTAAGAAAGGATAGAAGAAAGCGACAATCATTAAATACTGAGAACCAAATTCTACTGCTCTCGGATCCTGTATAAATAATTTAATTCCATATTCAGCTAAAAGGACAATTAAAAGTGCAAAAAAGAGCATGACTGCCAAATTATAAACAAGACCATAGATAGATATTTTTTTTACTCGTTCCCATTTGTTAACGCCAATATTTTGCCCAGCCATACTGTTTACTGCTGTACCTAATGCATGAGCAGGAAGCATAAATAAACTATCTAGCCGTTGCGCAGCACTAAAGCCTGCAACTACTGCTTCACCATGGGAGGTAACGACACTCATAATTGCAGCAGATCCAGCTGATATAACAGACATTTGCAAACCTGAGGGAATTCCAAGATTAAGTATAAGTTTTACTTCCTCAAATGCAGGGGTTGTAGGTATAGAAAAAGGTACCAACTTTTTTGATATAACATAAACAATACCGTAGATAAAAGCAATTCCTTGTGAACAGACTGTTGCATAGGCAGCACCATTGACCCCTATATTAAAGGCAGAAATAAATAAAGGATCTAAGACTATATTTAATAGCACAGCAATTAGAACAATACGTAGCGGTGTTCGGCTATCCCCTAAAGCCCTTAAGACAGTGCCAATAAAGTTATAGCCTAACAAAAACAAAATCCCTATCGCGTTAATTTTTAAATAGGATGCCGATTCAGATAACATTTTTTCAGGTGTACCCAAAATGTTTAAGATGGGTTCTGCAGCAAGGTAACCAACTAATCCTAAAACTATTGCCATTATTGTTAGCGTTACGACAAATGCATTTAAATACCTCTTTAGTCCTTCTTCATTATTTTTCCCTTTTTGTTGGGAAAGGACAGTCAACGTTGTATTGTTGATACCAATAATAAAGGATAAAATAGTAAAAATAACAGTTGAGGAAATGGCTACCGCACCTAATGCATTAGCACCTAATAAGTTCCCTACCCATAAGCTATCTGCAAATTGATACGACACTTGAAGTAGCTGGGTAAGCATGATCGGGCCTGAAAACAGAAGAAGTTGTTTCATAATATTACCTTCTGTAAAATCCTGTTGTTTCCTCATATACTACGACCCCTTTTCACAATAAAACATACCAATCTATTCTAGCAGTTTATCGATCGTTTATCATGGATATCACTTTGATTATACGGATTCATTTTTCTTTTTCTTCCCTTATATTAAGATTCCTTTTATAATAGATATACTTTATTTATTCTTTAATAGATTAAGAAAGTAGGATCAGCATGAATTTTACTCCATTTCAGAATAAACTCTTTCGAAACTATCTAATTGGTTCCTTTATAGCAGTCATGATTGTAGGAACTACTTTCATCTCCCATACCTTAATTGTACCCAAAAAAGATCTAGGGATATTGTTAGGTGTGCTTTTCTTCTCGTTAATTTGCATGTTAATAAGCGAATCGATTTTATATAAAAAACATGTGCGACCAATTAAAAATGTACTGGACCTTGATGTAGCATCATTGGAGGAATTTAAAAAGGCATACTTAACGACCCTTCGTTTTCCTGTATTATCTCTTAAACGAATCTTGCTACCGCACTTTTTGGGACTAGCTATACCTGCATCACTATTAACTATGTTTTTCATAAATCAACAAATCATTACCATACCAATCTATTATGTTGTATTTGCTTGGATAGGCGCTTTTTTAATTGCATTTACACACGCAATAATTGAATTTTTATTAACCTCAAAGGCGATCATTCCTGTATTAAAAACACTACGAAAAAAAACATTAGCCATTTATCAGGTAGATTTAAACGTAGAAAATTACGTACTCCTGTCAATAAAACGAAAATTTTTCTTTAGTATTCTGTTTATTGGAATTTTTCCTGTACTGTTGTTTAGCTTGGCTACTTTTATCTACCTAATTCAATTAGACAGGGCTATTATTTATGAGTATTGGCAATGGGCAGCAGCCATTATGTTAATTGTTGGTATTACTTCTATTTATTTTTCTACCTTATTAACTAAAGAAGTAGAAGAACCAATTAATCATCTTCAACAAGGGATGAAAAGTGTACAAAACGGTTTACTTCCTAAGATAGATGAACACTACACTGATGAGTTTTCTAAGTTAATGGCCGGTTTTAACCACATGTCTGATTCTTTAAGGGAAAAAGAACAACTTAACACTAAACTACTGAATAGTTTCTATACGGTTTTTTCAGCAACCTTGGACGCACGAGACCATTACACCGCTGGGCATTCTATCCGAGTGGCGAATTATGCAGTGGAAATTGGGAAATACACAGGCCTATCACCTAGTCAATTGGATTTGCTTCACAAATCTGCACTACTCCACGATATTGGAAAAATCGGAATTCGAGATGAGGTCTTATTAAAAGAGGGAAAATTGACCGATGAAGAATTTGCCCAGATCAAATTACACCCATCTATCGGAGCAGATATTCTAACCCAAATTCAACCAAAGGAAGCAATGGTTGAATTAATCCCTGGAGTTAAATACCATCATGAGCGTTATGACGGGAAGGGCTATCCTGATGGCTTAGCTGGAGAGAACATCCCTTTTTTTGGACGAATTCTAGCTGTTGCAGATGCATTTGATGCGATGACTTCTAATCGTCCTTATCGAAAAGGGATGAGTACTGCTAAAGCATTGTCAATCATTGATGAGGGAAAGGGAACACAATGGGACCCTGTTTACGCTAAACTTTTCGTGGAGTTAATGAGAGAAAAACAACAAGAGGAAAATGGGAAACAATACGCGGTAAAGTGATAACTTTAAAATACAAACATAAACTGTGTAATAGCAACATTGCTATTACACAGTTTTTTTAAAGGAGTGATATAGTGAAAGTATTTGGAAGAGGTGTTTTCTACATTCTTATTGGTTTAGGTTTATTGTCCTTGCTGGCTATTCTCACCAAAAGTCAACTCGCAATTCCTTGGTTTATTATACTCCCCATCATTCTCATTGCTTTCTTAGTAGCTAGTAAACAGGACAACATCGATGGTGGTGATAGTGGCGGTTTTCCTGAACAAGATAGTAACTATGATAGCAGTGGTGATGAAGAGTAAGATTAAAAAAAGTTTATAAGATTAACCTTGACCTAATTGGTTGTCCGTCCCAAATCACTTCACTTTCCGCTTGCCTCGCTATCACTTCAGGTTCTTTTAGTAATAAAAAGAAATTTTTAGTTGGTAATGGACCAAGTTCATGCTTCTCTGACAATCTATCCAAATATTTTCTCATTGATGTTAGATTTTTTGATTGATTATCTCCCTCGCTAGAAAACTCATATAGGACACCCGCAATTGGCACTCTTTTCACTTTGTAACTACTGGCAACTCTCAGGAAGAAATCCCAGTCCCAGTAATTCATAACCGCTTCATCAAAGTAACCTATATGGTCATGCAGCTGTTTACGATATAAACTCCCTGATGGTACAAATGTAGAAAACTTTTTCATCTCCTTTAGATCATAGTTATACGCAAAGAGAAGCCTACTCTTAGGAATCCTTTGGTTATTCACATGATTATAATCTACGATTTCTACATCCGAATATACTAGATCATAATGATTTAATTCCTCGACCATACGTTCAATGTGCGTTGGTAAAATAATGTCATCATCATCGATCAACATGATATACTCACCTATGGCATGAGAAACACCTACATTTCTAGCCTTTACATGCTTGCTATTCTGTTCTAGATTAATAATCTTACAATTAATTTCCCAATACAATTCCTTTAGCTCATCAACGCGGTTACCTGCGTCATTAACAATAATCACTTCAAAGTTTGTAAAAGTTTGCTTTATCAGAGATTCCATTAATTCTGCTAAAGAATGAATACGATTATAAGTAGGTATAATGATAGAAACCAGTGGCTGCTTCATGTTTTTTCTCCTTTATGACCTTCAATTAAATTCGACAATTATCAACAAAAAACGGGTGGTGACAGGCACCTTGTAAACTCCATTATACAAGAATTTGTGCTCGTTCACTAAATTGTAATTTTTTTTTTCTTTATTTTAGTTTATAACGGATACAATCTGGTTATAATTATAAATATAAGCGCTTACACAAAATAAAATACACGAAAGGAAGAATACTCAATGGCCTATTTAAGAGAAGCAGTTGAAAAGCAAAAAGCATATCTCATTGAACAATTAGTTAATCACGGTCATGCAACAAATGATGGTGAGGAACTGTTTAATATGACACTTAGTGAGTTAATAAATGAATATGACCAGTTGTTAGTTACTGTAGAAAAAAGTGACAAGAATACAATAAGATTCACACGTTCAATCCAGCTAGCTGATGATCCTCAGATCCATTAACAATGGGTAAGAAAAATAGGATGCATCCCGCATCCGTTAAACCTGACTACAAAAGGGGTTGTTTTAAGCGAAAACTAACTACCTTCTCTTCTGACATGGCTTTAATAGAGGAACGTACCCCTTCTCGACCTAGCCCTGATCCTTTTACACCACCGAATGGCATCTCATCAATTCGGTAATCACTACTATCGTTAACCATAACTCCACCTACATGAAGATATTTAATGGCATAGTAGGCCTTGTTAATATCCGAAGTAAATATTCCTGCCTGCAACCCATAATTAACATCATTTGATTTTTCTACTGCTTCATATACATTTTCCACAGGATAAATCAAAACAACAGGACCAAATATTTCTTCCTGAGCAATTGTAGCTGTATTGGGTACGTCTGTTAGAACGGTTGGATGAATATAAGACCCAGTCCTTTTACCACCACAACACACATTAGCCCCTTCGGAAACAGCTTCATCAATCCAGGCTTCTACCCGTTTAGCCTCTTTTTCATTAATTAGCGGGCCCATGTCCGTCGAATCGTCCAGTTTATCTCCTACATTTAGTAGGTTGGCTGTTTGAATGAAATTTTCTAGAAATATGGGATAACACGCTTTTTCAACATAGATTCGCTGGACACCAATACAATTTTGGCCTACTGCTGAGAATGACCCTGACACACAGGATTGAACGGCATCTTCCAGGCAAGCATCGTTTAGTACGATAACAGGAGAATTGGAGCCAAGTTCCATACTTATTTTTTTCAAACCAGCTAGTTTAGCAATTCTTTCTCCTGCCTCTAAACCGCCAGTAAAAGAGACCATTTTAATAGATGGATGTGTCACTAAGGTTTCCCCAATTTCTCGACCTGATCCTGTAATAATGGATAGAAGCCCAGCTGGTAATCCAGATTCCATGAACGCTTCTCCTAATAACAATGCACTAAGAGGTGTAGCAGAAGCTGGTTTTACAATGACTGCATTTCCGGAAGCTATTGCTGGCCCTACTTTATGCGCAACAAGGTTTAAAGGATCGTTAAACGGTGTAATGGCACCGACCACACCTATTGGAAATCGGTAGCTATACCCCACTTTATTTTCACTTCCAGGGCTTTGGTCAAAATTAATCGTTCTCCCATCGAGTCTTCTTGCTTCCTCCGCACTAATTTGAATAGTTTGAATCGCTCGGTCCACTTCGCATCTAGCTTCCTGAATGGTTTTACTACCTTCTAATGCAATAGTCCTTGCATAGCGATCTTTCTGATCAGTTATATATCTAGCAGTTTGTGTTAATACACGAATCCTTTCATGCGTTGGCCATGACAGCGCACCTTCATATGCTTCCTGTGCCTTCTCAATCGCCAATAACATATCCACTTTTGATGCTTTCGGTACTCGAGCAATAAGCTTATTATCCTGTGGATTCAGAACATCAAATGACTTCTCTGCGTCAATCCACTGTCCAGCTAGTAACATTTTTTCATCCTTCACTTGAATTTGCATCATGACCATCTCCCCCTTAGCTGTTTAAACTCTAACCTTTTCCTGATGGTAATGGATGAGATCCATCAATAAAGCATACCCCGTTTCTACTAATCCAGCTCCAGCACCTGTTAGTAAAATAGGCCCCGCCAAGTCACATTTATACATAATGGCATTTGTAGGACCAGAAACGGCTGCTAACGGATCACTACTGTCTAACAATTCCGGTTTCACCGTTGCATTCACTTCTCCATTCTTTTTCGTTATTCTTGCCAATAATTTCCACCTTTTGTTATCCTGTTTTGCCTGTTGGACCATTTCCCCTGTTATATTGCTAATCCCATTACACAAGATGTTTTTAGGGTGAATGGGCGTTTCCATTAAATAGTGTGATAGAATCGCCGCTTTATATCTTGCATCATATCCTTCTACATCACTTGTCGGATCAGCTTCAGCATATCCTAAATTCTGTGCCTTTTGTAATGCATCTTCATAGGTAAAGCCTTGCTCCATTTCCGATAAAATATAATTTGTTGTGCCGTTAAGAATTCCTCTTATCTCCTTTATTTCATTTCCAGCCAATGCTGTAATTGGCATCCTTAGTGCAGGGGTACCACTCATCACTGTACCTTCGAACCCCCAATACACATCATTTTCTTTTGCAATTTCTAACAGTTCTTCATATGCTAGAGCAACTGGCCCTTTGTTTGTTGTAACCACGCTTTTCTTATTTTGAAACGCTGTCTTTATATGATCGATGGCTGGCTGGCCTGTTTCCACATCTGTAAACGTTACTTCAACAATCATATCTGCATTGGTATTACGGATTGTTTCGATGCTATCTAACCCTTTAATAAGCCCAGATTGATCAGGATATGTGTCCACTCGATTCGTCTGATGAACTACGTTTAATAGTTGTTGTATATCTAATCCATCCGGATGATAGATTGCACCTTTCATCATATCGGTAACAGCTACCACTTTGATATCCAATCCATGTTCCCCCGACAATCTATCCTTTTGCTTAAAAAGCATATCAGCTAACGCCTGACCTACCCCTCCAAATCCTATAAAAGCAATGTTCAGTGTCACCTATATCCACCTCCATCTAAATAATTATCACCCAAGAGCTTTTGAGTACACGCAGTTAATATTGATACACCTATCGGAAGAGCATCCTCATTAATCATAAAGTCTGAAGCATGTAAACTCCCTTTATCGCCAACTTCTCTTGCACAGCCTAGAAAAAACATGGCCCCAGGGAATTTCTTTGTGATATGACCAAAGTCTTCTCCTCCCATGCCAAAAGCTTCCTCATAAATTGACATAGAAGGGTAAAGCGACTGAGCTGTTTTTCTAATTATCCCTGTTAGGAACGGATCGTTATTTAAGGCGGGTTCTCCATGCTCAATATCTAATATAAATTCACCACCCAATGATTCGACGATTGAAGCGATATTTTCTAATTCTTCCATAAGTTGTTTTCGAACACCCGTTGTGTAGGAGCGCAATGTTCCTTTTATTTGAACCACTTCCGGTATAACGTTAGCTGTATTTCCTCCATGAATTTCACCGACACTAATCACACCAACTTCTAATGGGTTTACCTTCCTACTAATAAGACCATAAATCCCTTGTAGAATAAAACTCGCCATCCAAATCGGATCCTTACTTTGATGTGGGTACCCACCATGGCCACCTTTACCTTTGATCTGAAGGGAAAAATTATCAATATTCGCCATACTAGGACCTTTATTAATTTGAATATCTCCTGTATTTCGCCAAGGGCAAACATGAAGGGCCAACGCCACATTCAAATCATCTATCACCCCGGCTTTCAAAAAATACGGGGCACCTGTTAACCCATATGCATCAGCACTTTCCTCAGCAGGTTGGAAAATGAGCTTTACGGTTCCAGTTAATTTACCTTTTTTGTAATCCTCTGCTAATAGCTTTGCAACACCAAGCAATATAGCCATATGTGCATCATGTCCACAAGCATGCATGACGCCATCATTATTAGATGAAAATGCTGCATTGGTTTGCTCCATAATAGGAAGGGCGTCCATATCTGCCCGTAGCCCAATAACTGGTCCGTCTCCACTTGATAAAGTTGCCACTATTCCATTACCTGCAATTCCTGTCTGTAACGTAAATACACCCATTGATTGTAAAATTTCAACAATATATTCCGCCGTTTCTTTTTCATGAAAACTCAATTCCGGATTTCCATGGAAATGGCGACGCCACTCCACCAGTTGGGCCCTAATCGCTTCTGATCTTATTTCGACATGTGACCGATCTTTCTGCAAGGGGGTAACCTCCCATCTTCAACAATATAAATGGACTGTCTAGTAAGTTATTTGCTAAAAACATGTTCAGGAAGGGATTGAAAGGCCTGTTCCAAGTCCATTATTAGATCATCAATATCTTCAATACCAGCAGAATAACGAATTAACCCTTCTGGTATCCCCATTGCCGCCCTTTCCTCTGGCGTACATTCCACGTGACTAGTCGTTCGGGAAGGACCTACCACTGTTTCTACTGATCCCAAGTTGGCTGCACGGTTCGCAAATTTTAGTTTTGGTAATAAATGACGCACGGTGTCTACTCCACCTTTGACGGAGAAGCTAAGCATGCCTCCAAAGTTCTCCATCTGCTTCTTGGCAATATCATGGCCTGGGTGATCCTCTAGACCTGGATAGAAAACAGATTCTACTACATTAACTGTCTGTAAATAGCGGGCAATCTGAATCGCGTTCTCACATTGCTTATCTACCCGAAGTTTTAAAGTTTTCATACCTCTGATTAACAAATAAGCCGCCATTGGGTCAAGAGTAGCACCATTGATTTCACGATAATGGTAAATGGCATCTACTAACTCTTTTCGACCACAAACTGCTCCTCCAAGTGCATCTGCATGACCCCCAAGAAATTTAGTTGCACTGTGAACGACTAAATCTGCTCCTAATTCGAGTGGTTTCTGATTAATAGGGGTCGCAAATGTGTTATCAACTATAACGATGGCACCAACTTCTTTTCCCGCCTTAGCCATCCTTTCTATGTTGGTTAGCTTTACGGTCGGATTTGTCGGGCTTTCTAGATACAATACCTTACAACCTTTTGCAACTTCTCGTTCTATTGCCTCGTGATCTCCTGTCTCACATAATTCAACTTCAACATTTTGTTTAGGAAGGAACTCAGTAAAAATCTTATTCGTCCCACCATACGTGTCTTTTATCGAAACAATTCGATCACCAGGAAACAGTAAAGTACCAAGTGTATTACTGATAGCAGCCATTCCAGTCGAAAAGCTTGTTGCCGCTTCTGCATCCTCCAATATTCTTATTTTCTCCTCGAAAGCTTGAACAGTTGGATTAGTGTTACGCCCATAAATATGACCAGTTTTATTACCAACAGCAACGTCGTACCATTCATCCATGTCATCATAACCAAAAGACACACTGTGTACTACCGGTACTTGCGTTGCTCCAAAAGCTAAAGAGTCTTTTTCTCCTGCCCATAAAGCACGAGTTGCCATACCTTGTTTGTTCATTTTTACTCCTCCTCAAGGAAAGTGAAGTTATCAATTAATAGTTAGCTAGCTGATTTTACCGTCCTGTTCATTTAAGCTAAAAGGGTCTTGAACGATCAACTTGCTCGGGAACTTTGTAAATGACTCACAACCAGATTCGGTAACACGGAAGGACTCACTAATTTCGATACCATAGTTCTCAAACCATAGTGCAGGAATTAAGTGAAAGGTCATGTTGGGCTGAAGGACAGTTGGATCACCCTTTCTAATACTCGCTGTATGTTCTCCCCAATCAGGCGGATAATTTAATCCAACCGAGTAACCTAATCTGGCCTCCTTTTCTATACCGTGTTGTTTAATACTTTTCTGCCAAATCCCTTCTATTTCTCCACAGGTCATCCCCGGCTTAATAGATTCTAATACTTTCGTTAACCCTTCTATTACAATTGGCGTTATGTTTTGTAACTCCTTTGATGGTTGCCCTATCGATACCGTTCTAGCCAGTGGCACATGATATCGCTTATAACATCCTGCTAATTCAACAACTACAGACTCCCCTTGTTCATATGTTCGATCAGTCCATGTAAGGTGTGGTGCAGATGTGTTTTCACCAGAAGGTAGCAGCGGTACTATGGCAGGGTAATCACCACCATAGTTTTCCGTTCCACTAATTAGTTCACGATAGATAGTTGCAGCCGCATCACACTCCCGTAAATTGGGTTTCATTGTTTTTACACCAACAGCCATTGCCTGATCCGCTATTTTTGCGGCACGTTTCATATACTCTATTTCTTGTTCAGATTTAATGATCCGCACGTAGTTGACAAGTAAATCTGCATCTTTAAATGTTGCATCAGGAAGGTTTTGCTGCAACATATAGTAGGCTTTTGCTGAAAAATAATAGTTATCCATTTCCACTCCAATATGCCGATTACCTTGCCCTATTTGTTTGAGGATGTCAGCAATGAATACCATTGGGTGATAATGGCTTGATTGCACATAATAATCGGGATATGCAATTATATTTTCATCATAAATCCACGTTGTAGCCTTTGCCCCGTGTGCATCCTGATACCTGCCAACCCATAGCGGTTGAGGCTCATCAATGATAATCACTAACATTTGATGCACATAGAAAGACCAGGCATCATAGCCGGACAAATAATTCATGTTTGCAGGGTCCGTTATTAGCAAGACCTCAATCCCTCTTTCAGACATTCTTTCTTTTGTCTTACATAAACGGTTTTGATATTCTACAATATCAAATGGAAGCATCAGCTTTCCCCCTCTCCTAAATGACGGAATTTTTCGTTAATTCATACTACTATCCTATTAAGAATAAAGTCTTTACGTAATGTTCAAACTGTATGATTTTAATAAATTCAAACTATACAATCTAAGCATAATCTTCGTGGGCTTCTTTGCTTTCATATATCAAGACAGCAAAGTATAGTCTTCCTTTTACTTATTAACATGGAGAAATATTCTCTTAAGCAACCAAAAAAAGCTTAGAGTTTTAAACCCTAAGCTTACATTTATTCGATCCTATTTAACTGACTTAACCTAACACATAACTCTAGTAAAAAATAATCGTCTGAATGATTTAGTAGTAAGTTCGTTAGCTTTTCAATGTTTCTTAGACGATATAATAAAGATTGACGGTGCAAATTTAACGCCCTTGCTGTCTGGCTCACATTACCTTTGTACTTATTATAGACTATGAATGTATAAATCAAATCTGTTTGCCTTTTATCGTCATACTCTATGAGAGGCCTTAGTGTTTCCTTAACAATTTCTTGTATGTTATCTTCACTTGATATGGCCATTAGTAAGCGATTTATTTTAGTGTTTTCAAAAAATGTTCTTTCTCCTATTTCATGTTGTTGAAGGCCAATTTGTAATGCAGTCTTTGCTTCCTGATAACTTTCAAAAAAGGGGAATTCCCCATCTTTTTGTAAAGCAACTCCCCAAGACAGTTCCATGTCGGCAAGTAACGCATTTAGACGTCTTTCCATTGTGTCTAAAAACTGGTGACAGGTTTCAACATAGGACTCCTCTTCAACCTCCAAAAAAATAATTACCATCCCATCCTCGAAGGTTGTCATTGTTTTTCTATCAAATAGTTCACCTGCATAATTTATTTCCTTCTGGATGTAGTAGTTCCAGCTTTTCAAAGACGAGGAATCAGGGTTATCCTTTTCCATAAGATTTGTAGATTCTTTATACTTTATATCACCCATAATACATGCATACAAGCAACCTAAGTCATACCCCAATAACCTTGCTTTCGAAAACGATTGATCATCTAGCCTCGTTTGATATTTCGCTAAATTGAGCACGAAATTATCCTTTAATTTTATTTCAGTAAGCTCAATCGCATTTTCCTTCACAAAATATAAGGCACAGGCCGTTAAAGCATGCTCTAATCCGTTCATCACTAACCATGTTAAAAGATTCCTATTACTAGGTTGAAAGATTAAGTAGCCTTGAATTTTATGATTATTTATTATTGGTAATTGGAATACCGTCGTTTTATCTAGTTCATATTCTTCAATATGGTAATATAATGGGTGTTCGATGAATGTTATTTCAGATGGAGGAATTTTGTAAAGGTTAGTATCTAGAAGCGAACTATAATTTTGTATAATGTCTTTTTTTATATTTTGGTTGGCTCTGATGACTCGGTTAGAGTCCGTTATTGCTAGAGGAATACGTATATTTCTATAAAATGTTTGAGCTATCTCTTGTAGACCTTTATCTTGGAGAACACAGTTGATTAATTGTTGCCTTAGTTTATCTGATTTTTTTCTTTCATCATAACGATCAATTGTTATTTGATGCATCACGCTTTGCATTACGTCACCAAAACGAATTTCCCAAGGAATATCTACGACAATCAATTCATTTGTATTTGCGATCTGTATAATTCGGTCAGGAATATTAAAAATGTACCTACCTGTAGCAACAGCTAGAACCGATGCCCCTGAACGAATAATGTCATTTACAAACTGCTCAAATAGTTTTGGTTCCTTTTCACAGCCAATACCAGTAGTCAAAACAAACTCATTTTTTCGAACAAAGTTCTCTACTGGTGTTTCAATAACTGAAATCCATTCAACTGTTTTATCTGATAAAATACTATTACTGGTTTTGACTTTGGAAGTTTTTAAAATCGGTAAGTCAATCACATCTTGTGCAGTTAACCCCATAAGTCTCACCTCGCACATAGGTTAAAAAAAAGAAACAACCATCAGCGGATTTATCAGTCATAACCAACGACAGCAAGAAATCACCTGTTATGTCATTATATGCTAGATACATAGGTTTATATCTATATAGCTAAACTTTTTCTAATCTTTCTGAATACCGAAACGCGCATTAATTTCACCACGTAATAGTTCTTTACGGTTCTTCTTCTCTTCCTTACGTTGGGCTTTAATCATTTCCTGCCTGATCTCATACGTTTGGACTCCTTCTTCTCGTTTATTAGCTATATCAATCAGTTGTTCTACATCAGCAAATGAATACTTACGGTTTCCTTTTGGAGATCTTTCGGGGAATATTAATTTTCGCTCTTCATAATATCTAATTTGCCGTTCGGTTAAACCGGTAAGCTCACTTACTACACCGATCGTGATCACTTTCCTTTCTTTATAAGAAGTGCTCTCTGCCATTTCTTCACCGCCACAACTATATTGATGTAATCACTTATTATGTATGATTATACATGGAAATTCTCACCATCTATATAGTTATGTAAGATTTTCTAACAATAAAAATCTGACTATAGCGAAAATAGTACGTAATGAAACTTTACAACTTTAATGAAAAAGGTTCACAACCTCCCTATACTACATGTTAAGAAAGGAGTGCGATAGATGGCTTATTTGAGAAAAGCCCTTGATAAGCAAAAGACATTCTTAATTAATCAATTAATTGAGGCAGGTGCCGTTGACCATACCGATCATAATATTTACAAGAAAACAATTACAGAGCTAGAACAAGAATATAAACTTATCCATAAGCACAAGGAAAACAGTTCAGTCTGAATATCGTATAAAGGAGGTAGTCTCATTGTCAGTAGCACCAAGTCTAAATGTAGTTTCTACTAAGCTTTCACCCCAGGAAGAGGCTTTTCAATTAGCACGAAAGATTGTGGAATTAGATCTATTGAGAGATGAAATATGGGAAAGCCTTGCATCTATTGCCGGTGACCATGCATATGAGGTACTAAGAATGATCCAAAATAGCTAAACCTAAAAGCTCCATTTAACGATTGTCATAGTTTGTATAGAATGTGTCGCAAGAATTATTCTATCCCTCACAATCGTTGCGGTATTTGGAGGTAAAAGAAATTTCATGCACTAATCTGCTTCAATCGTTGCGGTATTTTGGGGTAGAAGAAATTTCATGCACCAATCTGCTTCAATCGTTGCGGTATTTTGGGGTAGAAGAAATTTCATGCACTAATCTGCTTCAATCGTTGCGGTATTTGGAGGTAGAAGAAATTTCATGCACCAATCTGCTTCAATCGTTGCGGTATTTGGAGGTAAAAGAAATTTCATGCACTAATCTGCTTCAATAAGTTGCAATCTTCTTTGCGGAAAGGGATTGTAAAAAGTTAGTTTCTACGCATTTGCTCTCTACTTAGACATTCTTAAAGCAACGATTTATGATGAGTCCTTATTACAAACCACTTCCAGTTAAATCTCAGACATAAAAGCTGCTCACTCCGGAATTTCATTTCGGTGTGAACAGCTTTTTCGTTACAAATTACCTTCTAAATACCGATACAGCTCCCCATCCTCACACAAACCAACACTTTGATGAATAGGCTATAGTCAATCCTGTTATTAAAGTGGAGTGGTTTTACATGCAACTTCCTACTATATTATCGGGTCCAATTATCAGACGAACGGACCCATCAACGGTTAATATTTGGATAGCTACCAGTGTTGACCTAAAAGTAAAAGCTAAAATTTACCGTATTAATCATCGGAATGGATATAGATATAGCCTGTTACGAACAAAAACAATAAACGAAACAATCCAACTTGGGAAACGGTTATTTATCCATTTAATAAAAGTATCTCCAAAGCATAGACAGTTTCCTACAGATCAATTACTAGGATACAATTTGTTTTTTACTGATGTCTCAAATACGACTACAACCTTAAATAGTTATCATTTATTAGATCAACAGAACCCGCACAATCTTGTATATGGAGATTTAAAGTTACCTTCCTTCTATATAAATACAAAAGGAAAAAACAACCTATTATACGGTTCATGTCGAAAGGCATACAGTCAAGGATATGATGCTTTAGCAGGTGCGGATCTTCAGGTTGAGGAAAACTATAACCAAGTAGCTGAGCGACCAAGTACCTTATTTTTAATGGGAGACCAGATTTATGCGGATGACATACCAGATCCACTTATTTCATTTATCATCGATCTCGGTAAAGCATTAATTGGCGAAGAAGAAAACCTTATCGAGTTGGATGATCGCCTGAGCACAGAACCTTTTTTTACCTCTATTGATAAAATTCACGGCAGAGGATTTATAATGAAATACTTTGCAGAGTTTACCTCATCGAATGCAGATAATCATCTAATTCGGTTAGGTGAATACGCAGCCATGTATTTGCTTAGTTTTGGAACACAAATCTGGGAGTTAGCGAAGGAATATGGGGTGTTTGATGCTTTTGATAACGTTCTAGAAAACTATTACTTTATGTATCCAAATCTCCCCCATTCAGAGACAGAGTACCAAAAGGAATTAGAGCAACATCAGACAAGATACCGTGAACAAGTAGAACTAGTCTATCGTTTCCAGGAAAACCTTTATCATGTTCAACGAGTATTAGCCAATACTCCAACATACATGATATTCGATGATCATGATATTACAGATGACTGGAATATCACCCTAAATTGGGTAGAAAATGTGTGGAATGCACCATTAGGAAGGCATGTAATCTCTAATGGTTTAGCTGCATACTGGGCATTTCAAGGGTGGGGTAACGACCCTGATCAATTTAGTGGAGCGTTTAAGAAGCAATTTCAGCGTTATCTTAGTATCTTTAACACCCATTCATCCTCTTATCATGACTGGGTAGAATTACTTTGGGGATTCCATAATTGGCACTTTACTACCCCAACAATTCCTAGAGCATTATTTATCGACACACGAACAATGAGGGCGTTCGATCAACAACCAATTCCAACTAAAATAGGCACAAATATTGAAGAAAATATTAGTAGTCCACAGCTAGTTAGCGAGGACGGTTGGCGGCTCTTGGATCTTACTTTAAGATCTAGCAATTGGAGCGAAGGGGAGCCTTTAATCCTTGTGTCTCCCACGCCACTATATGGAATCGGATTAATAGAATCCACTTTGAATGATTACGTGTATCCTTTACGAACACTTGGTTTACCTGTCCAAACAATGGTAGACTTTGAGGCTTGGAAATATAATTCAGAAGGTTTTACCCAATTTTTACAACAGATTGCCGCATGGAATCCTAGTAATTGTTACCTTTTATCAGGGGACGTCCATTATGCTTTCGCAGCACAATCTAACGTAACTTTTGAAAATGGGCAGAGAATATCAATACACCAATTTACGAGTAGTCCTATGAATAATATGAGCTTTACTGGCATATGGGGTTCATTGATGAAAAAAATGGTATGGTTAAACTCCTACAGACGGAAAAGGCAACAAATATTTAGGCACTGTGATATGGAGAATAATTTGGTTTCGGAGAGTAATAGACTTAGCTGTCCATCCGATTATTATTGGCGAGAAGAGATTCAATATCTTACAACAGGAGAAAATTCAGTTATTCAAACAGACAATAACATCGGTTTATTATCCGTTGATCCGGACAATGTACAAAACTACTTGTTAAAATACTTCGGTTTACAGTTGGAAAAGAAAACGTATGAACCAATAAAAAGGTAACATTCCATAAATATTTATTCCTAAATTTCGACAAATCTTATATACTAAATCAATAATATATAAGAATGAGGCACCTATATGATAAACATCGAATATAACCTTTGGATTGTTTTTTTATCTTTTATAATAGCTATACTCTCGTCATACTCTGCTCTCAATCTAGCAGGTAAAATTTATCAAGAATCTGGAAAAGCAAAAGTAACCTGGTTATTTGCAGGGGCCTTTGTTATGGGCACCGGGGTTTGGTCCATGCACTTCATCGGTATGATGGCGATGGGCACTAACATGCCGATGAACTATAATATTCCACTTACCATTCTTTCAGCACTTGCTAGTATATTTGCATCGCTAATTGCCTTTCTAATCTCCTCCAAGGAAACGATTCGCAAATGGAACACTTTCCTTGGAGGTATTATTATGGGTTCGGGTATAATAGCGATGCATTACATTGGGATGAGTGCTGTTATTACAAACGTAAAGCTAAACTATAATCTAGCGTTGTTACTAGCATCCGTTATAATCGCTTATGCTGCATCTTATGCTGCACTCTATTTAATTAAAAAGTTTAGAAATAACACCCTCCATAGTCACTTAAAATTATACAGTGCAATTATTATGGCTATTGCCGTTTGTGGCATGCATTACACAGGGATGGCTGCAGCTAATTTTCAAATGGATAATCATGCAAAGCATATAGCTATACCTGGAACCACAACAGGTGATCATCGTACACTGTTAATCGCCGTAACAATTGGAACATTAATTATTATTATCGTGACATGGAGTGCCTTTTTCTTTGAAAATCATATATTAGAACGGATGGCATATACTGATTCGCTGACTTCTCTTGCAAATCGTAATGGACTTAATAAATATTTTAAAAAAAGGTTAGATAGTGGCTCGGTATTTTTTATAGACTTGGATCGCTTTAAGGTCATTAATGATACACTAGGCCATGATATTGGAGACAAACTGCTTATTGAAATATCCAACAGGTTAAGGGTAAACCGAAAAGCGTTTCGCATCGGTGGTGATGAATTTCTGATTGTAGCAAAAAACATAACTACAATTGAGAAAGCAACAGATTTTGCTAATACTATTTTAGATGAAATCCGTAAGCCTTTTTATATTGATGAAAATGAGTTATATGTCACTGGAAGTATAGGAATTAGTTTTGCACCTGAACATGGTACTCAAAGAAACGAGTTAGTAAGTGCTGCAGATGCTGCCATGTACCAAGCTAAAAAATCTAATGAAGGAAACATTGATATTTATTCCAATGATTTAGGCATAAAACATCAACGCCGTTTAGTGTTAGAGAAAGACCTTAGAAAAGGACTTGTTCATCAAGAGTTTTTCATCGTCTATCAGCCCAAGTATGATTTTTCTACTGGAAAGCTGGTTGGCATGGAAGCATTACTCCGCTGGCAACACCCTGAATTAGGATTAGTGCCTCCTATAGAATTTATACCTATAGCAGAGGAAACTGGTGTTATCATTCCGATGACCGAATGGATGCTAACGAAGGTATGTCAACAAAATCAGGATTGGCAAGCGCAACATTTGGTTGATAACCTTGTCATTTCTATTAACATGTCAGCAAGGATTTTCGAAAGCCAACGTCTACAAGGTTCAATTGAACAAGCATTAAATCAAACAGGTTTGAATCCACATCTATTGGAATTAGAAATAACAGAGTCAATTGCAATGAATAATATAAACAACACCATCGAACAACTAAAAGAACTACGCGCTATGGGGATTAAGGTTTCCCTGGATGACTTTGGAACAGGGTACTCTTCCTTGGGGAGTCTAGACGAAATGCCGATTGATATTATTAAAATTGACCAATCCTTTATTAGAAGTAGTAACATACCAACAAAACAAGCCATTATAAATAGTATTATATTAATCGCTAAGAATCTTAATATGGGGGTTATTGCTGAAGGTGTGGAGGAAATTAACCATATTGAGTTTTTAAAAAAGGCTGGTTGCTCCGTTATGCAAGGGTATTATATTAGTAAGCCACTTGATACAGAGGATATGAATAAATGGTTACGTGATCAACAAAAAATAAGTTAAGAAAAAAGAATTCCGATTTGGAATTCTTTTTTCATTTTATTCCTTCATTAACCTATCCTAGTTAATATTGCACTCGATGAAGATTAGCAAAGATTCCATCTTGTTTAATTAATTCATCATGGCTTCCTTGCTCTGCAATTCCATCTTCAGTCACAACTACGATGCGGTCTGCATTTTTAATCGTAGCTAAACGGTGGGCAATAATTAAGGTTGTTCTTTCTTTAGCTAACTCGTTCAATGCTCTCTGAATAATAACCTCTGTCTCTGTATCTAGTGCAGAAGTCGCTTCATCTAAGATTAATATTGGTGGATTTTTCAAGAACATTCGAGCAATCGCAATCCGTTGCTTCTGTCCACCCGATAGTTTAAGTCCTCTTTCCCCAACTTGTGTATCATAACCATCAGGTAACGATTGTATAAACGCTTCAAGGTGCGCTTTCCTCGCTGCGTCCGCTACTTCCTCGTCGGTAGCGTCTCTTTTGCCGTATGCAATATTTTCTCTCAATGTTCCAGTAAATAAAAAGACATCCTGTTGAACAATCCCAATCTGTGAACGAAGTGACTTTTTAGTCATACTGCGAATATCCATACCGTCGATTACGATTTGTCCATCACTCACATCATAAAACCTCGGGATCAACGAACAAATTGTTGTTTTACCAGCTCCTGAAGGACCTACAAATGCAACGGTTTCGCCTGTGCTAATATCTAGGTCAATATGATTTAAGACCTGTTTATGACTTTCATATCCAAAAGAAACATCTTTAAATACGATATTACCCGATAACGCAGTAACTTCCTCCGCATCTTCTCTATCCTGTACATCCGGTTCTGTATCAATTAGCTCTGTAAATCGTTTGAAGCCCGCCATTCCCTTCGGATACATCTCTAATAATGCACTAATTTTATCGATTGGTTTAAACAATACGTTCACATATAGTACAAACCCAACCAACTCACCATATGAAAGAATATCTCGGAAACTTAACCAAGCACCTAAAACGAGTACAACTAATACGATCAGACGAGTCATCATATAGATTCCAGAGGAACTATAGGACATAACCATGTAGGAGCTTAATTTTGCATCACGGAAATTGGAGTTGTCCTTTGAAAAACGTTCAATTTCATACTCTTCATTCGTAAATGACTGCACAACACGAACACCTGACACACTATCTTCTACTCTAGCATTTACATCAGCAATATCCTTGTACATTCTTTTCCACGCTGTATTCATTCGAATATTACAAAAATAAATTAACCAGATTAGAAAAGGTACTACTATAAGTATTACGAGTGCCATCTGTGCATTCACCGTAAACATGATCCAAAAAGCACCAACAAAGGTCATCACGGCAATAAAAAGATCCTCTGGTCCATGATGGGCCAATTCACCAATATCAAAAAGATCATTTGTAATCCGACTCATAATATGACCTGTTTTCGTATTATCAAAAAATCGAAACGACTGTTTTTGTACATGCTTAAATAATTGTTGTCGCATATCCGTCTCAATATTTATCCCGAGCTTGTGCCCCCAATAGTTAACGATGAACTGGAGAAAAGTACTCAAGATATATAAAACTAATAGGCCAGCACTCACCCAAATAATTGAATTCCAATCATTAGTTGGTAACAATGTATCGATAAACCATTGTACAGCCAACGGGAAAGCAAGTTCTAATAAAGCTACTATTACTGCACAACTAAAGTCAAATAGAAATAACTTTTTGTGTGGTAAATAGTAGGAAAAAAAACGTTTTATCACTAACATACACCTCTTTACCTTCTATAATGTTTTCACTTCAGACGAAGGACACACATAAAAGGATTATAAGTCTTCTTTTTAAGCTTGGCAATTCCAATTTGATACGTGTAAGTTACTTCACAAACTAGTTTTATGTTAATGTTTAGTCATTTAGTTAGTCCAAAAGAACTAAGTCTAACATCGTTTAAATACTCAGAATAATTAGTAAGTAATGTCTATTGACCATCCAATATGATAGTTCTTTTTTCCGTTTTATTTAAAATTTAAAGGATTTCACACAATTATCAGAGAATTATAAACTTTGTAAAAATATACGAGGGGGAGTTTGCTTGAGAAAGACAAAATTAGCATCAGCTGGCTTAGCGATTGCACTAGGATTTAGCACACTAACATACAGTGGATTTATTTCGAGTCCAACAGTTAGTGCCACAACAAAAGCAACCACAACAGTAGAAAGTTACGCAGGATCACCAATCGACTTAGGAATTGCGAATGATGAGAAGTTGATTGAAATGCTTATAGAAGAGGGTACAATTAGTAAAGATGCTAGTGCTGCAGAGGCAGAGAATGCTTTGCAGAAGTACTTAAAGTCAAAAGCAGAAAGTACAAAGAAGATGCAAGGTGAAGTACCAGGTAAGAAGCTTGGGGATGCACCAGAAAGTGAAACACCTGTAAAGAACAATAGTTTGACAAGCGGCAAAGGGAACAAGCTTGGACAAGCTAAAAAGAATAAAGTAGATTCTGTCAAAGAAGAAACTTATGATGGAGAAGTTCGTGAGGATAAAGTATTAGTCCTTGCAATTGATTTCCCTGATTACGAGAAAAGCTCGATTACAAAAGAAGAAACAGATATGTTTTATGAAGATTATACACACGATCATTTCCAAAACATGATCTTTGGAGAAGATGGATACGAAGGCCCAAATGGTGAGAACCTTGTATCTATGAAACAATATTATGAACAACAATCAGGTGGTAGTTATACAGTAGATGGTACAGTTGCTGGTTGGTACACTGCTGAACATCCTGCGGCATACTATGGTGGTAATTACCCTGGACCAGATGACAGTGACCATCGTGCAAGAGAGCTAGTTTACGAGGCACTTACCAAGGCAGGAGAAGATCCAAATGTTGATCTAAGTGAGTATGATATTTGGGATCGTGACGATTATGATGGTGACGGTGTATATAATGAACCCGATGGAATTATTGACCACTTAATGGTTATTCACGCTGGTGTTGGTGAAGAAGCTGGTGGTGGTAGTTTGGGTGCGGATGCTATCTGGTCACACCGTTGGAACCTTGGTGGACTAACTGCTGTTCCTGGTGGCACTTCTACTAGTGACAGATTTGGTGGTAAATTAGCGGCTTATGACTACACGATAGAACCTGAAGATGGTGCAGCTGGTGTCTTTGCACATGAGTATGGTCATGACTTAGGACTTCCTGATGAGTATGATACACAGTACACTGGTGAAGGGGAAGCTGTTTCTTATTGGTCATTGATGTCTAGTGGTAGCTGGGCAGGGGATATTCCTGGTACAGAACCCTCTGGATTTAGTGCATATGCAAAAGAAATGCTACAAGCTGATCATGGTGGTAATTGGTTAAGTGGTACAACTTTAAAAGCCGATGATATTACTAGTGAAGGGATTTCTATATTACTTGATGAAGCTGTAACAAAAGGAATAAATAACGATGCAGTTCGAATTGACCTTCCTCAAAAACAAACTTCCATAAATGAGCCTTTCAGTGGTCAATATGAATACTTTAGTGGAAGTGGAAACAATTTAGATAATTCCATGACTACTACTGTAGACCTTACTAATGCTTCTAGTGCACAACTGCAGTTTAAGGCATGGTATGACATTGAAACTGATTGGGATTATGCATCTGTAAAAGTTAATGGTGAATCTATAGAGGGTAATATTACAACTACTGAAAACCCATATGATCAAAACCCAGGTTTTGGTATAACGGGAACTTCAGATGGTTGGGTTGATGCAACATTTGACCTTTCTGATTACGTAGGTGAAGAAGTAGAGCTAGAGTTTAATTATTGGACAGATGTTGCTGCTGCAATGCCAGGTTTTTATGTAGATGATATTACTGTAAGTGTTGATGAAGAAGATGTCATTTTTGATAACGTGGAAAGTGAACCTGCTTTTGAATTATCCGGATTTAAGGTAGATGAAGGTATCCTGTATTCTGACCACTACTACTTATTAGAATGGAGATCACAGAACGGTGTCGATGAAGGTTTAGCACATATCCGCCGTGGCGCAAGTTTAATGAGCTTTGACCCAGGTCTTTTAGTATGGTACGTTGATGAAGCATATGATGACAACTGGACAGGTACTCATCCTGGTGAAGGTTTCTTAGGAGTTGTAGATGCGGATCAACATACACTGTTCTGGAGCGACAAATCAGTTGCCTCAACTCGTTATCAAATTCATGATGCCGCATTTAGTCTAAATAAATCCAGCAAGATGTTCCTTGATTACTCTGCAATTAACGGAACTACTTTAAAAGATAATTTCACGAAACGTAATCCACTATTTAGTGATAGTGCAGACTGGTCGAATCCAGGACTAGTTGACGCTGGACGCAACGTTCCTAACTACGGATTAAACTTCCGTGTTATAGGAGAAAGCAAGGATGGAACAGTAGGAAAAGTTCTATTGTTTAAAAAGTAATTATCTAAAGGCTCCGACTCAGGTCGGGGCTTTTTTCACTTTGGTTATTCTTTATTAAGAACGTTTGTTATAAAAAAATATCAATACCCTCTTCTGGATCAGCATTAAATTCATCTTTTATTATCATAGATTGTTTCCCCCATCACTTTTTAAATCAGTATATCTATACTTTATTAAGAATAATCTATTACATAAAGTGACTTTTGTAAATAAACTTAGACAACATTTTACTTATATTTTACAGATATTTGTATAATTTTGTTGACTTAGATCATAATATTGACAAATAACTAGGAGGGAATGTCATGGATATACAACGCGCCAAGGAAATTGTCGATTCCTTAAGTATGATTACTGTCACCTATGAAGGTAAACCTATCTTTATTCAACAGGTTCA
The DNA here is from genome assembly GCF_014280935.1 of Aquibacillus kalidii. GTDB lineage: Bacteria > Bacillota > Bacilli > Bacillales > Amphibacillaceae > Aquibacillus_D > Aquibacillus_D kalidii. The sequence goes on from NZ_JACLZI010000050.1 coordinate 72,375, forward strand.
TGAGGAAAGTGATTCAGCACGTGTCTTTCCAATTGATCACCCACAACAAGAACAAGAAGTACCACTAGAGAGTCTTCAGGAACAGTAAGATGGTCTACATCTAGGAAGAAAGTTACTATGCTTTTTTCCTAAATGAAATAAATCTATTAATCTACTTAACTCATCTTTATAGTGATACACCTAATAATTTGGTATAGTTAGAGGGAAGGAGGAACTTACAATGAACATGTCAATAACTCAACCAGCCACAAATTGGTTTATAGAAGAAATGGATCTGCAAGAAGGAGACTATGTTCGATTTTTTGCCAGATACGGTGGTAATGGTGGTGTCCATAGTGGATTCTCCCTTGCTATTTCCAACGACGAGCCCAATGACCCTGGTGTACAAATAGAATCTCAAGGCATAACTTTTTACGTTGAAAATTCAGATATGTGGTATTTTGATAAAATGGACTTCCACATCAAGTTCTCAAGAAAATACAATGAAGTGGAATATGTAATAGGTTAATTTATAAAAAATTTAGCAAAACCACCTGATTCCAGGTGGTTTTGTAGTACGTTCAAAGATAGGACTATAGAGAGCGACGTAAGTGGATTTATTAGACCGTTGCTAGGTACCAAATTCTCCTTATCCCTCTTTCTTCGTTATCTAGTTGTTCAATCCGACTATAACTCGTTATACTCACCCTCATTTTATATACAAGTAGACAATGAAAGACGAGACAGATGTGGATGACGTTAATCAACTGTTAAGGAAGCAGTAATTTTGCAGAAAGAGCCTTTATTAGAACAAACCTAGAGCTAGTCCATTTTCATCCACATCCATGTTTAGTGCAGCAGGTGCTTTTGGTAATCCTGGCATTGTTAGTACTTCTCCTGTCAGGGCTACAATGAAACCAGCTCCAATTGACGGCCTCAACTCTCTTACCGTAATTGTGAAGCCCTCTGGTCTCCCTAACAGTAATGGATTATCTGACAAGGAATACTGTGTTTTTGCCATACAAATAGGAAGGTTACCCCAACCATTTTTATTTATTTCTTCTATTTGTAATTTAGCATTTGTTGTAAATTCCACACCTTTTGCACCATATACGGTTGTTGCAATGGTAGTTATTTTCGATTCAACAGATTGATCAACACTATATAAAGGTTTAAAGTGATTATCCTGCTGGTCTATAACATCTATTAGTTTATAAGCTAACTCCTTCCCACCTTCTCCTCCATGTTCCCACACCTCACTTAAAGCAACCTCTACCTTTCTTTCCTTACACCACTTCTTTAAAAAGGCTATTTCTCTATCAGTATCTGTTGAAAATTTATTTATTGCTACAACAACAGGCAACCCAAACGCCTCGATTGTCTCAATATGTTTGTTTAGATTGTGGACTCCAGATTCTAACGCGGGAACATTCTCTTCTTTTAGTTGAGCTAAAGAAACACCACCATGGAGCTTCAATGCTCGTATAGTTGCCACTAGAACAACAGCTTCTGGTTTTATATTGCCAATACGAGCTTTGATATCTAGAAACTTCTCGGCACCTAGGTCTGCTCCAAATCCCGCTTCTGTTATAACGTAATCCCCGAGTTTACTTGCGATTTTAGTAGCGATAATACTATTACAGCCATGGGCAATATTGGCAAATGGTCCTCCATGAATAATAGCAGGGGTATTTTCTATTGTTTGAACAAGGTTAGGTTTTAAAGCATCCTTTAATAATAAAGTTAATGCACCTTCAACACCTAAGTCACGAACGGTTACTGGTAGTCCTTCTATTGTATAACCAATTACAATTCGACTTAAGCGTTCACGGAGATTATCTAGTCCATCTGCCAGACAAAGTACAGCCATTATTTCAGATGCGACTGTAATCATAAAGCCATCTTCTCTCGGTACACCCTGTTTTGGTCCACCTAATCCAATAATTACTTGACGTAATGCACGATCATTAAGGTCGACAACTCTTTTCCAAACAACTCTCCTTGTATCAATATTACAACTATTCCCCTGAAAAATATGGTTATCTATAAACGCTGATAAGGAATTATTTGCTGCTGTTATCGCATGGATATCTCCCGTGAAATGGAGATTAATTTCTTCCATTGGCATTACTTGAGCGTATCCCCCGCCACTCGCTCCACCCTTTAGTCCCATCGTCGGTCCTAAAGAGGGTTCTCTTAACGCAATAATCGCGTTTTTGCCTATACGCTGGAATGCTTGTCCCAGTCCAACTGTTACCGTTGATTTTCCTTCGCCAGCAGGGGTGGGGTTAATTGAAGTAACTAAAATTACTTTTCCATTCGGTTTTTCTGCTAGCCTGTCCATTACATCTAGTGAAATTTTTGCTTTATACTTACCGTAGGGCTCCCACTCATCTTCTAGTAATTCTGTCATTTCAGCAATTTCTCTGATTGGTTTTAATGTCGCATTATTAGCAATTTCTAAGTCCTTGTTAGTAGACTGGTTAGTCACTTCTACTCGCCTCCATTTTTCCATTGTGTACTTGTTGTCTTTATGTGAACAATTGAACTATTGCCTCATTATATCATTTCTTCATTGTAGTTTTATCCATCGAAATGAACTAAGGTAGTAATTAGGATAATTTATTTAGTTCATTTTTACCCAAGATCTTCCATTTATCTACCTATTAAGATAGAATGAAGGAAAAACCAAAGAGAGTGATAGGGTGAAAAATCTAGGGGCGCTCATTAAATATCAAAGAAAATCTCAAAAGTTAACTTTACAAGAATTAGCTAAAGGAATTTGTTCTGTTTCCTATTTGAGTAAAATAGAAAATGGCAATACAAAATGTAGTGAGGAAGTAACGGAACTCTTACTCGAACGACTAGGAATACATCCCGGAACAATGATAAATGAAACAGAGGAAAATAATAAAAAAACAGTGCTCCAACGCTGGTATGGTACTATTTTAGATCAAGCTCTTCAGGCGGCGTCGATCCAGTACAAGCAACTTCATGAAGGATTAGGACAGATCAATAATTTAGAACTGAATATTCTGTTTCAGTTATTTACACTTCGCTATTATCTGCTTATCAAGGATTATCAAAAGATAGAAAGTAGCTTACAATCTTTAAATTCAATCTATTCTACTTTTACTAACATGCATAAATATTTCTATCATAAGTTTGTTGGTTTATATGAATATACCTATGGAAAGCAAACAAAAGCAAAAGATAGTTACTTGATTGCCTTAGAGCTTTTTAGAGATGAGTATTTAGATGAACAATTAATTGAAAAGGAAAAAGCAGATTTGTATTTTGTTATTGCACTGAATGAGTATCGACTTTTTAATTATAGTCTTTGTATGTATTATACCCAACAGGCAATCCAATTCTTCAATGAACAGTTCCAATATAAACGCTGTATCGATTGTTATATCATTCTTGGCCTAACATACAAACAAATTAGCCAGTTTGACCAAGCCAAGAAACAGTTTAATTTAGCAATTAATGCTGCAAATGAGCTAGAGGATAAGTCTGTTAAAGGAATGGCTTACCAAAACTTAGGTAATTTATATTACAAAAAAGGTGATTTTAAAGAAGCATTAACGAACTATATTTTGAGTTACAAATGTAAAAAAAATGCATCAACGAAAGCAAAACTCTTTTCAGTTATATCGATAATCAAAGTATATGATCATCTTAAAGAAACAAGTAACATTATTAAATGGACTAGAACAGGCATCGATCTACTAGATGAAACAAACGATCCAGATTACATCTCTATGCACTATATTTTATTTGTTTATAAGTACAAAACAGAAAATAATCTACAGCAAATGCAAAGAATGTTAATAGACTATGCTCTACCGCATTTTATAGAAAAAGAACAATTCCAATACAGCTATGAATTTGCCACATTATTAGCTGATTTATTAGGATCCAAACAAAAATATAAGCAAGCCTATCATTACTCCATTATCGCTAATCAGTCCTTAATGAAGCTTGCTAAGGTTAATAATTAACTCATGATCGTGTATTCCTTTTTTATCTTTTAGCACACAGGTGATTAAACAGATACATGAGTAACCTTAACGGGGTATATGACATAAAAATGGATATAGTTACGTGTGACTATATCCATTTAAAAATTAAATACTCTTTTTACATACATATTATGATACATAATCCACGATATTAGCAGTATATAGATTTTCAAAAACAATAGCAGCTTTTTAGCTTTATTACTATAATGGTATAATGGTATACAAAGTATTTATGATTAAGGTGATGTTAAAAATATGGAAGTACAAGCGTTATTAGAAGTAGAAAAACTCGCATTAAAGAAACAAACAGTATACAAACAGAGTCCTGTGAGGTACTTAGCACGAGCAGCTTTAGCAAGTATGTTCATTGGATTTGGGGTGATTGTCGCCTTTAAAACAGGAAACTATTTTTACTTAGAGCACTCTCCATTTACTTATCCATTTGCTGCTCTTACATTTGGTGCGGCCATTATTCTGATTGCGTATGGGGGCGGTGATCTATTTACAGGTAACACCTTCTATTACACAATTGCTGCCTTACGTAAGAAAATGCGTTGGCCATCCGTGTTTAAGCTTTGGACAGCCACCTATATCGGGAATATAATTGGGGCTTTGATATTTGCGTTCTTAATTTACACGACCGGTTTATTTAATGATAGTTCGGTAAATGGATTTTTACTGAGTGTTGCTGACAAAAAAATCCATGCACCAATTATTGAATTATTTTTCCGTGGTATTCTCTGTAACTGGTTAGTCTGTTTAGCATTCTTTATCCCAATGTCATTGAAAGGCGATGGACCGAAACTATTTACCATGGTTCTCTTTGTCTTTTGCTTTTTCATATCTGGTTATGAGCATAGTATCGCTAACATGTGTACCTTTGCTATTGCTTTAGTTTTAGATCATCCAGATACTATTAACATTGGTGGTGTAGTGAGAAACCTTATCCCTGTGACCTTAGGTAATATTATTGGCGGAAATTTCTTAATGGGATGGATGTATCACTTCGTCAATAAACCATTTATGGATATGGAGCAGAAGTAATTTTTCATCGTAAAAGAACCTAGTCTGTATGTAGACTAGGTTCTTTTACTTTGTTCTTCTTATTTCACAAGACTATTTAACATGTCATCGATCATTTGACCATTAGCAACTGGGCCTGTATATAACCAACTAGAAGTTGATTCAAACTCATAAATGTTATCGTTTTTCACAGCAGGGATATTTTGCCAAATTGGATCCTCTAACATTTTAGCTCCATTGCCTTTATCGCTGTTTATTAAGAAAATATGATCTGCATCTAGTTCAGCTAATTTTTCAAGTGAAATTTCTGACCAGTTAGATGTTGTATTAGCAGAGATCTCAGAAACTACATTCGGTGTTGTAAGACCTAAATCATTGTACATCACATCTCCACTAGATAATGACTCACTAACAACATAGAATGTATCATTAACTAACCAGATAGCTGCAGCAGATTCATCACCAATTGCAGATTTAATTTTTTCCTTCGCATCACTTGCCTTTTGTTCATAATCAGCTAAAATTTGTTCAGCTTTGTCTTTCTTACCAAAAACCTCACCGATTGTAACTAGCTCTTCACGCCAATCATTATTTTGCTCTGTTCCTACAACGTATGTAGGCGCAATTTTCTTATATTGATCATATTTATTTCCTTCTACCATGGATGCAGAGTCCATAATAATTAAGTCCGGTTCAAAGCTCGTTACTGCTTCGTATGGTAAGTCATGTGGGATTGTTGGAACTCCCTCAAGTGAATCTTGTAAATAATCTTGGATACTTGCTCCATCGGAAACTGACCACTGTGCAACAGGAGTTATTCCTAATGCTACAAGATAGTCCTCTAGGTAAGATGCAATTACTCGTTTTGGTTCAGCAGGGATTGTTACTTCATTTCCCATAGCGTCTGTTAATGTACGTTCCGTTGCTTCGCCTTCACTATCCGTATTCCCCTCGTGGTTTTCTGCATTATTATTCTCTTGATCTTTATCTTTTTCTTCTTCATTTCCACCACATGCAGTTAATAGCAATACAAAAGCAAGTAGTGTCGCGATGATATATATTCTATTATGTTTCTTAACCAAGTCTAGTTCCTCCTAGTATAGTTTTAATTTACTTGTAAATGATAACAATTCTCAATGTCATTTACAAGTAAATTATTCATCCTTTTATATAATTGCCCAAGATATCCATTTATACTATAATGATAACAATTCTCAATTTTTAATTAGTAGGAGTCCTAACTTATGTCTAACGGTACTATTTCGGAGGAAACAAAAAAAGCCCCAAGAAAAAATAGAACGAGACCACTAGTTGCCACTATCATTATATTTGGTGGGCTAACAGTTCTATTGTTATCGATAGGATTATCCATTATGTATGGAGCTGCGGATATTGACTTCCTTGTAATATGGCAAAGCATCACGCAATTCGACCCCACTTCAACTTCTCACCAGATCATCAGGAGTCTTCGTGTACCTCGGGCACTTGCAGCTGCTCTAATCGGAGCTGCACTAGCGATGTCAGGCTCGATAATGCAAGGCATGACTCGCAATGCGCTAGCCTCTCCTTCCATTATGGGAGTAACAGCAGGAGCAACATTTATGATGGCGGTAGCATTCGCTGCTGTTCCAGATGCTTCAAACGTAACCATTATGATATGGTCGTTCTTAGGAGCTGGTCTAGGTGTATTCATCGTATTTGGAGTAGGATCTCTATCGAAGAGTGGCCTTACTCCCGTGAAACTAGCACTAGCTGGTACAGCTGTAACAGCTATTCTTAGCTCCCTATCCTCTGCTATTGCCATCCATTTTAATATTGCAAAAGATATTAGCTTTTGGTATGCAGGTGGCGTTTCAGGTGTACAGTGGATTCACGTTCAACTTTTAGCACCTGTCGCAATAATTGGTTTTATTATCGCGCTATTACTTGCAAATTCCATCACTGTTCTAAACCTAGGAGATGATGTTGCAAAAGGACTAGGACAACAAACAGTGCTTGTGAAATTAACAGGAACACTAGTTGTACTTTTACTAACTGGTGCAGCCATTTCAGTGGCAGGCACAATAGGGTTTGTAGGATTAGTTATCCCACATATCACAAGGTTTTTAGTAGGGGCAGATTACCGATTAATTATTCCTTGCTCGGCTATTTTAGGTGGGCTCTTATTAGTTGTTGCAGACACCACGTCACGCATGGTGAACCCACCTTTTGAAACACCAGTCGGTACGATCACTGCTTTAGTCGGCGTTCCTTTTTTTCTATATTTGGCAAGACGTGAAGGGAGGGGCATCTAATGAAAAAAACATCGGTAATAACGATTATCTTATTGGTTAGCCTGATCATCACGTGTTTAGTTAATCTAAATTTAGGTGTGGTAAGAATTAGTCCACTAGAAGTATGGAATACCTTCATTGGACAAGGGACGGATCGGATGGCCATGGTATTATTCCATTTCCGTTTACCTCGAATTGTAATTGCTATCTTAATCGGGGCAGCCATGGCTATTTCTGGAGCTATTCTACAAAGTGTGACTCATAACGATTTAGCCGATCCTGGTATATTAGGAATTAATTCAGGTGCAGGTTTTGCCGTTATACTGTACATATTTTTCTTTCAAGGTAGTATTCCAGACCTAGGTGGTTTATCTGTTTATTTAATGCCCTTATCAGCGTTATTTGGCGCCTTGCTCGCTGCCACTTTGATCTATTCTATCTCTTGGAAAAACGGCATTTCCCCTATCCGCCTAATCTTAGTAGGTATCGGGATTAACTCTGCGTTTGCAGCCTTGATTATTGTATTCCAATTAAAAATGGACCCTAATGATTTCATGCGCGCTACCGTTTGGTTATCTGGGGATATTGCTGGTGCTGATTGGTCATATGTTTTAGCATTACTGCCGTGGGTTATTATTTTACTTCCTTTTTCACTAATGAAAGCACATGCTTTGGATACGATTAACCTTGGCGATGATGTAGCGCAAGGTTTAGGAACTAGTGTAGAAAGAGAACGACGACTATTACTATTTATAGCTGTCGCTCTAGCTGGCGCAAGTGTAGCAGTGGGGGGTGGAATTGCATTTGTCGGGCTAGTGGTTCCACACTTAGCTAGAAAGTTAGTAGGAGTTAAACACACTTCCTTTCTGCCAGTCACAGCTCTATTAGGAGCTCTTCTGCTGTTAGTAGCAGACACACTTGGTCGAAATATCCTTGCACCTTCCGAAATTCCGGTTGGCCTTATTGTTTCCACAATTGGTGGTAGTTACTTTATTTATTTGTTAATGAAAAGCTAACATTTTATGAGTTTTAAGTGCGACGCTGTAGAGTTGTTACGTAAAAGAATTCTAACGTTGCGAAATCAGCCAAACCTTTTGCATTCGCTTCGTTAGAGGGGTCCTTACATCGCGATATTAGCTAATCCCTATAAACTCGCTTCGTTAAAGGGGTTCTTACATTGCGGAAATAGTTAATCCTTATAAACTCGCTTCGTTAGAGAGCCTCTTACGTCGCGATATTAGCTAATCCTTATAAACTCGCTTCGTTAAAGGGGTTCTTACATCGCGAAATTAGCTAATCCTTCTAAATTCACTTCGTTAAAGGGGTTCTTACATCGCGAAATTAGTTATACCTTATAAACTCGCTTCGTTAGAGAGCCTCTTACGTCGCAAAATTAATTAATCCTTATAAACTCGCTTCATCAGATCGTTTATCCTACTTATTTCTGCAGAGTCTATAGGTATTGTTACAAAACAACAATAGTTAAGAAAAGAACCAAGTTAAAGAGTCAGGCTGACACCAAAGGGTGCTGCCTGACTCTTGTTCCATTCGTTATGAAAATTTGTGAACAAATCTACTTATCCGCTTCATTGATTCATCCAATTGTTTTAATGATGTTGCATAGGAGCAACGGATATAACCTTCTCCACTCTCCCCAAATACATTACCTGGTACGACAGCAACCTTTTCTTCCTGAAGCAAACTTTCCGCAAACTGTTCAGACGATAGCCCGGTTGCTTGAATCGATGGAAAGACATAAAAGGCTCCACCAGGTAAATGACAAGATAATCCCATGTCATTAAGTGCTTTTACTACAAAGTTTCGCCTTTGACGGTAACTTGTTTTCATTTCCCTAACACTATCTTCCCCATTTTGCAAAGCCTCTAGCGCACCATGTTGAGCCATAGTTGGCGCACACATAATCGTGTATTGGTGAATTTTTGTCATCGCCGCAATTATATCCTCTGGACCGCACGCATAACCTAGTCTCCACCCAGTCATGGCAAATGCCTTAGAGAAACCTGATATAACAATCGTTCGCTCCGACATCCCTTCCAAAGACGCTGGACTCACAAAGTTATCGTCGTAAGAAAGCTCCGCATAAATCTCATCAGAAAGTAATAGAAGGTTATTTTCTTTTATAACAGCAGCAATCTCTTCTAGATCTTCTTTTAACAAAACTGTTCCAGTAGGATTGTTGGGGCTACAAAGGATAATTGCCTTTGTCTTATCCGTGATTACTTCCTGGATTTGTTCAGGTCTGATTTTAAACTCATTATCTGCCTCCGCACTAACTGTTACTGGTACGCCACCAGCAAGAGTCACAGCAGGTGCATAAGATACGAAACATGGCTCTACTACGATAACCTCTTCACCCGGATTCAAAATAGCTCTAAGGGTGATGTCGATAGCTTGACTAGCTCCTACTGTAACAATAACTTGGTTCTCCGGATTATAATCCATTTTATAGTTAACGTTAAGATATTTACTAATCTGTTGTCTTAATTCTAATAAACCTGCATTAGCCGTGTATGCAGTATATCCTTGTTCCAATGAATGATAGCTAGCTTCGATAACATTCCAAGGCGTAACAAAATCTGGTTCACCTACACCGAGGGAAATGACATTTTCCATTTTCGACGCTAAATCAAAAAAACGGCGAATACCTGAAGGCTTCAATTGCTCAACACTTTTTGCTAAGAAACCACGCTCCATCATGGTGACACCATAATCCTTTTATCAGTATCATCGTCATCATCAAAAATGATTCCATCATGCTTATACTTTTTCAAGACAAAATGAGTCGTAGTTGAAATGACTGTATCTAAAGTCGACAATTTATCAGAGACGAACCTACTGATTTCCATCATTGTTTTTCCTTCAACTGATATAGAAAGATCGTAAGCACCAGACATTAAATAAACAGCTTTAACCTCAGGAAATCGGTAAATGCGTGAAGCAATCTTATCGAAACCTACTCCCCTCACAGGCGTTACTTTCACATCAATCATAGCTGTTACGCCTTCGTACTCTAATACATTTGACCAATTTACTAGCGTAGAGTAACCGATAATCGCATGTTCTGCTTCCAGTTTTTCAATCATTGCGACTACCTCTTCCGTACTTAACTCAATCATTTGGGCAATTTTTTCGGTTTCTAATCTACCGTTTCTTTCCAACAACTTTAGAAGTTCTAACTCTTTTTGTTCCATGTTGCACACCTACTTTTCCAAACAGAGAATTTTGATAATTTTATCTAATCTTACTACAAACTTTTCTAAATATAAACCATACAATCATTCTAATTTAGTTTTCCCATCTTATGCACCTCTTGCATAACTTATTTAAAAAAGGAGTATTAAACATGAACTTTACTTATACAGATTTCCTTGCTTCCATTGGAATAGATCGTGCCCATCCTGGAGGTAAATTAGCTACAGAAAATTGGTTGAAGGAAATTGATTTACCTCCTAATTCTGCCATTCTTGAGGTAGGGTGCGGGACAGGAAAAACACTCTGGGATCTAGCTTCCAAAACTTCAGGAACATTAGTAGGAGTTGATAAACACACTTCTATGATTGAACATGCAAAAAAACAGGTGAAAAGGATCCCCAAAATAAACGTAGTGAAAGCCAATACAGAATCCTTACCTTTTGAAGATGACTCTTTTGATTTGATTATTTCAGAGTCGGTAACGGCATTTACACATATAGAACAGTCTATTCAGGAATATAATCGTGTTCTCAAGCCTACTGGTCTTTTAGTCATGCTAGAAATGACTATTATAGATGAACTTGAACAATCTGAATATGACTATATTCGTAGCTTTTACGGAATTGAACAGTTACTTTCTGAGAAAGAATGGTTAAAAGTACTCAAGGAAAAAGGATTTAATCATATAAATGTTAAAAACAGTGAAATGTACTCTGAAGAAGAATTAGAAATTGATCCGTCTCTTTGGACAGATAAGCATTTTGATAAAATGGCGGAGCACTATGCTATTAATACGACTTACGGACATAAAATAGGAGCAAACCTTTACTTTTGCCAACGATAAGGGGGATTTTTTCATGACTATAGTCGATACCCATAATTGGCTAATAGCTTACACGAAAAACAAGAAAGATAAATTCAAGGATAATCTCCATGTTCAATGTGATGAGATTTGCGAACCATTGCTTCCTTATTTTAATGATGTAAATGCGTATGATATTCATCAACATCTGCTAAGCCACGGTCTTTTTATTCCTGACCCTTTGGATAAACAAATTATTAAAAAAATGATTAAGGATAATCAGTGGAAATCTGCTAATAAAGTCATAACACAGTTAAGCAAATTATGGGGTGGTCCTGATGTTCCTGTGTTTATTTTTCCATCTGATCACACGAACAAAACATTACGAACAGAGTTTAAAGGGCGTTCTGGTTTAAGCTATCACGATAAAGTTTTTCTTTTTATCACAGATACAACTACTAAAAAGGAATTACAGGCATTGATTACACATGAGTATAACCATGTAACAAGACTGAATGAAGTAAATATTCAGGAAGAAAAACTCAACTTATTAGACGCATTAGTACTTGAAGGGATGGCTGAACTAGCAGTTAAAAACGAACTTGGTCCCGATCACCTATCTAATTGGACTAGTATGTACTCTAATGAATTCGCTCATAAAGCCTGGAATAAATGGATAAAACCAAACTTAGCATTAAAAAAAACAAACTTAATTCACGAAAAAATCATGTATGGTTCCAAGGTGATTCCTAAATGGTTAGGGTATAATGTTGGATACCACCTCGTTTCCTCTTACAATCAAACCCACCAAACATCCATGTACGACCTTATTAGACTATCTTCTCAAGAAATTCTAGATGGCTCCGAGTTTGGTTAGTTCCTTCTTCGTTTGTACACTTATATGAAAAAATGTGTGATCGCCTTTGGCGGATACCCTCTACACTAATTAACTTCTTTCATACAATATATTAAACCTGTATGAAAGGAGTTGTACGAATGTCCCGTTATCATTCTGTCTGTAAAAGACATGTAGGACGCGCAGTAAAAATAACAACAGTAGATGGTAGAGTTCACAGAGGAATCATTCGAAATGTGAATAACACACATGTATTTTTAGAAGGAGTTCCAGCTAGAAACCTTGGTGGTTATGGGTATGGTTATTATCGAAGACCATACGGATATAGACCCGGATTTGGTTGGGGAGTTGCTTTAGGCTCCATTGCTACTTTGGCACTACTACCATTTTTCTGGTGGTAGAAAGAATAAAAGCAAAAACACCAACTTCCTAGAATACCAGAAAGACGAATTCCCTAAACCGAGAATTCGTCTTTCTACATTTTTCTACAAATATCGGGTGGTGACAGGCACCTTACATACTTCTTCCCTTGACTCGCTTTAAGGTTGCTACGATAAGAAAACTAACAATTACTAATAAAAGCCAAGAACTTACTTTACCTATATGGACAAGACTCCATGCTTCCGTTTGATTAGGGTATTCCCATGCTCCAAAAAAAGTTGCAATATTTTCTGCTATCCAAATAAAAAAACCGATAAGCACAAAGGAGAACGCAATTGGCATACGATAACGAATTCCACCCACTTCATAGGTAACCCATGATTGCCAAAAAACGATAATGACAAGCGCAGATAAATAAAAGCGGACGTCAATCCAATAATGGTGTGTGAAAAAGTTCAAATAGATTGCAGCAGCAAGAGGTACAACAACCCAGAAACGTGGCCATTTTTCCAGATCCACTTTTAGCCTTCTCCATGCCTGACAGAGATAACTAGCTACACTAGCATACATAAATCCGCTATACAATGGTACTCCAAATATTTTGGAGTATCCTTCCTCCGGGTAAGACCATGAGCCCATGTGTACCTTGAAAAGTTCTAACGCGAGTCCAATCAGGTGAAACAAGGTAATAACCTTTAGTTCATCACGAGTTTCTATCTTAAAATGAACCATTGCCCACTGCATTAGAAGACAAATAATCAATAGCCAATCATACCTTGGTAGAAAGGGAAAGGCTATGATTTTTGTAAATGCTAAGGAGAGAAAAATTACAACAGGAAACAAACATGATAGTGCTTGCTCCCACGCAAAACGTACTAGTTGTTTAAGTAAACGTAAGGATTTGACAGGTTTTTTATGAGTATCACTTTGAATAGTTAGATTCATGAGTATCCCCTTCAACTCTTTAGGTCAAGGCATCCGGAAGAAGAAACCGTTATTCTTCCCCATCTTCCTCACTACGATATTCCAAAACATCTCCAGGCTGACATTCTAATGCCTTACAAATTGCATCTAAGGTTGAGAGCCTAACTGCTTTTGCCTTGCCATTTTTTAAGATAGAAAGGTTAGCCATTGTAATACCAACTCTTTCCGAAAGTTCTGTAACACTCATTTTCCTTTTCGCTAACATCACATCTATATTTATAATAATCATTGTTTTATCACCTCAGACCGTTAAATCATTTTCTGACTTTATATCAATTGCTTCTTGAAGAAGTTTTTGGAGAACCGCAGCAAAGACCGCAATTACCATCGAAGCAAAAGGAACAATCAACCCAACAAATATGACTCCCGGTGCATCGTCTATTTCCGCAAAAAGATAAAAGAGCGGTAAAACTAGAACATGCAAAACACTAATCGTAATTGCACAGATTTTAATTTTCTTTAAAGCTTGCACAGAACTTTGCGAGAAAGCTTTATTTTTGTCAATATAGCGCAAAAGTTTGAAAGCCTGATATAAAGCAAAATAAAAAGGTATCGCAGATCCATAAAAAATAATCGAAACAAGATATTTGATTTGTGTAAAGTCTGGAAGTAACTCGACCGCAATCTCACTTAACTCTGGAACTAAAAAAATACACAAAGCAAGAACTGGAACTCCCAAAAATATAACCGCTATCTTTAGAAATAACGTTGTAACTTTTTTCATAAAAGCACCTCACTAATTAATTATCCATTTTAATTTACCATACAATTTATCGTTTTACAATAACTATGTATCGATTTCAGGTATAATTTTATTCTATATAGACCTAGAACAACAGTGAAAAGAGGGCCTATTTAAAAGTTGGGGTCTCCCCCCTTATTGCACTGCTTAATCATAGTTAAATATGATTATAGTAACCTAAACCTAAGCTAGTACCTTCTATTGTTAATTTCTTCTACAATTAAAGTCAAAAGATTTTCCAGGCTTCGATATTCATCATCTAAGAGGTAATATTCTATTCTATCTTGCATTACATATAATTCGAAGTCAGAAAAATTTTGGATAACACTTTTCACGTTCATGTCACCACCCCCTTTCTTTGGGGGAGACATATTAAATTTTAACAAAATATTACTTTTAGGTATGAAAATAAACCGAAATAGTACATATAATTTCTCATCGTGTAAATTAATAACAAACTTTGACAAATGAAACTATAAACATTACTATCCGGTTAATCGAAAGTATAGGAAGAAATTCAGAGGTTAAAAAACAGTGGAAGAATTACTTTTTCACACTCCAAGATAAATAAAGGAACATATAAACGCAGCGTAATACCATTTAATGCAGCTGCCTATAAGTAGTTATTTTATTATTTTTTGGTATTCATAGATAAAGTAATCTAATTCTTGACTAGCACGAACCGTCTTTTCATTATTCAATCCATGAACATCACCAACCTTGATTAATTCTCCTCTTAGAAATTCAATGTAAGATATGAGTTCCCCAGGACTTAGAACTAAATTTTTCGCCATAAAATCTCTCCTTTTTACAAAAAAATACAATTTTAAGTAATATTCTACCAGTTTATTACTAATTAGTGAATAAAAATATGTATGATTGCTGAACTTTATCTACTTATGAGATCTATTTAAATGTAAGTTGAAAGTATGTTTAAAAAATCACAAGAGAAAAACACCACTTGTAAGGTATACAATTGGTGTTTTTCATCATTTTATCATCAATTATCCATGTAATTTCTTTGCTGTTTCAGCTACTAGTTTGCCGTACTCTCTTCCAATTTGCATTTCTGTTTCATTCGGCTTGTTCATAGGTGCTTCTTGTGAGGTCTCAACTGGAATTACCGCTGTTGCACCATAAGGATTCCCATATTGCGCACGATCAGCGTTAATGGGACCTGCATTAGATACAATTACCATACCATGGTGTTGCATTGGAGTTTGAAGTGCTCTACACACGTTTTCCACGCCACCATGTTGTGTAGACGTAGTAGCGAATACTCCTCCAACTTTACCTTGAAGGGCACCTGTAAACCATAGCTGGCCAAGCTTAGAAAAGAAGGTTGCTAACTTTGGATTAGGTTCACCAAAAATGCCAGAAGATCCCCAAATAATACCTGCAGCATCCTTTAACTCATCTGGTTCTGTTTCATCAACAGATTTATATATCACCTCAGCACCCTCAACTTGTTTTGCACCTTCCACAATTGCACTTCCTAATACCTCTGAGTGTCCATACATACTTCCATGTAAAACTAATATTTTCATCATAAGTTACCCCATTTCAAGAATTAATATCCAGAATATTATGATCAAACATTACCCTAATTATTCCGAATATAATTGTCTAGATATGAAATTACATATTTTTCGTTATACCATTTTCTGCAACTTATATTAAATTTAAAACCACCTACTTTTTATGTAGATGGTTATGATACAGCCCATAATTTTAGAAGGGAAAGAATATATATTCATCAATTAGTCGAATCGCCAGAGGTATTCTTATATTTGTCTTCAAATACATCAATCGGTCGGACCACTTTTAACCCCTTTTGTAGTTTTACAGATTGATAGAAATAATATGAAGAATATTTATACTTTTTGCAATTAGAATAATACTCTCCTAATTGCATATAGCAATCATTAAAGATAACTATACTTCTTAGTAAAATGAAAGTAGTCTATTAATTCATTTAAGTTTTTCTTATAAGTATCTAAATCACCGATTAATGCGTAATAATGATAATCTGTAACCTTATTTATAGACATTGAGAGAACTATGAAAGTTCCTAGTTCCTATAACTCTTCAAGAACAAAAAAACTGCTACAATCCTATCCCCATCGGATAATAGATTTGTAAGCAGCCTTCACTATAATGAACTTTATAAATTGCACAGTATCCTGTTCTTCGTGTTTAATCTATTTTGCAAAATAGTTTCTAATTAAACTAGCCTAATTCGCCATATAATAATACTAACTGTTAAAAGAGAAGTTACCATTGAAACGAGCACTCCTAAAACAATCCAAAGGAAGCTAATTTGGAAAATAGTTAATATTACCACGGTTGTAAGGATACCTAAAATAATAGATGGAGCTACCCAAATAATTACTTCTTTCAAATGATGGATTCGTATTCTTTTCTTACTCCAACCAATTACATAATACATGTAATATTCGTTCTCACGTTTTCTTATCAACGCATAGAAACAATCACTAATACTTATCGTCGATAGTAAATAAACAATAAGTAGAATCGTAATTTGAATCCCATTTGTTTCAGATAATGCATATTTTCCTAGTGACGTAACGGAAGCTTTTGCAAAGTTGTCTCCTAAGACTGCCACCTGTAAACTTATGAGAATAAATGAAATTAGCAAGATGAATGCGGTTGGTATAATAGATTCCTTATAGTAAAGAATGGAATGAAACCTTTTGTATGGTTCCGTTCTCAGCTTGTTACCTAGCTTTCTATTCATCGTAACAGTAATAAATGTTAATGCTATAATTCCTAAACCAATAACTACAAAATAACTGTTTGTAGGCAAATGAAAAAAGTATATAAATATAAGAGAAACAAAGAAAGCAACAAGTAACAATAGATAATACTCCATACTGTTACGAAGCTTAATCTTTTTATTACTCCACCCAACTGTTGAAAGTAAATTATTTTCATCTTCTAATACATACTTCTCAAAGGTTAGTCGAATATATATCCATAATAATCCAAAAAATGAAAATAAACCAGTTGATAAAAGCGTAAATAGATTCCAACTTTCAGTAAGGGATTGTGCGATCCCTAAAGTAGTCCAATCTTCGGTAACTGCTCCAATTCCTTCTACATCGAGGGTCATTTTTTTAAAAGAGGACGCCGCTACAATATCAACTTCATAACCTTGTTCTAGTAATTGCCTAGCAACAAGGTCAATCTTTTCTTGACTTTGTTTATTATATTGTGTAATTCCAGCAACCTTTATTCTTACGGCGTCAATAGGCTTTTCCCCTTTAATTAGTTCCGCCATCTCCAAAGTTGTAACACCTGCAGCCGGTGCAGGGATAAAACTTCCTGGTATAGTAGTTGCTGTTAATTCTGTTCCATCGGCAGCTTCAGCTGTTATATCTCCATATATACCTAAAGGACTACTTGTCAGTTGAGGTTCTTTATTTTTAACTTCAAATTTACCCATCTGGTGAATAAGAAATGGAATCTCCGTCGATTCTTCCATCGATATACCATGTTTTTCTACTTGTTTATAGGAAGGTGGCTCTCCATCTCTAACAATACTAACTTTGGGTGTTGCTTTTAGATTTTTGTAGTTTGTCTTAGAAGCAGTGAAATAAATAGAGGTATCATGATCAGTCATAAATGAACCGTTCTCTATTACTTTCAAGTCTTTGGTAATTGCTAATGCCGTTCCATTGAAGGGACTTTGAAAAGCTGAGAGGTTAAACAGTTTATTCTGCGTGTTTTTAGCTGGTACTTTCAAAAGCTCCTGATACATTGGATTAAACTGTTCTAAGTTTACAGCTCCCTCCATTAACCAATTATCTTTTGTTAAGTCCATTTTATCTAAATATGTGTCTAATTGAACATTTATCGTGTCCAGCTGTAAGTCAATAAACAATGGTATATTTATATCTTTCCTCTGTAATACCTTAACAACTGGTGGATTCCCGTAATTGTCTAAAATACTCTGTAACATTTCTGACTCTGGATCTTTCTCTAACTTAGAGAAATCAATGTTTGTTAGTTTTTCTTCACTTTCTGGATCAATGGCAGCTAGCAAATAATAATTTTTTGGCATTATTACTGTCATTGCTATACTATTATTACTTGAGATCGGATCTCTTATATATTGAATAAGACCGGGTTTTGTTTCTTCAAAGTAAACAAGCTGATCAGGTTCCGTGACAGGGTATTGATTTATTCCATCTGATGTGAAAAATTGCCATTTAATCCTAGTAGGAACATCAAGCTTTGGAAGTTCAATAGACACCTGTTGACCTGTAAAGTAACCGATGGATGCTACAGGTGCTGCAACCTCTACGTTGGGATTCTTTTGAATGTCCTTCCAATCAGCAAGCGAGATACCACCTTGACCATCCCCAATATAGTTGTCCTCCACTACTTTTAATGTTCTTTCAACATTAGTCCTAGAGTTCTCGGGACGGACTAACAAATCATAGCTACCTCTTCCATATTTTTCAATAGTATATTTTATAGCAAGTTCAGATTCCTTTGACTGATGAATACCATAGGTTGTTAAAAATAATAAACTAATGAAGGCTAGAAGCATAAAAATAGAGGTGGTTTTTCTGTTTTTTAATCGTTGTATAATTAGGTGAATCATAGCAAAACACCTTCATTAATAAGTTTACCGGTAGATAGTCGAAATAGTTGGTCACTATGGGAAGCAACCTCTAAATCATGCGTTACTAAAATAATCCGTTTTCCTTCTTCTTTAAGACTCTTTAATAGGTTTACAACTCTATCTCTATTTTGTTCGTCTAAGTTACCAGTAGGTTCGTCACAAAAGAGTGTAGCGGGATTTGCAATTAGTGCTCTAGCTATAGCTACCCTTTGCTTCTCACCACCTGATAAGCCGTTTGGTAAACGTTTAAAGAGATTTTCATTTATCCCTACACGTTTAAGGAGATCAACTGCAATAGGATAAAGTTCCTTTTTAGGACGATCATACATTAGAGGTAGCATAACGTTATCTAGCACAGAATAATAAGGTAATAGTTTATAATCCTGAAAAATGAATCCGATGTTAAACCTACGATAATCACTTCTTTGTTTTTCTTGTAAACCAAACAAATCAACATCATCAAAGTAGACTTTTCCTTCATCGGGCATTAACAAGCCTGACAAACAATGAAGAAGTGTGGATTTACCCACACCAGAAGGGCCGATAATCGAAGTCCACGATCCTTTTGGCAGAGTTATATCTATCCCATTCAAAATACTTAACTTATTTTCAAAAGACTTATGTAGATTTCGTACTTTCAATAAAAAGTCACTCCCTTTGTGAGACTTTCACTTAAAGACTATGTATAAGTTTAATAACGTCATTTTATTATGCTTCCAAAAACATAGTAGGCTCTTCCGATTTAAGAAAATCATCCCATTAAATTCAATATTATTCCACAATAAATATACCTAACTTTTAATAGAATTAAATGAATCATTAAGTGAAATATGTACTACTTTTAACAAAATTAGTGAATTATCGACAAAAAGCTATAAATTCAATCTTTTCTCGACAACACCAATGTTATTTAGGGTTATATAGAAACTAAGAACACCTCTCTGACCATTCACTGTTAAAGATATAGAATGACACTTAACAAATCTTGTAAGAAAGATTATAGAAGAAAAAGTCTGGGTTAAATTAGGTAAATTAAATATATTGTTGGAAAGGTAAATGACACAATTTTTTCACAATATCCAATTTTACTCATTCCTCAAACTCTTAGCTAGTTCTGTTAATATGTCATGATTCTGTATATAGTAGGCTCTTCCTTGTTTTGTTAAATAACCCTTTTCACAAAATTGTGCCAATACATGTAAGAGATGTCGATAGGACACGCCCAAAAATTCACAAACAGTGATGTGCTTTTCTTTATACATACCATTATCAGCGGTTTGTAGGATAAAATCAGCAAGACGGTTTTCAAGTGGAAACGATAGACTTTGATAATATTTCTCCGCCATTTTCGTTGACTTCACACTAAGAAAATTAGCTAATTTACGTAGAAATTTATTATCTTCCAATAGTTGTTTGCGAAAACTATTGATTGGTATGGCAAAGCAAATGGTCTTAGTTGATGCTTGAATTCCCTTAGTGTAATAAACATCATTTAACAATTCCATTTCCCCAATAAATTCGTTGGGGTTAATAAAATTTATTAAAGATACCTTTCCATTTTGATGTGTAATATATATTTTAGCTTTTCCCTCTAGAACATAAAATAAGTAATGTGGTCTCTCACCCTCTTTAATGATCCACTCGCCCCTAGCATACTCATGGATTTCCAAAAACTCTTCCAATGATAAAGAAAAAAATTGTTCGATAGACGCTTTCTCTATATAAAGCTGTCTTTTCTCATTTTTATAAATTTCCATCTTTCACACCTCAAAATAGGAGATATCTCATATTATTTTATCTTTAACCAGTATATCATTTCTTTTAAGGAGATGGTTTTAAATGAATGTACAACGCTGGATGAGCAGACAATACTTTAGCTTCTTTCTAACTTGGGGAATTTTTCTTCCTTATTGGACTGGTTGGATGATTAATACGAAGGGAATTACTATATCAGAAGTTGGATTAATTATGAGTATTGGGTTGATAGCAAGAGGATTTTCCACTTTATTTTTCTTTCCGTTATCATCTTCCAGATACAGTAGTAAAACGGTTATAAATGGTGCAGCCGTAGGTACATTAATCACTTTACTTCTTTGTATCCTGGCAAATTCCTTTACTAGTTTGCTAGTATTAACGTTACTACTGCACATATTCTATCCTATATTAATGCCTGCGTTGGATAGTGCTGCTGGTATTTTAGCTAGAAATAAACAATTAAGGGATTATGGGAAAAGTAGGCTATGGGGTTCCATCGCTTTTGTTGTGGCAGGTTTAATCCTAACTGTTTTTACCGAGTCCTTTGGCGATGAAATGATTTTATTGTCTATGTTAGTAGGTATAATAGCATTCATCGTGATAGGCTTTATGCGTACCCCTAAGCTATTATTAGAAAAGCCGAAACCAGAGCGAGGCAAACAAAATAGTATGCTAGGTTTATTTCGCATTAAACACTTTGGCTTAGTACTTATTATTGTGATATTATTACAAGCTGCTCACGCTTCTTATTACAATTATGGTTATATATATTTACAAGAAATAGCAGTACCAGGTTACTTGATAGGTGTCATTATAAATATTGCTGTGGTTGCTGAAATCATTTTCTTCGCCATAGCAGATAAAAAGTTCAATAAATTCTCGGTAGGCTCTTTACTTATGCTAGCGGGAATGGGGTCAACTTTAAGATGGATATTAGTATTCTCCTTTCCAAGTATTATTATTTTCAGTATTTCACAAGTACTACATGCTTGTTCGTTCGCAATGGCACATTATGCTTTTATGAAATTCTTAATTAAAAATGTCCCAAATAGCCTGGTGCCTAAAGCACAGGGTATATATTCGGCATTAGCACTAAGCTGGAGTACTGCAGTTTTTACTACTCTTGGTGGATATTTATATGAAATGGAGCCAAGGTATGCATTCATTGGAATGGTTATCAGTACTATTCCTGCCCTGATACTTGCAATATTTTACCGAAACTTGCAAGTAAAACAAAAGGCAATCATTGCTACTTAGATATATTACTTTATAGGTGATCTCTAAACCCTTTTGAAGTGATCATAATTCAACCTGTCATGTATAGAAAGGCGATTCCTATTTTTTAGGGCTCGCCTCTGTATTATTAAACATTAATTTTAGTAGCTTAATTCACCTAAATTATACCTGTTAATGAAAGGCGGATTAGTAAAAATTTTCTTCGACCATACTCGTTAAAAGTAGTTTATTTTTCATCCCTTTTTATCTATTAAACTATTCCGAGGAAAATGAACCAGCTTTAGTAACACAACTTCCCCCATAAAATTCCTTAAAGCATATTACCCCTCCTATCGTAATCATTATGTAAAGATGGAATCTAGTAAAAGTTGAAGCTTATCTTTGGATAGTTTTAAAAATAGGGCACTTATTATAACAAATTCAGACAACATCCATCACATTTTCAGAACATCAAAATCCGTATATTAAAAGTATTCTGTTAAATTTATCTTGACATCCTGAAAAAGCACATATAACATTAATAATGATAATCATTATCATTTGAACAGAAGGAGAGATGTAAACCGGTAATGCTTAGGAACCAAATACATACCTGAATAACAACCCTGAAATTGTGAATTAAAAAACCCCACCATAATCTTCAATGGGGCCAAGTAAAAGCATTATTTTTTCTATATAACTATTTTAACTATGAATGAACTTACTCCATAATAAGTAAGTTTATCAGCACTATTTTATAATACATTACAAGATAAGGATGGATATGCAAATGAATGCAAAGCTAAAGATATCATTTATAACTTTATTAGTTTCACTTATGAGTGTCCTGCTTCTAATCGGTTGCTCGACACAGGACTCTGACTCCACTTCAACAAAGAGTGCTTCGGCAAATACAGACGAGAAGGAAGAAGCAAATTCCGATGAAAAGAATTCTGAATATCCAATTGTAATACAGCATGCTTTTGGCGAAACTGTAATTGAAAGCAAGCCTGAACGAGTAGCTACCGTTCAATGGGCAAATCATGATGTTGCCCTTGCTCTTGGCGTTGTACCAGTAGGTTTCTCAGCAGCAAACTACGGTGTTCAAGATGATAGCGGTTTATTGCCTTGGACAGCAGAGAAGCTTGAAGAACTTGGTGTAGACGACCCTAATATTTACCAGGATACAGACGGACTTGATTTCGAGGCAATATCTGATTCCAACCCTGACGTAATTCTTGCTGCATACTCCGGTATCACACAGGAAGACTACGATATCCTTAGTGAAATTGCTCCAGTTGTAGCCTACCAAACTGATCCTTGGATTACGACATGGCGTGATCAAGTTTTGTATAATGCAACAGGTATGGGAATGAAAGAGGAAGGCGAACAACTCATTAAAGATACAGAAAAATTAATTAAAGAAAAGGCAAGTGAATATCCTGAAATCAAAGGCAAAAAGGTAGCCTTCGCTAACTTCTCAGCAGATGATTTGTCTAAGATACATGTTTATACTCATGAAGATCCTCGTGGAGCGTTTCTAATTGAATTAGGAATGGAATATCCTGAAAGTGTAAAAAGTGCGATCACGGATCCTAGTAGCTTCGCTTTAACATTAAGTGCGGAAAATGCAGACGTCCTTAACGATGCAGATATATTAATTGGATATGGGGATGAAAGCTTATATCAAGCGGTTAAAGAGGATCCATTGCTTGGAAAGATTCCTGCTATTGAAAGAGGCTCTGTTGTGTTTATTGGGAATAACACGCCTTTAGCTGCTGCTGGAAACCCAAATCCACTGGCGATTGCTTATACTATTGATGAATACCTAGAACTAATCTCTGGAGCTATTGAAAAGATCGATGAATAGTTCAATAGATTCAAAGAATCATTTGTTAAAACCGCATATTCCAAGGAATTTTAAAGCGGTACTGGTGATTTGCTTTGTATTGTTAGTGTTAAGTGTAATTGCATCTCTAGTCTTTGGCTCTAGGCCTGTGAAATTTAGTGGTTTAATAGATGGATTATTTCACCAAAATATAGATACGTATGATGCAAACGTTGTACGTAAGAGGGTTTCGCGAACCATTTTCAGTTTGTTTTGCGGTGCTGCACTTGGTGTTTCCGGAGCACTTATGCAAGCCGTCACTCGAAATCCGATCGCAGACCCTAGTATTCTTGGTGTTAATACCGGTGCAGCTTTATTTGTTGTTAGTGGAATTGCATTCTTAAATATAAATACGGCATCTCAATATATTTGGCTTGCTTTAGCTGGGGCAATGATAACCGCTGTTTTCGTATTCGGTATAGGGTCTATGGGGCGTGGCGGTGCTACGCCCCTTAAGCTTGTATTGGCAGGAGCAGCAACAAGCGCTGCCCTTTCTTCTCTCGTTATCGCAATTATGATTCCACGCTCCTATGTGATGGATCAATTCAGGTTTTGGCAAGTGGGCAGTGTAGGATCAGCTAACTGGGGCACTATTACTACCTTTATCCCGTTTCTTATCATCGGTATATTGTTAGGGTTAATATCTACTTCGGCACTAAATGCATTGGCATTAGGAGATGAAGTAGCAACAGGGTTGGGCGTTCGAACGGGAATGCTAAGACTCATTGCAGCTCTTGCAGCTGTTCTTTTGTGCGGAGCTACTACTGCACTAGCTGGACCTATTGGCTTTGTGGGGCTATTATCTACTCATGTTATACGCCTTATCCTCGGCCCTGACCTACGGTATATTATACCAATGTCAGCTATTGCGGGAGCTATCATTCTAACTATTTCAGATGTGTGCGGAAGGCTCATCGGTAGCCCTGGAGAGCTTGAAGTAGGCGTTGTTACAGCGTTTATAGGAGCTCCAATACTGATAATACTTGCCAGGAAAGCGAAAGTGCAATCATTATGAATAATAAATCTATGGAAATCATTAGAGAGGGAAGACGTCACAGACGTCGCCGTTGGATAATTGTCACTGGTTTACTCACGGTACTAATGTTTATACTCTGCTCTGCAATGTTATTACTAGGCAACACCATCTATCCTATAAAAGACGTCGTCCTAGTGCTGACAGGTGAGCAGATCAAAGGCGCATCTTTCGCCATTAATACGATACGTTTACCGAGAATGCTAGCAGGTCTCTTTGCTGGGATTGCTTTCGGAATTGGCGGTAACACCTTTCAGACGATGTTACGAAATCCACTTGCAAACCCAAATGTAATTGGAATTACTACCGGCTCAAGCGCTGCTGCAGTTTATTGCATTGTCATTCTTCACACAAGTGATACGATAGTCTCTATAGCTTCCGTCGTTGCTGGTCTAGCTACTGTACTATTTATTTATCTGTTCTCTAAGGGGAAATCATTTTCAGTTGGGCGTTTAATCCTAGTCGGAATAGGTGCGCAAGCTATGCTAAATGCGATGGTATCCTACCTTTTACTAGTTGGTGATCAACAAGATATACCTGCAGCACTCAGATGGCTCAGTGGTAGCCTCAATGGTTCTCAAATGGAGGAACTTCCACCACTTGTTATTGCTGTTTTAGTATTAGTGCCAATGATTATTATGTTAGGAAAACAATTAAGTATATTAGAACTTGGGGAACAATCTGCCACTTCTTTAGGAGTTAATACGGACATGACAAGAATTTTACTTATTTTAGGTTCTGTCTGTATAATTGCATTGGCCACAGCAACAACTGGGCCAATCGCCTTTGTCGCATTCCTTTCGGGACCGATAGCAAAAAGATTAGTCGGAGTAGGATTTTCCAATGTAATCCCTGCGGGTCTTGTTGGCGCAAATTTGGTTTTAGCATCAGATCTAATCGGACAATTTGCTTTTAATGTCAGATATCCCGTCGGTATCATAACTGGCATAATTGGAGCTCCATATCTGATCTACTTGCTAATCCGAATGAATCGAAAGGGAGAATTATAATGAAACCAAATCATACTTTTCAAGCCGAAGAAATCGTGGCAGGCTATGATAACAAAACGATTATTCATGGAATAAGTCTCGAGATCCCAAGCAATAAAATAAGCGTTATCATAGGTGCAAACGCCAGTGGAAAGTCTACGCTTCTGAAAACGTTGGCAAGACTTATCAAACCAACATCAGGAAAAATAACCCTCGATGGAAGACAGTTGAATAAAATTCCACCAAAACAGTTGGCCCGCACTTTAGGACTTCTTCCACAATCACCTATTGTCCCGGAAGGAATATCTGTTGCTGATTTGGTTGGAAGAGGAAGGTTTCCACACCAATCACTTTTTAGTGGATGGACAAATAAAGACTATGAGGCAGTGGCAGAAGCAATGGATATTATGAATATCACGGAGCTTGCCAATCGTCATATCGATGAACTTTCAGGTGGCCAAAGGCAGCGCGTATGGATAGCAATGGCTCTAGCACAACAAACAGATATATTATTTTTAGACGAACCGACAACCTTTTTAGATATAACCTACCAAGTCGAAATTTTAGATTTGCTTACAGATCTCAACCGTAAACATGGAACAACGATTGTAATGGTGCTTCATGATATCAATTTATCCGCGAGATATGCTGACAATATCTTCGCTATCAATCAAGGAAAACTTGTCGCAGAGGGTGAGCCCTCACAGGTAATCTCAAGCAAATTAATTGAAGATATTTTTGGACTTCATAGTACTGTTATAAAGGATCCTGTATCAGGCTCTCCTTCTGTAGTACCAATTGGACGCCATCATGTTCATCATGAATTTACTCCTTAGTCTTAAACAGCAAATGATTAGTTTCCCACATCAGACTATGGAAGATTATTAAGCGTAATGTTGGTACACGAAATAAAAATTTCTCTCATAAGAAACCACGTATCTTAGCTAAAGATTCGTGGTTTTTTATGCTTACTTTTTTTCCTTCTTCTGTGTGGCTAAACAATTTAAATCCGATATCTGACATCCAGGTAGAGCTCCTGCTTTAATCTACATTGAGCCAGGTGTATAAATAATTATGATGTCACCAGGGTGAAGTGTCATTATTAATTTAAACTAGATGAATTAGCGTTAAGCTTTTGTTAGTTATCACTAGAAATTAGGTAATGATTGTAAAACTCCCCCTGTAAAGACGTTTTCGCGTTCCTTACAAAGTACATTTTCCTAAAAAACAAATGAGTGGCATCCCCCATTAATGGAGATGCCACTCATTTGTTTTTACTAATCAGATTGTTCTAATTCATCGACTAATCTTTCTGCGACACGCCTATACATGTTACTTGCATTTACAAAAGTGGATATCAACAATAGTTGTTCATGTTTTGCATCTAGTTTGTTATTAACGGTTCGCTCTTGCTTGACCATTTTTTCTAAATCATCCGCTTCCGTTATAAACTGTTTCGTTTTTTGTGTCTGCAAGGCAAGATAACTTGCATACAAAGCCTCTAAATTGCTCTCTTCTTCTTCAGCCTTATCATTCACACTATTTAAAACAGATTTGACATCATTAATAGATAGTGTTCCTTTTAAATGGTAAATGAGGCTAATTAAGATTAAATTATTCCTCGAATACTTCTTGTTTTTAATCGGATACAATATTTTACCTTTAGCATAATTATTTATCATCGTTTTCGTTAGAATTTTGTCTTCGTCATTTCGCTTACTAGATTCAAAAGTATTCTCAAACAATTGTGTCACTTGATCCATATATAAATCAATCTTCGGCATTTCTTCTAAAGTAAGGTGCTGGTTAAGATTAAGCTCTGAAATAATATCTTCCATTGTTTTCATCATTTTACCTCTCTTTATATCACTGAATTAAGTATAACTAAAATAAGGAGATACGTAAACCATTGACTATGTATTGTGACAGGTGTATCATATTATGTAGTTATTAAAACTACATGTGAAGGTGGATATATTTTGGTAAACAATTATATTAGAGAGCCAATTAACGGTTTAACGCATTTAGCAGGAGCAATTCTTTCCTTTGTTGCCTTATTAGCTATGGTGATTAAAGCTGCAAGCACTTCTTCCTCACCTTTAGCTATTTCAGCAGTTATCATTTTTGGAATTAGCTTGATACTACTGTATTCCGCATCAGCTACATATCATATGGTAATAGCTAAAAATAAAGTAATTGCATGGCTGAGAAAATTAGATCACTCGATGATCTTTATTCTAATTGCCGGAACTTACACCCCATTTTGCCTTATTACCTTAAGAGGCACCATAGGTTGGATTCTGTTTTCTATCATTACAATCGTAGCCATCTGCGGTGTATTATTCAAAATGATCTGGTTCAACTGTCCAAGGTGGGTATCAACTGCTTTGTATATTGGAATGGGTTGGATGATTATTTTCGCCTCTGCTCCATTATCAGAACGTATGGACCATATGGGTTTATTCCTATTAATTCTCGGGGGAGTCATTTATACCCTTGGCGGTGTTATCTATGGAGCAAAGCCGAAGTTTATTGAAACAAAATTTATGGGATTCCACGAAATTTTTCATATTTTCATTTTGCTTGGAAGTGTCGCCCACTTTTTAAGTGTCTATATTTACGTTCTATAAGAACAGGGTACTTTCTACCCTGTCCTTGTTTTAATTTAGATTCAATAATTAAGTTTATGGCTCTGTTATAGGTAAATGTTGATATTATAAAAATGGAACTTCCTAGTTTATGGAAGTTCCATTTTTATAATATTTGCTTGTTAAATAACTGCTTCGTTAGTACAAGAAATATTTTCATATTCCACCCATTCGTTATGTGGGGCTTTTTTTGTTATTTACAAAAAGCAAAACAACCACTAAGACAAATCCAATATTTTTTATTAAATCATATACTTTGGAAATGGCCATAAGAATTACGCTAACAAAAATAAGAATATTGTTCTCATTTTTATTTTTAATCGTTTTAGATAAGCGGTAAATTATAACAGCACTTATTTAAAAATACCCGACTAATTAAATTATTTAATAAACTTTTCTGGACTTTTAACATAGCTTTCTTTTATGTAACCACAGTCTGAGCAAAATACATGTAAAATCTCAGAACCCATATTAAAAATGCTTCTACCCTCTGGAAAGATATTACCTTGATTATACTGAACACCTTTTAAAGTGTTATTGTTTCCGCATTTTGGACATTCAGAATTTTGGTTATCCAATCTTATCCACTCCTCTAATATACATACGAATATATGTCATAAAAGTTCCATTTAATTTCCCATTCCTTCTTTTACATTCCTGCCTTTTTTAGTTAACAAGTAGTAACGTTTATATCGTGAATCTAGATAATCTAATCGCATCATACTTTTCCATATTTTTTATTAAATTCCCTTT
The DNA here is from genome assembly GCF_014280935.1 of Aquibacillus kalidii. Taxonomy (GTDB): domain Bacteria; phylum Bacillota; class Bacilli; order Bacillales; family Amphibacillaceae; genus Aquibacillus_D; species Aquibacillus_D kalidii. The sequence continues at coordinate 101,585 of NZ_JACLZI010000050.1, forward strand.
AATCATCAAGTCATTCATAGTAATAAGATTCCTTTGGTGTAGAATGGATTCTAACACCTAAAACCAAGCATGGTAATTATTCAGATATTTAGATGCAACTCCATTAGTTTTCTGAATGGCTTCAAGAATATCAGTTGCTCCCATGTTCATCAACAACAGACTTTAACAGCGCCAAGTATATAAAAACGTTACCCGTTACTAATTCACTATATAAAATAGAAATTCTATACTTTCCCTTCTACTTAACCATATTTATGATACTATATATAAAACTAATTAAAGCTAGGTGATTTTATTGTTATTAATGAATAATTTATTCCGTGATTTTCATATAAGTCTTGAATGGATTAAGGTAGCGGCTATCTATATCGCTGTCGTCTGCCTTCTATTTATTTTACGCTGGGTGACCATGCACTTTATAAAAAGGTTAAATTCCAAAGACGTTGTGCAAAATATTCAAGCATTTCGAGTATTGGTTAATTGGGTGACAACCTACGGAATTTTGGTATTTACACTTATATATTTTTCTAAGTCAAAATGGATGTTTAGTAAAGTGGCATCCTTGGGGAAAGTAGAGATTTCTTTTTTCTTAATCATTGTTGCTATTTTAATCGTATCTTTTGCCAACAGACTATCCAAAGTCGTAACAAAATACCTTTTACCAAAAGCTTATGACCGCTATCAATTGGATAGAGGTGTACAATTTACATTTAATCGGATCTTTCACTATTGTATTATGATTATTGCCTTTGTTATTAGTTTAACGACAGTCGGCATTGACCTTAGTGCACTAACTGTATTCGCTGGTGTAATTGGGGTTGGGATTGGTTTTGGAATGCAGAACATAGCCTCTAATTTCATCTCTGGCATTATCCTTCTATTCGAAAGACCCATTAAGGTCGGGGATCGCGTCATAGTAAATGACATTATCGGTGATATAGAAAAGATAAATATGCGTGCAACCATCATTCGCACTATAGACAATGAACATATTATCGTACCTAATTCTTACTTTTTAGAAGAACATGTGGTGAATAGATCCTATAGCGATCCTACAATGAGACTAAGAATCCCCATTGGAGTTGCTTATGGAACAGATGTGGAAAAAGTTAGAGACTTGTTATTACAAGTAGCTGCAGAGGAAGCTTCTGAAGCAAAAGTCATCCTGTCCAATCCGGAACCATTTGTTAACTTCTCAGGATTTGGTGAGTCATCTTTAGATTTCGAATTGTTTGTTTGGATTTCAAATGCTAATCAAATCATCACTACTAAAAGTAACATCAATTTTCGCATTAATCGAGTTTTAGAACAGCATGCAATTGAAATACCATTCCCTCAAAGAGATTTACATATAAAAAGTGTAGCAGACGGAACATTCAAAGCATGGAAATAATAATGTGATTGAAGTGGAAACGATCAGCCTAAAATTTGCTGATCGTTCTTTTTATCGCTTATTTTTCGAATTAATTTCAAATTTGAAATAAGAATTAGAAAGAGGATTGGATAAAGGAAAGCAGAATACCAGAGTTTCCAAGTATTGTGGTAAAAGAAGTTGGTTTGCAATGAAATCCATTCAAAAAAGATAGAGAATATAGACCAACCTAATATATACAACACCTGAGTTTTACCTTTTTTATGAAAGGGAAATAAGTCTAGAAATAACGTATTAATGGAAGGATAAACTAAGAATTGTGCTAGGACACCTAAGTAATTAACACCTTCAATAATAAAGCCATACATATTATATTTAACATCCAAAAACGCATCCACTGTTCTACCAAAAGAAAGAGCAAAAAATGAGGTGGCATAGATCTCAATACTAGTTAATTGTTTTGGCACCTTGACAGCTATTAGATTCAAAAGAATCAGGCAGCCAAATATAAAAATCATTTACATATTCACACCCTCTAATAAAACATATTGGTTAGCTTACCCAAAATAATTTCACTTATTAAACGGAGCTTTATTACATTTATATTCTCGTATGCCACTTCTTTAATTTCTTTCAAGGGAAAATGAGCCAAACTAGTAAATTTTACGTAGATTTCATTATCAAATGCGCTTCTTACGTAATTTGATAATTCCCCACTCCATTTGAAAAATTAATCCAGTTATCTTTTCTACTTTTAAACACATACTGATTAAGGTAATAGCTCATTACCATTTAAAAACGGAGGGATAAGAAATGCAAAACCAACATTTCAACCAAAACCAAGGTATGCGTCAATCGCCAAATATGCAAGCACAAATGAATCACGGTGGACATGAGATTTTAGACAGTCATGAAGTATTATCATGTATGGTAAGCCTACTTGACCAGTACTTGATTTTTGACCAGTCAATACGTGACCAGGAGTTAAAATCAATTGTTAATCGTCAACGTAGCTTCATGACGGATCTTTATAACATTACGGTAGAAACGTTCTCAACTGGGCGTAAACCATCTCACGGTACTCAAATTTATAACATGCAACAAAGTAATGATGTGACTTACGGTTTAAGCCAATCACCATCTCAACCAAGTAGACCAAAAACGTCTATAAATGAGATTAGTGATAAGCATATTTCTGGCTTCATGCTCGGATTAGTGAAATCAACAGCTTCTATGCTGACAGTAGCTTCTTTAGAAGCAACTAACCCCGTGATGAGACGTGTTTTAGCCGATAGTGTACCGAATTTTATCGAGATGGCATATGAGCTATTCCTTTATCAAAATAAGAACCAATATTATCAAGTCCCTCAGTTATCACAGCAAGACATGAACCAAATGATGCAAGGTTATGCACCGGTTCAACAAATGCAACAACCAAACCGTTATCAAATGTAATGTACGAAAAGAAACAAGGCTATAGCATTTCTGCTATAGCCTTGTTTTTATATGAATAACACCGAATAGCCTCAATGATTACGCCTTGCAAAGTCAACGAAACGAAATTTATCCGGTCTATGTCTCGATTCCGTGTATTGAAAAAGACTTGCATCATCTAGGTAGACGTAATTTTTAATGACCACAATATTATGGAATCCTTCTAAATCCAATAAGTTACGATCCTCTTCTGTTGGTACATCAACAACAATTTCCTTTTTTGCAAAACTGATTGTTAGTTTAAGATCGTTTTCAAGATAATTGTAAATAGAGTCCTCGCATATTTCCCTGGTTAAATTCGCAACAAACGATTCTTTTAAATAATCTTTATCAAGAATTATTTTACTTCCACCAATTTCTCTGGTACGAATAACCTGCCAAACCAACTCTGCTTTGCTAGTGTTAAGTTGCTTTCTTAAATAGTCGTTTGGTTTGATTAGACTTAAGTCATTCACAATCGTCTTCGGACTTTTATCCATTTTTTGAGCTAATTCCTTAAAGCTAACGAGACCAGAAATCGGAAAGTCAAACTTACTTCTATCAATGACAACGGATCCTTTTCCGCGTATTTTTTGGATATAGCCATTTTGCGATAATAGATTTAATGCTTTTCTAATTGTCTCCCTTGATGTATCATAACGATCCTTCAGTTCATTCTCAGAAGGTAATAAATGATTCGGCTCTAAAGCCCCGGCATTTATTTGTTCAGCTATGTCATTATAAATCGTTAAATACTTATTATTCATTAGAATGTCCCCATTTATTTTCTTAAATAATACACAACCGATTCATATGGACGTAAATTAACAGTTTTCACATCCTTTGAGGAATCACTGTAATTTGTAAGTAGCACTTCACTCGAATACCCCTCAACACTTACATAGTCAGGGAGTTCAAAGGTAGTGTTATTTCCATAAAAATTGTTTATAACAACTAATTTTTCATCCTTACTATTTCGAATATATGCAAAAATTTCAGAATGATCTTCTAAAATTAATTGGTAGTCACCTTCTGTAATAATATCATATTTTTTTCTTAGGTTGTTTAATTTTTGATAGTGATAGAAAATGGAGTTCTTATCTTTAAGGGCATTCTCAGCATTAATTTGTTTATAATTTGCAGCTGGATTAATCCAAGGTGTGCCAGATGTAAAACCTGCATGTTCACTGTCATTCCATTGTACAGGCGTTCTAGAGTTATCCCTCGACTTTTGCTGCAACACTTCAATGATTTCTTCTTCAGAAATCCCTTCTTCTTGTTTGATATTATAAATATTCAGAGATTCTACATCTCTATAATCATTAATATTATCAAATTTTGGATTTGTCATCCCAAACTCTTCACCTTGATAAATATAAGGAGTTCCTTGCATCATATGGATAGTGGTTGCAAGCATTTTAGCTGACTCCTGATGGTATTTACCATCATCACCAAAACGAGACACTACCCTTGGCTGGTCATGGTTACACCAGAAAAGGGCATTCCATCCTCCACCTTTATTCATTTCTACTTGCCAAGTAGATAATATTTCTTTTAGTGAATGAAAATCAAAATCCGCCTGTGTCCACTTATCTCCATTGGGGTAATCCACTTTTAGATGATGGAAGTTAAAGGTCATACTTAACTCATCACGCTCTGGTTTTGTATATTTAATACAATTTTCTATTGTGGTGGAAGACATTTCACCAACAGTCATAATATCATATTTAGAGAATACCTTTTGATTCATTTCATGCAGGAACTCATGAACGCGTGGACCGTCAGTATAGAACCTCCTCCCATCTCCAGGAGGCACCGTTCCGTCATCGTTCGGAAAGTCTTGATCCTTCGATATTAGGTTAATAACATCAAGACGAAACCCATCGACACCCTTTTGTAACCAGAAATCCATCATGTCATATACTGATTTTCTTACCTCTTGATTTTCCCAATTCAAATCAGCCTGTGTAACATCAAATAAATGGAGATAATACTGTCCAGTCGTTTCTTCATACTGCCATGCAGATCCACCAAACTTTGAAGCCCAATTTGTCGGAACTTGCCCGTTATCCCCATCTTTCCAAATATAGAAATCCCGGTAAGGATTATCTTTTGAAGTCATGGATTGATAAAACCATTCATGCTCCGTAGAAGTATGATTAACTACAATATCCATAATAATTTTTAATCCACGATTATGGGCTTGACTCAACAACTCATCAAATTCCCCCATTGTTCCATACTCTTCATATATTTGATAATAATCACTTATATCATATCCATTATCTCGTTGCGGTGACTGATAGATTGGAGTGAGCCACAATACATCTACACCTAATTCTTTCAGATAGTCTAGCTTCTCAATGATTCCTTTTATATCTCCAACGCCATTTCCAGTTGTATCATTAAAGCTTTTAGGATAAATCTGATAAACTACTGCTTTTTTCCACCATGGTTGAGACACTACGTGCACCTGCCTTTATGATTTGAACATCAAGAAGCAACCATTTCCTAGGTTGCTTAATTGATTATTTATAGAAAAAAAGAGGGAAAGTATCCCCCTCGTTTTACTTGATTTATTTTCCTAACCTTTCGTATGCATTTTTACCCATTCTGCTTTTTGCAAAAATAAACGTTAGGATGATTGGGATTACAACAGCCACTATCATTGCTATGAAAAATTTAACCCAATCGTCTGCTTGAATGGATAAGATACCAGGAAGTCCTCCAACCCCAATTGAGTTAGCCATTACATCACTTCCTACTGAGATGATAGCTGCAATAGATGAACCTATCATAGCTGCCAAAAACGGAAAGACATACTTTAGGTTAATACCAAACATAGCTGGTTCCGTTACACCAAGATAACAGGAGATTGCAGCTGGAACAGATACTTGTTTTTCTTTCTCATCATTTTTATTAAGCAAGATCATAGCCACAACAGCAGAACCTTGGGCAATATTAGATAATGCAATCATTGGCCATAAATTAGTTCCGCCAAAGTCACTCATTAACTGTAAATCAATCGCATTCGTCATATGGTGCAACCCAGTAATTACAAGTGGGGCATAGGCAAAACCAAATATCGCTGCAAATAACCAACCCAATGTTGATGTTAAACCTGAATATACAACATTAGAAATCCATGTACCTATCTCCCAACCAATAGGCCCTAAAACGGTATGCGCAATTAACACTGCCGGGATTAGTGCAAAAAACGGAACAAAAATCATAGAAATTACATTTGGAATTACTTTTCTTAGACCTATTTCTAAATACGCTAACACAAACCCAGCAAGTATTGCCGGTATAACTTGTGCTTGATACCCAATCATATCTACTTGGGCGAATCCAAAATCCCAAAAAGGTATATCTGTCGCATTTGGAACTGCATATGCGTTTAGTAACTGTGGAGATACAAGCGATATCCCTAGTACAATCCCCAGAATTTGAGTAGTACCCATTTTTCTAGATATTGCCCAGGTAATACCTACTGGTAAAAAGTGAAATATAGCCTCCCCAATAAGCCATAGAAATGAATGCGTGCCGGCCCAGAACTGCGATACATCAACTAACGTCTTCGCACCTTTTTCGCCAAACATACCCAAACTAAATTCGCCTGCTTCTGTAAACATTCCAATACTACCAATAACGTTTCTAAAACCTAGGATAAGACCACCAACAACTAAGGCTGGAATTAATGGTGTAAAGATGTCAGCAAGGTGCGCAATTAATCGTTGAATGATATTCATGTTTTGTTTTGCCGCTTGCTTCGCATCATCTTTCGATGTATCGCCTACACCCGCTATTTTTGTAAACTCATTATAAAAGGATGGTACCTCATTACCTATAATGACTTGGAATTGACCTGCTTGCGTAAAAGTACCTTTAACAAGTTCAATAGCTTCAACAGCTTTAACATCAGCCTTCTGTGGATCATTTAAAACAAACCTCATTCTTGTTGCACAGTGTGTGACAACTGAAATGTTATCGCTTCCTCCAACATGCTCAAGTAATTCCTTAGCTGGAGATGTAAATTTACTCATTACTTTTTCCCCCTTTAATAGCGTTTTTTATTCTTATCTTGTGACAATTTTTATGAAATATTCCCTTGTAATTAAATAGTCATGTATATACAAGTTTTGATTGCGTTTTCATTATATCTTGTATATACATGTTGTGTCAATTGTTTTTATAAAGAAAAAAACAAAGGAGAGATTTCCTCCTTTGTTAATCTGTTAGTAAGTTGCATCCTTATCCACATAACCACCATGCTGCGCTAACGTGTTTAGCGCTTGATCTAACTCACCATCGTCCACGTAAAATTCTAAAATTTGTCTAAAATGCTTGCTATCAGCTACATCATTCAATTCTCCATCTTCACCTAAGGTTGAAAAAATACCATTGCCATTGTAAGTACTACTACTTATATTTCCATTAATCGCAGGGATTAAGGCCATTGTTTTACTATCCTCAGGGATTACATCAATTCTCAAATCTTTAATATTTAATTTGTTTAACATAGCATGGGCGGATTCTGCATCGTTCTCATTCCTAAAATAAGCTTGTACATGCTTAGACATTACAAACATCCTTTCCTTTTTCTATACTTTAACCCATTCTTGCATTTAGTAAACTTACTAATCATTTAGTATGTACAATCTGAAATATAATAAAATCCCTGAGTAACATTACCCAGGGATTTTAATTTATTGTTTATTATCGAAAAGCATTTTTTTCATATTTATATGATCTATTGGACGACTATAATAATAGCCTTGGATATAGTCACACCCATTTTCTTTTAGGAATTCTACTTGTTCTTTGGTCTCTGCTCCTTCTGCTAATATAGACAAACCGAGCGATTTACCCAACTGGATAATCGAGGAGAGTAATAAATTGTCCCTTTCAGAAAAAGGGATTCCTTTAACAAATGCCCGATCAATTTTTAGTGTATCAACAGGAAGGTCCTTCAAATAGTGAATAGAGGAATAGCCGGTACCAAAGTCATCGATAGAAACTAAGACTCCCAACTCCTTTATTTCGTTTAACTTATTGATAATTTGCTTAGGATCAATGATGAGCGTTTCTGTGATCTCAAGTTCTAAGTACTGCGCATGAAGGCCCGCCTTTTCCAGGGCCCTTTTTATTGTTTGAACAAAATTTGGATGCATGAATTGCAAGGCTGAGACATTGACTGAAACCGGAACAAAAGCCACGCCCTCATCTTGCCATGTTTTGTTTTGCTTGCAAGCTTCAAATAATACCCATTCACCCAATTCAATTATAAACCCTGTTTCTTCGGCAATTGGGATGAAATCTACTGGGCTTATTATATTTTCTCCACCATCATTCCAACGAATTAATGCCTCCATACCAACTAAATTAGATGTACTAGCCTCCACTTTTGGTTGATATAGAATAAAAAATTCATTCAACTCCAATGCTTTGAATAGCTTCTTTTCTATACTCATCCTTGTTTCAAGTCTTTCAACCAAAGCATTACTAAAATAAGAAATGTTAGATACAGAATTGTTTTTAGACTCCTTCATCGCCAATGCCGCATAGGATAATAATTGTTCAATATCGGTACCATTCTCAGGAATTTTACTGATTCCAATACTATAGTCAATAGAAACCTCCTCATTCGATAATATATATGGTTTCTTTAAAATACATTCGATTTCTAATAATACCGATTCTAACTCAGAATGTTTAGAGTATGAATAATAGACGATAAAGTCATCTGCAAAGCTTCGAGTAATGAAAGCTTGATTAAATACTTTCTTTAACCTAGCTCCTACCTCCATTAACACATTGTCACTAGCTTGTTCCCCATAGCTGTTATTTATATTCCTAAATCTGTTTAAATTTATGCGAAGGATAGCAGCCTTTTGTACCTCTTTATCTATGTGTAATTTTAATCTATCAATAAAAAAATGAATTTTCATTAGACCTGTTAATTGATCATAGTTAGATAACTCTCTTATTTTCTGTCTTGCATCCTTGCCCTCCTCTACTTCTTTAGTCACATCAAACTGTAGACCGATGAAATAGATTGGCTTTCCCTCCTCCGATACTATAGGACTTATGATGAATTGATTCCAAAAATAACTACCATCCTTACGATAATTCTTTAGCGTTACCGTTTCAGATTTCACTTCTCGGATTGCTTGCCTTATTCTATCAATTTGTAGTTGATCTGTATCTTCTCCTTGTAGAAAACGGCAATTTTTCATTATAACTTCTTCACTCTGATACCCGGTCATGCTTGAAAAACCTTCATTTATATACACTAAAGGTAAGGCTGATTTCCTAGCATCAACAATGGTAAAACCAATTCCCATTTTATTAATTGTGTTTAGAAATTCGGGCAATTCTATTGAGGATTCAAATTCTGAAATAAAATTCACGATGTGTAACCTCTCTTCAACAAACTGATAGGTCTTTTCTATTATTTCTATCTATATACTATTATCGGACACATTTACTGTATATATAAATTTAACTTTAATCTTAAATATGGACTACATTTCTAACTATTGTTGCTTATGTTGCAATATCTATAGGACTCTGTGTTAAGTAATAGGATACGCAATCTAACGTCGCGATTTTTTATGATTTCTCTATTTTCGCGATGTTAGGTGCTCTCTAACAAAGCGAATTCTTATGATTTCTTTAACTTCGCGATGTTAGGTGCTCTCTAACAAAGCGAATTCTTATGATTTCTTTAATTTCGCGATGTTAGGTGCTCTCTAACAAAGCGAATTCTTATGATTTCTTTAACTTCGCGATGTTAGGTGCTCTCTAACAAAGCGAATTCTTATAGTTTCTCGACTTTCGCGACGTTAGGTGCTCTCTAACAAAGCGAATTTTTATGAT
>NZ_JACLZI010000051.1 GCF_014280935.1 Aquibacillus kalidii
TAAGTTAGGTATATACACTATTTAATTTTGTTGATTGTAGCGGAGGGCAGTTGACTCCTGTGGGAAAAGCAACAGCTGAAGACCCCACAGGGAGCATTCTTTGCGACCGAGGAGGCTGAGGCGTTGCCCACGGAAAGCAACTGCCCGGAGCGGAAATCAACATCTCAACTTACTGGTGATTCTATACATATTGTGACAAAAACGACAAAAGTGTTGAAAAAAGTTTTTAATAATAAATAAAGGCCCTCTTTAATAAGAGGGCCTGAAAGGTTATCATTCCTCTTATCTTCTAGGTAATAAATACCTACTGGATTTAGCACCGGGCTTTTGAAAGCTGGTTGCTGAGGCGTCATCGGGCCAGTCCCTGAACCTCTCTGGATAAGTTATTGTAATCGATTGTTATAATTACTGTTAAACATTAGAATACTAGAAATTTTGATGAATAGCAACCTAATTTCTAATTGATTTTTTAATTTTAAGATAAATTGATAAAAAGGTTTTGAATCTAGTAACTAAGTGGAAACGCTTGTTAGGAATTGGAAACAGGGCAGCAACGGTTAACGGGTTAAAGAGAGAGGAAGCAGAAGAAAGTTACTTTCATATAGAGTGAGATATTAAGCTAGATTCTCTATATGGATACTTATTCACTTAGAGGGTCTTTCCTTTTGAACTAAATAAAATAGGCAGGTATCAATACGGCGTTTGCAGTTTATATATGTTAATTTAGAGAACTTTTTTAAAATAATCCCCTATATTAAACACCAATTACTTCACTTTAAACCATTATATATGGAACGGATGAATGGAGGTAAACATTTGGAACGTTGTACGATTACGGTTAATGAAATTGCTATTTATCTTGGATTCCACATCCTCGTATAGAAAGAAAAAATTTGTTTACCAAACAAGGTAGATCCATGGATCAGGGAGCAAGAACATACAAGAAGTTATTTTTTTAGCGAGTTTAGTAAATAAACTTTGGTTTTACCGGAGTCAAATGGTGGAAATGCGTCAATTTATTGGACTAATGCGGAAGTTTATTAGGCATATGCGTCAATAAATTTAGAAATTGCGTCACTCTACAAGCTAAATGCGTCCCTTTCATGAAAAAATGCGTTGAATCAAATTTCCTTGATACATTTAAGAGGAACGACTGGTGAATAATCTGCCGACCAATCCGTTGACCAATCTGATGACCAATCTGATGACCAATCCGTTGACCAATCTGATGACCAATCTGATGACCAATCTGATGACCAATCTGATGACCAATCCGTTGACCAATCTGATGACCAATCTGATGACCAATCTGATGACCAATCCGTTGACCAATCTGATGACCAATCCGTTGACCAATCTGATGACCAATCCGTTGACCAATCTGATGACCAATCCGTTGACCAATCTGATGACCAATCCGTTGACCAATCTGATGACCAATCCAATGACTAATTCGTTGACCAATCCGTTGACCAATCCAATGACCAATCCGTTGACCAATCCGTTGACCAATCCATGGACCAATCAAATGACCAATCTGCCGACCAATCCAATGACCAATCCATGACCAATCCATGGACCATACTTAAACATAAACATAAACAAAAAAGAAGAAGAGGAGGAGAGCGGGCGGAATCCTGTTCAACTCTAGTAAACTAATTTTAGAATACAAAGGGGAGCTTAAAATCTGTCTTGTAACGAGTGAGGATCTTAGGGGTGAGGAAATTAGCAATGGGAAAGGAATTAAAACGCAGGTATTTGAAATCGTTGTTAAACTTGTAAGTTGACATTAGCCTGTGGCTGATTTATATTCGGTTTTAATATCATAGGCAATGATTCTTAGAAACTTTAGGAGGGTGAAAGATGCAAGGGGTTTTATATGTAAGTCATGGGACAAGACTTTCAGAAGGGGAGAAAGAAGCCGTCGATTTTTTGACTTCCATTCAATCGTCAATTGATGCACCATTACAAGAAATATGCTTTCTAGAGATTTTACCACCGACCATTGAACAAGGTGTTACTAGTTTGATAGAAAAGGGTGCAACTAAGATTGCTGTGGTACCGATTTTGTTATTAACTGCAACGCATGCCAAAAGTGATATACCAGATGAATTAGTGGAACTGAAAGAATCTTATCCTACTATCACCTTTACGTATGGAAAACCGCTTGGCATTCAGCCGCGTATTATAGATGCATTAGTGGACCGCATTAATGAACAGGTGCCGAATATACCAGAAGAGGCTGAAATCTTACTAGTCGGAAGAGGTAGTTACGATCCAAAAACAATTGAGGACATTAATACAATTGCAAGCCAATTGTCTCAACGTGTAAATCGAAAAGTGGATTGCAGTTATCTAGCTGCTAGTAAACCTTCCTTTGATGATGCGATGGAAAGAATAGAGGAAGAGTCAAAATCACTCACCATTATTGTTCCTTATCTTTGGTTTAATGGGTTACTTATTCAGTCGATGAAAAAGAAAGTAGCAGATAAAGCAAATATTGTTCTTTGTGAGCACTTGGGTCACCATCCCAACATGAAAGCTTGCTTAGTAGATCGCGTCAAGGAATCCATGGTACTTCCATTCGAACAAGAAAAAGAGAGTTCACCCCATTCAGAATAATAGGGATATATGATAATCTTATAGTATGACAAATTCGTGGAATGGAGAAGGTTAGATGAGTGAATTGAAAGGGAAGCGTATTGCAATAGCTGCTGATCGTAGATCTGATGCAATTGGGGAAATCATTCATAAAAAAGGTGGAACATATGTTGTTCAATCGATTCAAGGTGAGATGATCCTCAATGAAAAGGAAGCTGAAAATGATGTTATTCAATTTATTGAAGATGATTCGATAGAGTGGGTTATTTTAACAACAGGAATAGGTGCGAAAGCTCTAGAGGAAGCAGCAGCAAGAATTGGACGTGTGGAAGAATATATCGAAAAATTAAGAAATGTTCATTTAGCGATCCGAGGCAGCAAAACAATTAATTGGATGAAGACATGGGAGTTAGAGCCTACCTTGACCGCGCCTGATGGAACGATGGAAACGTTAATAAAAGGGTTTGCTGAATTCGAAACAAAAAATGGATGCTTCTTCCTACAAGAATACAATAAAGAGGAAGAAGTATTTATCAAACAACTTAAAGAACTTTCTTCTAGTTTATATCGCTCTCAACCATATCATTACCATTATCCAAATGAGGACATACTAACCGAAGCTAGACAGCTTGTTGCCAACCATGAGATTGATGCTATTGTCTTTACAAGTAAGACACAAGTGAAAAATCTATTCCTTTCAAAAAACGAAAGAAAGCCATTAGTAAATGCGTTTCAGCAAGCTGTACTTGCTGTGGCCATTGGTAAAGTAACAGCACAGGAGCTTGAGTCTTATGGTGTGACGCGAATTCTACAGCCTGATAAGCCTAAAATGGGAGCGATGGTTATATCTATTGCAAATTATTTTAAGCCAAAAGACTCTTAAACATTGGTTACCTCGGGAGTGCTCCCGAGGTAACCAATGTTTTTTTGAATGGAACTAGGATCTAACCCTGGCTTTCTTTTTTTGGGAAGAATAGTGTGATGACAAAGCTAATCAGTGCAATTAAAAATAATCCGATGTAAACAGTGTGAAGTGCTTCTGTAAGAGACCCTTGTAAGAGATGTAGCGTGTTTTCGGGTAACTGATTTCTGGATGTTTCATCTAATAAAACATCCGTATTATTTATAGTGATATTTTCTCCTGAAACAGCCAAAGTTTTATTCATTTGTTGATTTAGCAAACCGCCTAGAATAGCAGCTCCTAGCGCACTTCCGATAATACGCATAAACATATTGAGTGATGTTGCAGCCCCACGTGTTTTCCAATCAACACTATTCTGTATCGATACAATAAATGTAGTAGAGGTTAATCCCATTCCAATCCCAACTATAAAAGATCCTATTCCTACATATATCGGTCCTTTATTAGGATCTAAAAATACGAATAGTAGACCACCAATAAGTAAGGCAGTTCCGCCAAATATGGCTGTTAATCGAAATCCTATTTTTAAGACGAGATGCCCAGCAAGTGTTGCTGCTATTGGCCAGCCAATGGACATTGTGCATAATGTGAACCCTGCAACTATGGCGGAGTATCCCATAACCCCTTGCACATAAGTAGGGAGAAAACTTGATAAACCGATAATAATCATTCCGGATGTTAATGTTGCTAAATTTGCAACTGCGATTAATTTGTTTTTCCATAGGTACAGTGGCATCATAGGTGCTTCGGCTTTTTTTTCTTGTAACAGAAACAGAATCGCCCCGATTATAAAAACAGCAATTAGGATAAGTACTTGTAAAGAATTCCATGACCAAGCAGCCCCACCCTGTACTAATACAACAATTAAAGAAGAAACAGTAACAAAAAATAAACTAGAGCCTAGATAGTCTATCGATTTCTTCTCTTTGTTTACATCTTCGTGGAAAAATAAAATGACTCCGAGCATTCCAATAATACCTAAAGGGATATTCATCCAGAAGATCCAAGCCCAATCCGAGAATCGAACAATAAACCCACCAAATAGTGGACCAACTACTGAAGAAATTCCCCAAACGCTTGCTAAATAGCCTTGTATTTTAGACCTTTCTTCGATTGTGTACATATCTCCTACAATCGTAGTGACAATCGGTTGAACCGCTCCTGCACCAATTCCTTGTATAACACGAAATATAACTAGCAATGTCATTGTGTTAGCTAATCCGCATAAAATTGAGCCGATTAAGAAAATACTAACACCAATTAAAAATACCGGTTTCCTTCCAAATAAATCAGAAAGTTTACCAAAAATAAGAGTTGTTACTGCCTGCATTAATAAAAATGCTGAGAAGACCCAGCTATAAACAGAAAAGCCACCTAAATCGCTAACTATATTCGGCATTGCCGTTGCCACAATAGTTCCTTCAATAGCTGCCATGAACATCGAGATAACTAAGGCAGCTAAGACTAAGGGGCGATTCGTTTTTTTTGATGTTGTATGTAGATCCATACTCATAGTCATTGCCTACTTTCCGTAAATTTACCTCACCTACTAATGTAACCGATTTAAATAAAAAATCAATGCGTTAGAAACGTTGAGTTTGGGTTAAACTATACTAACTAGAGATAGAGGGAAGTGACAGATTTGAATAACCAACAACTTAAAACAAGGGTCAGCGAGATTGTCCGAATAGATTTATCAGGAGATGTGTATTTTTGAAGCCAAAAGAAGTGTTGCTTTGGAGTATTGCGTTTCCCGGATTTGGGCAAATCCTCAATGGACAAAATTTAAAAGGAATTCTTTTTATTGTTCTAGAGATCCTTATTAACGTCCAAGCTAATTTTAATATCATTATCATTTCGAGTTTTCTAGGCGAGGTAGATAAAGCAGTTAAGCAAACCAACTATCTATGGTTAATGTTCTATCCTTGTGTCTATTTCTTTGCCATGTGGGACGCGTATAAGGAAGCTGGTGGTGGAAAAAAACCGTACTCTTTCCTACCATTTGTATTTTGTGCTTACATGGTAACGATTGGCGTTATCTTTTCTTCTAAGATGACTTTTTTTGGTATATTACTAGGACCGGTATGGTTACCAATGTTTATGGTGATTCCTGGATTAATTGTTGGATTTGTACTGCAAAAAACATTAACGGCTCGGTAATGGCCAATAAATTATTGGCGCTCTTACAATTCAGTCTAAAATAATATAGGAATAACCTTTACATATCCATCCCAAATATGTAACAGATTTTCGTATATATATTAGACAAATTTTAACAAATGTTTGGACATCCCAATCCCGAACATTCAGTAGTATGTTATATGGATTCGTGACAACATTGTGAAAAAATGATCATTCTTGCTTTTCGCGTGATGTACATCACACCCTTGCTTCTTATAGGAACGTACAATGAAGCCAACAAGTGTAAGTTTCGAATAGGGAGGAATTAAGATGGCAAAGGAAAAGTTAGTAATGATAGGAAATGGTATGGCTGGTGTTCGTGCAATAGAAGAGATAATAAAGATAGATCCTAACAGGTATGATATTACGATATTTGGTAAAGAACCACATCCAAACTACAACCGAATCCAACTTTCAACTGTATTGCAAGGAGATACAACAGTAGAAGATATTATCTTAAATGATTGGAAATGGTATGAAGATAATAGGATTAAATTGTTTACGGGTGAAGCGATTGTGGAAGTGGATACGAAGAATAAAATCGTTGTATCTAATAATGCACGTCAAGTTAGCTATGATAAGTTAATTTTCGCAACGGGTTCTTCACCATTTATCGTTCCAGTAGAAGGTGTCGATAAACAAGGTATTACTGGATTTAGAGATATAAATGATTGTGAAACGATGATCAAATATGCGGAGGACCATCAGAATGCGGTTGTTATTGGTGGTGGCTTGTTAGGGTTAGAAGCGGCAAAAGGATTGAAGAACCTTGGTATGAAGGTTTCCGTTGTTCACTTAATGTCACATTTAATGGAGCGACAATTGGATGCTACTGCAGCTGAAATGCTGAAGCAAGAGCTTCAACAGCAAGGGATTAATTTCTTAATGGAAAAACAAACCGTTGAAATTCTTGGAGATGACCACGTAACTGGGTTACGTTTTAAAGATGGTTCAGAAACAGAAGCGGATCTAATTGTTATGGCTGTTGGAATTGTCCCGAATAAAGAATTGGCTAGCAATGCTTCTATCCCTGTTAATCGTGGTATTGTAGTCAATGATTACATGGAAACAGAGATTGAAGGTATATACGCTATTGGGGAATGTGCAGAACACCGTGGAATTGCTTATGGACTTGTTGCCCCATTGTATGAACAAGCTAAAGTATTGGCTAAGAGAATGGTAGGGGTAGAAACGGAACCATATGAAGGATCAATATCAGGTACACAGTTAAAGGTTGCTGGTATCGATTTATATTCTGCAGGTGAAATTGAAGGTGATGGAGCGACGAAGGCAATTCGAGTTCATAACGAATTTGAGAACGTATATAAGAAGGTCTTAATTCGTGATAATAAAGTAGTAGGTAGTGTATTGTATGGTGAAACGGCCGAGAGCACAAGATTATTCCGCATGCTTACTCAACAAGAAGATGTTAGTCAAATGACTAGCTTGTCTATTTTACAGCCAGCAGGTGAGGCAGAAGAAAGTGATGTTGCATCCATGCCTGATGATGAATTAGTTTGTGGTTGCAACGGTGTTACGAAAGGCACAATTGTCGAGGCTATTCATGCTCAGAATCTCACAACTGTAAGTGAGGTTGGAGGATGTACAAATGCGGGACGCTCATGTGGTCGCTGTAAACCGATGATTTCACAAATTCTAGAACATACACTTGGAGATAGTTTTGATGGAGCTGCACAAAAAGAAGCAGTATGTGGATGTACAACATTAAGCCGTGATGAAGTTGTAGCTGAAATAAAAGAAAAAGGTCTCACTAATATTCGTGAAGTGATGAATGTGCTTGGATGGAAAAATGAAGAGGGCTGCTCAAAATGTCGCCCAGCACTTAATTATTATCTAGGGATGATTTATGCCGATTATAAAGATGAGCGTGAATCACGTCTAGTGAATGAAAAAATGCATGCTAATATTCAAAAGGATGGTACTTACTCTGTTATTCCAAGGATGTACGGTGGGGTAACTTCTGCTGAAGACCTAAAGAAGCTAGCTGATGTTGCTACAAAATATAATGTGCCACTTGTTAAATTAACTGGTGGTCAACGAATTGGTCTATACGGAATTAAAAAGGAAGATCTAACAAGTATTTGGGAAGAGTTGGATATGCCATCAGGATACGCTTATGGTAAAACACTAAGAACGGTAAAAACGTGTGTTGGTCAACGATTCTGTCGTTATGGCACACAAGATTCTATGGGATTAGGAATGGAACTAGAGAAAAAATTTGAAAGACTTGATACACCGCATAAATTCAAAATGGGTGTCTCCGCATGTCCGCGAAATTGTGCTGAATCTGGTATTAAAGATATAGGTATTGTTGGTATTGACGGCGGATGGGAAATTTATGTAGCTGGTAACGGTGGAACAGATTTACGAGCAGGCGATTTATTATATACAGTTAAAACCAAGGAAGAAGTAATCGAAGTTTCTAGTGCGTTCTTGCAATACTATAGAGAGACTGGTAATTACCTAGAACGTACTTCAAAATGGGTGGAAAGACTAGGCCTGGATCATATTAAAAAAGTGTTAGAAGATAAAGTAGCTTGCCAGGGCTTAATAGAGCGCTTGAATAAAACATTAGAAAGATATAACGAACCTTGGAAAGAAGCGATTGAGAATGATGAGATAAAGGATAAATACTACAGTCGTTATCAAGCTGATTTAGTTACAAACTAAATTTGAAAAAAGGGAGTTGTAAACATGAAAACAGTGAGTAAAGTTGGGGTAGCACATTATTCAGCATTACCAATTAGAAGCGGTATTGCTATTCAGATTAAGAACGATGCGATTGCCTTATTTAAAGTAACAAGTGGTGAAGTATTTGCGCTAGAAGATAGAAGCCCACATCCTAAGGGGGGAGTATTGTCAGAAGGACTAGTAAGTGGGAAATTTGTCTATTGTCCTGTGTACGATTGGAAAATATCTTTAGAAGATGGGCAAGTGCAAGCACCTGACCAAGGACAAGTAAAAACCTATGAAGTTTCTGTCGAAAATGATAAAGTTTATATAACTATATAAATAGACAGAGATCTTGGGAGGATGACACTAGATGAAAAAGGGGAAAGTGTACTTAGTAGGTGGGGGACCTGGGGACTTTAAGTTAATTACAGTAAAGGGGCAAGAGGCCTTAAAAAAAGCGGATGTTATTGTGTATGATCGTTTAGTTAATCCAAGGCTTCTAGATTATGCCAAACCAGACTGTGAACTTATTTTTGGAGGGAAACTCCCCAAACGCCACATTATGAGACAGGACCAACTGAACGAGAGGCTCATAACAGAAGCGCAAAAAGGGAAAATTGTAGTACGGTTAAAAGGTGGAGACCCAAGTGTTTTTGGGCGAGTTGGGGAAGAAGCGGCAGAATTAAAACTAGCTGGAGTTGACTTCGAAATTGTACCAGGTATTACATCGGGAATAGCCGCTCCAGTCTATGCTGGGATTCCTGTCACCCATCGTGATTACGGCACATCATTTGCCGTAGTTACCGCACATGGAAAAGGAACAAATGGTGAACCCATCATAAACTGGAGCAGCCTAATTGGTATTGACTCCATTGCATTTTACATGGGAATTGCTAATCTAGCACATATTTGTGAAAAATTAATGGAACATGGGAAGTCTCCCGCAACACCTGTCATACTATTGCAATGGGGAACCTATAGCCGTCAAAAACAACTCCAAGGAACGTTGGAAACTATTGCAGAACAGGCTAGAATGGTACAGTTTAAAAACCCTTCGATCATCTTTGTTGGAGAAATTGTCAACCTACGTGAAAAAATGAATTGGTTTGAATCGAAACCATTATTCGGACGCCATATTTTACTGGCACGTACAAGTAATGGTGACAGCAAACTTGCGCTTGAATTAGAAGAACAAGGTGCAGAAGTAGTCCAATTCCCAAGATGGAAAAAAGAAGCGTTACCTATTGATCAGAAAATCATAACTAAACTAACAGCGTATGAGCGTATATTTTTCACTTCACCTGATTGCATGGATGACTTTTTTAACGTTATAAGCAGACAGGGCATAGATATTCGTGAGATAAAAGCAAAGCTTTTCGTAGGATCAAGTAAATCGAAACAGGTATTACTTGAACGAGGCTTATTTGCAAGAGTGGAAAGCCTTGAGAATATAGACTCGGAAAATCTACTTTTGGTTAAAGATCAGAGCTTAACAACTGAACAAATGGAAACAAAATGTGATGTGATGATTACGAGCAAAAAAATAATAGATGATGCTTATTTGGAAGTATTTGAAAGAAGAATGGAAAATATAGAACTAGATACGGTGATTTTTCCTAGTAGCCAATCTGTAAACGCATTGTTAAAAGGTATCCAGTCGAGTGGTAAAGATCCAAAAGAATTTTTAGAAAACCTAACAATTGCTTGCCTTGGCAGTAAGACGAAAAGAGAACTTGAGGGTCATAAACTCAATGTGACTATCTATCCAGAATCACCTAAAGTGGAGAGTTTACTTGAATTGTTAAAACAGAAAAACTAAAAGAAACCATAAAAAGTTGAGAGCTTATCTCAACTTTTTATTTTTGAATTCGGATGATTAGATATAGCCTTGAAAAATCCTTTGATTAATAGTGGTATGGGACAACTTACTATCCTCATAGTATTAGGTATATCGGTCAGGGGGGAAGAGATGGATCTCATATCGACAGCTGGAGCCACATTAACCTTAGGTTGTATTTCTTATTTGATTTATAAGATGAAAGGTTCGAACACTGACATAGAAAAAACAGAGATTGATTACGTATTTTCAAAATCAGAACGCTCACCGAAGCAAAAACTAATTGAGTTAATTGACGGTTCTACGAATAGTCTTGATATCGCAATATTCACATTAACGGAAAAGGAAATCGTCTCCCATATCTGTGAAGCTACTGAAAGAGGAGTTCAGGTTAGGGTGATGACTGACAAAAAACAATCAACCAAAATGTCAAAACAAGCGGCTAACATTCAGAAAATGATTCAATCTGGTATTCCTGTAAAAGTAAATAATCACAAAGGCTTTATGCATTTGAAAATGATGATTGTAGATGATGAGGTTGTTACATCAGGCTCCTATAACTATACTTATTCGGCAGAGAAAAGGCATGATGAGGTTGTGGTCATTATAAAAGATAAACAAATGTCAAAAGGATGGAAGGAACAATTTGAAGCGATGTGGACGGACAGCTTCAACTATACGCCATATTTATATGGTGTAACAGAAAAGCTTGCATAATTATTTAAGTTAAAGGCCAGGTCTGAATGATTGGGCCTTTTTTTGCCTTGTTTTGGTAGCGCTATCGTAAAGAATGACCTTATAATAATAGAGAATGCACTAGGGAAAGGAAAAAACTGAACTAATCGGATTGATTGTTGCGATAAATTAGATGGGAAGGAAAAAAACAGCACGAATCGGATTGATTGTTGCGATAAATTAGATGGGAAGAAAAAAACTGAATTAATCGAGTTGAATTTTTCCAGTATAGAAAACATATTATCCGCTTTCATTTTGGATGCTCTTGAATAAGAGTTGGTAAAGATCTTTCATTAGAAATAGAAATTGCTAGAATAGAACTAGTAGATTTTAATCTGAATAGAAAGAGTGGTACATATGGCTTTAGTTAACACAATCATATTTGATATGGACGGAACATTATTTCAAACAAATAAAATATTAGAGAAATCACTTCATGATACGTTTAATGAACTTAAGAAGAAGGGGTTGTGGAATGAAGTAACTCCGATAGAAAAATACCGAGAGATAATGGGTGTACCGCTAGAGGAGGTATGGAAAGTACTGTTACCAAATGGAACAGATCAAACACGTATCGAAGCGAATCATTACTTTCAGGATAAATTAATGGAACATATAGTAAAAGGGAATGGGGCATTGTATACCAATGCTGACCGACTATTGGCAAACCTCCAACAGTCTGGTTATACTCTTTTCATAGCTAGTAATGGTCAGCAAAACTACTTAAATAGTATTTGCGAATTTTATCAGTTGAATAGATGGGTTAAGGAAGTGTTTAGTATTGAATCCATTGCATCACAAGATAAGGGTGATTTAGTCAAAACCATAATTAAAAAATATAATTTGAAAGAAGCAATTGTAGTCGGTGATAGGTCATCTGACTTTAATGCTGCCTCTGCCAATGGATTTCAATCGATCGGCTGTTGTTTCGACTTTGCTAAAGAAGAGGAACTTGTGAAAGCAAATTATATAGTGAATGACTTATTGGAAATTGAGGATATTTTGCTTGAATTGAATGGTAGTCAGGCTTAAAAGGTTATAATAACATGTTGAAAGAGCCCGAGACATTGTGTCCGGGCTCTTTTTAGGTTGTTGCCTATTTGTTTTATGGCAGTAATTCAAAAAAATGTTAATAAATTTGAAAAAAGTAATGCTAAATTCCATTTTGCAAACATAAGATAAGGTAGCGTTTAGTTTAAGTAATAAATAAAGGTTTTAACAATCTATGAAAGTGGCATACTACTAGTAAAAGAATTGGAAGGAGAGGAATGGATGGGAATAGCTTATAGTATTTACGTTGTGATATTACTCTTAGGTTTCTTTGCGAGTTATAAATATATGACCTATACAATGAAAGGTCCAAATGATTTATTCTCTACTAATCTATTTGTTTCTAGCATGATTAATTTGGCTGTACATTCTTTAAGTATTTTTGGATGGTTTTTATATGCATGGCCAAGAAGTGAAGTACAATTTATAAATGGTCTCAATCTTGGAGTTTGGCTATATATTAGCAGTGAATTGATTTTTGTAGCACTAATGTTAAATAAATATAGAAAAGAAGAAGTGATCGGCGTTACCCAGGCCGTAATAGATGCTGTTAAGACTAGAAGTGTCAAAATCTATGAAGGTATGAAATCAACTATAGAGAATCAAACTGTTCTTAGAAGAAAAAAGAAACATAATAGTTAAGAGGGAGACAACATTTTATCATGGTGTCTCTCTTTTTTTATATTTCATTTTGTAATCAGGTGAGTACAATCCGTTGTCTCAGAATTTATGGTAAGGGATAAGTGTCTAACGAAGCGAAAGAAGAGAATGAGAAGAAATCCGCGACGTAAGAGGATGTCTAACAAAGAAAAAGACATGAGAAAGAATATAAAGCAAAGCCAATTAATTAACGACACTTCATATAGATATTGTGCCAAAAATCACAAACCGAGGTAACAAAAAACCGCTAGAGACGAGGCGTGCTCTCCAGCGGTTTAATTATTTCTAATAAAATTATGGATTAGTTGACCAAAGACCTGCTGATTTAACAAATACGCGTTTATGTAGCTTGAGCTGTGCAACAACCATTTCTGCTAGATCTTCTGGTTGCATTACCTTTTCTGGATTTCCGTCTGTTAATTTGTTTTCAACAGCTAAATCCGTAGCTACTGTACTTGGTGTTAGGGCAGTTACACGGATGTTGTGTTTTCTAACTTCCATAGCAAGGGATTCAGTTAGGCCTAGTAAACCAAATTTAGAAGCGCTATAAGCACTAGTTACTGGAGCGCCTTTTTGACCTGCAGTTGAAGAGATATTAATGATATCCCCAGACTGATGCTCAATCATTCCTGGTAACACAGCACGCGTTACATAGTATGAGCCAAGGAGATTTACTTGAATGATTTTTTCCCATTCTTCAATGTCCAAGTCTAGAAAACCGCCAAATTTAGCGATTCCTGCATTATTTATAAGAATATCTATGGAACCTAGAGCCTTACTAAGTGAATCAACTGCTTCAACAACAGCATTATTTGAAGCGACATCAGCCGTTGCGATAGCAGTTTTCACTCCATAAGCCTGTACTTCTTTTTCTACTGCGCGTAAAGTGTCCTCTGAACGTGCTAGTAAAGCAAGGTTAACTCCTTCTTTAGCCAATTCTATAGCGATTGCACGACCAATTCCTTTTCCTGCACCTGTAATAAGGGCGGTTTTGCCTTTAATAGTTTGAGCCATCGTATCACTCCTCTTCATTATTTCACACATAGTGTACATTATTTCTTTGAATCTATGCTAATCTTATGCCTTGAAAGAGCATAATAATTATCTCATTAATTCTCCAACAATTTTATAGGATTGGATTCTAGCTTCTTGATGATAAATTTGTGAGTTAATAATTACTTCATCTGCATTTGTTTCCTGTATGAAGTTTTGTAGTTTTTCTTTAACCACATCTGTATTTCCAATAATAGTTGCGCGAGAGTCAAGAGTCTTTTTAATAGAAGCTTGTTCATAAGGAGTCCAAATGTCAGCTATATTATTAATGGGTGGTTTAAGTGCAGTTGGTGCACCTCGCGTTAAGCTTAGAAACTGCTGTTGTTGAGATGTCGCTAACCATTCTGCACGTTCTGTCGTTTCTGCTGCAATAATATTTACAGCTACCATTGCATAGGGCTTTTCAAGTAGTGCAGACGGTTTGAAATTATCCCTGTAAAGTTTTAGTGCTGGAAGTGTATATTCAGGTGAGAAATGGCTAGCGAAAGAGAAAGGTAACCCCTTTTCAGCAGCTAGTCGGGCACTGAATCCACTTGAACCTAATAGCCAAATCGGAATAGTTAATCCTTTTCCAGGATAGGCATGAACCCTTGCGAAGCTTTCACCTTGAAAGTAGGCTTGTAGTTCGTCTACTTGAGACGGAAACTCTTCGGCACTTGAGTTCAAGGTACGTCTTAGTGCATGTGCAGTAGCCTGATCACTTCCGGGAGCGCGGCCAAGTCCTAAATCAATCCGATTGGGGTACATTGACTCAAGTGTGCCAAATTGTTCTGCAATAACTAATGGTGCATGATTTGGAAGCATGATTCCTCCAGCGCCTACACGGATTTTATTTGTGGCGCCAGCAATATGCCCAATAACAACAGAGGTGGCAGAACTTGCAATTCCAGGCATGTTATGATGCTCTGCTAACCAATATCTATGAAAACCAAGTTCTTCCACTTGCTGTGCTAGTTCCACACTGTTTCTAAATGATTGGCTTGGGTTACTGCCTTCCAGAATAGGAGCTAAATCTAAAACAGACAAAGGTATGTTTGAAAACGTTTTTTCAGGTTGTGAATGCAAGCTATCCCTCCTTTTTAAGATATGAAAATGATACGCCTATCTATTAAGTGGGTCCAGTAATTAGCTTGCCAATAATGTTGTAAACTAGCTATCCTTTTTTTCATTGTGTATCCTAAAAGGAAGGAGGGGTACTATGAAGCTTGAAATCAAACGGGTCTATGAGCCCTCAAATGAAAAGGATGGCAAGAGGATACTAATTGATCGAATTTGGCCAAGAGGTATATCAAAAAAGCAGGCTGAACTGGATGATTGGTTAAAAGAGGTAGCGCCTTCAACACCGCTACGTAAGTGGTTTAATCATGATCCGGAAAAATTTGATCAATTTGAAAATAGGTATGTAAAAGAATTAGAGACAGATAAAGATAAACAAGAATCTGTTGAAAAAAAAGTGAAATACTCAAAGGACAAGAGGTCGTTACACTTGTTTATAGTGCAAAGGACGAGGTTTATAACCACGCTAATGTGTTAAAGAAGTTTATAGAAGATAAAATGTAATGTAGTACAATAGTTAATTTGCGGCTTCAAAAAATAAATCATGAAAAGCATAAAAAAGGCGATTCTCTCATAAGAGAGAATCGCCTTTTTTCAAACTGCAATTAGTTTTTTGTAACGTTAGCAGCTTGTGGTCCACGGTTACCTTCTTCGATTTCGAAAGAAACGCTTTGACCTTCTTCAAGTGTTTTAAAGCCTTCGCCTTGGATAGCAGAGAAGTGTACGAATACATCGTCTTGTCCTTCTACTTCGATAAATCCAAAACCTTTGTCTGCGTTAAACCATTTTACTGTACCTTGTACCATATTATTCTTCCTCCTAGTGTGGTCGTCCACACAATGTATTACTATTCTTGCTCTTGCCTCAAAACGAAAACTTAACGTTGCGTATTACTTGAAGTGTTATTCGAACAAAATAGCTAATTGAAGTATAACATTTAAATTTTAAGAAAGCAATGGGCAAGGAGAAGAAGTTTTAAAAAGAAGTGCATGTTGTTATAAGAAATTGAAACGATGGAAGAATGTATAGTAACTCAAAATAATATTTGTTAGTGAGTGGAGCCTATGGAACTAGTCGTTTTTATTGATATTGCCATTGTATTAGTGATTATGTTTTTTGTTATGAAAAAATATTTGAATTTTCTTGAAAATGTTTTTCGGATACTGTTACTGGAATTTATTTTTACAAGCTACTGCGCGATTCTTAGTATCAATTTTGAAGTGTGGAAAGTTGATAAAGCGTTCCACCTTTACTATTGTTTTGCGTTATACGAGGTTATGATTGTTCCGATTGCAATGTTGATCATCCTAAATTTACTTCCTTTTTTTAAGACTTTGAAAAAAGTTATGATTAGTTTGTTAGGAATACTGGTAATTTATATGATGGAGTTTCTAATGGTTCAATGGGGCATTATCACCTATCAAGGGTGGCATGCTTGGCAATCAGTCCTCTCATTACTATCTTTGTTAATCGGTGTTCATACTTTTAGCTATCTCTTTTCCAAGCTTGTCATTTATGAGGTGAAAGAAAACCAATGATATGGCCTGAGAAGTTTGACCAAAATGAATGGTTTATTCTTGTGTTCTTAATTATAATGTATGCTGTTGTCTTTCTAACACCGAAAAGATTTCCTATATCAACATCTATCTTAGTCATGTTATTTGCGGCAACAGTAGGGAGAGTTTCGGATCATCTATTATCAGCACCACAATATAACTTGTACAATATAATGGATCAAGGCAAATATGAAATTTTTGATATGTTAACCTATATTCTATATGGTGCTTTTGCCTACATTTTAGTCTATATCTATGATAAATTGGGTGTTAGACATATGTGGACCTTACTTTATATAGTGGTTTGTTCTGTATTGAGCGTACTATTTGAATCGATCAGTCTTACCTTTGATGTGTTTCTATATAACAAGTGGAAACCAATCTATTCCCTTAGTTATTATTTAGTAATGGAGGCAATGACGATTTATTTCTTTAATAGTGTTAATAAATTACAAACAAAAAAGACAAAATAAAGAAAATCCTTTACCAAATTATTTTGGTTGATAGAATGACGGATTGTCTGTAGTATAGAGAAGTGTGTGATTAAGTATGAATTATATAGAGGTTTAGAAGTGAGGTAAAAACCATGGAAAAGAAAACATCCATCTATGGATTAACAATAGAAGAATTAACTGCTTGGCTTACTGAAAGAGGACAAAAACGTTTCCGAGCTACGCAGGTTTGGGATTGGTTATATAAGAAGCGTGTCACAGACTTCGAAGATATGAAAAATGTTAATAAAGAATGTCTGGATCTACTTGAGGAGCATTTTTATATCCAGTCATTGCAAGAGGAAGTGAAACAAGAATCAAAAGATGGTACGATTAAATTTTTATTCAAACTAGACGATGGAAATTTAATTGAAACAGTATTGATGCACTTTAATTATGGTTATTCCGTCTGTGTTACTACACAAGTAGGGTGTAATATTGGTTGTACGTTCTGTGCTAGTGGTCTGTTAACGAAAAATCGTGATTTATCTGCAGGGGAAATTGTAGAACAAATTATGAAGGTGCAGCAACATTTAGATCAAAAAGGAAAAGAAGAAAGAGTGAGTCATATTGTTGTTATGGGAATTGGAGAACCTTTTGATAACTATAAGAACATGATGAATTTCTTCCGAGTAGTTAATGATCAAAATGGCTTATCCATTGGTGCAAGACATATTACGGTTTCTACTAGTGGCTTGGCACATAAAATATATGATTTTGCAGACGAGAATATTCAAGTTAATTTAGCAGTATCTTTGCATGCGCCGAATAATGAATTGCGAACACGTATTATGAAGATTAATAAAGCATTTCCATTAGAGAAGCTAATGCCTGCCATAGATTATTATTTAGAAAAAACAAACAGAAGAATTACGTTTGAATATATTTTACTGCGTGATGTCAACGACCATAAGGAAGAAGCTCTACAGCTAGCAAAGCTTCTTAAGGATAAACGACATTTATCTTATGTTAATTTAATTCCGTACAATCCGGTTGATGAGCATAACCAGTATCAGCGTAGTACAAAAGATGCTATTGTTGGATTTTATGAAACGTTATTAAACAACGGAATTAACTGTGGTGTCCGAGTAGAGCAAGGATCAGATATTGACGCCGCTTGTGGTCAGCTTAGAAGTAAGCAAATTAAAAACGCTAAGTAAAAAAGTGCACTTCAATAGGTGTGCTTTTTTTTGTATCTATAAAGCTCCTGTGATTGCATACGTTTGCACGAATATATGCAAGGGATAGCATTTTATGATAGGTTTTCTATTTTACTTTCGGCTGTTTCACCATTGTTTGTTAACGCTGTTAAGGTGGTGATCGTGCAGGTAAAAAAAATAATGCGCTTTCAAACGCCTGTAAATTAACGTTTCTTTGTGGTTTATTCATAAATTGTATAAAAGACATCTTGCGCTTTATTTTATTGTGTGATAGGATAAATCCAGGCTAGTTAATGCAAACGTTTGCCTCAACTAATGGGAAACATAGATGGTTTGATATTCAAACCATTATAAAAAGCAAAGCGTTTAAAGCGCTTTCTTTAAAACTGAATTGAAAGCGATTAATCTGGCTGTATCTAAACAAAAAGGGGAGAGTTAGATGAAGAGTAAAAAGTTTTATGCAAAAATGGCTTCTGCAATAGCGGTATCTGGTTTATTGCTTGCTGGATGTTCTTCTTCAGATGAAGGTGGAGAAGGGGCAACATCTGGTGACAAAATAGAAATAAGTATTTTCCAAGGTAAAGTAGAGTTTAAAGAACAATTTGAAAATTTAGCAGAAAAATATGAAGAAGAAAATCCTGAAATAGATATTAAAATTGAAACAGTTGGTGGAGGTACGGAATACGCTCCAGTACTAAAGTCTAAATTCTCTTCTGGAGATGAACCAAACATTTTTAATGTGACTGGACCACAAGATGTCATTGACTATAAAGAAAGCCTTACCGATTTAGCTTCAACTGATGCTGCAAAAGCTGCATTAGATGGTACTTTAGCAACGGTGACAGATGGTGAACAAATCTTGGGACTTCCATTTAACCAAGAAGGTTATGGCCTAATTTATAACAAAACAGTATTTGAAGAGGCTGGAATCAATCCTGATGAGATTCTTTCTTTTGAGGATTTAGAAAAAGCTGTTAAAACATTAGATAGTAAGAAGGATGACCTTGGACTTGAAGCGGTATTCGCACTTCCTGCTAAAGAGGCTTGGGTGTTGGGTGATCATCTTGCAAATGCATTCTTAGCACCAGAATTTGACCATGATGTTATGAATTCTTTCAATGCTGATACAGTCACTTTTGAAAAAGGTGATGAAATGAAGAGATTCGTAGATTTGCAAAATGAGTACTCTGTACAACCAGTATTGAGTCTAGACTACTCTCAACAAGTTGAAGAATACTTCTCGTTACAAAAAGTGGCACTGATCCAACAAGGGAATTGGATTTTCCCATCTGTTGAACAAATGGATCCAGAATTTGCGCAAAACATTGGTGTATTACCAATTCCTGTTGAAGGATTTGAAGGCAGTATTCCTGTAGGTGTTCCAAACTATTGGGCTGTAAATAATAACTTTGATGAAGAAGTAGTTGAAGCTTCAAAAGATTTCTTAGATTGGATGTACACTTCTGAAACTGGAAAAGAAGCTGTGTTAAATGATTTCAAATTTATTCCTGCATATGAAGGTTATGATACATCTAAAATCTCAGATCCACTATCTCAAGATATTTACAACTATGCGTCTGAAGGTAAAACAATTGGATGGATCTTCGCTGGTTATCCAAGCAACCCATGGGGTACAGGCGTAATTGGACCAAACATTCAGAAATATCTTGCTGGTGAAATGACTTGGGAAGAAGTCCAGGCTGATTCAATTGCAAAGTGGGAAGAAGAAAGAAGTAAATAATTATATATGAATTACAGCTAACAAACAGGCTATTCTGTTTCGTTAGCTGTCTTTCAATTAAAGACATAACTGATTGATAGGAGGGACTTTCATGCGTAATCGTGATTTATCATTCTGGTTGTTTTTAGCACCGGTATTATTAGGGTTAACTCTAGTCGTCATTGTTCCGTTAATCTATGGAACAGTCTATTCCTTTACAGACTGGAATGGTTTAAAAGCAACTAAATTTTTAGGCTTCGAAAATTATCTCAATCTTTTCCATGACAAGGAATTTCTTGATTCAATAGTCTTTACAGTTGGTTTCTCAATTGTATCTGTTGTTTTACTTAATATTCTGGGGTTAGGTTTAGCTATCCTTGTTACTAGAAAAATTAAATCAAATAATTTCTTAAGAACGATCTTTTTTATGCCCAACCTAATTGGTGGTCTAATTTTAGGTTTCATATGGCAGTTTATCTTTGTAAGTGTATTTAGTGATATTGGAGAAGCATTGAAAGTGGATGCTTTACAAGGTTGGTTGTCTACTACAAGTACAGGTTTTTGGGGGCTAGTAATTTTAACTTGTTGGCAAATGGCTGGTTATATCATGATCATTTACATTGCTTACTTACAGAACATCCCTAATGAATTAATAGAAGCCGCTAAGATAGATGGGGCTAATAGCTGGCAGCGATTCCGTAATATTACTTTCCCACTTGTTGCACCCGCGTTTACAGTTAGCATGTTTTTAACATTATCTTCTTCCTTTAAGATTTATGATCAAAACTTATCTTTAACAAATGGTGGACCATTTGAATCCACACAAATGGTGGCAATGGAAATTGTTAAAACAGCATTCAGTGCTAATGAGATGGCCTATGGTCAAGCAAAAGCGGTAGTATTCTTTATTATTGTTTCTATCATCGCATTGACTCAAGTGTATTACAATAAAAAACGGGAGGTTGACATGTAATGGAGAGCAAAGGGAAATTGTATATTGTTGAAATTCTTGGAATATTGCTCGGATTGTTATGGTTATCCCCGTTTTATTTAATGATTGTTAATGCATTTAAAACAAAGAAAGAAATATTTACGGATGTACTTGGATTGCCTGAGGAGTTTACATCAGCGAACTTTGTAGAAGCTTATATTGATTTGGAATTTACTAACTCATTAGTAAACTCAGTGTTGATTACCGTAATTAGTGTTGCCATTATCATATTCTTTTCATCAATGGCTGGTTATGCTCTAGCCCGCAATAAAAGTAAACTGAGTGGCATCTTCTTGTTGCTATTTGTATCAGCGATGTTAATCCCGTTTCAATCCGTAATGATTCCGCTTGTTTCTTTATTTGGTAAAGTTGAGATGTTAAATCGCGCAGGTTTGATTTTTATGTATCTTGGATTCGGGTGTAGCTTATCTATTTTCCTTTATCACGGTGCTATGACAGGAATCTCAAAGACCCTTGATGAAGCTGCAAAAATTGATGGAGCTAACAAATTCCAAACATTTGTACACATCATTTTCCCATTATTGAAACCGATCTCTGTTACAGTAGGTATATTAAACGTTATCTGGATATGGAATGACTATTTATTACCTTCTCTTATTTTAGGAGAGAATAATGCAACGATTCCGTTGAAAATGTTCTATTTTTTCGGTCAATATACAAAGCAATGGCATCTTGCTCTAGCTGGTTTAACCATTGCAATAATTCCGGTCATTGTCGGTTACTTCTTTGCGCAAAAGCAAATTATTGAAGGTGTATCGGAAGGGGCAGTCAAATAATCGTAATCTAATTTTGTAATATTAGAAGAGGTGAAACTTGTGTCAGTCACTATAAAGGATGTTGCTAAACAAGCAGGAGTAGCTACTTCTACTGTTTCCCGAGTTTTATCAGATAGTCCTAAAATAAGTGAAAAAACAAAGCGTAGAGTACGAAAAGTTATGGAGGAAATGGGCTATTATCTAAATGAGAATGCAAGGAATCTAGTGCAGCAGTCAACCAAAACGATTGGAATCGTCATGAAGCACTCAACAAGCCAATCGATGCATGACCCTTTTTTTCCGGAAGTACTAAGGGGTATCAGTTCCTACTGTCATAAACAAGATTTTGGTATTAGTTTAACAACTGGTGATTCAGAAGAGGCAATTTTTCAAGATGTTATTAAAATGGTTCAGGGTAAGAAGGTAGACGGACTGATTGTTTCTTATTCTAAAAAAGGTGATAAGGTTGTTCCATATTTAATCAAGTCCGGAATACCTTTTGTTGTCGTGGGTAAGCCAATTGTTCAGCAAAATCAAATCATCTATGTAGATAATGATAATGTGCAAGCATCCAAAGATGCCACTGAATATCTATTACAACTTGGCCACCAACGTATTGGGTTAATTGGTGGGAATCGCGATTATGAAGTTGCAGAATCTCGTTTGAACGGCTTTTTACAGGCTCATCGTATCCGAGGAATGGAAGTATCAGATCATTATATTAAAAACCCAAAATCTCCTGGACTAGTAAAGCAAGCCGTACGTGAAATAATGAATTTATCCAAACCTCCTACGAGTTTGGTTGTAACGGATGACTTTTCAGCAATGAATGTATTGCAAGTTATGAGAGAAATAGGGATAAAAGTACCTGAGCAATTAAGTATTGTTAGTTTCAATAACACAAGTATTTGTGAATTATCCAGTCCGCCCTTGACTTCAGTAGACACTCAAATCTATCAATTAGGGTATGAGTCTGCTCGTTGCTTAATTGATGAAGTGAAGGAACCATCAGAAGTAAAGCGGAGTATTATCATCCCCACTTTTATAAAGGAAAGGGAGTCATCTTCCGTTGTGCCAAAATATTAAAAATTATTAATAAGGATAACTTATTAATTATATTTTCTGTTAAAGTGCAAACGATTTCCCTTTCGTTGCATTAAATGGGTTGCGGGTTACTTATCCTATTCGGTAGGTTTAGAAAGCTGTTGCACAAAATTCCTGTAGATGAGACCATGATAAAAAAATTATTGATGTTCTAACGAGTAAATAATAATAGTGTACTATAGGGAATGAAAGGGTGGGGTTAGAGATGAAAAATTTGATGGGTGGTTTATACGGGGTGAGTGAATGGGTTGCCCGTTTCGCAGTCACTAATGTACTCTGGCTATTCTTTAACTTTCCTATTGCTATACTTGTAATGAATATGCTTGTCATGGATGAATCTAGTGCGCGAATGATTCTAATTATTCCGATAGCAATACTTGCACCATTCCTATTTTTTCCTGCAACAGCAGCGATGTTCGCAACAGTTAGAAATTGGATCCTAAAGAAAGAGGATCAATCAATAATTATAATATATTGGAAATTTTACAGAGAAAACTATAAAAAAAGCTTATTAAGTGGTGTACTGCTAACTCTTATGTGGATAGTATGGGGGATTGACTTCGCATACATTAGCTCTAAAAATGTGTTGGTTATGTTCAGTTTTCTCGGTTTAGGTTTATTACTATTTGTGTATACAATTAACTTCTTTTCGCTACTTGCGCATTATGAAATGGCAGTAATAAAGCTATTAAAAAATAGTATGATTGTTACGATTGGGAGTCCAGTATTATCGCTGGCCGTGTTGCTGACAAGTTTCATAATCCTATATGTGAGTATAAACGGAGCTTTATTCTTACTACCATTTTTCGTAGGTTCCTTAATTTCATTTGTATCGTTTTCTGCATTTTATCGTTACTATTTAAAAACGTTGGAAGAAGTTTAATAACGTGGACCTAGATAATGAATAGGATCTTCGAAACTAGTATATATACTTATAGTGTAATGCCCAGAAGATGAAAAACTACCGGTTAGAATGAAAAAGATAAGTTTTTGAGCTATAGTTCCATTCGTGAATATTTCCATTTGAAGCAATATACAAATTATAAAAATAGTTAGAGACTTTTAGAGATAGTGAAACAATAAGGAGGACAATCATGAAAAAAGTATGGTGGAAAGAGACAGTAGCCTATCAAATATACCCAAGAAGTTTTATGGACTCTAATGGTGATGGAATTGGAGATATTCAGGGGATGATCGCAAAACTAGATTACCTAAAAGATTTAGGGATTGATGTGATTTGGGTTTCTCCAATCTATGAATCTCCTAATGATGATAATGGTTATGACATCAGTGATTATAAAGACATTATGGCGGAGTTTGGAACAATGGAAGACTTTGACCAACTTCTTGAAGAAGTACACCGTCGCGGGATGAAATTAATTATGGATTTAGTAATTAATCATACGTCTGATGAACATCCATGGTTCCTAGAATCGCGTTCTTCCAAGGATAATCCTTATCGTGATTATTATATATGGCATCCTGGTAAAGATGGAAAAGAACCGAATAATTGGGAATCAATTTTTGGTGGGTCTGCGTGGGAATATGATGAGAAAACAGAAGAATACTTTATGCATGTCTTCTCACGTAAACAACCTGACTTAAACTGGGAAAATCCAGCTGTACGCAATGATTTATATGAAATGGTTAATTGGTGGTTGGATAAAGGTATAGACGGCTTCCGGGTTGATGCCATTTCTCATATTAAAAAGGTTCCTGGTTTCCCAGACCTACCAAATCCAGAGAATAAGAAATATGTATCCTCCATGGATGGGCATATGAATCGTGAAGGAATTCAGGTTTATTTGGAAGAATTAAAGAAAGAGACTTTTGATAAGTATGATATTATGACTGTTGGTGAAGCGAATGGTGTTAGTGTGGATCAAGCAGATGAATGGGTAGGAGAAGAAAACGGGAAATTCAACATGATTTTTCAGTTTGAACACCTTAGCCTGTGGGGAAAAAGTGTATCAGGTGGTTTAGATATCCATACGTTGAAAGAAACGCTAACGAGATGGCAAACAGGGCTAGATGGCATGGGGTGGAATGCATTATTTTTAGAAAACCATGATCAACCACGGTCTGTTTCTACCTGGGGTAATGATGAAGAACTTAGAGAAAAGTCTGCCAAGTGTTTAGCAACTATGTACTTTTTGATGCAGGGCACGCCTTTTATTTACCAGGGACAAGAGATTGGTATGACAAATGTTCAGTTCGACTCTATTGAAGATTATAATGACGTAGCGATAAAAAACCTTTATCGCAACGAGCGAGAAGAAGGAAAGTCGCATGAGGAAGTAATGGAAGTTATTTGGAAAAATGGGCGAGATAACTCTAGAACTCCAATGCAGTGGAACAAGGAGGCGAATGGCGGGTTTACAACTGGGACGCCATGGTTAAAAGTAAATCCTAATTTTAAAGAGATTAATGTAGAACAATCACTTGAAGATCCTGATTCCATTTATCACTACTATAAGAAGCTTATTGATTTAAGAAAATCTAGTGAAGTATTAATTTATGGTAGTTATGAGCTTATTAATGAGGATCATGACAAGGTTTATGCTTACACTCGTAATCTTAACAATGACAAATTTATTGTTATCGCAAATCTTTTTAATGAAGCGACATCATTTGAACTGCCAGATGGGTTACAGAATAAGTCCTTAGAATTATGTCTAGGTAATTATTCTGAAACAAACGAGGAAATATCCAACACGCTTGCACTTAAGCCATATGAAGCAAGAGTGTATAAACTAAGTTAGTAAAAAAGGTAGAATCGAGTAAAAACGATTCTACCTTTTTTGCCGTCCCAATTCCTACCCAGGTGCATATGTCGCAGTATCTATAAAATACGAAGTAACTTATTAGGTGCCGCTACGGAAATTCACTACGCGTGGGCTCGCGCTGAGCCTCCTCGGTCGCAAAGAACGCTCCCTGTGGGGTCTCAACGTCTTCGCTTTCCCACAGGACAAGGAATGCTTCGTAGCATAGTCATCGCACGAAGAAAATCGGGCTGTATTTTCGAGGAGTCTACGTGAATTTCCTCCGCTCTCAGTTTATAGAGTGTTTGCAATTTAAGAAAACAAAATCCAGCTCCTTTTAGTAAGTGATTGGAGTGG
>NZ_JACLZI010000052.1 GCF_014280935.1 Aquibacillus kalidii
GTTCCCATGCCGAACACAGTAGTTAAGCTCTTCAGCGCCCATGGTAGTTGGGGCTTTGCCCCTGCGAGAGTAGGACGCCGCTAGGCAACAAAAAACCTTCTAGGGTTCATTCCTTGAAGGTTTTTTATCTGTTTACTAGGCAGTAATTTCACATAAAATTAAAAAAAACAGCCATAATTTGCTGTTTTCCGACTCAATTATATTTATATTATTTTCCGGTAGTATATATTTTAACTAGTAGCATCGGTATTAACGATTTACATCGGGGTAGATTTACTATTCATACCACCGTTCATTAGATGGATCTCTATTATCAGAAAGGATATTATTAGAAATACTTCTATCAAATAGTAGGATTCCTCTACGTTTTGCTACCTTTTTAATAAGTTCTAATTCATCGTGCATACGTTCAGTTAGTATACCACGTTCGATATTATTCCGAATCTCATTATAAAAGTCAATAAGTAAGTTACTAGGTAGTTTTTCGTAGAATGGCATATGTAATCTCCTTTGCTAATTGATCTCGCTTTACATTATTTACCCCTTAAAAGTAAAGGTTAAACCTATTTATTTTAATATTTTTATATTATTTATCGATTAATGCACATTCAGACTATGATAATAAATAAATCAGAATATTAGATTTTGAATATTTGCGTACTACAAATAACTTTTTAAAAATTATCTTGCTACATTACACATGTAAAATACTGTGTGATAAAATAGATGTATTATTTAATAAGAATAAACGAATGGTAGTGTTGATAAATTTATAAACTTATCTCATTCCCTTCCGTTACTTTAGGAGGCTGCTACATGAAAGCTCATGAAATAATGATCAGTCAGGTCCATAAGGTAAAAGAAAATGCAACAGTTCGTTCGGTGATTGAAAAATTTATAGAATATCGTATAAGTGGTCTTCCAATCGTAAATGATCGAAACGAAATTGTTGGCTACATCAGTGATGGTGACATCATGCGATACATTGGAAAGCATAAAGATGTTGTGGTTAGTTCTTTCTTTTTTGTAAGTATAATTAAAGGTGATGAAGAGGAATTTGAACAACGACTCAAAAGTATTCTTGATTTGAATGTCTTAAATATAGCTAAGAAAAAGGTAGTTAAAGTGGACTGGCAAGAACAAATTGAGAATATTGCAGCTATTCTAGGTGAGAAGCAAATCAAAAAGTTACCGGTTGATCGTGACGGAGTGCTAGTGGGAATCATTAGTCGTGGTGATGTTATTCGTAATGCCTTTAATCGAATTCTTTAATAAAGCTGAATTCTAGCTATTTATGGAAATTCGATTTCATCATCAATAGAAATCCTCCTTTGCACCAGCATATTCAGAATCATTTGCTAGAGCAAAGAGCAAAGGTAGTAAAACAAAACACTTAAAAACCTTACTTGGCAATTCAAGTAAGGTTTTTTTAACTTAATCACTCTTTTTCTTTTCTCTACTTTTTCTCTCAGACAGAAAACTAATAGCTCCAATCGCTACTCCTAATAAAGCACCACCAGCAACTTCAATTGGCATGTGTCCAAGCATTTCTTTCAATTCTTTTTCTCGTTTCTTATGGTAGAAACCAGGATGATCATCTGCTATTTTCTCCAATTGTTCGTCCATATCATTGACTGCCATTGCTATTTGTCCAGTCTGCCATCTTATTCCCATTGCATCGTACATAACAATTAAACCAAAGATGGCACTAACACCAAAGTCTATAGAGGGAATTCCTTTTTTCAGAGCGACATAAGTCGTTAAAGAGGTCACAGCTGAGGAGTGAGAGCTTGGCATGTCTCCACTTCCAACCGTTTTCTTCCAATCCCATTCTCCTGATTCTAAATAATGAAAAGGTACTTTTAAAAATTGTGCAGTACCAATCCCAACTAAAGCTGTAGTGATTGCACGATTTAACATAGACTCACCTCTTCATTAAGATGAGGAACATGTCTCCTTTTTATTCGTAATAAGATACAAAAAAGTAAAGTTAGAATGTAGTCAGAAAAATAATTGAAGGCGGTATATCATACCTCCGAGATTGACTAAAAAGTTGTCTTCATTTAAATCTTTATAAACATGAATTGTCCATGCTTCGAATAGCATGTATATAAATAGTTGATAATTTATCCTTAAATAATTCGGAATCTATATAGGGGGATTATATGTGATTGAATCAATTCTACAGATTTTTGTGAGTGATGCTAGAGCACAATCGATTTTAGCTAATCAAAGTATAGAAATAATTTTTATGATTTTATTTGCTACATTCATTGTCACTTTTTTCACACATTTTATTTTGTATAATAAGTTAAAAAAAATTCGTAACTACTTGTTAGATACTAACCGAATGGATATTGATCCGTTAAGAGGATTTAAGGAACAGTTTGACAAGAGGAAAGCAGAGGAGTCTGTAAAAGTAGAAACGTTTGTCCAAGATAAATTCTCAAGCTGGCGTGTTTTCAATGTTCCAGTAGTAAGTCTTATAAAAATGATTCAGGGAACTGTTTCTGTTTTTATTTTAATTGGTGTATTAGGAACATTTATAGGTCTTACGATGTCTCTTGGAAGTATTAGTACTAATGGAGATCAATTAGTTCAAGATGTTGCTAGTGTCCTGTCAGGTATCGATGTCGCATTCTACACTAGTATTGTTGGGATGGGTTTCTCTCTAATTACAACGGTAATAATAAAAGCCTTTAACTCAGAATATTTGCTTACCGATATTATGTTAAAAGTAGAATCAATTTTGGAAGAGCAGGAAGAAAATGGACTTAGTCGATTAATTAATGTTTCGGAGACCATTAATCAATCCATTATCCAATTGAAGGATACTAATCAAGAATCTCTTCAAACGATGGTCCATGCCTTCCAAGGTTTTCAGGACTATACCACAGGTCTCCAGCAATCTGCAGAGGATCTTGCTAAGTTTAATGAGGGTTTATCTAGTAATTTAGAGGATTTTAATGTGCTTTTTAACAGTATGAAAGAGGTTACGTCTAGATTTGATGAAGCTACTTCTATGTTAAATAAAAATTTCAACGAACTATTCCATTATTTTAAACGAATGGATGGAAGACAGGAACGAATGGCAACTACGTTTGAAGCAACACATGAGAGCATAAAGAATATCTCTAATATGCAAAAAGATACACTTCAACACTTTGAAGAATCTGTTGAGGATTGGAAAGATTTTTCCTCTTCATTATTAGAGAGTCAGCGTTCCGTACAGGACTCCATAAAAGGGGTTGTGAATAAAAGTAATGATTTAGTTAAAACAATGGGTGAACACAATAGAGAATTCAAACAAATTTTTGGTAATGATCTAAGCATGAAATTAACAGGGATTAGTACTTACCTAGGTGAACTATCAAAAGACTTTGATAGGCTAGGTAGTTCAATTGTGCATTTGCCTCAAGCACTAGAGACTATCAATCATACTCAGTCAGAATACAAACATTTGTTGTCAGATCGTTTTGATGAGCTAAAGCAATTCAATATTGAATTTAATAATCATCTAAAAGCACACTCTTCTGATTCGATAGCTTTTGAAAAACACCTGATGGAGGCAAGTAATACGTATGAGCAAGTTGGAAGAAAGAACAATCAGCTCATAAGTGAAATTAATTCAACCATCTCTCAATTAACAAATGGACTAAGCCAAAGAGAGAACCAACTTGAACATAATCTAGGAATGGTGAAAGACACATTATCGCAGTATGTTAATAATTTAGAAGGTACCCTTGGAGATAAGTTGGACAAAGTAGCACGTAATATTGGTGATTATGTAGAGGTAACGAACCAAGGAATTAAAAAAGAGTTTAAAGAACTACGTATGGTTACTGAAGAGATTCAACAAAGTAGCAGTCGTTATACACAGCAGACTTTTAGTGAACTAAATCAGGAAATTCAAAAATTAAATCAAAATATAAATACTTTTAATCAAGATTCGGTAAGAAACAATGGAGTAAGGTTGAGTTCAAATGATTAATAAATATCAACGTCTATTCAGAAATGAGCAGGATGAAAGTCACTTTTGGCCATCTTTTACGGACTTATTAACTTCAATCTTACTCTGTTTTGTTTTAATCTTTATTTGTATGATGGTTATAAAGTCTCTTCAGATTAAAGAAATGGAGAAAACACTAGATCAGATAATGGGCGTTCGAGCTAACTTAGTAAAGGATTTAAATAAGGAATTTCAAGATTCTCCATTAGGTATTGAAGTAGATGAAAAGACAGGTGCAATCCTATTTAATACAGAAATCTTATTTGAATATGATAAGGCCATCTTGAAGGAAAATTCCTATCAATTTCTTGATGAGTTTGTACCTAAGTATTTAGATGTTTTGTTAGCTAGTGGATATGAAGAATATATATCTGAGATTATTATTGAAGGTCACACCGATCGCGATGGTACCTATTTATATAATCTAAAACTTTCTCAAGATAGAGCATATAGTGTTTCAGAGTATATATTAGGGGACAAATTTCCATATAAAAATATTCAAAAGCATTTAGAAGATAAACTAACTGTAAATGGGAAGTCTTATACAGATAGTAGAACGGATGTAAATGGAAATTATAGTGCAGATGAATCTCGTCGAGTAGAGTTTAAGTTTCGTTTAAAAGATGAGGAAATCTTAAATAAAACACGAGAGCTACTAAAAGGTAATTAACGTAGGTGGGTAAGTATCACAGGTGTGGTACTTACCTTTATATTTCTTAAAGTTGAATTTTCAAGTGAACTTTTGCAAAATATAACTTAAGATAGAACTTAAAAGGAGCTGGATTTCTATGGAATTGACAGTTAAATGGGATCAGAAGATGGCCTTTTCGGGTCAAACACCATCCGGACATGAATTAAAGATGGATGCTTCTCCTGAGGTTGGGGGAGAAAATACTGGAGCAAGACCGACAGAACTTCTACTAAATGCTGTAGCAGGATGTACGGGTATTGATATTATTTCGATTTTAACTAAAATGCGATTACAACCAGAAAGTTTTCAAATGGACGTTAAGGGGAGTCGAGCTGATGATCACCCTAAACGATTTACTACCATCTCCATTCATTATGCTTTAGAAGGTGATCTTCCTGAAGATAAAGTCGTTAGGGCTATTCAACTTTCAAAAGATAAGTATTGCTCTGTGTCCCATTCCCTGAACGCAGAAATATCTGCTAGTTATTCATTAAATGGTGTTAAAGGTAAACAAGATATTTAAATGTTAATTGTAGCCTCTTACTAATTATTAGGAAAGAGGCTTTACTTATTATTTTAATATCATATGGTTATGGGACATATCGCAGAGAAGGAAGGTTGTTTCTCTAACTTATAATGATATATAATAGGATAGAATTAAAAATTTTAGTATCTACCTTTGTTTAGGTACATTAAAGTAATGTTGGAGGGAAAGATGGAATTATTCACGATATTTAAAAATTGTATCCTCCTACCGAGAAAAGAAGCATTATTTCGCTTAAATAGAGTCAGTATGCGGAATACACTTACTTACATGTTTGTGTTGATCTTTATTTTATTTATTCCAAGTATAATTACATCTATCAGTGAGGCGAATCAGTTAACGGAAAGCGATATGAAAAGCTTATATGTTATTCAAGTAATTATATTGTATCCCTTTACCATTCTGTTTATGATTATGGCTTTTACGTCAATTCTAGCAGTATCAACTGTCTTAATTAAAAACTTGCTCGGAAGAAAATTAAAGTACCAACAATTATGGAAAATGACCGCATTTGCTTTGACGCAACCGTTATTAATTTATGCTCTGTTTCAGGTATTCGGATTTAGTCATCCCATGGTAAATTTTATCTTATTTATAATGATCTATTTCCTTATTTATAAGATGATATTAACCTATCCGAAAGCTGTGAAAAAGTAGTTAAATTTAATTAAACAAAAGATGGGTTGTTTACATATAGGTATAAGATGTGGGATTCGGAAAAATAACTATTTAATTTTAAACCTCAAAAAAGTACACAAGATATCTTTCTGTGTACTTTTTTCTATTAACATCCAGTTAGTTTCAAGTCGTGTAATGCGCAGTGTTATTCATCTAAATAAACCTTTAAAACAAAATCATAATCAGATACAGTTGCCAAAAAAATCTTACTTAAATCTTGATAGCCTTCTTCTTCTAATTGTCCTTTAAGCCATTCTTCATCTTTGTGTATCGATTTTAAGTATTTTGGTTGGATTGCACCGTCAATAATGACAGCTATAGGAAGACCAATCCCTTCTGAATGGGAGTGTAGACGTTCTTGTTCTATATGTTCCTTCTTTGGAAGCACACTGATATCCCCGTTTGGTTCGAGAAGCGCATAACCAACATCATTGATCTCACGGTAACCTGCGACTCGAATAGCAGACATTAATTCAACTAGTGAAAAGCTTGTCCTTTTTAAGTTATCTATTATTATTTTCCCATTTCTAATTAAAAACACTGGTTCACCAGTGATAAACCGGCTAAATCTATTCCAAAGGCTTAATTTTGCTACAAAAAAGTATAGGGTAATTACAGTGATTACTCCAACTAATCCCTGGAGCATTCCGTCCACTTCTATTGATCCATATAGTAAATAGGCTAAGAAAAATATCGCCCCAAAATCGTGGGGAGTCAGTTGTGCTAATGCTGTTTTTCCTAAGAGGCGGATTGCCCCAACATATATAAAAAATAAAGTTATAACTTTACCAATAAATAGGAGCATATGAAACACCTCAATTTAAAATAGGTACATCAAACTAGTATCTCCAATTTAAAAAAAATAAACATACCTAGATTAAATAAATATAAAATCAGTTGTGAAACAATCGTTGTGAAACAAGATTTTTCGGGTGGTGACAGGCACCTTTAAAGGACGAATATTTGATTGTTGATTTAGGCAAGCTAAGGGTTGTGGAGGTGCTATTCATGGGTAAAAAGGTTAAAAACAGTAAGTTAAATGGTGAATTTAGTGATGAGCAAGCAGTAAGAGGGAAGCTTTCTCGAAAGTTTGATCATGAATTTGCCAATGAACCGTTAACTGCTAATGAAAAACATAACAACAAAAAAACGAAAAAGCGCCATTAAAAACAAATTAAAAATTCGAAAAAGGGAAAGGAGATTTCCCTTTTTCGAATTTACTTTATTAGTTGTTTACTTTTTCTGCTTGTATAATGTAATCACTTAATACTTTCGCTAGTACGTCAGAAGTATTTTTAAGTTCTTCTTTTGTATTATCGACACCTCCAAGTTCTATTAACATAGAATTTTCTGAGATATCTTGATTATAAACCCCATTTCCTTGACTCTTATCCTTTATGAAAATACCGCGACTTATTCCAGGATATTTTGACTCAAGCTCTTTATTTAGTTTTTTTGCAAAAGCGTGATTT
This sequence comes from Aquibacillus kalidii, assembly GCF_014280935.1. GTDB lineage: Bacteria > Bacillota > Bacilli > Bacillales > Amphibacillaceae > Aquibacillus_D > Aquibacillus_D kalidii. Next base: position 7,395 of record NZ_JACLZI010000052.1, read on the forward strand.
GCCTCAAAATTCTTATTTTCTTTCCCGACAATAAAAAATAATTTAGCATACTTTTTTCCATCAATTGTGACCGTAGTAACGTCATGTCTTGCAGCATCACGATGAATATCAATAAAATATTGTAATCGTTTATTTGCTGCAACAGTCTCCTCAATCGTTTCGCGGGAAAATTGATAGGAATTATAATAGTTCCAGCCTCTTTCATGCAATTCTTTCGTAACATTTGTTGTATCATGAATTGTACTAACCCCTAAACTTTCAAGTTTTGAGGATAACAATTCCCCAGCATAAACAACATTTTCCTTATTATTTATACTTGATGCATCGCTAGGTTTTGTTCCAGATTCCATTAAAGGTAAAAAGGCTTCCCAGCTATGACTATGATAGATAAAAACATCCGCTTGTTTATTCTTTGTACTATTTTCTTTATTTCCATTTTCATTTTCATCCTCGTCAGTATTTGAAGGTTCCTTATCTAGGAGTTCCTTAAAATCTGGTGGAGGTGATTCGATAGGGGTGTTCTCTTGATTATTATTCACTCCAAACGTATTATCAGCATAAAAATCCAATGATGGTATCTCACCGTTAATAAGTAACGTAAAACGGTTGTTTGTATCAACATAATTAAACATACTCATAATTTTTTGAATACCACTCGATTCTTTAGGATTGTCCTGAAAGCTCTCCTTAAACAATGGTATTTCTTTTTCCATCAAAGAAACAATATAATTTGTCGTTGTTTCTGATGCAGTTAAATTGTTTATAATGGGAGAATAAAAATATTTAGATTGAAAAGCTGGTAACGACATAAATGACACGAATAATATTGTTATTATAGTAGAAAAGATAGGTACAAGTAGTAACTTTTTAAAATTATACATGAATAAAACGAACCTTTCTTTTTCATTTGGCACTTAATAAATACTATGTTGAATAACTAGTTAATAGAATAACTAGTTTTGTGAACTGGTGTGTCTGATAAATGTAGTACTGAATTAAGTTCTTTTAAGTAGAGTATGTATCATTACTGTCGGAGGTATGGAGAGATGGAGATATCTTTAATTAGGCACGGAAGATCAAAACATAAAACGGGGAAGGCAATTTTACTTTCTGAATTAGTCAACTGGAATGAAAACTATGATGAATCTGGCATCTTGATGGAAGATTCATATCCAAAGAAAACATTAGAAACCGTTAAGCATTCGAGACTTGTTTTGACGAGTGATTTAAAAAGGGCTAAAGAATCTGCTCGTATACTAATTCATAATCCAGAAAAGAGTATCATTTCTCTCTCATTGTTTAGAGAAGCCGAACTTCCTAAAATAACAACTAAACTATTTACTATCGCATTGAGTCCCAAGATTTGGGCCTTAGTTTTAAGGATATTGTGGATATTTGGCGTTTCTAATAAATGTGAATCATACAAAGAAGCTAAAAAAAGAGCAGATGAGGCTTGTGATGTCTTACAAAGGCACGCAAAAATCTATACATCTGTTACTCTTGTAGGGCATGGGTTCTTTAATAGTTTAATAGCTAGAAAGTTACGAAAAAAGGGTTGGTTAGGAAAAAAGCGACCAGATTCAAGACATTGGGGATGTAGTACTTATTGCTATTATGATAAATAGTAGAGATCACTACTATCTCATAAAACAGTGTTTATCAAAACGTAGGTTGGTGTAGCACCGTGTTATAAATAAAATAAGTCTGTACTAACATTATAACTTACACCTAATTTTTTAATGTAGTAAATAAAATTTAGTACACTAATTTATCGAACAGAAGAGGATGGTTTAAAAAATGAATAGTGGATCGTGGCGTTCGTTAGTATGGATCAGCTTAGCAGAATTATTAGCACTGAGCTTATGGTTCAGCGCTTCTGTTATCGCGCCTGAATTAAAAACCATTTGGGAGCTTAGTACGAGTCTGGAGTCATTGTTGTCAGCATCTGTTCCAATTGGCTTTGCTGTGGGGGCTTTAATTAGTTCATACTTTGGTATTGCAGATCGCTTTAATCCTAGAAAAGTATTTGCTATTTCTGCTACGATAGGGGCTATTGTTAATGGATTACTTATCCTTGCAGATATTGCAATATGGGGAATTATGTTAAGAATGTTAACTGGTATAACTCTAGCAGGTGTCTATCCTGTTGCTGTAAAAATCTTATCGCAGTGGTTTCCTAAAAAACGTGGGGTTGCAATTGGAATTCTTATCGCCTCTCTAACTTTGGGATCATCATTACCTCATATGATTTTATTGTTTTCAGTGGTGAATTGGAAGTTAGTTATATTAATTAGTTCCTTACTAGCCTTGGTGGCAGCATGTATAGTCCAATGGGTTCTAACAGATGCTCCTCAAGCAGTAAACAAGACATCTTTTTCTTTTAAACTAATTAAAAAGGTTATCGCTAATAAACCAGTTATGCTCGCAAACTATGGCTATTTTGGTCACATGTGGGAATTATACGCAATGTGGACATGGCTCCCAGTATTTTTGACAGCTAGTTATCAAGAGTCTACTTCAAATCTTAATTCATGGGTGATTCCATTATCCGCTTTTAGTGTGATTGGTCTTGCAGGTGCAATTGGGTGTGTTATTGGTGGTGTGATCTCCGATAAAATAGGTAGGTCACGACTAACTATCTTCTCTATGGTTGGAAGTAGTATTTGTTCGTTAGTAATTGGTTTAACTTATGGACAGAGTTTTTTTATTACCTTAATAATTGCAATAATTTGGGGTGTATTTATTATTGCAGATTCAGCTCAATTTTCAGCAGCAGTATCAGACTTTTCAGACGTTGAGTGGGTAGGAACCGCACTAACGTTTCAAATGTGCATTGGATTTCTTATCACGATTATATCGATTCAATTAATTCCTATACTTCAAACGTTAATTGGTTGGAAATGGGTATTTTCATTCTTAGCAATCGGTCCAGTTTTCGGCATTATATCCATGGTTAATTTTAAACGCTATGAGGAGAAAAAGGAATGAATTCTGAACTACATAATAGAAAAGCTTTAATTGATCTGTTAGGTTCGAATAATCGCCTCATTAAAACTATTTTAAAATATTAATATAATAAGAATAAATAGACCCATTATTAGAAATAGATGTAAATAAAAAAGGAGTTAGTGATGTGAATATTCCTGAGCTGTTGATTAGGATAACTATTGCTTTTGTTACTTTATTTATTCTTGCAAGGATTATGGGAAGAAAGGAAATTAGTCAGATAACATTTTTTAACTTCGTATCTGCAATTGCGATAGGCTCTGTGACTGCTAACCTAGTTATTAATCAAAACGTTAGTATTAGAAATGGATTCATTGCTCTCATTGGCTGGACAATATTTACGCTTTTTATGGATTTTGTTGATATAAAGTCGAAGAAATTAAGAAAAATAACGACAGGTGATCCAGTGGTGGTGATAAAGGAAGGGAATATAGTGGAGAACGCCTTACGTAAAAGTAGGTTAGATATTGATTCCCTTAACGCGATGCTAAGACAAAAGAGTGTTTTTCCATTGCTGAGGTAGACTTTGCTTTTTTTGAAACAAATGGTAAATTATCGGTAATGAAAAAAGAGAGGAAACAAACAGTAACGAAGAGTGATATGAATATTAATAATGAATCAATAAGGGCATTTCCTATTGCAACGCAAGTTATTAGCGATGGAATAGTTATTACGAACAATTTGAAGAAGTTGAAAATAGGTATGGAGTGGCTCGAACAACAATTAAAAATGGCAAAGGTTGATTCTATTGCAAATGTATTTTATGCAGAAGTGCAACAGGATGGGACGCTGTATATAGATAATAAAAAGGATATTCAATAAACTGCCCATAAAATTGATGTAAGCAGTTTTATTATGTAAAGGTGGTCATTATGAACGTTAGAATTCAAGTCGTATATAAAACACCAAAAGGATTAGAATCTGAATTTAATTCGGATGAGATGAAAGCGAATAAAGCTCTACTTCTAGCTGAAGATATGGAAAAAACAGGTCGAGTAAAGGAATTATTGTTTGTTGATAACTTAGAAAATAGTTGGAATAAGAAAGAGCTAAAAAAATATCTAGAGGGAATCCAAACAGAGCCACACAATGTTATTGTATTTTTTGATGGTGGATTTGATTTAGAAACTAAACATTCAGGGTTAGGCTGTGCCATTTATTATGAGCAGAATGGTAGATCATGGCGACTTAGAAAAAACGCTAAAGTTGATCAACTCGATACCAATAACGAAGCAGAATACGCAGCTCTGCAATTGGCTATTCAAGAATTAGAATTGCTAGGTGTGCACCATATGCAAGTTAGTTTTATTGGAGATTCCCAGGTGGTTGTGAACCAATTGGAGGGGGAGTGGCCAGTATACGAAGAGGAATTAAATAAATGGATTGATCGGATTGAATCGCATTTAGAAAAACTTGGGATAAAGGGACAGTTTGAACAAGTCTCCAGAAAACGAAATAGAGAAGCCGATCATTTAGCATCCCAAGCATTAAAAGGAATTGAGATTACAAGTGCGGTGGAAATGAAGTCAGAGGATGAATGAAGCACATTAGAACAAATAACCATATAAGTTATTTGTTCTAATGTGTATTTATTTAACTCATGAGACCTAGGTTAGGGCAGTTGTTTTTTTATAGGTTCAAACTCAAAAAGTTTACCTTCATAAATAAGTTCCATCCTGTCATTGTTTCTAAAATCATCCGGTGTTACCATTGCAGGAAGTTTATCCCATAATTTAATTCCAGATCTGCTTAAAATCTCTGCAACAAATTGCGAGCAGAAATAAGAATTACTAAATTCAATTGGCTCTTTTATTGATACGCCTAGTACTCCTAAATAATTATACAAATATTTATTACTTTTTTTTATAAAAACATCTAGGAGGCGTTTCATTTTATGTTTATCACGATCCGAAACGGTTAATTTATAAATAACACAAGTCGTTTCTTTAAAGCGGCTATATGTACCCGTTAAGATATCTTCTTTTACAAAACCACCGTATAATGGATTTTTAGGATGTTTTCTGCCAAAACTATACATCTCCTTTAATTCTGGATCAAAAGAAATCGAGGCATGGTTATAAGGTGCTTTCGTATATTTCTTAATAAGGTTAGTAAATAGTGATCCCGTATCGGAAAGCATAATAAAAACAGACTGATTTGCACTCATCGTAATTCCCTCATTGTAAATAATTTATTATTCTCTTTTCATTATATAGTATTTTTTGTAAAATTAATGCAGTTTCTAACAAAAGGGGGTATATTTTTGATCGAAACAATTTGGACTTTATTTATTATCTTTTTAGGCTTGTTATCTGTAACAATTGTGTTTTACATGATGAAAAAGCAAGAACCAAAGAAGGATTTCTCTGGAATTTGGTTTCGAGTTAAGACATGGTGGGGAATGTTCGTCGTCTTCTGCTTTGCGACGTTGTTTAACCCTATTGTATCTTTACTATCTTTAATGATTTTATGCTTTTTTTCTTTAAAAGAATATTTTTCGATGATGAAATCGAGAAAGTCTGATCGTCGATTATTTCTGTGGAGTTATTTGATGATTCCTGTTCAATTTTATTGGATTTATATTGGGTGGTATGGGATGTTTATTGTGTTTATACCAGTTTATGTCTTTTTATTCTTACCATTACCACGTATTATTGGCAAAGGGACATTAGGCTTCTTAAGGTCAGTAAGTATGACTCAGTGGGGATTAATGTTAATGGTGTTTGGTTTAAGTCATTTGGCCTATTATCAATTTGCAACCCCCGAATATGGAGCAAAACTAGTATTATTTTTAATTGTCCTAACACAAGTAAATGATGTCTTGCACTATTTAGTATCCTTGTATCTCGGGAGAAAAAAGGTGGTTCCATCTGCCAATCCAAATATTACGTGGGAAGGCTTTATTGGAGCGTTTCTGTTAACAACAGCAGTCTCCTATTTTCTATATCCATATCTAACCCCATTTGATTTAAAGTTCGGGATTCTATCTGGTGTAATCATAAGTGTAGCAGGTTTTGCTGGTAGTTTAACGATATCAGTCTTGAAGCGAGATCTGTTAATCGGAGATAGTGAGAAGTTTCAAAATTTGAAGGAAAGTTACCTAACTAGAGTTGATAGTTTAGCCTATACTTCGCCAATATTTTTTCACATTATTCGGTACTATTTTGATTTTATGTAAAATACATAAAGTAACAGCATACCTTAGCTTAGTATTACAATGGGAAAGGGAGCAAACTTAATAACGGTTTCTCCCTTCTTTATTTTTAGACAAGGAATGAAAAAGGACGAGTAATGGATAGGCAAAAGTTACTCCTAAGTATATTTATTTCAAATAAAGGGAGTAAGAGAATACGCTGAATGAATAGCTAGTATTTACAGTCAAATTCTTTGCATTTCAAGGGAATTTACAGTAATTTAGTAGTCATGTTCATGCATGGATGGTTGTAGAACAAGCAGTATTTGTTTTGATAATTGAAGATGGTAATTAAAAACAGTTTAGGTAAGGAGTACTTAAAATGGACCATTTGTTTAGCACGTATCAATTAAAAAGCTTAGCTTTAAAAAATCGAGTGGTTATGCCACCAATGTGTCAATACTCTGTGACAGAAAAAGATGGAATTCCAAATGACTGGCACTACAACCACTATGTTAGTCGTGCAGTAGGTGGGACTGGATTAATTATCATTGAAATGACCGATGTTGAACCAGAAGGCCGAATAACAGATTATGATTTGGGATTATGGTCTGATGATCAAATACCTACTTTTCAACGTATAATTGATGCAGTACATTTTCACGGTTCTAAAATTGGGATCCAGATTGCTCATGCTGGCAGGAAAGCAGAGGACGCTAATGTACCAGTCGCTCCTTCTGAAATAAGATTTAGTGAAGCCTATAAAACACCAAGAGCTTTAACAACAGATGAAGTGAAAGGGATGGTTGAGAAATTTCGATTAGCAGTTCGTCGTGCTGTAAAAGCGGGGGTTGATACAGTAGAGTTACATGGTGCTCATGGTTATTTAATTCATCAATTTCAATCTGAGCTAACGAACAAAAGAACAGACGAATATAGCGCGCTAACGAAATTTGGTGTAGAAGTTATTCAAGCAGCGAAAAGTGAGATGCCTGCAGATATGCCTTTAATCATGCGAATTTCTGCTCAGGAATATGTTGAGGGTGGCTATGGAATTAAGGAAAGTATTGAATTGGCTAAAGCGTATAAAGAAGCGGGAGTCGATATATTTCATATTAGCGCTGGAGGAGAAGGAGAAATTGCCGCTGCGGGAAGACCTGGAACACATGCTGGGTATCAAGTACCTCTTGCAAGAGAGATTAAAAGAGCAGTGGATGTCCCGGTTATTGCTGTAGGACGTTTAGATGAACCAACTCTTGCTAACGCGGTTATTGGAAATGGTGAGGCCGATTTAGTAGCAATTGGAAGGGGCATGCTACGTAACCCTTATTGGACACTCGAAGCTGCATCAAAACTAAACAAACAAACGGATATACCAAAACAATACAAGGCAGGATTTTAATAAACCCACCCCACCCAATCATTTGGGTGGTTTTTTGTTGGTGCCTGTCACCACCCGAATTTTCTTGTTTCACGAGATGTTTCACGTTTGGAGTGTTGGTTTTTAGATATTTGGTTATTATTTTCTCTTTACAAAGGATTTTAAGATAGGCGACAATAGATATACTGATAGATTGTTTAAGGGGAGCTTTTAATGAATACCTTTTTAACCTATGAAGAGATAGTTAGTAAATGTGAGAAGTTAAATGATATCTATGAAATAGAAGAAGATAAATTTTATAGGATAGTTGAGAACTGGTCTGATCGTGATGTTTCTACTGACAGTAAGTTGCTTGCGACATACAAGGAGTTATTGCAAGTTGTCAGCAATGAAGTGGAAAGTATGGAACAGGCAGTTGAAATGTCTCCGACTTGTAGGTTAGGGTGTGCGTTCTGCTGTTATTTTCCCATCATTATAAACGGTATGGAAGCAAAATTAATCAAAGAAGCTATTTCTCATTTCCCTAAATCTAGAGAAGAGGGCATAAAACAACATTTAGCTAACTACTACGATAAATATAGTGATGAAATTGAACAGATTACTAGATTAGATTTTGAAAACGATCCTGATTTTAAGTATAAATATAAGAAGAGCAATATTCCATGTCCGATGTTAAATACGGAAACAAATCAATGTATGGCCTATGAACTCCGTCCTATTCCATGTCGCACATATGTAAATTATACAAATCCCAAAATTTGCGAAGAGGAAGTAATGCCAAAAGAAACAATTAGTTATGAGTTTTTGTATAGTGAATATATGGGGGCACTAAATGAATTCCTTCAGTTTTTATATGAGGAAGGTGATACCTCATTTATTGAGTATCCAAACGATGTTTATGAGGAAGATTACTTGGCAAATTGGCTGAAAGAACTAGTAATCATTGAAAAGTGAATAAGAAACAGTCACGAATTAGATTCATGACTGTTTCTTATTTTTGTTATTATAGTCTTGTTAAAGTTATATATTCTAGAATGCGCCAGAGCCACCTCCGCCACCACCGACTCCACCGCCACCGCCAACAGTAGATCCTGAAGAGGAGGAGGCATAAACCGTTTGATTTGCTTGGTTAAATCTATCTGGTAGATAATCGGCTATCACCATCAAGGCAATTAGACTGTGAGCAGATGTATAAAAACCATTGTTATAATCAGGTAAAGTCTTAGAAAACGCTTCGTTCTTTAATTTTATTGTTTTGTCGTTCGTTCCTAAACCATAAATGAATGCTTTCATTTGATCATGTTGGTTCCATCTCTTCCATTCTTTTTCCTCTAACTGATTAAACTGATCCTTCCAAGCTAGCCATTGTTGCTTTATTCGGAGCCCTTTCTCTGTTCTTGGCCTGTAACAGATTGCAAAAGTAACTAATCCGAAAAATAATAATAGAGTTAGAAACATCCATGTAAACAAATCAAACACTATAAAAAAGATAATAAAGGGGAAAGTTAGGAAACTAGCAAGAGCTGCTGTCCATCGCATGAATGTATTCTTTTCCGTCAAATCATGTTCGTTAATTTCTTCTTTCACAGCCTGTAACCATCTATGATAATCATTTTGGTAGGTAGAATGGTTTACCTTGTTCTTTGTATAGTTGTTTATATCGTCGACGTGGAATAGACCGTTTTTGCCTATCTTATAAAAAATCCAATCTATTAATATTTTTTCATGATGGATATCAGTTTCGCGACCCGTGACCTCCATTTCATTTTCACTTTTCTGTCTGACCAATCCTTTTTGTACGAGATTAAGCAACGATGCACTTAATACTTCAGAGCGATTACTCATACTACCCATATAGACAACAGTTGCGGGCAAGCTCATTTCATCCTTAGGTAATACAGAGTGAAATGCAGAACTACGTGAAACTTCCCAAGCCACTCTTCTTTTCTTGAGGAAAGCAAGTACAATGATGGAACCTAAAAATATCGTCAATACGATAATCAGATAGGGTGCGATTAGGTTAAAGAAATCCTGCTTATTTTGGAACTTAGCAATTTTCTCCTCTAACACACTCTTGTCATGGATTATGTCATCATATATGTTCTTGTCTGCAAACAATGAAGCTGTAGGAAATAGCTTCGCGTCGTAAGCAACTCGAATGTCTCCATTCTGTCCATCATTGACTTTTCCCATTGCAAAGTGGGCAACGCCATCTTTGTTAGCTCTAAATGTACCTTCCGCTTCATCATATCCGATGCCGATTACATTATCTGTAGGAGAAGGTGGATAAATATAAATATTCATGTGTTCATAGGTGGATTCGTTGCTATCATCGAAAAAGGGCCAGTAAAATTGTCCCAAATCACGATAGAGCTGGACTCCATTATTTATCGTATAAGTTAGTTTTACTGTTAAACTATCATCCGCTCCGCTTCGATAAATCTTGTACAAATGGTCCTTTTTTTCTACTTTTAATGATTTATTTTGATCATAAGCATCCACATTGGAGATGGATGAGTGATCTTTAGGTCTAAGTGTACGTGTTATCCCGTTAAACTCCCCATTAAATTGGTATGTATGATGCTCTGTTACTTGTACGTCACCATTGGCTTGTAAATGGGCATCTATTCTTGTTTCAGAAATGCTAAAATCAACCGCTAATAATTGGGAAGGGAAAAAGTATAAAGAAATAATGATTAAGATAGTAAGTGAAATTACTTTTTTCATCGGTAGATCTCCTTTCTTCTTTAATACGTGGAACTATAAAAATAGGTTTCAAATAATTATAAGTATAGTAATGTGTTTTATAAAGGTGGAAAGAGACTATCTAGAATTTTAACTAGTTGTATTTGAAACTAAAATATAAGCAATTTTGTATGAAAAAACAACTAGAATATTAGTCTGAGTGGCTGTACGTACTTAGCTATATTACAGAGAATAAGGAAACCTAAACGAAAAGGTGAAGAGAAATTCGATGAGGTATTTTATTGTGGTAATTTAATTGCTTCCTTGTTCGTTAAAATATTTCGAAATATAGTTGAAATTATGAATTAGGTTTCATAGTTTATTTTATAGATTTATAAGTTAGCACGTTAAATTGTGTTAGGATAACTTTATTGATTGCTTTTATTTACTTTAAAAAAAAGGAGAATTAGTAACTAATGAATTATTTCTATAATAGGCAAAACGTGACAAATGATTCATGGGAAGCTTATCGAGACGTAGAGGAAAAGGGAAAGATGGTGTTATCGAGCGTAGAGTTTACAACTACCTATCTTTGTAATATGCGGTGTGCACATTGTGCAGTTGGATATGATCTGCAAATGTTAGATCCAAATGCTTTACCTGTGGACTTAATTCTAAGAAGATTAGATGAAGTTAAACATTTGCGAACGATTAGTATTACAGGTGGAGAGCCAATGATGTCTAAAAAGTCCATCCGAAATCATATTTTACCACTTTTAAGATATGCGCATGATAGAGGTATAAAAACTCAAATTAATTCAAATTTAACTCTTCCATTTAGCCGTTATAAGGAAATTATTCCGTTTCTTGATGTCTTGCATATATCTCACAATTGGGGCACAATCAATGAATTTGTAGAAACAGGATTTGCACGTATGGAACGAAAGCCAACAAAAGAAAATAGGGAAAAATATTTTGAACAAATGGTCGAAAATGCCCAGCGGTTATCGTCTGAAGGGGTTCTGGTCTCAGCAGAAACAATGTTAAATAAAAGGACCCTTCCATATTTAGAGCAAATTCATGATCATATTATCCAAATGGGGTGTGGACGTCATGAAATTCATCCTATGTATCCGGTTGATTTTGCAAGTCAATTAGAAACATTAGCGTTAGATGAAATGAGAGAAGCAGTTAGTAGGTTACTAGATTATCGTGACGAGAAATTGTGGATGCTTTTTGGTACGCTGCCGTTTTATGCTTGTAATTCGTCAAAGGAAGACCTTGCTCTACTGGAACGATTACATAATAGCAAAAATGTAACAGTAAGAAATGATCCGGATGGACGTTCACGTTTAAATGTAAATATTTTTACTGGGGAAGTGACAGTTACTGACTTTGGTGACGTTCCACCACTTGGTAATATACAATCCTCTACATTGCAGGATGCGTATCAAAAATGGAACAAAACAAAAATAGCAAACGAACTGAACTGTCATTGTCCAGCAGTAAAGTGCTTAGGACCAAATATCTTAGTGAAAAATACGTATTATGAGCGTGTTGATTTCCATGAGCGAACTGCTAAGATTAGCATGTAATTTTTATAGAAGAAGGTAAGGGTTAGGTTTAAAAAGAATGCTCTCAACAATTTTTTGAGAGCATTCTTTCATTTTTCTTCTAATTTGAGTAATTGCATACGATTGTTAAATAGGGAAGGGTAAGATAAGTACCCAAGCATTATACTTGTAATTACGGCAGTTGTTAAAAGTATAAATAAAATAAGTAATTGAAATTGCACAGCCTGCACAGGATCTGCTCCTGCAATAATTTGGCCACTCATCATCCCTGGCAATTGGACAAGCCCAATTGTTTTTTGACTTTCGATAGTTGGAATGGTACTGGACTTTATGGATTGTACTAATTGAGTATGAATAGCCTGTTTGGGGGTACCACCAAGAGATAAAATCAATTCCGTTTGTTCTACATGGTCTTTAACTTCTGATATGAAGCGGTTTAAAAATAGAATGGACAATACCATGGAATTCCCAATAATCATTCCGCTGATTGGAATTATGTATTGAGCAGTTGATGGGATAATGGATAGCCCCAGTAAGATACTTTGAGTTAGTATTTCAATAAAGAGAAAGGTAAGAAAGAGTTTCCATGTGATACCTTTTATTGCTTTACCTTTCCTTCTGGCATTTTGAGTTGCAGCTCCAATCATTAATAAAACCATTAAGAAGATAAAAACAATATTTTCTGTCTCAAAAACAAAATGGAGAAGGTATCCAACTGCTAGTAACTGGATAATAGAACGAACTGCTGCGATAGTGGTATCTTTTTCTAATCCTAATTTAAGCGTTTTTGATAGTAGTAGAGGGATGATAACAAATATTAGTGCTAGCGATAAGGTTAAGTAGTTCACTGCTCATGCCCCTTTACAAAAAGTCTTACCTTTTCATCGATTGGATCATCGAGGAGGGAAGGGGGTCCGGCTTCCACAAGTTGACCGTTCATCATCACCCAAGTATAATTGCCTAATGTTCTTGCTTGTTCTAAATTATGTGTAATCCAAATAATTGTCGTTTTGTACTTTTTATTGATTTTTACGATTAACTCTTCAATATCTTGCTGAGAGACTCGATCCAAAGAAGAGGTAATCTCATCCAATAGTAAAATATCTGGTCGATTGACTAGTGTTCTAGCTATCGATAGTTTTTGCCTTTGTCCACCTGAAAGATCCTTTACATCTCGATGTAAGAAATCTGATGTGAGTCCAACATCTTGTAAGAGTTCTAATGCAAATTCCTTAGAAAATTGCTTGCCTTGTAGATCAAATGGAAGGCTTAAGTTTTGCAAAATAGTACCATTTATCATTGCGGCACTTTGAAGTGCAATCCCCACTTTTCGCCGTAACTCAACTGGGTTATATTCATTAATCGTCTTATCATTGATATAAATCTGTCCTGAATTTGGAGAGCGTAATCCGTTACATAAGCGAAATAACGTTGTTTTTCCTGCTCCAGATGGCCCAACAAGTGTTGTTATATATCCCTCAGGAAATGAGCCAGATATATTTTTTAAAATAGCTACTCCTTTATCGGAATAACTGATATCTTTTAAACTAATTGCTTGTCTTGTCATTAATTTTCCCCTTTAACATAAGCCTTTTTTTTAATTAATTCCAGAGTTGTATTCTGGCGAAATGAAGTGAGTTTTAGCACGCATTGGAAAGGTAGAAATCAAAAAGATACTTGTTATGAAGTATTTATAGACTATGTCTCCTTCAACTACATATGAGAAAATCCTATTGTAAACGTCCTTCCAAAATGTTATTTCCGTATACGAGTAGCAAGGCTAGACCAACTGCTAGGCCTAGGTATAGAAATAATGCAGCTAACTTCGTCCTAGTGGATGATTGATAATAGGATCTGATTTGATCAATTTCCTTATTCACTTCTTGAAGATCTTTGTTATTTCTATCTAAGATATTCCTTAAATTAAATGAACTATTTTCAGATAGTGCACTTGTAAGTTCCAGAATTCGATTAGTTAGTAACTTTTCCTCCGCGATTAATTGTTTTTTTACTTTCCTGCTCTTTTTTGTTCGGTTAATCATTAGCTGGTTTATTTTATATTTCTGGTCTATTAATTGATTTAACAAACGCTTAAGTCCGTCGTAGTTAAAGGAAGTTTCTGAAGTATGTTTTGTTACAAGAATTAATTCCTCATTCACTTTTGTCAAAAGAGTGTGTTGACTTTTCAATATATCTACTTTTATAGCTTCCTTTCTTTGGTTCAACCAACTGAATATTCCAAAAATAAAGAGAAGGAATAGAATCGGATCTGGTGAGATAAACATTATTGGAATGAGAATAATTAATCCTAATAACCAAATTTTAGTGGACAAAACACTTACTATCCGACCGCCATCAAGTGGAGAGATAGGGAATAAATTAAATAAATTTAGAAAAGCTCCTAAATGAATGATAAGGGCCCAATAAGGATTTCCTGTGATAAAATAAAGTAATACAGCTGGAATTATGGAAATCAATCCTGCAAGTGGTCCTCCGTATGCAATAAAAAACTCTGTTCTTGCATTAGGGATTTTCTTTGGATCAATACCAATTGCAGCCCCCATAAACGGTATGAAAATCGCTGGACTAGTTGGTATTTTTTTAACTTTTGCAGCAACAAGATGTCCGAGTTCATGAATGAAAAGTAGATAGATAATGGCAATGGCAAACTTCCAACCGTAAAAGAGAGCATACCCCCAAAGTGAAACCAACATGGATGCTAGCGTAGCAAGTTTGCCTAGTTTAAACAATGCTAAAAACCATTTTAATTTTGATAATACAAGTAGGATGATTGCTGTAGGCCATCCTAGAATACTTCTTGACCTAGGTTTAATCTTATTAGTTGACATGCTAAACCTCCAAATGAGTTCGTTCTAACCTTATCTACCATTTTATTCCTCCTGATAGATTTAGTCCAATAAAGCTTTGCATTTAAGATGTCGCTATTTATTTGGTCTATTATTATTCTAGTATAGAAAGTTTTAATATGGAGGAGGATTCTATATGAATAAGGTAAATGTGAAAGATAAATTTTCATTGTTTAAAGATTATTGGAGTCTGAAAATAGTGGGTCAAGTAAATGATGCTCACGTGAAATTAGCGAAATTAAGGTGCCTGTCACCACCCGAATTAACTCAGTTTTTGTCGAATTTATTCACGTTAACTTTTATGTATCCACCACATATAGTGGTGGGGAAAAGAAAAGTTGGGTTTTATATAGGTTAGAAGTGTTTAACTTGGTATTCAGAATTATCATCTTTTTGGTTACTAGTATTTGCAATGAAGGAGTCTGTGTTCGTTGAAGAATTAGATTGCTTAGAATTAAGTCTATCTGATTTTGTTGTGGAAATAGTCGACCGATTCGGGTTTGTTGGACTACTGTCATTCCCGTTTGTATTATCTAGGTTTTGTTTAGAAGTGGAAGTAGTACTGGACGTTTTTATCTTAGATGGATTATTTAGAAATTTGGACGGCTTAACCTGACTATAAACCCCACTTGCAGTTAACCCAATTATAAGTGCAGTTAGTATTTTGTTTACAATATCTTGTGGTATAAAGACTAATATTAACCCAAAGCCAATCGCCAAAAGGGATCTATAATTCATTGGTATTTTTAAGGCATTTCCTACTACAGTTACGAGTGCTGCAACAATGGCTGAGATGGTTGCTAAATTAGAAGGATCTATGTTGGTAATAGTCATCACAATTTATCCCTCCTTTTTCTTTTTATTATTAGAATACGTTTAAATGTTCAATATGCAATCTTACGGACGAGCCTATTATAAAATATAAGGAGATATCCTAGAACAGAGTGGGCGATAGACTGCCAAATGCTATCTTGTTTCTCTAATAACAACAAGAAAAACAAGGTTAAACAAATGATAAATATGTAAAAAAAGTGTTGAAGTTTACTGATAATTACGATATATTTAGACATATTAGTACAAAAGACGCACATATTAAGCTTTTTGGTATTATTTGAAAATATAAGTGATACGTTGGAATTAGGTCTTTCGTTTAAAGTGTATATAACTCTCTTATTTGGTTTCTAAAACAATGAGAACTGACTTCTGACGATGTAGTTAGCTATTCCTTTCAAAAGTGGATAGCTTTTTTTATTATCTGTTAGTTTGTAAGAAAAACTAACAAACTATTAAAGGTCAAATTAGAGCATAATCTCCAACATTATGTGTGTACTAATTGTTAAATCTCGCTACATGAAGAAACTCCAAGGGGGATGTCACATGCTTAGGAAGATTAGATTAAAAAGATTTAATGATTTAACGATAGGTTGGAAATATGGGGCAATTTTAGTCATTGTTTTTCTTTTATTTGGTATTTCAACTGCTATTATTACTACATTAAATCTTCAAGTAAAAGAAGGTATTGAGACTCAAGACAGTACAAGTGATCGGGCCATTAGTGCAACAGAGATGAGTTCAATCATTGATTCCAAAGGAGTTCGAATTGTTACCTATGTGCAATCCCCTGATGAAGCGGTGTTAGCGGAGTATGAAAGCTATCAAGAGGATTTTAATTTATTAGCAGAAAACCTTAAAAAGAAAGTAGATAATGAACAATTACAAATGGTTGACCAAATCATAGCTAATGACAAGCAAATGAATGATTTGTTTTTGAAAGAAATAGTTCCTTATATGCAAAGCGGTAATAGGGCTATGGCAAGTAGTTTGTCTTTGAAAGCGAATGATCTTCGGGGTGAAACAGTTAGCCTGTTAATATCATTACGAGATACACTGAGTAAGGAAAGAAATCAAGTTTCTAATGAAGTTCAAAGCATTCAACAATTAAGTTTCTTTGTATTAATAGGGTCAATGTTGCTATCCATTGCAATAGGTGGATTACTTGTCTTTTTAGTAAGTAGAAAACTTTCTCAGAATCTAAATAAGGTAGTTATCATGAGTAGTGGAATTGCCAATGGAGATTTAAATGTGGATCAAATTAGCTATGAAGGAAACGATGAGATTGGCCGTATGGCATCGGCAATGAACTTGATGTCAAATAACTTAAAAAATGTTATACAACAAGTATCAGCGATTTCTAGAACACTGATGAGACAAAGTGAAGAATTAACGCAATCATCAACTGAAGTGAAGGCGGGATCCTCACAAATTGCAGTTACGATGGAAAGTCTTGCGTCAGGCTCTGAAACACAAGCGAATAGTGCAGGAGAGCTATCCAACGCCATGGAAGCATTCTCCTCTAAAATGCATGAATCAAACCAGAACGGTGAGTACATTTATAATTCTTCTAACCTTGTTCTTCAGATGACTACAGAAGGCACTCAGCTAATGCAAGATTCTGTCAAACAGATGGCAACAATCGACCAAATAGTACAGGAAGCCGTTGAAAAGGTAAAAGGCTTAGATGTTCAATCTCAGAAAATCTCTCAGTTAGTTTCGGTAATTAAAGACATTGCTGAACAAACTAATCTGTTAGCTTTAAATGCTGCGATAGAAGCTGCTCGTGCTGGTGAACATGGTAAAGGCTTTGCTGTTGTAGCTGATGAAGTAAGAAAACTTGCAGAACAAGTGGCGAATTCTGTAAAAGATATAACCGGAATCGTTAATAGTATTCAAGGTGAATCGACCGATGTAGCAGAATCGCTACAAGGTGGCTATAAAGAAGTAGAAAAAGGCACCTTACAAATGGAAACTACAGGTACAACGTTTGCTAATATTAACAATGCAGTAAAAGATATGGTAATTAAAATTCAAACAGTTACAGATAATCTAGCCATCATGTCAACAAATACGGAATCTATGAGTGATTCTATTGAGGAAATTGCATCTTTATCCGAAGCGTCTGCTGCAGGTGTCGAGCAAACTTCCGCCTCAGCCCAGCAAGCAAGCAGTTCAATGGATGAAATTGCGACTAATTCAGATGAATTGACTAAACTGGCTGAACAGTTAAATAGTATTGTAAGACAGTTTAATTTGTAATTCTTTAGGGCCTCTTCAGAACAGGAGAGGCCCTTTATTGAGGATTTTTTTAATATTTGAGCGTCAGTAAAAGGTTTACACTAGTAGTGCTAAATTCAGTTATAATGTAGGTATAATGATTAGAATATAGAAATGGATGATTAACATATGAACCATCAACATTATTCACCTTATATGTCATTTTCTAGAGCAGATTGGGCAAAATTACGTTTCAGTACTCCTTTAACGATAGGGGAGAGCAAATTAAATAGTCTACTAGGTATTAATGAACAGGTTTCCTTGCAGGAGGTAATAGAAATCTATTTGCCGATTGTTCGTTTAATTAAACTGAGAGTGGATGCAATCTCAAACTTACATATGTCAACCAATACATTTTTAGGGAGAGATACAAAAAAAGTACCATTTGTGATTGGTATTGCAGGAAGCGTAGCAGTTGGAAAGAGTACAACTGCTAGGATTTTACAAAGCCTTCTATCTGATTTGCCAGGTCATCCAAAAGTAAATCTCGTAACAACAGATGGATTTCTGTTTCCGAACAACGTTCTTAAACAAAAAGATTTAACAGATAAAAAGGGGTTTCCTGAAAGTTATAACTTGAATAAGTTATTAAAATTCTTATTGGATATTAAATCGGGCCAGAAGATAGTTCATGCCCCTGTGTATTCCCATTTATATTATGATGTTGTTCCTAACGAATATATCGAAGTTAGGAACGCTGATATAATTATTATTGAAGGGATAAATGTACTGCAGCCTCCAAAGCAAAAGGCTAAATCTAGTACATTTGTTTCTGATTTCTTTGACCTCTCTCTATATGTTCATGCTAAAGAGGATGATATAAAAACATGGTATTTGGAACGTTTTTTTATTCTTCAAAAGACAGCTTTCCAAAATCCTGAATCCTACTTTCATCGTTATGTAGGTTTGAGTGAAGAAGAGTTGATAGAGAAAGCATCAGATATATGGGAACGAATAAATAAAAAGAACCTTGAAATAAATATAAAGCCAACTAAGTATCGAGCTGATATCATTCTTGAGAAGCAAAAGAATCATTCCGTCACCAATATCAAGCTTCGAAAAATTTGATTAGCTGATGGGTAGAATTTGTTAGTGGGGTGTTAAATGAAACTTACTTTATTAAATTCGTCAAGACTTATTATGTTTATTTTGATCAGTTATATTTATTATTCTTCCTTACAAGAAGCTAACATATTACATACTGTTTATGTTTGTACCTCCATACTAATATTTATAATAAACCATGTGCTTATGCTCTCTATCAAACAACCTAAATATAGTCCTATATTTATTGCCATAGATAGTATTTGCATAACTGGATTTATTTTTCTTTTTCCTGGGTCAACCTTATATTTAATTTTATTCGGTGTAAATGCAGTCACACTTTTTCTTGCAATTGATAAAATCTCAGTGATTATATCGTTTGTCACTACTTTCTTCATCGTATGGGCCGTAGGGGTAGGATATACCTATCATGTGACGGGTGTAGTAGATCTCATGAGTAATATTGTCAACTTTACGTTTATTACTTTTGCATCGATTGTAGGAAGTTTAATTCGTAAATTAATTAATGCACAAGAACAAATAGCTGTTCAATATACAGAATTGAATGATTCGCATAAAGCTTTGAAGGATGCTCACCTACAACTACAATTTTATACAGAACAGGTTACGGATCTAACGATGATTCAAGAGCGAAATCGTATATCAAGAGAAATTCATGATACGGTTGGTCATAAGATGACAGCATTACTAATTCAATTACAATTAGCAAAAGAATTGCAAGAGACGGATTTAAATAAAAGTAAAACAACGATAGAACTATGTGAGGAATTATCAAGAAGTGCTCTTCAAGAAATAAGATTGGCTGTACGAACGCTTCAACTAGATAAAAAAAACGAGAATCGTTCGATCGTCCCCAATATAACAAAAATACTAGAGGAGTATCAGCGTATGACTGGTTTACAGGCAGACTTTCATTTCAAAGGTGAACCAAATCTTATTCCACCCTCCACACAGATACAAATTACAAGAATCTTACAAGAATCGATTACCAATGCTGTTCGTCATGGGAAGGCAACGATATGTAAAGTAAGCGTTGATGTTTCAGAAACTAATATTGTTATGTCTGTAAAAGATAATGGGAAGGGAGTTAACACAATTAATCCTGGATTTGGTCTTAATAATATGAGACAACGAGTCCATGAGCTTGGTGGTAGCCTGACGTTTGAGAGTAGTAAAGAATATGGATTCTACGTACATGCTAGTTTCCCTTTAAAAGAAATATACTGGAAGGCAGGAGAGTCTTTGTGATTACTGTACTGATTGTTGATGATCAAGAATTGATGAGGGATGGTCTAGCCTCTATATTGGATCTTAAACCACAACTTTCCGTAGTCGGAGTAGCATCTGATGGTCAAGAAGCTTTTGAAAAAGCAAATAAGTTAAGACCAGATATCGTCCTAATGGATATCCGTATGCCAGAAACGAATGGAGTAGAAGGTACAAAATTAATCACTTCTACTATACAAGAGACAAAGGTGTTAATGCTAACAACGTTTAACGATAGTGAACTAATATTCCAAGCACTCGAAGAAGGGGCTAGTGGATACTTGTTAAAGGATATGCCCACTGATTCGATTCTACAAGCAATATTAACTGTTCATGCAGGCGGGATGGTACTTCCAAGGGAGCTTACTGCTGAAATTGTAAAAGAGATGCGAAGGACAAATACCGTTGAAAGTCCAATTTCACTCCCTACCATAATAAACGCGTTAACAGAGCGAGAATTGGAAGTATTAGAGAAGTTGGGATTAGGTTTTAATAATAAAGAAATTGCTAGGGAACTATTTATTTCTGAAGGGACTGTCAAAAATCACGTCTCTAATTTAATTAATAAACTTGAGGTAAGAGATCGAACACAGGCAGCCATTTTTGCTGTTCGTTACAGTATTACTATTTTTGAATAATGCCTTTATTTGTTTAAATGTAATAAGGATTTGTCGAAACTAGATTGTTAAAGTGATTTAGTTGTTACGATTTTTATAAAGAGATAGAATAAAAATATCGTCAAAAGGAGAGGAGTTTCATATATGACTACATATTCAAATGTTGAAAATACGAAAAAGTTGATTAAAGAACTTGTTTCCATTCCTAGTCCTTCTGGAAACACAAAACAAGTAATTGATTTTGTAGAAAGCTATTTATCGGAATTAAGTGTTAAAACGTATAGAAATCGTAAAGGAGGGTTAATTGCCACTCTACCTGGTTCGAATACAGAGGAACATAGAATGTTGACTGCACACGTAGACACACTAGGTGCAATAGTTAAGGAAATTAAGGGGAACGGGCGACTTCGTCTCGACTTAATCGGTGGATTTCAATACAATTCTATTGAAGGAGAGTATTGTCAAATACAAACAAACACGGGTAAAATCTTTACTGGTACGATATTAATGCATCAAACATCCGTTCATGTGTATAAAAATGCTGGAAAAGCAGAGCGAA
This sequence comes from Aquibacillus kalidii, assembly GCF_014280935.1. Taxonomy (GTDB): domain Bacteria; phylum Bacillota; class Bacilli; order Bacillales; family Amphibacillaceae; genus Aquibacillus_D; species Aquibacillus_D kalidii. Next base: position 28,659 of record NZ_JACLZI010000052.1, read on the forward strand.
ATCAGGAAAATATGGAAGTAAGAATTGATGCAAAGGTAACGAATGCTGATGAAGTTCGTTCATTGGGAATAGAAGTAGGGGATTTTGTGTCATTTGACCCTCGCGTTGAAATTACAGAAAATGGCTTTATAAAATCACGTCATTTAGATGATAAAGCGAGTGTTGCGATTCTGTTACAGTTAATAAACAGAATCAAACAGGAAAGGATAGTCCTTCCATATACAACGCATTTTTTAATTTCTAATAATGAAGAAATTGGGTATGGTGGTAATTCAAATATTACACCGGAAACGGTTGAATACCTAGCGGTAGATATGGGGGCAATTGGAGATGGTCAATCCACAGATGAATTCACAGTCTCTATTTGTGCAAAGGATTCAAGTGGTCCATATCATTATGAATTCCGTAAACATTTAGTAGAATTGGCAGAAAAAAATAATATAGGTTACAAGGTTGATATTTATCCTTATTATGGTTCTGACGCTTCAGCTGCCATTCGTGCTGGTCATGACATTATTCATGGTTTAATTGGTCCGGGAATTGATTCCTCTCATGCATTCGAAAGGACACACGAACTTTCACTTGAGCAAACGGAACAATTGTTATATTACTATTTACAATCCCAGATGGTACAGTACTAGTATTAAACAGGAACTCTGTCTTAAGATAACAGAGTTCCTGTTTTTTAATAGTGAGCAAGTAATCCTTTTTTCATAGCTACTCTTTCGCAATATAGAAAAATTGATAAGCCGATAAAGAAGTAAATGATTGCATTAAAACCCAATATTAGAAAGTCACTATAGCCAATTTGTGTGATGGAAGCACCGTCAATCATTACCTGACGAACTAGATCGACCCCTTTAACAATGGGGAAAAATGCTAAAAAAGGTGCAACAGATAAAGGGACAAAAGCAAGTGCTGCTAAAATGAATTGCAATATTTGGAGAAAAGCTTGAATCTGCTTTAGTATTACTGTAATACCAGCAATAATAAACCCAAGTCCAAACATACTAATTAATGTAAGTATAAAAATGGGTATAAGAGTGATCACGTCAATATTCAGCCATTGGCCAGTTGTAGCCATAGATAAATAGAGTAATCCAATAATGATAAGAATATGTACTAATGTGGAAGAAACTAATCGTGCTGCCATAATTCGCCATATTCCCATCGGAGACATACCGAGTTGCTCTAATGTTCCTTGGGTAGCTTCGTTAGAAAGTTGCCAGCCTATGTCATTAACAACGATCATCGTTAAATACCAAAAAATATAGTTAACAATTACATATTGAATATTCATGTCTTGGGTAGTAGGGTCGCCGATCACTTGGATGCCAGCAAACATAGCGAGAAAGATAATATAAAAGGTTAGTAACATGGCAATTGTATTTGGTAGGTAACGCTTTAACTCTATATATTCCTTGCGAATATTTGCATTAAGAAGATTGAGCAACTTCATGTGTCTTTTCCCCCTTTACTATTTTCATAAAAATTTGTTCAAAGTTTACAGTTTGTCGATCAATAGACTCTACTGGTGTTGCTTGTAATTTTAATATGTCAAACAGGTCATAAATTTCTTCACTTTTTAATAAATCAATCTCGAGAGTAGATTGATAGGAATCGGAAACGTAAGTATGATTTGGGAACTTTTGTGTTAAAAGTTGTTGTTGCATAGAGGACAGTAGTCCACCTAGTGATACGGTATAGGAGCGAACCTCGAACAACTTTAACAGATTTTCTACTCGATCATCAGTAACAATCGATCCATGATTTATTATAATTGTACGCTCACAAATATCTTGGATAACATCCATATCATGTGAGCTAATAATAATCGTACGATTGTATTCTTTCACAATATTTTTGAGAATGGTTCGGACTTCATAACCGGTTTCTACATCAAGTCCAAGGGTAGGTTCATCAAGAAGAATAACGTCACTTTCTGCAAGCATAGCAACAGCAATTGCTAGCTTTTGTTGCATACCTCGTGAAAGTCTATTAACGAGTTCATGCTCTTTTGATTTTAAATGGAATTTATCTAAGAGGTCATTAATTAATGGGGCAACTTCTTTACGGGATATACCTCGATTGCCAGCGAAGTATTCCATATTTTCTCTTACTGACAACCGCCAATATAGGTTGCGATTACCTTCTAGGACAGCACTGATATGTGTTAAAGCTTTTAACCTATGAGAGTCAGTATCTATACTATTTATAGAGATCGATCCAGAATCTGGTTTGAGCAGCCCACATATCATTTTAATCGTAGTAGTTTTACCAGCTCCGTTTGGTCCTAATAAACCTACTATTTCCCCTTTATAAACGTCAAAAGAAATAGAATTAACCGCCTGTATCATTTCTTTTGACTTTCTTTTCCGATAAGCTTTTTCCACATTCCTAACTTTAACAATTGGTTCCATCAAATCATCCTTTCTTATTTGCATACGTTTAGTTTACCGAATTTGGAAAAGTTACAATACAAACCTTAGATTTAAAAAGACTCAGTCTAAAGGCGGATTCAGAAGGTGTTAACAGTTCTTATAATTATACGAAATCAATATACCTTTGGATTCGTATTTTTAATCATTTCCTGGGAAACCGCAAGATATGACTAAATAACTTAATATCATACATAAAAACTATAGGGATTGTGTAACAAATTTAACTCTATAGGTTTTGAAGTAATTGCCATTACATTAATTTGTCACTTTCCTAAATATTATTTGTCCTGTATAATATATTTCGTGTGCCGAAGGAAAGGGTGAATAAATATGGAAAGTACAACAGCAGAAATGAAAGCAAAAACACAAACAACTAAAGATAAAATCTGGACAAAAGACTTTGCCCTCATTTGTATGGCAAACTTTTTTATTTTCTTAGGGTTTCAAATGACCCTACCAACACTCCCGTTATTTGTTCAACAACTTGGTGGTAGTGATCAATTAATTGGTATTATAGTAGGTATATTCACTTTTTCAGCGTTAGCATTCAGACCGTATGCAGGTCATGCCTTAGAGTCAAAAGGTAGACAGTTCGTGTACATGATCGGTCTTGCTATTTTCGTTTTATCTGTAGGGTCTTATGCACTAATTGGTAGTATTGTTTTTTTACTATTAATGAGAGTTGTACAAGGAATTGGCTGGGGGTTTTCAACAACTGCAACAGGTACTATCGCAACCGATTTAATCCCTCCTAAACGAAGAGGAGAAGGGATGGGTTACTTTGGTTTATCAGGAAATATAGCACTTGCATTCGGGCCGGCACTTGGCTTGACACTTGTCGGTAAAATTTCATTTAGTCAATTATTCTTAATATGTGCTGCTCTCGGTGTCGTTGCTTTTCTATTATCCTCCAAAATTACGTATAAAAAGGTAGAACAATCGAAATATAAATCAGCACCAATGAAATTTGATATTTTTGAAAAGAGTGCGATACAACCTTCCATTTTATTATTCTTTATAACTGTTACGTTTGGTGGAATAGCCTCATTCTTACCTTTATACACTGCCCAGGAAGGGGTTAAAGGGATTGAGATGTATTTTTTGATCTATGCTCTCTTTCTTATGATCTCTAGAACATTTGCAGGAAGATTGTATGATACAAAGGGGCATATCTTTGTCTTTATACCTGGAACATTGATGATTCTAAGTGCAATGATTTTGTTAGTATGGTTACCAAACTCTTTCGTTCTTTTCATTGCAGCAGCTTTATATGGTTTGGGTTTTGGAAGTGTTCAACCAGCACTTCAAGCTTGGTCCGTTGATAAGGCAGCTACGCATCGAAAAGGAATGGCAAATGCCACCTTCTTTTCTTTTTTTGATATGGGCGTAGGGATTGGAGCGATGACATTTGGAGTAATTGCATCCTCTTTTGGATATTCTTTCATTTACTTAACCTCTGGGTTTTCGGTTTTAATTTCAATTATTATCTATATATTTTTATTGATTAAAACGAGAGAAAAAGCAATTGTATAAATAAAGGGCCTTTTAATTAAATAGAAGGCCCTTTTTTTGTCGAAATTGTTATATTGTTCCTTAACTTTTAGGAGGGGAATATATATCCAAATAATACGTTTTATTTCCAAAGAGTTTTTAAAAGAGGGTCTTTGTCAATAAAGGACAAGGCTTTTTCACGATACTTTTCATCATGCAAATAGGTGTATCTTTTTGGTTTGATAGATGGTCCCATCTTAATCGCTTGTACGTAATCATTTTTGTCTAATTGTAAGTCCTTTATATAATCAAAGAATCTTGTCCGTGTAAAGACTTTAGCTATTCTCTCAGCGCGGTGTTCTTGAACATTGGCCATTATGTAAGTTGCGATACCTACCTGAATACCGTGCATGCTAGGGTTTGCTGATACATGATCAAGTGCATGGGAAATCAAATGTTCTGATCCACTAATTGGTGCACTATTCCCACTAATAACAGTAGCTATTCCTCCCATCGTCAACGAACTCACTAGTTCTTTAATAAAGATAGGATGGTGAATATCTGTCATCGGAGTTCGAACAAAGCTATTTACGGCTTTCTTACTTAACATGGCAGCAAAATGGTTTACTTGTGAAACGCCATTTTGTTCCTCATACTCCCAGTCATAGAGGGCAGTAATATTAGACAGCAAATCTCCAACACCTGCTAACAGGAAATGATCTGGTACTTGTTGAATAATGTCTATATCCACAATTATTCCAAAGGGCACTTTTGCTGGAACAGTCGTTTTTTTATCATTAACTATTAGTGAACAATTACTGCTTGCAAAACCATCATTAGATGCAGAGGTAGGAATACTTATATAGGGAACACGTCGAGAAAAAGCAATATACTTACCGTAATCTATGACAGTCCCACCACCCATGGCTATAACTGCATCGTATCGTTCTAGTAGAAACGCATGTTCAATAAGCTCTGATAGGTTAACATTAGCTTTCATTTTTATGGTGTCCAACTTAATCGATTTAAAAGTTCCCTTCAATATTGCAGCATAGTTTTCATAGGAAAACTCATCAAATAGGATGGCTACATTTACAAACTGGTGTTTTTTTAAGATGTTTTCTAATTCGTAAATAACACCACTTTTAATTTCTAAAATTGCTGGTATCGCTATATTTGTAATTGGATAAGTCATTTAATAACTCCTCGGTGGATAATGTTACGTTTATTTTAGCATTTTGAATGAAATTTACACAATATGGTGTATCTATTAGACAAATAAGTATGGATAAATTTTTAAAACAAACTTGTTTTCTGAAAATTAGGACGGGGTGAGAAAAATGCGTATATGGGGATTGCTGTTAGGCCCTACTATCATGATATTAATAGGCTTACAGTTTTTAAATAATGTTCTAGTGACATTCATCTTATTTTACATTTGGTTGACAGTATTTAGTATGCGTTTTATACAAAAATTTACATCAAATAAATTACAGAAAAATGTAAACAAGTCTGTTAAGTGGGGCCTACTTAGTGGAATTATATTTTTTCTGTTTATTTTTTGTGGTCTAACGTTACTAAATGGTTATCTGTTCGATATCGAGCATTTACAAAATGTATTAAAAGAGTGGGGGTTTTCTGGTAAAGCAGTATATGGCCTAATTTTTGTGTTGATCATTACAAATCCTGTACTAGAAGAATTGTATTGGAGAGGTTATATTTACGAAAAAATGAAACACAAAACGACTATCTTATTTGCATCACTAGTGTCTGCAGGGTTTTATACGTTTTATCATTTACTTTCCATTATGCCACTATTTGATTGGCCAGTAAACTTGGCTGCGGTTATCCCTGTCTTTATTGCGGGGTTATACTGGTCATATTTGAGGGAAAAGACTGGATCAATTGTGGGACCTATTATAAGTCATGTGTTTAGTGATTTAGCGATAATGTTTGTTTATTGGTTTGTTATTCGGTGAAGCTAGGTTCAAGTTAATTTTCATCAAAATTTAAAGAGGTGAAACAAAAGTGAGAAGAAATTATCTAAGAAGGTTAATTCGTGGCGCATTTTGGATCGTTTTATTTTTATGCACCTGGTTTATTATACACTCTGTATGTATAGTCGTGGATGGTTTTAGTGATGATCTTACTAATACTGATGTAGCTGTAGTTTTGGGTAATAAAGTAGAGTTAAACGGTCAACCTTCAGAAAGGTTGCAGTCTAGGTTAGACAAAGCAGTAGAATTATATGAAAAGGGAAAATTTCCGTCCATTATTGTTAGTGGTGGAGTAGGGAAAGAAGGATTTGATGAAGCAATCGTAATGAAAGAGTATTTAGTGAAGAAAGAAGTACCGGAAGATGATATCATCGTTGATAGCAATGGATATAATACATACATGACTGCACAAAACACAAAGGAAATCATGGATAACAATAATTATGAATCGGTTATGGTTATAACACAATATTTTCATATTAGTCGAACCAAATTGGCTTTAAAGTCAGTTGGAATAAATACGATATCTTCTGCAAGTGCTGATATTGTTCAATTTAGAGATTTATATTCGATCTTTCGTGAGTTCCCTGCATATTACAAATATGTTTTTTATTACTGATTGTAAAATTATTTTAAGTAGGATTTGAAGAAAAAGGAGGATAAAAGAGAGGGCAGGGAGTTAAGGGTGGTAATGACAACATCACTAGAATGTAACGTTAAACACGCTTAATATTAGAGTGATAAAACCAATCGAAATAATAGCAAAAAGAATGATTAATCTGTCATTTGGTTCATTACTTTTCATTGTTAGCCCCCTTTTACATGTCTTTATTAATTAATGTTAATAAAGACTTTCTTTGTTGACTTTTTGTAATATAGACGGTCTTATCAGAATAGAAATGGAAGTTTTTCTTGAAATTCGGTTTGCCATTTTGTTCAAATTGTTTGTTCCATTTAAACATCTTGAAAAAAATCTTAAAAGTTGGCGTATAGTTAGACTGCTCCAAACGCAATAACTGTAAAACGAACCTCTTTACGATTCTATATTGTCTAATCGAGTAACTAGTATCTAAAAAGATGATAATATCTGCTTCTTTAAAGGTATTATTCACCCACCCTTCATTGTGCACCCCTTCAATTATCCAGCTATGAGAGTCTACAATAGTGTGTAAACAGGCTTCTCTTTCTTGATCTGTTCTCCTGATATCTCCAGATTGTTGTCTTTCCCATACCACATTATCTAATTCATACATGGGGATATGAAACGTCTGTGATAGTTGTTTAGCTAAAGTTGTTTTGCCGCTTGCAACCGAGCCGATGATTCTTATTTTAGTAGGTTTCCTCTCATTCATCCAATAGCACATCCCATCTCTTTGATTGCTTTGTAACGTTTTATTCGGTAAGAGGTTAGGAAAATCCTGTCGCTATTTACATAAAAGTGTTAATAAATTGCAAACTAGAAAAAACAATGGAGGTAGATGAATGAATCTTACAGGTCAAGTAATTAATGGTGAATTTGACAGTGAAAGAAATGAATTCACCCTACAACAAATTAAACATTTTGACACACAATCCACTTTAAACGAAAGGCAACTAGACTCCTTACACAAATATTTAACGAATCATACAACGGATCCGGATGGGCAAGTACTTACATTATATGATCAGTTACCAGTTAGGTTAAGTCAAACTGAAATAAAAGACCTTATACACGACTTAGAGAAAATCAAGAGCATGTATCAATAATAAATTGCAAAAGGTAGAAACAAGGAACATACTATTGTTTGAGGTGAAGCTAATGTATAAACTTTTAACACATAACGATCTAGATGGAATTGGGTGTGGAATTTTAGCAAAACTTGCATTTGGTGATCAAGTAGACGTTCGCTATAACTCTATATCAAGCCTAAATCGTGAAGTAGAGTTTTTTTTAGAAAAGCGTGATAAAGAAACATTCCTTTTTATTACAGACCTATCCGTTAATGAAGAAAATGAAATAAAGTTAGAAGAGTTTTATAAAAGTGGTGGGAAAGTGAAACTGATTGACCACCATAAATCCGCAGTTAGCTTTAATAATTACGAATGGGGACATGTCGAGGTTGAGAATAAGCAGGGGAAATTAACTTCTGCAACTTCGCTCTATTATGATTATCTGATCTCTCAGCAATTAATAGATGAAAAGGAAGTAATTTCTGAATTCGTCGAGTTAGTTAGACAATACGATACGTGGGAATGGGAAAAAAATAATAATATAGTAGCAAAAAGACTTAACACCTTATTCTTTCTTGTATCAATGGATCATTTTGAAGAAACCATGCTTCTCCGGCTTAAAGAAAATGATCACTTTTTCTTCAATGAATTTGAAAATAAGATATTAGAAATGGAAGAAGACTCGATTGAAAGGTACATAAGACGAAAAAAACGTCAGTTAGTTCAAACGGAATCGAATGGTCACTTTATTGGTGTTATTTATGCCGAATTATACCATTCGGAGCTTGGGAATGAACTAGGAAAAGAATACCCACATCTCGATTATATTGTCATCCTAAACATAGGTAGTAAACGAATGGGTTTTCGGACCATTCACGATGATGTTGATGTCTCAGAAATAGCTGCTACTTATGGAGGAGGCGGTCATGCAAAAGCTTCTGGTGCATCCCTTTCAGAGGAAGCTTATAAAACGTTTGTTGCTGGGACGTTCCATATAGAACCACTCCGTATCGATGCGAAACGAAATAAATACAATGTAAAAGGTTCCTCATTTGGTACCCTATATCAAGGACAAAACAATCAAGTATTTTTTATCTATCCTTTGGATGATGGTCTTACCAATTGGAAAATTAAGAACAATGGCCATACGAAAGAGGAAACATTTGAAAACTTTGAAGAAGCCGAGAAATATATAAAAAGACACTATCAAGTATGGCTTGAGAAGGATGAACAATTTGTTCAGTATCTAATGGATGAAATAAAAACTCAGAAATAGAATAACGCATATTAGGCTCGAAGTTTAAATAAAATGCTGTCGAGCCTAATATACTGAATTCAATTGTATAGGTTTTGAAACAATTAAAACAAAACGAACCCTTTATGATTAATAACCTCGATCATAGTTAACCAGATTGATAAAAGGAGGATTACCAGTTATATATTGTTTGAGGTTTGGTATAAGTATATCCTCGACTACACGGTTGTCGTAATAAGCAGTAGCCCCCGCAGTATGTGGTGTAATAATGACATTTTCCATTTCCCATAAGGAACTCTGTTTGTCTAGTGGTTCTTTTTCAAATACATCTAGTCCTGCGCCGGCAATTTGCTGGTTCTTTAGCGCTTGAATTAGCGCTTGTTCATTAACGACTTCTCCGCGTCCAATATTAACAAAGAAACTGGATGGTTTCATTAGGTTAAATTGCTCCGGACCAAAGTAATGGTATGTATTTTGTGTGAGTGGCAATGTCACAACAATAAAATCACAGTTTGGCAAAATCTCATTAACTTGATTTGTAGTTACCATTTGGTCTATATATGGTTCTTCCATTTTAGAGTTACGGACGCCAATTACTTTCATCCCAAAAGCATTTGCAATTTTAGCTGTTTCCTTTCCGATGGCCCCCACACCTATGATACCAATTGTCTTACCATGTAACTCACCATTTATGTTTTCATTAGCCCATCTTTTATTTACTTGATTACGTACATAACTATGTAACTTTCTCGTAAACCCTAACATCATAGCAAATATAGTCTCTGAGATTGGATAGGCATGGACCCCTGTTGCACTAGTCAAATAAATTGATTTATTCTCTAAATCCTGTAATGGATAATAGTCAACACCAGCACTCCAACTTTGAATCCAGCGTAAGTTTGTGTTAGCCTGTCTAACAATATTCTCCATTCCTTCTTTCCAACCGGCAATAACTTCAGCATCATCCATATGCTTGCTCCAAATCGCATCGTCTTTGCCAACTATTACTTCCCAATTTGGAATTGTCTTTCTAATTGCTTCTACTAATTTATTATCAATGTCCTGTGCAATTAAGATTTTACTTGTTGACATGCAAGCCCTCCTTTTTAATCGGTGCGTCAAAAAAATTGATTATGTTGATTGCTCCTCATTCATAAGTGTATTACTTTTTATTTAGTGTATCTAATAATATGTAATGAATTATCACAAAAAACTATGAGGTTTGCTGACTCTTCAAGGGTGGTTACACTCAACTGTGATCTCACTAAAATTGGATAATCAAAAAGACTATCATCTAAATGGATGCAGGAAGGGTTAATTAGGTAAAATTAGAAAAGTGGTTAAACTCATTATTTTAATCTTAAATCGAGCCTAAAGTTGACATAAGTAAATTAGAACCTATCATTATTAAATAGATATACTAATTAATTATTAAAACGCGGTAAACCATCACTGCGTCTTTTCATACATGGATATGGGGAGAGATTTCATGAAGGAACATTTTTACGACAAATTATTAAATATTCATACGACAAAGGAACAAAAAGGATTTAATCAATCTGATCACTATCACCGATATGAGGCTACTCCTTATGCCGCTTTAGAACATCTATTCGCGGACTATCAGGTTAACCATATAGACCGTTTTGTCGATTTTGGTTGTGGTAAGGGTCGACTCAATTTTTTTATTCATTATCACTATGACTTGATGGTTACTGGAGTAGAAATGAATCAAATCTATTACAAGGAAGCTATCAAAAATAAATATCGTTACTCAGAACAAATAACAGGTAGGAAAAACGATACATTATTTTTTAATGGATTTGCACAAGACTATCCTGTAAATAAATTGGACAATCGTTTTTATTTTTTTAATCCATTTTCGGTACAAATATTTATGACTGTGATCAATAAAATATTGTATTCAGTTGAACAACATAATCGAGAGGTCGAGTTAATATTGTATTACCCCTCTGATGAATATGTTTATTATCTTAGCTACCAAACTTCTTTTCAATTAATCAAAGAAATAACGTTACCCGAGTATGACAGAAATCCGTATGAGCGATTTCTCATATTTAGGCTTGTGTCTCACTAAATCTGTCACCCTAAACTTAATTTGAACGATATAACACAAGTGATATTTTGTTCAAGTATGGAACTGCCAAATAGTGACTACACTGTTTTCTATAGCCGTAAGAATATCTAGAAGGTTAGATTGATCTGACTATGCAGAGAAAGGTGAAAAACAGTGAAGTTGATTAACGAGCTTTTAGATGAACTAATAGAGCTTGAGAACGAATATTATAATGGTTTTATCGACAAGGTGGAATTAAATTTACGCTTACAGTTAATCATTTCCAAGATTGATAAGCTTGCCATTAATTATCATGTCGAACCGCTTAGGAAGTTAGTAAGAAGAAAGCATACCAAACCATTTAACCAATTACTTTTTAAAGCAAAATACCATGCTGTCCAATCACTTATAAAGCTGATTCAAACTAAAAATAAGAGAACCTTTCAAGCGATACTGGGTCTTATTATTTCAAATAACCTGTATTTTAACACGTTATATAAATTATTGAACAATAGCTGCAAGGCTTATATCGTTCGAAATCAAATAGTCGATCCACCGGACAGTATTCAAGTTTTTATCTACCAATTAGAGACGAATACGTAAAAACTAATTAACTCCTATAGCCAATATAGGGGTTTTTAGTAATCAAAAATAAGACTATATTATATGTAGAATTCATGGTAGAATCTGTTAGAACATTTTAAAGTTAAAGGGGAAAAAGCATGGAGCTCATAGAGTTTATCAAGGCTATTATTTTAGGTATGGTAGAAGGTTTAACAGAATTTGCACCTGTGTCGTCTACAGGACATATGATTATTGTTGATGATATGTGGCTACAATCTAAAGAGTTTCTAACAAAATATGTAGCAAATACATTTAAAGTTGTCATCCAGCTTGGTTCCATTATGGCAGTAGTGGTTGTATTTAGGCATCGCTTTTTAGAAATGTTTGGGCTGCGTAAAAGTAGTGATAGTAGTAAAAAAACAAAACTGAAATTATCACAAGTAATTGTTGGATTAATTCCTGCAGGGATTTTAGGTGTTTTGTTTGAAGATTATATTGACGAACATTTATTTTCTACATCTACGGTTATGATTGGTTTGGTTATAGGTGCAATTCTTATGATCGTAGCAGATAGAGTTAGTTCAAAATATGATAAGCCGATTACGGAGAGTGTTGACCAAATCTCTTATAGACAGGCTTTACTAATAGGATTGATTCAATGCTTATCATTATGGCCTGGTTTTTCGAGATCTGGTTCCACAATTTCTGGTGGTGTGTTATTAGGCTTAAGTCATCGTGCAGCAGCAGATTTTACATTCATCATGGCGGTACCCATTATGTTTGGTGCCAGTGCACTTTCATTAATTAAGAACCTTGAATATTTTTCCGTTAGTGATTTGCCATTTTTTATTGTAGGGTTTATTAGTGCATTTATATTTGCGCTAATATCTATTCAATTTTTCTTGAAATTAATTAACAAAATTAAACTTATTCCATTTGCCATATATCGTATTGTACTAGTAATCGTAATATATTTTATATATTTTTAAGGTGGGTTTTTAGGCAATTAGAGGTATAAGCGTGAATGGGTTAGAAATAAAACCCTTCCATTGCTTAATGCAAGCAATGGAAGGGTTTTAATTTTCAAAGAGACTGGGATACGTCATAATAAAAGTAAAGAACTTAATTCCAGTGTGTATTACTGCATTTTTTTAGGTTAACGCGTTAATATAGAAACATAAAGAATAGAAGGAGTGATAATCTTGAAGAAAGTCAAACTAGGTACGAGTGAACTAGAAGTTGGTGAAGTATCATTAGGGTGTATGCGAATGAGTCAGCTATCCCATAAGGAGGCTGCTGAGGTTATTGAAAACGCTTTAGATAATGGTGTTAACTTTTTTGACCATGCAGATATTTATGGAGCAGGAAAATCGGAGGAGATATTTTCCGAAGCTATCGGTATGAATGATTCGATAAGGGAAAAAATGTACATACAAACAAAATGTGGGATAAGGAAGGGATTCTTTGATTTTTCAAAAGAGCACATTTTATCATCTGTAGATGGAAGTTTAAAACGACTTAACACGGATTACATTGATGTGCTTTTACTCCACCGTCCAGATGCTTTAGTAGAACCGGAAGAAGTAGCAGAAGCTTTTAGTGAATTAAAAGAAAGTGGAAAGGTAAGACATTTTGGTGTAAGTAATCATAATCCAATGCAAGTCGAGTTATTAAAGAAATACATAAAACAGGACTTAATCATTAATCAGTTACAGTTAAGTGTCATGTTTACACCTATGATTGATTCGGGGTTAAATGTAAATATGGAGGATGATCCTGCCATTGTTCGTGATAGCAGTGTTCTTGATTATAGTAGGTTAAATAATATGACGATTCAAGCATGGTCGCCATTCCAACACGGGATGTTTAAGGGTGTGTTTGTAGGCAATGAAAAGTTTCCTGAATTAAATGCAAAGCTACAGGAACTTGCTGCTAAATATAAGGTAACTGATTCTGCAATCGCCATTGCTTGGATTCTAAGGCATCCAGGAAATATTCAACCAATTGTTGGTACGATGAATCCACAGCGATTAACTGAGATTTCTAAGGCATCAGATATTGAGTTAACAAGACAAGAATGGTATGAACTTTATCTTGCAGCAGGTAATAGACTTCCATAATGGAAAAAAGCAACTTATTCGAGGTAAGTTGCTTTTTTCTATGATGCGATAGAATGTTAGCTAGCATAATTGGCTTAGCTTGGATGAATTGTAGTTACTAATTGTGATTGTTCTTTCTATCCTGTAGAATGACAAGATAAACTTACATGGAATAGGTGTTAGGTATGGAGAAGGTAATTGTTGTAGGAGCAGGAATTCTTGGTGCATCAACGGCTTTTTATTTAGCAAAAAAAGGTGTGTCCGTCACATTAGTTGATCGAAGGGATGTCGGGGAAGCAACATATGCTGCAGCGGGTATTGTTTGTCCGTGGCTGACAAATCGTCAGAATAAAAAATGGTACCAATTGGTTACAAATGGAGCAAACAGTTATCCGAAGCTACTAAAAGAGTTAGAAGAGTTAGGGGAGACCCAGACGGGTTATGCAAAGGTTGGCGCTATTAATATTTATGATACGGAACAAAAGATAGATAGAAAAATGGAGATGGCCAAACAACGTCAAAAAGAAACCCCAGAGATGGGAGAAGTAACAAAACTAACTAGCGTAAAAACGAGACAATTATTTCCTCCGCTCTCCGAAGAGTATGGTGCTATCCAGATCAGTGGAGCTGCACGAGTCAATGGTGCGGCACTACGGGATGCTTTGATTCGTGCGACAAGAAAGTTGAATGGTAGAATAATTGTTGGTGACGCATCCTTATTAGTCGAACAAAGTGAGGTTAATGGAGTTGAAATAGACGGGGAGAAATACGTTGCAGACAAAGTCATCGTAACTGGTGGTGTATGGGCTAATCATATATTGAAGCCATTAGGAATTGATTTTCCAGTTTCATCACAAAAGGCCCAGATCATGCACCTACATTTATCCAACGTAAATACAAGTAATTGGCCAGTAGTAATGGGACCATATAACTTTTATCTGTTGCCGTTCGAGCAAGGCAAAATAGTCGTTGGTGCCACACAAGAAAATAACCAGGGACTGGATCATAGGGTAACGTTAGAGGGCATCCATTCTATTTTAAGAAAGACAATGGAAATTGCACCGGGTCTCTCTAATAGTACTTACGTAGAAACACGGGTAGGTTTTAGACCATTTACAAAAGATCACTTACCCGTATTCGGTAATGTTCCAAATTGGAAAAGACTCTATATAGCGAATGGATTAGGTGCTTCTGGGTTAACAAGTGGACCATATATAGGATCCCAACTTGCTAGTCTTATAACCGGAGAATTTACAGAATTAAATATAGAGGATTATCATATTCAAAATAATATTTTATGAAAAAAAGAATGATCAATTAAGATCATTCTTTTAAGTCTGTTGCGTATTACTTTTGTTCTCTACATAGCCGAGAAGTAGAACGGCAATTGTAATTATACTAGTTAAAATGTATATAATTGGGCCGGGAGCTAGTTGTAACATATCTTTAATGACACTATCCTCTACAATCATTTCACCTGCAGTCCATGCTAAAATTCCTGATCCAATGTATGCAATCCAACGGTATTTTTCAAGAATAAGTACAATGACTTTAGAACCAAAAATCATGATAGGAATACTTACTAATACTCCTAGAGCAATCATCCCAATTTGCCCGTGTGCAGCACCAGCGACAGCAACGACATTGTCTAGACTCATTGCTGCATCAGCAATAATTATGGTAACAACAGCTCTATACACACTATTGTAGGATTTAATATTAGCATCTTCTTCCTCTTCCACTAGTACCTTATAAGCGATCCACAATAATAGGATACCCCCGATTAGATGAACATAAGGAATATTTAATAAGTAGACGATAAGTGTTGCAAATAAGATCCGTAATCCAACTGCACCTGCTGTTCCCCAAAAGATAGCTTTATTTTGTAGCTTTTTTGGTAAATTCTTTGTAGCCATTGCAATTACAATCGCATTATCTCCAGATAAAATAATATCAATTGCAATGATTTTTAGTAGTGCAATGATTGCTTCTGTTGATATTTCAAATCCAGTTGGTAACAGTGCTTCCAAAATTCTTCCTCCTTTAATTCTTATAGCCCGATTATTTATAAAATTGCTAACACCTTTCTAGTGACCAAGTGTTAAGATTTTACATAGGCTTACTCCAATGTAATGGTTCATGAGAAATGATAATAGCATTAGGAAATGTATATGCAACCAATTGGACAACCTTGCATGAATTTTAAATATTTTATAATTTGAAACGTAATAATTGTTATATTGGAAGTTATTTTTAAAATCTTGATAAAGAATCCATTAATAGGTAGATTATGATAATAATTTGATGAATGACTAGTTGTTAGATTACTTAACAATGTTAAGGATTAATATAGATTGATATGATAAGCTGATCATAGGCCAATGTAGAGAGGATTGATAAATAAATGCGAAATCAAACTGGGGAAAACTTTCTACAGAATAAATTTGGGAATAAAAAACGGGCGAATGCTTTCTATAATAATCAAATGTTGGATTTTTTGAATGATGAGATGCGAGAATTTCTTTCTAAGCAGTCGATGATGTTCATATCTACAGCGAATGCTGCTGGGAATTGTGATGCTTCTTTTAGAGGTGGGTATCCTGGATTTATAAGAGATATAGGTGAGGATAGAATCATCTATCCAGAGTACCGTGGAAATGGTGTAATGGCAAGCCTTGGAAATATTGTGGAAAACCCACATATAGGGTTAATGATTATTGACTTTTTTGAGCATACTGTAGGGTTACATATAAATGGTAAGGCTACTATTATTGAGAAACAAGATATTTATAAGTTGAAACTAACTGGTGAACAACTAAACGATATACAAGAAAAGGAAGGGGATAGGCCAG
Source organism: Aquibacillus kalidii (assembly GCF_014280935.1). Classification (GTDB taxonomy): domain Bacteria; phylum Bacillota; class Bacilli; order Bacillales; family Amphibacillaceae; genus Aquibacillus_D; species Aquibacillus_D kalidii. The sequence continues at coordinate 45,145 of NZ_JACLZI010000052.1, forward strand.
AGCAATGGGTTTTAGTAAAGGTGGAGGAGGCATATATTCATTGTTCGAAACACATCCCATTGTTAAAACCAGTTGCGGAACGTCCTGGGGAAACTGCACGAAAAAGCAAAGAAGGAGATTTTTTTAGAACAAAAAGATCAACAAAGATAAAGTTATAGTAAATTATTCTTTGTTGCGGGGGATCACTTAACGACCCCCGCAATTCATGCTTCCTTATTCTACCCATTTAACAATATCGTCAAAGTTCCTCCTGGCCTTTGGATTTGGTGGATCTTCCACACGATATCCAAAAGCGATCATAACAGAAATGGAAAAGTGACCATCTTCTAATAATCCTTCTTCCTTCAATATCTGATTCATTGTTTCCATATTAAAGCCTTCAATTGGACAGGAGTCTATCCCAATTTGTGCTGCTGTTGTCATCATGTTCGCTAATGGAATGTAGGTTTGCTTGCCCGCCCAATCAAAAAGGGATCGTTGATTGTCTAATAGCTTAAAATCATCTCTCTGAAATTCCTCAACACGACTAAGAAATTTTCCCTGAAATTCTTCAGGAATATGCATAATGTTTGTTATATGATCCTTTATGTATGGAGAATTATATTTAGTATCCGAGTCCGTCCTAGCTAAAATAATGACGAAATGACTAGCTTCAGGTAATTTTCCAAAAGCTCCCCATGAAGCATCTTTAATTTTATCACGTAACGTGCGGTTTTGTATTACTAAAAACCTCCAAGGTTCAAACCCAAACGAGCTTGGAGAGAGTCTACCTGTTTCTAATATAAATCTCATGTCTTCATCAGGTATGACTTTATTACCATCAAATTTCTTAGTAGAATGTCTAAAATGGAATGCATCGATTATTTCTTGTTTTTTACTGTTCTTATCGACCATTAATGTAACCTCCAATTAGTTGAACTGATTTTAAAATATCACAAAACAAAAAGTTATTCAGTAAATTAGCTTCTTGTTATTGTTGCAAAAGATGCATAAAATATCTGGGGAACTTCATATTTTAAAGGGGAATTCTAATTTAGATTAAAAGATGGCTCTATAATTATATGGAAATGGTTAGAATATGATAGAATCTTATTGGTAAAGTAAACGTAATTAGATATTGGAGGAAATTATGGAAGATTTATTGCAATTAAAGGAAAAAACATTTGTTGTTATGGGGGTAGCAAACCAGCGGAGCTTAGCTTGGGGAGTTGCTCAGTCGCTTTATAAAGCAGGGGCAAAAGTTATCTTTACATACAGAAAAGAGCGTTCCTTATCAAAACTAAATAAGCTATTAAGTGAACATAACTTTGAAGCAGAGTTAGTCGTGCAATGTGATGTAAATAATGATGAGAGCATTAACCAAGCCTTCACGGAAATTAAAGAGAAGGTGGGAACCATTCACGGTGTCGTGCATTCGATTGCTTTTGCACATGGAGAAGATTTGAAATCTGAATTTATTGATACGTCTAGGAGTGGATATGCTTTTGCGCAGGACACAAGCGCTTACTCATTAATTGCAGTAGCAAGAGAAGCGAAAATGTGTTTAGCTGACGGAAGCTCGATTGTTACAATGAGTGCATTAGGTGCTGAACGTGCACTTGATGGATACAAGGTTATGGGTGTTGCAAAAGCAGCGTTAGAATCATCTGTTAAATATCTTGCATTAGATTTAGGTCAAGAAAATATAAGAGTTAATGCTATATCAGCCGGTCCAATTCGTACACTTGCTGCAAAAGGCATTCCTTCTTTTAATCAAATGCTACATGATATTGAGCAGAAAGCACCATTAAAACGAAATGTTACACAGGAAGAAGTAGGGGACATGACAATTGTTTTGCTCAGCTCGATCTCGAGAGGAGTTACTGGCGAAGTTGTTCATGTTGATTCTGGATACAATATTATGGGATAAAAAACGGACCTAATTAGTCCGTTTTTTTTATTTGACGCTTATTACGTTTAAAATATATTTTTAAAATGGCTCTTTGATAACTATTGTTGCTTATATCACAATATTGATAAAATGCGTCGCAAGAAATTATTCTATCCATCTCAATCGTTGCGGTATTTTAAGGTGGAAGAAATTAACTGCACTAATCTATCTTAATCGTTGCTGTATTTTGAGGTAGAAGAAATTAACGGCACTAAATACTAATCTGCTTCAATAAGTTACGATTTTCTTTGTGGAAAGGGATTGTAATAAGTTAGTTGCTACGCATTTTCTCTCAACTTTACAATAAAAAAACACCACAGTTTACGTAAAGAGTCTAAAAAAAGCATTTTTTCTGTGTACCATTATTGTATGCACCTCATATACTATAACAATAAATAATCGGCTATCTATTAAGTTTATTGAGGTAACAATATGTAAAGGGGTGGTGTCTGAATGAAGTTTATTGTAAATTATGTACCACTTTCAAAAATTAAATCGAGTGATAATTTAAGGATAACCTCTCAAATGAAAAGACTTCATCTCTTCTTGTTGGATAGCATGCACCTTTTAGTTGTCAGGAAAAATAAAAATGAAAATAGCTACACCATTATTTATGGTCAGAATAGATTACAGTATTTACAAAAACACGAAAAAGCTAAAGAAGTTCCTGTTATTATTGCAAATAGACAATCTGTTGGGTTAAAAGCTTTACTTCAACAAGTATTTAACAAGGACACCAATACAAAGTCGTTAAGTAAACCGACTACCTGGTCTATTGTAAAAACTTTTCTAAAGAAAGAACCTCGCTTTAAATCGCTATCCTTTACACAAAAGCTGAAGGTGCTAATGCTTGCTGTTCGATATAAAAATACTGTGGTGAACGCGATGAGAAACGAAGTGAAACAATATTGGAAATAGGGGCAAACAAAACTTATAATTAAATCTTGTCTTAATTTTTTTTGCTAGACACTAATGTTAGTTCAAGAGCTTTCTGATATCTATTATAGTTTGTAGATGCATGCCCTCATGGAATATAGTTCTTATAAGGACTTGTTCAATGGTATACAGTCCCATTTCAATGGGAGGAAATGTCACGTCTAACTTGTTCCCATAGTGCATTTTAATTTCGTTAGGTTGGGCAATTAATAATTGTTTCAGTTCTGACAGAGACGGGGTTTTTTCTGTAAAATCACTTGGAGATGTTCCAAACCCGAACCAAGCTTTATAATCCGGTGAAATTGGTAGACTATCCTTTGTTAGCGTGATTATCCATAGATATTGATCTAGTAAAATATGACCTAAGTTCCAACGTATATTGTTATTAAAACCCTTTGGAATTCGTTCCGCATCTTTATCAGTTATATCCTCAATTACACTTAGAATCTCATTTCGGTAAGTCTCTATTTGCTTAAATAAAACCTCATGTCGTTGAATCAAATAAAAACACCTCTCTTTACTTTATTTCTAATTTTATATTTTTTTAGACTCTTCTTCCACATATTTGGAAAATAAAAATTGGAAGGAAAGCTCAACTTGATTTAAAAAAGTTGAAATAGAAAGAATATACTCCGAACGCAAACAATCTTTAACTAATTTAAAAAAACAGATTGCTTGATATTAAATCAAACAATCTGTTTATGTTTTATCTAAAATGTCTTTGATTCAATAATTTGATTTTCTATTTTTTAAGATCTATTAACGTCAACATTCAAGTCTATTCTAAACCTTGTATCGTCATTTCCTTAACAGGGGAGAAGCTCTCACCAGTGTCTAAATAAGTAAGCGTGACTTTGTCGTTTTCTTGAATATAAATGGCCATTGGATTATTTTCTGAAGAAACCATAAAATTTTGCTTGTTATCTAATATAAAATAAACGATGGTATAATTCTCTGCTTTTTCTTTGTAAGCTCTTAAAACGGTACCAGAAATTTGCTTTTCTTGCGCATCAGAACTACCGTCGACACTGCTACCACCTCTTTGTAGGGTAGTTTTATATTTTTTTAATGCTTCATTAGGTGTAGAGGCGTAGGTGGATAGCTCTGGATTTGCTGCTGATACAATAAAGTAATTTTGCAGAAAGCCATTAGAGTCTAATACAGGTGTTAACCAACTAGCTTCGCCATAGAAATTATACAAAACCGGCATTTCCCCGTTCCATTCCTTTTCAATGAATTGCTTTTCGATTATATCAAGAGCACCTTGGGAATCCATATAAGATGCTTCAAGGTTGCCAGTATAATAGGTTGCCTTTCCTGTTCGTGCATTCGTTAAGGAATATCCTAACATCGAATCTACGCCTTCTTTAGGACTTGTAAAATCTGTAAAGTAGTACATCGTACCATTTTCATCAAAAATAGGACTAACATTTGCTTCCGTTCCTTCATCAGAAGGCAACTTTACGTCTGATTTTGCGAATACACTATTCCAAAAACCATGGATATAATTACCGTAATAACTATTCTTCTTACTAACTGCTTCAGGAGCAACCGCACCATCAATAAATGCTGGTATATCTTCCATGTTGTATGCAGATGTATCCCCACTTTGTGGATCGACAACGACTACACCATTTACGACGAATCCGTTACGAGCTGAAATAAAGTCACCATATGTTCGAATATAGTATGGTTTACCTTCGTCATCAATTTCTAACTGAACGTCTCCGTAAAATATCTTGTTTGGGTATTTTAAGCGAATATGACGTTCTATATTTTTATTAAAATAGGAGGAAGGTGTATAGACCATTTCTTCTTCAATAAACGTAGGATTATCAGATGAATCAGTTGCACTTAATGAAAAATAACCAGGTGTTTGATCACCATTCCACCATTTGAAAAATCCAGAAAATTCTACTGGTGCTATATAAACATATTCCTCGTTAACTTTTTGTATTTGTAGGTTCCCAAGCTCATAGTAACTAGTGTTTGGTACTTGACCGAATGCTTTTCTCATTTTATTTTTAGCAAATTGCGGTGGTACGCTTGCAGGTGTTTTCGTTTCGTCAAAAGCTTCTATCTCTGTTTGTTCTTCCATTTCTGCAGTTTTATATTTTTCGTCTGCATTAAAGAGGAAGGCAGAAAGAAAGTAAATCCCTACAGCAATACTACCTAATAACATAACTCCTTTAACCAAACGTTCTTTTCCAGAAGCAAATAATGTACCTATTGCAGTAACTATAATAAATAAAGGCCAAACGGATGAGATGTTGCGATCTAAATTGGTGAAATAATAAAAACCAAATACTACTGGAATGATTAAGAATAATAGAAGGATGATTGGCCAGGAATAATAGGCTTTCTGTTTTTCTTTTTTAGAAGTACTACTTTTCTGAAATATTGGCATCATTAGAAGTACTGAAGCTAAGCCAACAATAAGTGAAAATAGTAAAATGTTTCCCAATGTAATTTCTCCTTTAGGGTTTTAAATTTGTTTTACGTAATTGTTTACGATTATCAGATACAGTTGGTTTCAATTTTATTTTTTATATCATTTTGAGAACGCTTACTCCATTGTGTGTCTAATGTTTAGATGAATATGAGTGAATTGTTTGACATATTGTCAAATATATCATGTAATAGTAATATCGGAGTCCTTTCATATTTTTAGCTACAGTTGTACTATTCATCCAGATACAAAAATTAAAAAAGGAGGAAAATTATGAAATTAACTATTAAAATTTTAGTAGGACTTTTACTTGGTGCTATTGTTGGTTTGATTCTCCACATTACAGCCCCGGACTTATTTACAGGTTTTGATACTTATTTATTCAGCCCACTAGGTACTTTATTTTTAAACCTCATTAAGATGCTTGTTGTTCCTATCGTCTTCTTTTCTATTACCCTAGGTACTGCTTCATTAGGAAACCCTAGAAAGCTTGGACGGATAGGTGGAAAAACATTAGCATTCTTCTTAGCAACAACAACTGTTGCTATTACGATCGCGCTTGCTTTGGCCTATTTATTTAAGCCGGGTAATGCAGGTATTGATCCTACTGGGGCGGAGTTTGAAAGTACGAAGGCACCCTCTGTAGTCGATACCTTTACAAGTATCATCCCAACTAACCCTATCCAATCAATGGTTGAAGGAAATATGCTTCAAATTATTGCATTTTCTATCTTTGTTGGATTTGCGCTAGCAATGCTTGGTAAGAAAACGGAAGGTATTTTAAAGTTAGTTGAACAAGGGAATGAAATAATGATGTTCCTTGTAAACTTAATCATGCGCTTTGCTCCATATGGTGCATTCGGTTTACTTGCATCAGCAATTGGACGTATGGGAATCGATGGAATGAAAGCAATGATTTCTTATATGGCAGTAGTGTTTATTGCTCTGATCATACATGCGATCGTGACATATGGTTCCGCAGTATATGCTCTTGGGAAGATGAATCCAATTACATTCTTTAAAGGTTTTTTCCCGGCGATGACCGTTGCGTTTAGTACATCAAGTAGTAGCTCAACGTTGCCGATTTCTATGAAAATGGCTCAGGAAAACTTAAAAGTACCGAAGCCAATTAGTAGCTTTGTTCAGCCGTTAGGTGCAACCATTAACATGGATGGAACTGCTATTATGCAAGGTGTAGCGACTATTTTTATTGCACAGGTTTATAATACAGATTTATCTTTTACGCAGTTAGTAATGGTTGTACTAACAGCAGTATTGGCTAGTATTGGTACTGCTGGGGTTCCTGGTGTAGGGCTTATCATGTTAGCAATGGTATTGCAACAAGTTGATTTACCTGTTGAAGGTATCGCGCTAATTATAGGGATTGACCGAATTCTTGATATGACCCGTACAGCTGTAAATATTACTGGAGATGCAGCTTGTGCTGTAGTAGTTGCAGAGTCAGAGAAAAAGCATAGTAAAGAAAGCACTGTTGAAGTATAAAAAATGAGAAATAATCTATAAATAATAAGCATACCAATTCGTGTAATCTGGTATGCTTATTTATATGATTAATATTTACTAGTAGGTGAAAAGTTTGTATCTTTCTATAAAGGAAACAGCAGAATATTTATCTTTACCGGAGGATCATATTGCCAATTTGGTCACTCAGAAAAAAATTAGGGCGGTATTTGATGGTGAACAATATTTAATTTATCAAGGGCAATTTGCCACGCATTTGGAGCAAGTAGAGAAATATCGTAAATTAATACAGGATTTTTTGAATGAACCAATTCCGGAAGACATCGATATAAAAGACGAGGATTGACATCTTAAAAGTAATCAAAATAGATGTTCAGATAATTAGGAGGATATAACTACTATGAAGCAAGGGCATAATAAGGGAAGTAAACATAACCAGAAGGTTGAAGAGTTCAGAGTGAATGAAAGAATTGAGCTGCTACCGTATTTGTTAGAGGTTTTGTCTAATAGGAGTCGTAATTCTGTGAAATCGATGCTTACACGTGGACAAGTTTTAGTGGATAACCAGATCCAAACCTTACATAATTTGCAGTTAGCTCCGGGCCAGTTAGTTACAATAAGAAAATATAAGATAGTAGAAAAAACGGAGTTTAAGGGTATTACAATTTTACATGAAGATGAGGATATCATTGTTATTAATAAAGAGTCAGGCTTATTATCAATTGCATCAGAAAAGGAAAAGCAATTAACCGCATATCGCCAATTAATGAATCATGTCAAACATCAGAACCCAAAGAATCGAATTTACATTGTTCACCGTTTAGATAGAGATACCTCTGGAGTAATGATGTTTGCTAAAAATGAAAAAACAAAGAAAAAACTACAAGATAATTGGAAGGATACTGTAAATGAAAGGAAGTATGTAGCGCTTGTTGAGGGGAAGGTACAGAAACTAGAAGGAACTATTTCTTCTTGGTTAGTGGAAGGGAAAAACCACAAGGTGTATTCTAAACAACATGCTCCAGATGGAAAACATGCTGTAACCCATTACAAGGTACTTCAAAGTAATAGTAAATATTCCTTATTAGAAGTGGAGTTAGAAACAGGCCGCAAAAACCAAATTCGAGTTCACATGCAAGATTTAGGTCACTCGATAGTGGGCGATAAAAAATATGGATCAAAAAGTAATCCAATAGGTAGATTAGGACTACATGCACAAGTTTTAGCATTCACCCATCCTACAACGAAAAAATCACTTAAGTTTATGACAGAAATTCCCAAAGTATTCTTTGGAACTAGTAAATAAGTATTAGATAACGGTACGTTTTATAATGCGTACCGATTTTATTTTAGTATAGAAGATTATAAAAATCACCCCCGTCCATGGCTCAAGTGCCAGTATAACTAGATAGACTTCCCTCACCTCCATAAGATAACAATCCGACGCATGGTCGAATCCGAAATCACTTCGGTTATGGTGTAGACTTTATCTCTTGGAGTTCAGTCAAGATGGTACGTCGCTATCCACCGTTCCACGCTTTTCTTCTAAAATTCTGGGAAACTTATTTACTTTTCTTACAAATTTTTACTCTATATGACCTGGAATAATGTTAAAATAACGATGTAATGCATACATAATTGTGATTTAGGGAGGACATAACGTTGAACGAACAGTTTAAAAGACCTAAAGATTTTGGTGAAGTGTTAGACCACACTTTCCGCTTAAGTAAAAAGCATTTTTCAAATTTCTTCTTAATATTACTGATTGTAATGGGACCGATATTTTTAATCCAAGCCATTATTCAAATGGCTTCGGGTATGGATTTTATTGGATCAAATGTTACTTATTTTGATCAAATTTTATCAGGATTAGACGGAACCGGAGAAGCTGTACCTACAACAAGTATAGGTGGGGACCTTCTAATTCTAGTATGTAGTGTTTTATTTTTTCCTGTAGCTGAAGCAGCAATATTTATCGCTATTAATCATATTAGAAACGGTCGTGAATTTTCAGTAGGTGGTGTCCTAAAAGATGCTTTTTCAAAATTCGGCTCTATACTAGGAAGTAGCTTATTGTTTGGTTTAATCGTTTTCGGATTAATTATCGTTCCACTTATTATAGTAGTGATGACTACGGTTAGCTTAGCGTTTACCAATCCTTTTGCAGCGATTATAACAGGGATACTCCTATTCCTCGGTTGTTTTATAGGATTGGGTTTATTAATAACGAGATGGAGCTTTTATATTGGTGCAGTTGTAATTGAGGGAGAAATGCCTGGTCTTGGACGCAGTTGGCAATTAACGAAAAAACGTACATGGTTTTCTTTTGGCTTATTTATTATTTTTTGGCTCATTACACTATGTATTAGTGGTGCAATCGAAGCTGCACTAGGTTTCGTGCTAGGCAACGGTGTTTTGTTATTTCTAATTATAAATTTTGTTTCTGTATTTACTTCGTTAATTATGTTTGTAGGATATGCTGTAATATACTTTGACCTAAGGGTTAGGAATGATGCAGACGACTTAAAAGAAATGTTAGATGAATATAATGAAAAGGAATAATTGGTGGTAATCCTTTAACTAGGTAGGTGATGGTCCAGTTGAACAATGAAGAGGCAAAACAGCAACTTGAATCAATCTTAAATAAACAGGAATACCAGGCTTATTATAAAAACCACGAATCCTTTATTGGAATGTGGTGGGATAGGGCAAAGGAATGGATAGGAGATCTGTTATCAGATTGGTTTCGTTCATTCGAGCCAACTAGTGGTGTATCAGAAGGTATATTAATGATCATTGTTATTGTCGCTATATGCCTAATCCTATTATTAGTAGTCTATCTATGGAAGAATGTTAGTCGAGCAAGGAAGTTTCGTGCTTCACCAATTCAAACCTTACATGAAATGGACTGGACATATGAAAGACATATTACGGAAGCGGAAAAATATGAAGAAAAAGGAAATTACACATTAGCAAGTAGACATATGTTTTTAGCGTTACTCTTGTTCCTTCATGAAAAAGAATGGTTAGAGGCTAAGATATGGAAAACGAATTGGGATTATTATGAAGAATTAAGTAAAAGAGACCGAAGTCAGGCCGAGCAGTTTTTTGAGCTGACACTTTTGTTTGATGAGGCTACTTATGGTGAAAGAAACATTGAACGAGATGAACACCAACGTTATCGTTCTAGTATTCTAAATTTATTTATCCATAATCCAAGAATTAATCAGCAAGGGCAGGTGGATTAATTGGGAAAATATAATTTCCAACCAAAAAAGTGGACAATGATTGGTGTTGTGTTACTTGCCTTTGTACTAATCAGTTTTTTCTCTTTTTCTCAGAATCCTAAAGTATATCCGGACTTTGTATCTACATCGCCGTCTCCAACTGGTACGAAAGCGATATATTCTTATTTAGAAGATAACCATTCCTCAGTAACACGATGGTCTCAAAGTCCGGATAAACTTCCTTCAAATGAGGCAAAGCAATTACTGATTATGGTGGAACCATCTTTTGTAGAAGATACTAGTAAAGTGGAAAAATACGAAAAATTTATGAAGGCAGGAAATACGATTCTGTTATTTAAAGAAAATCCTAAAGGTTTTTTTGGTATTAATACAGAACCAGTTGTTGAATACTCACCACAATTGATAGAAAAACCTATTTCTCTATTAAATCAGCAAGAAGAGCAAGTCTCTGCTGTGGTGAGCTCGCAATATAGGCTAGTTAAGCCTAAAAATGAAGAGATTGAATCGTTGTATCAAGATGACAATGGTATAGTTGCTTTTGAAAAGTCATATGGAAAAGGATCCTTGATTGTTGCTGTAACTCCAGATTGGATGACAAATCAAACTATTCTAGATGCAGACCATTTGGATATTATCTTATCTTTATTAAACAATCAATATGGAGAAAGTAATCGGATCATTTTTGATGAGTATGTCCACGGACAAACGGACAGTTATCTTGGTTGGAAGGTCTATCCGCAATACTTTTTAGTAACCTTGTTACAAGTTATCTTACTAACTATCCTATGGTTATGGTATAAAGGGAAAAGATTTGGTGCGATTATTAATCCTAGAGAAGAGTTTGTTCGGTATAGTGACGAAAGACTAAAGGCGCTATCCATTTGGTATTTAAAAGCAAATAAATATCGAGATTCTTTACTTGTTCAATCACAGTTTATAAGAATTAAGCTACAGGATAGATGGGGAATAAGTGCTAATAGAGATTGGTCGGAAATAACTGATTTATTAGCTAAAAAACTGAAGCGTCCTAACGCAGAAATTTTAACCTTCTACCATGATTTAAATAAAGTATTAGAACAACAAAACATTAGTAAACAAGAATATCTATTATGGTCCAAAAAAATGGATCAATTTAGGGAAGAGGTGGAGCAAGCATGAGATCAGAATTATCTACATTGCTTAACAGGTACGATCAACGAATATTAGGTCAAAGTAAGAATATTAGAATGCTACTTTCAGCCGTACTTTCGGGCGGTCACGTATTGTTAGAGGGTGTACCAGGGACTGGAAAAACACAAATGGTACGAACTTTAGCTAGTCTGATAGGTGGCTCTTTTAATAGAATTCAGTTTACACCAGATCTACTACCAAGTGATATTACTGGAAGTACAATTTATAACATGAAAGATAGTTCTTTTCAAACCTTGAAAGGACCTATATTTTCAAACATATTGCTAGCAGATGAAATTAATCGTACGCCAGCCAAAACACAAGCAGCCTTATTAGAAGCAATGGAGGAAAAACAAGTTACCATTCAAGGTAAAACTTATCTTCTGCCTGATGTATTCTTTGTTGTTGCTACACAGAATCCAATTGAATTTGAAGGTACATATCCACTGCCAGAGGCTCAACAAGATCGGTTTTTGTTTAAACTTTTAATTGACTTTCCTAGCTTTGAAGAGGAAGTTGCTGTGTTAAGGCAAGTGATTGAGAATACCTACGATGAATCACAAGTAGAGTCAGTTGTTGATTTAGACACTTTCTTGGAAATACGTAAAGAAATTAAAGCCGTTACGATTAGTGATACTGTGGTCCATTATATTATGGAATTAGTAAGAAAAACTAGGGATTCAGACTCTATTCGTGTCGGGGCAAGTACTAGAGCTGCTATATCAATCGGTAAAGCTGCACAAGCTTGGGCCTATCTAGCAGAAAGAGACTATGTTACACCTGATGATATAAAAGTTGTCGCAAAACCAGGTCTTAGACACCGAATTCTTTTATCTCCGCACACAGAATTGGAGGGGGCATCCATTGATCAAATCATTGAAGAACTGGTGGGGTCGATTCCTGTTCCGAGATAGCGGTATATTACCAACTAAAAGATTATTAGTTAGCTATCTTGTACTCTCAGTACTTTTAATTATAGGTAGTCGGATTGGTGCTACCTCGTGGGAAGTTGTTTTTGGGGCGAACATTGTAGTTATTGGGATTAGTTTTCTAGACCTATTTCTTTCGCCTAGTAAGAAAGAAATCAGCATAAAGCGAGTAATAAATAACGAGATAGAACGTGGGATACCTTATACCATTAACCTATCGATAACAAATACTTCATCTAAGAAAGCTTACTTTCAACTGAAGGATGGGTTACCCGCTACTTTTAAGTCGACATTTCCTCTTGTTGGAGAAGTGGATAAGCAATCCACAGCGAAGAGCAGTTACACATTCGAAGCACTTGTTCGGGGGAAATACAACATTGAAAAATTGTATTTTAGGTACACAGGAGTATTAGGGTTATGGGAGAAACAAAAGACGTTTTCTTTAGAGCAAATAGTAAAGGTCATTCCTGATTTAACAGAAACGAAACAGTACTTGGAAAGTGCTCAAAAATTTTTGTTGCATGAAGGAAGTAAAATTCGTAAGCACCAACAAGGTGTTGGTGAATTTGCGAAAATTAGAAATTATGTCGTTGGGGATGATCCGAGAAAAATAAACTGGCGGCAAACAGCTAAACTACAAGAAGTAATGACTAACGAATATGAACCAGAGCATGGGAAGTATATTACTGTATTAATTGATTGTGGAAGAATGATGGGTGCAGAATTAAGTAAAGTAAATCGCTTGGAGAAATCATTGGAGTCTGCAATAACTTTATGTGCTGCAGCTCTTCAGAATGGGGATTATGTTTCTGTACTTGCATTTGGTAAAGAAGTAAAAGTGTATGTTCGAGCTGCTAAAGGAATGGCACATTTACAAGAAATAATCCATGCTTTATATAATATTGATGTAGAAGCTTCAGAATCTAATTACACTTCTGTTTTTCAGTATTTACAAACGATGCAGAAAAAGAGAAGCTTTATTCTTTTGTTTAGTGATATACATACATTTTTATATGAAGAAAGAGGGTTACAGTACTTGAAAAGGCTAAGAAGGCGTCATGTATTCTATATGATTGGGATTGAAGATGAATTGCTGCAGAAAAGAGTTAAAGAAAGATCGGTGAATGTTCAAGCAGCAATGTTGAAATCCGTTGCCCAGGAACAGTATCTATTCAAGCAAGAAGAAAAAATGAAATGGGAAAAACAGGGACTTCATTTAGTGGAAGCCCCTGAAGAAAAATTGGCAGTGACAGCTGTTTCTTATTATATTGATATCATGAATCGAGGTTTAATCTAGTTCTTTTTTCAGATAGTACCTTACCGATCACCATGTATAGGATCAAGCCAACTACTGTTATAATTGCAACTAAATATTTGGCTTCTAGTGATATTTTGGCAGGTGTGATAAAACCCTCTATTACACCTGCCAAGACAAATAATGGAATCGTACCTAATAATAATTGTACGGAGCGTTTGGCTTGTTCTTTTAGTTGGTATATTCGCGAAAAATTACCAGGGACAAATAATTTGTAACCCATTAAAAGACCTGCCCCACCAGCAATGAAAATAGCTGTTAATTCTATCATACCGTGTGGGACAATATAAGCCCAAAATTCATATGTTTTATCGTAATGCCAGAAAAGTGCAGCCAGTGCTCCTACTAGGATTCCGTTATAAATTAACAAGTAAAACGTTAGAAGCCCAAAAGTTATTCCACCAGCAAAAGCTAGGACAGCTACTTGTATGTTATTAGTCATAATACTAGCTGACATCAAGGAGGCGTCATTAGCTGAGTGTTCATTACTACCTAAACGGTCAGGATCAACACTTTGAACCATATCTGCTGGAAGTATAGAATAGATATGTAACGGATCCTCGTAAACGGAGAAAAAGCTAGCTAAGCCACCAAATGTAAATAGGCACATGGCTATTATGATGAACTTCCACTGTTCTAAAAGTAGTCTAATAAATTTCGAACTTAAAAAGTGATATATTTGTTTAAAGCTTGATACTTGGTCTTTGTAAAGTATGTTATGAGACTTAGAAACCAAGCCATTTAAATAGGCAGTGACCTCCTCATTTTGAAAATAGGTTTGGCTAAACGATAAATTTTGTGCAGCCTTTTGATAAAGGAGGTCAAAGGAATTAATATCGTTTTTGGATAGATGGCTTCTATGTTTGGAGAATGTATCGACTAATTGTTCCAGTTGCTTCCAGTCATTACGATTTTCTTTTACGAATTGTTTAATATTCATGTAAACACTTCCTTTAGGGAGAGTCATTTGCAAAGTTTAAAGTTGTTTTACAATCATTATAGTTATTTTTTGGAAAAATAGAAACAGGTAATGTAAATAAAATATATATTATGGGAAAGGGGTTAAGTAGTTGTCACAGGAACAAATAAATATTAAAACACCCGAATATGTCTCTTTGCAATTCAAATCTGCGGGGCTTGGCAGTCGTTCTGCAGCCTATTTATTTGATTTGCTCGTACTGTCAGTTGTTAATTTAATAATTGTAATCTCTACTATATTAGTCATAAGTGGGGATTTTTCTCAATTTATCTTATTTGGTGATGTAGCCAATACTACACTTGCTATCATGATTATTTTACTGTTTATAATAAATTGGGGTTACTTTTTTGTTTTAGAGTTTTTTTTCGGTGGGAAAACACTTGGTAAACGACTAATTGGCATTAGAGTCATACAAGAAAATGGTCACAGTATTACCCTCCTGTCTAGCTTTGTTCGTAACTTCTTACGTATAGTCGATTTTCTCCCTGCAAATTATTTTGTAGGAATGTTAATGGTATTCTTCCACTCCAAGCACAAGAGATTAGGTGATTTGGTAGCAGGCACAATTGTAGTACATGAACGAAAAAGCAAAAAAGGTAAACAAACAGCAATAGATAAAGAAATTAGTCAAAGAGGGCTAACGAAAGATTATCTGCGACTAGAAGAGTGGCAAATAAAAGCTTTTAAAGAGAAAGATTGGAAATTAATAAAGACGTACAGCAATCGTTTCCTTCAAATTCCTTTAATAGAGAAAAACAGTTTAACGAAACAAACTGCTCATATAACTTTGCAGAAGATTGGAATGCAGATGGAGAACAAAACCGAAACAGAATTGGAAAATATATTATTCGTTCTGTATTTATATCTTCAGGAAGAATGGGAATATGAACTTTAAAAAAGGTGCAACAGTTAGTTACTAGCTGTTTGCACCTTTTATATGGCTTTATAAAGGAACTCAGTTGTAAATAATGTCGAAAAAAGTAATAAAATGATTATTTTTGTACATTTATTTAAAATATTTATGTATAATTGAGAAAAGTTACTAGTCGAAAGGAAGAGATTATATGCAACCCAACAAACAACTTAGATTTATTTTAATCATATCCTTGGTTGCTATATGTATAATTGCTGGCATTATATTATTTAAATCACTAGATATCTTAGAAAGGTTATATACAAGAGGAGTTGAAAAGGCGGAAGTTGTTATATTAACTTCAGACGTAATAACTGACCAGAGTTGGGGGAGTTTGGCTTATAAAGGGAAATTAAAAATAGAAGAACAGTATCCAACAAACGTCACTCTACACAGTGAATTAAAAACTAGCAAATTAAAGGAAGAAATGATTAGTAAGGTTGTAGCCGGTAAACCAGATGTTATCATCGGACATGGAAGAGAGTTTTCTGCCTTTTTTGCTAAAGTAGCAACTAAATTTCCACATATTAATTTTGTGACTATTCATGGAAATGCGATTCATAGTAATCAATCTGTCTATACCTTTGATCAAGATCGAGTAGAGTATATCGCTGGTATTATTGCAGGGATGAAGACAACTAGTAATAAAGTGGGTTTAATCGATGCATTTGAAGCTCGTGAAAAAAATACTGGATTCGAAAAAGGTCTTATGAAAAATAATCCACATAGTACGTTGGATTATCGAGTAGTCAACAGTAGAAATGATGGTGAAAAGGCACTTCAAATAGTAAAGGAAATGATAGAATCTGGTGTGGATGTTGTATTTACAAAAGGAAATGGCTATAACAAGGATGTTGTTAACTATGCTAAAGAAAAGGGTATTTATGTGATTGGTTATTTAGAGGACCAATCCTATATGGGAAGAGATATCGTACTTACTAGTGTGCAAAATGATGTTTCCCAAGCTTATGTTGTGTTAATGAAGGATTATTTTAGTGAAGAAGGGTTAAGTTCTGGCAAAAAAATGTTGGATCAAAGTGATGGTGTATATGAGCTAGCACCATTGGGCCCGATGTTCACAGAAGAAGAAAAGCAAATACTGCAACCAGAAATTAAGAAGCTTAGTAAATGATATAGTCTTCCACAAAGATTGGAGAATTTGATTATGAAATTGTTAAAACAGCATATGTCTTTTCGTAATCGGATCTTAACAATTCTCCTTACGATTACGTTCATATTTAGTGTTTTTTCAATCATTCTGGTCTATACGATTAGTAATGTCACTAATATTACAAATGATATAAAAGAAAGAAATATACCAAGTCTAGTTTGGTTATCCTATTGGGAGAGGGAACTAGAGCTAAAAGAGAATATGGTATATGACTCTCTGGCCAATGACTTAAGCCAAGATTTTATTAGTGCATACCGAATTAAAACTAATGATGATGTGACTGTATTGAAACAAGATATCCCAGAATCACTTGAACATTTGGAACGGGAAGTTAAATTGTTAGATTTTTTAATAGTCAATGATGTTCAAGGATTGTTACAGTATGGTGATGTTGATGCAGCCGAAAAAGTATTAACTGAAAATTATTTACCAAAGTTAAATGATTTACAAAATCAAATCAAAAATGCTGGAAATATTGAATATGCAGAATTTAATGACAATACCGAAACTTATCCTTCTATTATTAAAACATCTATTTGGTTGTTAATTAGTTTAATGTTAGGGTCAATTGTAATTTCTTTGTTTGCCTCTTATAGAATTAGCAAAAGTTTAACGAAACCGATTGATTCTATGATAGAAAAAGTAAACAAGATTGCAAACGGAAATTATGGATTGACAGTAAGCAGTACGGAGCAAGTTGAATTACAAAGTTTAGCAAGTTCCATCAACCAGATGTCCTTTAGTTTAAAACACTCTTTTCAAACAATACTACTGGATAAACTAAAAAGGGAGCAGATATTCGATTCTTTACCAGTCGGGATCATTACATATGACAATCAGACAAGAGAATTTAGTGGAAATTCATTTGTATATGAACTGTTTTCGATACCAACCATTGAGAATCATTTATCTGCCCAGTTAGAGTTTATTAATAACGATTCCTTAAAACCATTTTGGGATATTTTATATTCTGGACTTTCTTGTTTTAATAAAAAAATAAGGTATGAAAAAAACGGTAATACAAATTATTTACTAGTTTCCCAAACTGATTTAGTAGGTAGTGAAAATGAAGTAACAGGAAGAATTTTTTATTTTATTGATATTACAGAGACAGAGACACTAGAAAAACGGATGTACTTATCTGAAAAGCTTGCATTAATTGGGGAAATGGCTGCTTCTTCTGCTCATGAGATTCGTAATCCACTTACTGTTATTCATGGTTTTATTTCACTGATGAATTCTACTATGAGAGAAGAAGATAAAGAGAAATTTCATGTGAATTTACTTCTAAAGGAGATTGATCGATTAAATTCTATAGTTGGAGAAATGCTATTAATGGCTAAGCCTAATCAACCCAAAAAAGAAAGTATAAGCTTAAAAGAAATTATGGATGATATCCTACCGCTGATAAAGAATTCATCTTTGTCAGATCAGATAGAATTTAAACTAGATTTATCTCCTGCTATTATTCAAGTAGATTCTAAGCAGATGAAGCAAGTATTGTTAAACTTGATACGGAACAGTCGTGAAGCACTTGAAGGCAAGGGGGAAATCTTAGTTAGGTCTAAGGTAATAAACAATATGTATTATATCTATCTGGAAGATGATGGTCCTGGCATTCCTGCTGAAATAAAGTCTTCTTTGTTTGAACCATTTTCAAGTTCCAAAGAAAGCGGTACGGGATTAGGTTTAAATATCGTGAAAAGAATCATTGAAAATCATGACGGCACGATTGAATTGGTAGATACATCGGAAAAGGGAACCAAGTTTCTAATTAAATTAAATATGAAAAATGGTTAGAAAAGGAAGCATTAGTTATGCCTCCTTTTTATGCTGTTGGCAATGTTCATCCTAGTTATAAAAATCTGATTCTTTAAACATATTTTACCTAGTTTATCCAAGGAAGAATACGCATAAACTACAATTAGCATATAAACGAAGAAGGTGATTTCTTAAATGTCCATATATGATAAAAAGCAGAAATGTAAAAGTGGAGATGTCAAAGATATTGAACACCAAATTACCTATCCTGGTCAGGAAGAATTTAATCTAAGAAATGTAAGTTTTTCTCCTGGTGAAAACAAATATTTAAATGGTGATATGGAGCAAGATGAAAATGTCCGATAAAAAAAGAGACCAGAAGAGGCAAAGAGAACATGCTTTTTCGGAGGAACTATCTGATGGCAGAGAGAGGGACTATATAATTGCAGATCGAAGTATAGAAGAGAAACTAAATAAAAGTAGGAAGGATAGGTAAATCCTTTCTGCTTTTTATCATGGGTTTTATTGTAATTATGGTAAAATTATAGTAAAGTTCTAGTAACACGACAACAAGGAGAAAATCATGGGTGAAGTAGTTCAATATTATGTGGTAAATCAAGATTTAACGATGTCTGCGGGAAAGGTTGCCGCTCAAGTTGCACATGCGGCTACACAAGCGGTCCTAGTATACCATCAAAACCAGTTATTTCGGGAGTGGTTAGAAACTGGGCAAACAAAAATTATATTAAAAGCCAGTGAAAACACGCTCAACATGTTAATAAAAGAGGGCTTTGTTTATATTAAGGATGCTGGTCGAACTGAAATAGCTTCAGGTAGCCTAACTGTAGTAGCATTACCCCCTTTAAACAAAGATGAGGCTAAAAAATACACGCAACATTTAAGCTTGTATTCTTAAAAGCTGGTAGTTAGTCCATTAAAATTGAAACACATCAACAAACTTGATACTATTAACTTACATATTTAAGTAAATACCTAGGAGATGATTTAAATGGAATTTAATCTATTTATGAATGATGTAGTTAACTCTGCTAGAAAAGATATTACAGAAGCTGGTTATCAAGAACTTACCACTCCTGAAGAAGTAGATCAAGCGCTAAGTCGCAAAGGGACAACATTAGTAATGGTAAACTCTACTTGTGGCTGTGCTGGTGGAGTTGCTCGTCCAGCAGCAGCTAACGCTATCCATTATGATAAAAGACCAGACCACTTAGTAACAGTATTCGCTGGACAAGATCGTGAAGCGACTGAGAGAGCTAGGGAGTATTTTGAAGGATTTCCACCATCTTCCCCATCATTTGCATTACTTAAGGATGGTAAGATTGTGACAATGGTAGAAAGACATGATATCGAAGGCTTTGGTGCAATTGATGTTGTGAATCGACTTCAGAAAATTTTTGATGAGAATTGCCAAGAGGTTTAAGAAAATGTGAAAATCTCATGTCACTGACATGAGATTTTTTTGTGCTCTTATAGGAAGGATAACAGGTCTTTCGTATGGAATACTATTTTTAAACAAAGTTCATTACATAAACTTTATTGCTTTTTTATTGCACAGTTGAGATAAAATCATTAGCAATTGCATTCTTTAATTAACTGAGTGCAAAAACGAAACTGTAGATTGTGACGGGAAAGGTATTCTAACGTCCTAACGTGGCGAAATTAGAAAAACTATAAGAATTCGCTTCGTTAGAGGGCTCCTTACGTCGTGAAATTAGAAAAACTAAAAGAATTCGCTTCGTTAGAGGGCTCCTTACGTCGTGAAAATAGAAAAACCAAAAGAATTCGCTTTGTTACAGAGCTCCTTACGTCGCGAAATAAGAAAAACTAAAAGAATTCGCTTCGTTAGAGGGCTCCTTACGTCGTGAAAATAGAAAAACCAAAAGAATTCGCTTCGTTAGAGGGCTCCTTACGTCGTGAAATTAGAAAAACTATAAGAATTCGCTTCGTTAGAGGGCTCCTTACGTCGTGAAAATAGAAAAACCAAAAGAATTCGCTTTGTTACAGAGCTCCTTACGTCGCGAAATAAG
>NZ_JACLZI010000053.1 GCF_014280935.1 Aquibacillus kalidii
GACCCCACAGGAAGCGGTTTTCTTCCGAGGAGGCTGAGGCGTTGCCCACGGAAAGCAACTGCCCGGAGCGGAAATCAACGTTGCACTCATCCTTTTCAGCTGAACATTAAACTATGACGTATGTTATCTCAACTATGCAATTACAAAGCAACAAAAATTACGTAAACAGCCTAGGTAATAAAGGTAAGGAGGAATTACAGATGGCACTTTCAAGAGAAACGGAGAAAAAGCAACCAAATGAACAACAGTCCTACAAAGGCACGTTATTATCAGTTGGCTTTGTCGCTGCGGTCATATTAGCTATGTGGATCGGTGTGTTTTGGATATACATGATTAGAGTTTAAGGAGGAAATACGATGAATCGTTTGGAAGAATTATGGCTCACAGTAAGTGTTGGTATTTTAGTTATCTTTATGTTCATTATCGGTTACCAAACCTTCGCACTAGGTATGGGGCCACCTAGTCACAAGGAAACGATTGATCCGCAACAAGTTGACCAAATAGAACCATTCGACGAGCCAGGTTTAAAGATGCTAGGTGACAAACAATATGAAGTTGTCATGATATTACAAGCATTTGCTTTTACACCAAGTCATATTGAAATTCCTATAGGTTCTGAGGTTGAATTTACAATGACTTCTAAAGATGTGACTCACGGATTTCAAATACCCGGCACAAACATAAATGCAATGGTTATGCCCGGCCACATCCAGAAAATTAGCCACACATTTAATGAACCTGGTGAATATCTCGTCGTCTGTAACGAGTATTGCGGGATTGGTCACCAAGCTATGAGTACGACTATTACAGTGAAGTAAGGAGGCACCAAACATGGAACAAACTATAAAAGAAACCATTCGTTACCCAAAAAAGTTATTAGGTGTTAATCCTAATGATGCTAAAGTATCTTTAGCCTATTTAAGTGTTGCATTCATTTCATTACTTATTGGCGGTTTATTAGGGTTAGTACAAGGACTTGAACGTGCTGGACTAATTGAGCTCCCTTCCTGGTTAAACTATTATCAAGTGCTCACTGCACACGGACTTTTATTACTTGTCGTCTTTACCGCAACCTTTACGGTTGGTTATCAATTCGCAAATTTATCTCATTCTTTTGGAGGACTTTTACCAAAAGTTCGTACATTAGCGTGGGTTGGCTTTTATCTTATGATTATTGGAGTCGGAATGGTTGTAACAATGATTGTCCTCAATGAGGCATCGGTTCTCTACACCTTCTATCCTCCTTTAGCGGCACATCCTATTTTCTATGTTGGATTAGTATTTGTCGTACTTGGTATATGGGCATGCTGCTTAGGTGTATTTATCAATTACCGCCACTGGAGAAAAAATCATCCTGGCCAAGTTACACCTTTATTAGCCTTCTTTGCAATGGGTGTGTTTGTACTTTGGTTCTTTGCAAGTATCGGTGTAACCATAGAGGTTCTAACATTAATACCATGGTCAATGGGGTTAGTAGAAACAACAAATGTAATGGTTGCACGAACCTTATTTTGGTGGTTCGGACATACGTTAGTGAATATTTGGTATCTTGTTGCTACATCTGCATGGTACGTCATTGTACCGAAAATAATTGGCGGTAGACACTTTAGTGATAAACTAATTCGACTTGTTGTCATTCTATTAGTGATCCTGAACATACCTGGTGGATTCCACCACCAGATTATTGATCCAGCGATTTCTCAATCAATTAAATTTTTACATGTATTCATGAGTCTCTCCATTGCAGTTCCGTCACTAATGACAGCATTTGCGATGTTTGCAGTGTTTGAACGCACGGGTAGAAAGCTCGGTGGAAAAGGATGGTTAGGTTGGTTGAAGAAACTTCCTTGGGGTGATGTGCGGTTCCTAGCACCTATGATGGCAATGCTAGCATTCATACCTGGTGGTGCCGGTGGTATTGTCAACACAAGTAATCAACTCAATCAAGTTATTCATAATACGATGTGGGTCGTTGGGCATTTCCATATCACAGTTGGTATTTCTGTTGTCCTAACCTTTTTCGGGATTTGCTATTGGTTAGTTCCATATTTATCAAAAAGAAAGCTAACCCCAAAAATGAACAAATTGGGTGTTATTCAAACGATTATCTGGACCGTTGGTATGATGCTAATGTCTACCTCTATGCACATCGTAGGGTTAATGGGCGATCCGAGACGAACTTCGGACACAACATATGGTGGCCATGAAGTGGCTGCAAGTTGGATCCCCTATGAAATGGTCTTTGCAATCGCTGCAACTCTTTTACTAATTGGTGTCATTATCCAGGTTTATGCTGTTTTCCATATGATGTTCTTATCTCCAAAAGGTCAAACAGAATTCCCTGTTGCAGAACCTGAGGAGCATGCTCCAGTTGCACCGCTTTGGACAGAGCGTTGGGGATTATGGACAGTTCTTTTATTAGCAGTAATTGCGATGGCATATGTTGTTCCTATTGTCGATATGATTATGAATGCACCTCCAGGGTCACCTCCTATTCGAACTTGGTAACTAGTATCGATGGATTTATGTAAATTAATAGGGCACGTCTTAGTTCTCTTATCTAGTAAACTTACAAGTCCTGCCCTATTCAGTTGGTTAGTAAAGGAAGGTACACGTTATGAACAAAAATAAACTAGCCGTGTTAGTTATACTATTTTTTGCTATTACGTTGTTTGGGATTGCTACAGATGGATTTCGTGCTTTCACCTCTGAAACGGCTAGATCTTTAGCATTAGTAAAGGAAAAGCCAAAGATTCCTGATTTAATTTTACAAGATAGTAAGAGTAGGTCCTATTCCTTTAGCAACCTTACAAAAGGGAAATATACATTTCTAACGTTCATGTACACCAATTGTGGCACAGTATGCCCACAACTTGAAATGAATATGGAGGACGTGTATAACAACATTCCTACTAAGTATTTTGAAAAGGACTTAGTATTTTTAAGTATCAGTTTTGACCCGTCTAGAGATAATTCAGAAGTGCTTGAAACTTATAGTAGTTACTTCGATAGTGATGGGGAGAAATGGAGGATGGCAACTGTACCAAATAAGAAAGAGCTGGAACATCTTTTACAAACACTAGGAGTTGTAGTCATACCCGATGGATATGGTAACTTTCAGCATAACTCTGCCTTTTATTTAGTAGGACCAGATGGACATTTAATTGACATTATGGATTATACAAATACTACCGCTGCTACTAATACAGTGTTGAACTATCTAACACTGGAAGGAGGAGACTAATGAAGCAAGCAAAGTACGGGCTTCTTCTATATATTTTCTTAGCTCTTCCACCAGTCGCATCTTTAATGGAATCGGTCATGATTGTTCATATGCACATGCAATTAACATTACTTGTCCTTTCAGGGTTTTTAATGGGTACATTCTTCAAACAGCGTTTTGCTAGCTTTTTCAATAACTGGAATCAATCAGGTGTGCCTGGGGTCATTCTTGCAGTTGTTATTTGGGCTTATTGGATGATACCTAGAATTATGGACGAAACATTGACTATGCATTCTATTGAAATATTTAAGTACATTAGCTTACCATTTCTAGTAGGCGTACCACTTCGAGATAGTTGGAAAAAGGTAAGTTACACTGTCAAGCATATACTGTACATTTTCATGACCATTAATTTCATTGTAATGGGATGGATATACGTAGCTATTAATCAACAAATATGTAATAATTATCTTTTGGTAGAGCAAAGAACATTAGGATTTGGCTCCTTTGCCTTTGCCGCTTGTATGATTATCTACGGTTTTATCTGGATCTTTTCTGAACGTAAAGAACACCAACAATCAAGCTGAAAATGTGTCTTTTTTATGTCTGTTTGCCTTTTATTGTTACTTGTTAAATTGTTTAGTTTAAAATATAGATAGATTGAAATAAATGATATTCATAGGAGGAACGAAAATGAAAAAAGTAATGTTAACTATCATATTGTCCGCTCTTGTATTTTTCCTAGCAGCATGTGGTGGAAATGACTCGGATAGTAGTAATACAAGTAGTGAAAGTGGTTCAGGTACACCTGTTGATCTTGTCGCATCTAATTGGGAATTTGATCAAGATACGTACACAGTACCAGCAGGAGATGTTACATTTAATTTAAAAAACAAAGAAGGCTTTCATGGGATTAAAGTTGAGGGTACGGACGTTACAATTGAGGGAGAAGGCTCTGCCACAACCAATTTAGAGGCGGGCGAATATACGATTCGTTGCGTTGTTCCTTGTGGTACAGGTCATGCAGAAATGTCAGCTAAATTAGTAGTAGAATAAATAGGAAAAATAATGTAAAGGGGTGGTCATCTAAGACCACCCCTTTTTCAACTGCTATTTTTCTAAAAGGCTCACTTGGAACTGCTCTAGTCACACTAGTCGGCTGTTCGCTTGTATTTATACGCTCCTACCATCTTGATTAATATGGATTCTTTTTAACTCTTTGCAAAAAACGACTAGGGTCATCTAATTCTTCAAAACTGTATTGTTTATATAATCCATGGGCATCCTTTGTAAGCAATAAAAATCTACGTAACTCTTGTAAATCAGGGTGTTTTGTCACTACCTCCATTAACCATTTAGATAGACCTTTTTGACGAAAATCAGGTAAAACAAACACATCGCTTAAATAAGCAAATGTGGCTAAGTCTGAAATAACTCGAGCAAATCCAATTTGATCGCTCTTCCCCTCATGAACGTTACCTTTATATAAACCAAAACATAAGGCAGAATTAGCTATAGACCTCTCAAAAGTTGTTCTCGGAATTCCCTTTGACCAATATGCTTCCTCACTTAGAAATTTGTAAATTAAATCCGTATTTAAATAACGCTTGTCAGTTGATATCGTGAACTCTCCATTAATCCAAGTATCCATAGATTAGAGTTCCCCCCTCTTCTGTTTTCAAAATAAATGTTTCTAAATAAACTATTACCTAAAAGTTTTTTTAAATGAAACGATGTAAAGCCAATTTAATAAACAATAAAAATCTATAAATAATGATATAATTTATTCGGAAACAAATACAGGAGTTGAACTTATGAATACAAAGACATCGGTGTCACTAGAAACTTCCTATATGAAAATGGTAAGCACCACGCACCGAAAAAAATATGGTCAATATTTTACCCCAACGGATATAGCTGATTTAATGGCAACATGGATTTGCTCACATTTGTCAGACGATGCAAAAATACTTGACCCTGCTATCGGACTTGGGATATTCTTCCGCTCTATTTCCAATCTCATTGCCGATAAGCAAAAAAACAACATTCACTTTTACGGTTATGATATTGATGAACATCTCGTTAATCAATCTGCAAAAGAACTACACAATCTTACTATTGATTTATATCATCAAGACTTTTTGACCTCAAACTGGGAAGAATCTTATGATAGCATTATTTGTAACCCTCCTTATATTAAGTTTCGTGATTATGATAATAAGGAAATACTCTTAAATACATTTGTTACAGAAATGAATATGAAGCCATCTGGTTTTGCTAATTTATATATACTATTTCTCTTAAAATCGTTAAACCAACTAAAACCAGGTGGAAGAGCAGCATTTATTATTCCGTCTGAGTTTTTAAATTCTGATTATGGCATACAAATCAAACAATACTTACTAGAAAACAAACTATTAAAAATGGTAATTATTGTAGACTTGGAGCAACAATTATTTGAAAATGCCATTACAACATCTGCTGTTTTTTTATTCGAGAAAAGTGATGAATTAGATGAAATTGAATTTCTAACAATAAAAAAGGAAGAAGATTTGATAAAACTGAACGACTATATAAGAACGTATCCAACAACTAGTACAAATCGAAAAGGGAAGGTCTTCCCATTAGACAAGCTAGATGCAAATAAAAAGTGGAGAATGTACTATCAAGAAGAAAACAGCAAAAAATATAGAAACCTACGATCTTTCTCTGATTTTGCAAAAGCTAGTAGAGGCATCGCAACTGGTGCAAATGATTTTTTTACTTTTAATAAAACGAAACAGCAAAAGCACAATATTGATAACAAATTTCTGATACCTTGTCTGACCAAATCTTCACAGGTTTCTACTAGTTTTTTTCTGAAACAGGATTATGACCGTCTAGTTGAATCAGATAAACCTGTATCGCTATTAAATGTATTTCCAGAAGATTTGAAAGACCCTTCCCTTCATCGCTATATCCAGCTTGGTCAAGAAAATGGATATCATAATCGTTATTTAACGAAGACGCGGAAGCCATGGTATAAGAATGAAAAACGCAACCCTGCCCCCATTTTAGTAGGGGTATTTAATCGAAATCGAATTAAGTTTATTAGAAATGAAGCAGGAGTCCTTCATTTAACTGCATTTCACTGCGTTTATTTACTGCCAAAATACGAACATTTCACTGAATTATTAATGGCTTATCTGCTGACTGATGTTGCGCAAGAACTTTTAAATGACTATCGCAGGGATTATGGAAATGGGTTAAAGAAATTTGAACCGAATGATATCAATCAGTCCTTTATAGCCGATTTAGATTTATTGAATTCAAGTCAGATAGACACTATCCATAGCTTATACCTTAGTATTAGAGCGAAACAACTTGTAGGCGAGGATACTAAAATCGAGCTTGTAGGGCTCAACACTATTTTCCTTCAATTACTGCAATAGGTTAGGTGGATAACTCCTACCTACCCTTTTTAAAACGGTACATAATCTTCCATAAATAATTTCTGGTAATCAGATAAGACTATTACCAAACGACTTAACTTATATGGTGATTAAATGATTAATAAAAATCCAGTTAACAAACATTCGTTGCCGTTTCTAATTTTAGTAATATTTCATTTTTTCATATTAGCGTCATTTATGAAAAAGAAAAAAGAAAAGAATACCTGGATCTTACTATTATCCAATGTAGGTTTTGCCTATATGTTTGAATACATTGCCTTAAATTTGTTTCAGGCTTATTCTTATAAACCATCTGTCTTGAAAGATAAATATATCGATAAAATTTTTGGTGCAATATTATCACAAGCATTATTTGTTCCAATAACGTGTACTTTTTTAACTGTATGTCAAAAAAACTATAGATGGAAAATTGGTTTTTCCCTTTATTATTATCTGATCGAGAAATTATTTCTTAGATTAAACATTTATACTGTCAACTGGTGGAAACCTTTCTATACTCTATTCTTAATTAATTTCTACTTTTATTTAAGTGAATGGTTCTATAAATTTCTTGAACAACGGAAAGCTTGGGCACTAAAATGTGCTCATTTCTTATCGATAGTAGTTATTAATATTACTTTATTGTACGTGATGGCTATCAGACACAAGATTCGATTTGGAAAGGGAACGATTCACTCGTGGAAAGAGCATTTTATCATTGCTCCTCTCTACAGCCTAGGTCTTTCTTTTATTGCAGTAGTAACATCATCTCGCTCTCGGTTTATTAGTCGGTTTTCCTATCTATTCTTCTGTATTTTCATAGATGTTATCTTCCTCCAAAAAGGTATCATGAAAATCAAACATTATTATGAGAATATCTTGTTTCATATAGCTATGCTATCAACATCTCGCATTATCTATAACTACATTAACAAAGGAAATTAATTTAGCCCTTTACATATATCCTGAGCGGCTAGGATTAAAACTGGACCCATTTAAGCAACGATTGAGATAGATAAGGTATTTCTTATTAAAATACAAGTTCTTAGGAAATCTTCTATAAAGTTAAAGAGGTGTCCCGAATGGAGACACCCTTTTGTATTCCTTCTATCTTTTTGTAAGATTACTTTCTGATTTATCACAGGGAACTTGACATGATTTGTTTAGTTCACATGTTGCACATTTTCCCCTTTTACTTCTTTTTATAAACGAGAAAAGCGTCCAAGCAGCATAGCCAAAGATGCTAATACCGATGAGCAAATTAACTAACATAGAAAACACCTACTCTCTTAGGCAAGACCTACTAGTTTTCCTACCTGATAAATAATCAAAACTAAAATATAAGCTATTGATAGCCCATATGCTATCGATAGAAACATCCACTTTTTTGAGTGACTTTCTTTTTTGATTACCGCTACAGTAGCTAAACAAGGTACATATAACAAAACAAAAACCATAAATCCATATGCTGATAGTGGCGAGAATTGTTCTACCATAAATCCTTGTAATTGTGCTTCTGGTACAAAATAAATAATACTCATCGTTGCCACAACAACTTCTTTTGCAAGAAAACCTGTTAGTAAAGAAGCCGCGGCTTGCCAAGTACCAAATCCTAACGGAATAAGAATCGGGGCAATTAGGCCTCCGATTAATGCTAAAAAGCTATCGTTCATATCTACAGCAAAACCACTTGGACCCGCATAAGACAGAAACCAGATCAAAACAGAGCCACCGAAGATATACGTTCCAGCTTTTCTAATAAATCCTTTCCCTTTCTCCCAAGTAGAACGCCATAATGTACGCACTTGCGGAAGACGATAAGGTGGTAACTCCATAATAAATAGTGATTTCTCATTCTTATACGTTGTAGATGACATAACTTTTGCAACGATAAGCGCAACAAATATTCCTAGTAAATAAAGGGATAGAACTACTAGTGCTTGATATTTTGCAAAAAAAGCCCCTACAAACAAGGCATATACCGGGAGACGTGCAGAGCATGACATAAAAGGTGTCAACATAATAGTTAGCATTCTTTCTTTTGGCTGTTCAATCGTACGAGCAGCCATTACACCAGGAACGTTACAGCCAAACCCAATAATTAAGGGGATAAAAGCTTTACCATTCAAACCGATCCCCTCCATCAATCGGTCCATTACAACAGCAACTCTCGCCATGTACCCTGAGTCTTCTAATAGCGATAAAAAGAAAAACAGGATAAAAATTTGAGGAATAAAAACTAGCACTCCCCCTACTCCAGACACAATTCCATTTAACACTAAAGCTTCTATGAAAGCACTCGCCCCAATTACCTGAAGAAATGATTCTATTGCATCAGTCAGCGGCCCTGTAAAAAAGGCATCTAGCAAATCTGATAAAGGGAATCCTAACCAATCAAAAGTAAGCATAAACATTAAAAACATAAGTCCTAAAAAGATCGGAATACCTAGAAGTTTGTGTGTTACGATTCGATCGACTTGATCGGTCAATGTAGGCATACTTTGTTTACTTATAGACACGCTAGAATTTAGTAAACTATCAATATAAGCTTCTCTTATATGATGAATGTGTTGTTGAAGGGTTTGAGCAATGTTCTTGTTAAGAAGTTCTGACTCTGTTTGTGAGCAAATTTGTTCGAGCTCTTGTAAATGTGAGAATCCTTTAATTTGACTCAGAATACGATTATTTCCCTCTAAAATTTGAAGTGCCATCCATCTTTTATGCTGCACATTATAGGCTGTTAACAAGGAAGTAATACGTCCAATTGCTGATTCAACAACTGGACCATAGTCTAACGTCAAAGGATGAATGGTCTTCTTTTCATTTTCCTTAAAGTAATTAATCAGATCTTTACATCCTTTTCCTGTGCGAGCAACAATCGGCATTACCGGAATACCTAAAGAAGAAGATAAACACTGATAATCAATCTTAATCCCACGCAGCTTAGCAACGTCGGTCATATTGAGTCCTATTACCATTGGTTTACCTAGTTCTAATAGCTGAACAGTCAACTGAAGATTTCGCTTTAATTGGGATGCGTCTACGATGTTTAAAATATCTGTGAAGGAATCCTGTAGGAGAAAATCTGTTACAACGCCTTCATCTTTGGAAATAGGACTTATTGTATATATACCAGGAAGATCGATAAGTTCGCCAAGTTGTTTTTTGATGATGCCTACTTTCTTCTCTACTGTTACCCCACTCCAATTCCCAACATACTCATAAGAACCTGTTAAAGAATTAAATAAAGATGTTTTTCCTGTATTCGGGTTTCCTATTAGTGCAATTTGTTGTGCGTGCATCATTTTCTAACCTCAATTCGCATCGCCTCATCAAGACGAATACTTATACAAAGTCCACATGTTTCAATCATACAAGGACCACCAAATGGTAGCTTTCGTTTTAAACAGATTTCCTCATTTTCCTTCACACCAAGTTGAACTAGTCTACGCTGAACAATTTTACTAACAGCTGAAAAGTCTCGTACATGTGCTTTCTCACCTTGAGCTAGTTCTGTCAAATTCATAAACCGTTTCTCCCTTACAAATAATTCAGTCACGTAATTGAAAATGCTTCTCATTTAGATATTATCAGATATTTCCATCATCCATCTGTGATAAATATCACAAATTCCATAAATATCTTGTTTTTAACTTAATTAAAGAGTTAATACTTAAAAATTGGAAATATTACATGTAGAGGAGGTGTTTTTTTATGAACAATAACTATCGTGAGTACCGTACTGGACAGGGGGTACCCGAATCAGGTCATTACATATGTCAGTCTGGAAAAAAAGCGAAGTTGAATAAGGATGATAAGTTCCCAGCTTGTCCGGTAAGTGGAAATGAGACACACTGGACACATGAAGAATAAATGATAAGCCTAGTGCCATTGTGGAGATACCCACAATGGCCTTTTCATTAGGCC
Organism: Aquibacillus kalidii; assembly: GCF_014280935.1. Lineage (GTDB taxonomy): Bacteria > Bacillota > Bacilli > Bacillales > Amphibacillaceae > Aquibacillus_D > Aquibacillus_D kalidii. The sequence continues at coordinate 10,582 of NZ_JACLZI010000053.1, forward strand.
ATATGGAAACAATTATTGCTTTTGCTGCTTTTGTCGCAATACCCATAAAATGCGTCGCAAGAAATTATTCTATCCATTTCAATCGTTGCGGTATTTTTAGGTAGAATAAATTAGCGCACTAATCCATTTCAATCGTTGCGGTATTTTAAGTTAGAGCAAATTATCTGCACTAATCCATCTCAATCGTTACGGTATTTTGGGCTAGAACAAATTAAACGCACTAATCCATCCCATTCGTTGCGGTATTTTGAGGTAGAACAAATTAAACGCACTAATCCCTCCCATTCGTTGCGGTATTTTGAGGTAGAAGAAATTAAACGCACTACTGTATAATATAAGTAAGAAATGACCAATTGTGTGTGTCTGAAGATATCCTTCCCTATTAGTTACACCTTCAAAATTTATTAAATTTACGAAATAACCATCGTTACATACGTAAAGGAGAAATCTTAATGATACGACTAGCTAAAAAGCGAAATATAGTGTATCTAATTTTAATATTTATCATTCTAACGGCGAATTACTTGCTTTATCATTTGCCAATATTAGGAGTACTGCCTGATAATGTAGTTGTCGGTTCTATCATTGATTTATTAATCGTTATTCCATTATTAAGTTACTTTTTAATTATAAGAAATAAATACTCCATTAAATATGTTGCCATAGCCGTATTGGCTGGCTATGGTGCTGCTAAACTAATTATTCCACACGCTCATCTTAGCCAGGTTGATTTTCTTCTTTATCTCGTGCTAGTACCTGAAGTTATTGTCCTATTTGTTGAACTATTTATCTTGTTTAAACTAATAAAGACCCTACCAATACTGATAAATAAGTTTAAATCGTTAAAAATGACTAATCCCTTTTTCAAAATGAACCTACAGGACGCTATTGAAACTACCCACCATGGGAATCGTTTATTGTCTATTTTGGCTACAGAAATATCTTTATTCTATTATGCTATATTTAGTTGGAGGAAAAACATCCAGATAACAAACGGAGAATGCTTTACATATCACAAAAAAACTAGCACTATAGCAGTACACATCATGTTACTACACGCTATTGTTCTGGAGACCATAGCCTTCCACCTACTCATACACCAATGGAATCCTTATGTATCCTATGTTTTATTATTGGTAAATGGCTATAGTATTCTATTTATCTTAGCTGAAATCCAAGCAATAAGATTAACTCCATTTTGGCTAACCAATAAGAAGTTATACCTTTATGTTGGCCAGACAAAAGGGATGACTATTCCATTGACTGAAATTAGTGAAATAAAAGAATATCAAGGATTAGCAAAACTATCTAAGGCTGATACAAAGACTGTTTTTAAAGCAACCGTTGCAGACATGGAATTAGAACCATCTAAACCACAACTAGAAGTAATATTAAATAACCCTATAAAATTGTATTTAATGTACGGCATGACTAGGAAAGTTGACAGAGTGTTACTCAATGTAGATGATCCAAAAAAATTCATCGATAAGATTAAGCAATATATAAACCTATAAGTTAAGCAATAAACCCATCTTTTAAGTGTTTTAATTCCTTCTATAATAATACAAATTTATAAATAACTTTCTAAAAGTAGATAGGTGGAATAGACCATGCAAAAAATTTCGAAACAAACCTTAAACAATGTAATACACCTAGTATCCAATACATTTCATCTTCCAGTCATACTTATAAACTCTATACAGGCAGATCTACAACAAATCTTTCCTGGTTTTACTTTAAATCCAATATACGCTACTACAGAAGAATACATAGCCAAGCTTACAGAAGCATTACCACAGACATCTCCAATTCACATCGTATCCCCTACAACACTTGAAAATATAATCTGTATCGATGTTTTAGTAGAGGGTCTCCCGAAAAGTACTTTATGTATTGGTCCATCGATTTACTCAAGTTTAGAAAACAATCAAGCTATAAAACACACAAATGAGACAGCTGTGAAACCAATGGATCTTAAAATAGAAGATTACTATAATAGATTACCCGTAATTAACCAGATTGAATTAATTAATATTGCAAAGGTTATTTATTTTATGCTTTTTCAGCAAGCAGTTGAAACGATAGATATTGTTCAACAACACAACGGGTCCACTATTCAGGCAGGAGAATCAGATCTGGAGCTCTCAAAAAATCGACAAGAAGAAGACTTTCATCATGATTGGTTATATGAAATAGACATTTTGCATTGTATCAAAGAGGGGAATAAAGAAACATTGCTAGAGAAACTATTCATTCCTCCTAACGGCCGGATAGGTACGTTATCTAAAACGAGCCCATTAAGGGATCAAAAGAACCTCGCCATAAGTTTGATCACTCTGGCTACCCGTTCCGCTATGGAAGGCGGTCTCAATCCAGAATTAGCCTATACAATGAGTGATATTTTCATACAAAATATAGAGGAATTAAACGATAAGCATAAAGTTCGGAACTATATGTTCGATGTATTGATAGACTTTGCTGACCGCGTTAAAACTAGTAGAAAAAAGCAGTATTCTAGAGTTATAAATACGTGTATGAGCTTTATTTTTAAACACCTGTATAATGAGATTACACTATCACAGCTAGCAGCTATTACAGAAATGAATTCTTCTTACCTCTCCACACTATTTAAAAAAGAAGTTGGGATTTCTTTAAGTTCATATATCCAAAAAGAAAGAATAGAAGAGGCCAAGAGCTTACTACTACTCACTAGTTACTCGTTAACGGATATATGTTCCCTCCTTCAATTTTCAGATCAGAGCTATTTCACAAAAGTTTTTAAAGATGTTACAGGTTTGACTCCAAAGAAGTATAGAGTAAGCTTGCCATCCTAACTGCTTTGTAAATGGATACGACAAAAAACAAAATCGTCATCTTAGTACGTTTTGTTTTTTGTCGATGTTTATTTTGGTAAAATTAACGCTTCCATTTCACCTGTATCGCCATTAATCAAACTTTGTAATCTACTCGTCAAAACATCTAGTTGATTCGGTTCCGTTGTCAGATAGAACTTGGACACTATCCGATCAGGTGGGTCTAAGTTATTGTCCACATCAACTTCTATACCAACTATACCTCTCCTGTTTTTCAGGAAAAATCTTAATGAAAGATAGTGTGTGGCAGATTCGTTCCCCGATATCCATCTATAATCACTGTTTCCAAGTTCGTTACTAAAGTTCATTATCCCTCTACGAAGTTCCATAAGTGCATCGTTATCTGTGTAAATATCCTGTGTTAACGTAATATTGTTACTAGTAAATACAATCCGTAATTCAAAAAAATGTGCATCAGACCATATTTTTTTGATTTTTAATCCATGTTCTACCACTCCAGCTTCTCCCCCATCAAATCATATCAATAGACAATTAATTCAAACCTCTTGCTTTCTTCCATGAATAACTAGCACCTAATACTCTTATAGTACCATAAACTAACAATTTATCTTCCTCTACCTCTTATAAACCTCCACGCCCACGGAAAGCGGAATATTCTGCCTAAGCGAGTTATAGCAATCATCCAATTATTTTTTTACTGCATCGTCTATAATTTTGTGACAAAACAGCAATAGTTATGGGAATACCCTTGAATTATAATATACTTTATAGCTAGAAAAAGCCTAAATCACATGTGATTTAGGCTTTTTCTTGATTATATTTGCTTAATAGACTGGTGTACGGCATCGTTAAATTGGGCAATTAATCCCTCTAACATTTCTTCAGAGAATTGTCCGCCGCTAAAATTAACTATGGCACGAAGAGGCATATTATTCATCATTGCTTTCATCATTTCAGGTGCATCTCCCTCGCCTTCGCTTCCCTGCATATTTGCAAAAGGATTAAATTGTTCCATTAATGAATTAGCAATCTTACTCAGGATTGGATCCCTCATAATATCCCCCACAAGTGTATTTCTGTGCACGAATAAAGGTAGCGTATTTGTTGACTCGACATACAAACTATCCTTCAATACCAAATCTTTTGCTGACTTACCAATACCAATTTCAAAGTCTCCAGATTCAACATGCCAATCTTTTAACTGAACATTGTAGTATGCAAAAGCTCTCTTATCTAAGGTAAAGACAACGGTCTGCTCTTCACCTGGCTGCAAATATACCTTTTCAAATCCTTTTAATTCCTTTTCAGGCCGTATCACCGTACTTTCCGGATCCTTCACGTATAATTGAACGACTTCTTTACCAGCAATCGTACCTGTATTTTTAACATTCACTTCCACTCTAACTTCTGCTGTATCTTTCACTTTTTTATCACTTATTGCCAGGTTGCTATATTCAAAACTCGTATAGCTTAACCCGAATCCGAATGGGAACAATGGCTCTATTTGTTTTGTATCATAATACCTGTAGCCCACGAAAATCCCCTCTTTGTATTCCACTACATCACCTTCACCTGGGAAGTTTAAATAAGAAGGATTGTCACTTAGTTTAACTGGAAACGTCTCCGCTAGTCTCCCACTGGGATTTTTAACCCCATACAACACATCTGCTATTGCTCCACCAAACGCTTGGCCTCCTAAATATGCTTCTACTAATCCTTTGGTTTTGCTTAACCAAGGCATTTCTATAGGTGCGCCATTACTAAGCACTACTACTAAATTAGGCTGAACTTCGGCAATAGCTTCCAATAGTAATTGATGGTTTTCTGGCATATGAAGATGTTCCCGATCATATCCCTCTGACTCATAACGGTCTGGTAATCCTACAAATAAAACAGCTACCGCAGCATCTTGTGCAGCCATTTTTGCTTCCTCAATCAACTGTTCATCTATATCATCTTTATCTAGGTAGTAACCCGGCGCATATTTGACCTCGGTACCATTTCCAGCTACTAACTGAATTTGCGCGACAACATCATCAACTTCAGTCGGATTAATGTGTGAGCTTCCTCCACCTTGAATTCTAGGTTGTTTCGCAAAGGCACCAATGATGGCTACAGAGTCTTCCTTCTTTAATGGCAAAATGGATTCGTCGTTCCTAAGCAGAACCATACTTTCACTCGCTACCTCACGGGCTAATTTGTGGTGTTCTTTCTTATCATAAAATGCATGTTCTTTCTTGTTATCCACTGCTCGATATATAATTGTCAACAACCGTTCAACTGCAATATTTAACGTTTCTTCCTCAAGTCCACCATTCCTAATGGCCTCAACAATTTTCTTATCACCAATGCCATTATTCGCAGGCATTTCTAACTCTAAACCAGCCTTTAACCCGTCTACACGTTCATTGACTGCACCCCAGTCAGAAACAACAAACCCTTCAAACCCCCACTCATCTCGAAGAATTTCAGTTAAAAGTCTACTATTCTCTGAAGCATATTCTCCATTGACTTTGTTGTATGAGCACATTACAGTCCATGGTTGTGCTTTTTTAACTGCTTGTTCAAAGCTTGCCAAATAAATCTCTCTTAATGTCCGTTCATCAATAACCGCATCGACAGACATTCTCCGGTGTTCTTGATTATTTGCGGCGAAATGTTTTAAGGACGTTCCAACTCCTTTGCTTTGGACACCATTAATATGATTGGTTGCCATTTCAGAGGATAGATAAGGATCCTCTGAAAAATATTCAAAGTTTCGCCCGCAAAGTGGTGATCGTTTTATGTTAGCGCCAGGTCCAAGTAATACCGCAACATCTTCTGCTTGAGCCTCTTCTCCGAGCGCTTCTCCAACTTTTTTAATCAACTCTTTATCCCAAGTACTAGCCAAACCAACAGCAGATGGAAAACATGTTGCAGGCACACTGTTATAAATACCTAAGTGATCTGCTCCTTCCGCTTGTTTACGTAATCCGTGTGGTCCATCTGTTACCATGACAGATGGAATTTCAAGCCTCTCGATACCTTTTAAATGCCAGAAATCTAATCCAGAGCATAAACTTGCTTTTTCTTCTAACGTTAAACTATCTACTATTGATTTTATATCTCGAGCCATTTCTTTCCCTCCCTATTGAAACCGTTTTCTTTATTATAAAACGATTAACGACTCATTTATGGTATTATTTTTTGTTTTTTAGAAAATATTTTGGATTGTATGATTTTTATCGATTCGAACTTACTATTCTTTTACCCTTTCACCCAATATTCACTACCATCATTACTTCTATCCATAAATCCATATTCAATTAAGGAACGCCTAAGCGTCACAAAATCACCGAATACTTCTTTTAGTATCTGATTTACCTCCGCTTCACTATATTTTCTCTCGCGGTTAAATTTAGTAATAATATTTTGAAGAACGACAATTTTTCTTTTCGCCTTGCTAGGAAATGCATCTAACGGAACATCTAACCCTTTTTTAAAATAATTCGTCAATACTTTTAATTTCTCTTGCTCCGTAATTGCATATCGTTCATCCACCATTTTAGCCCCCTTATGCACCTTTACTAATTCATCTTCTACAGTATCATTCGCTAATAAATCCATTATTGCTAGTAATACCTTTGCCTGTTTTTCTTTCTCCTTTAGTTTAAACCGATGTGTCCGAATAGTTGATGTACTGCCTGCATCTACTTGCTTAGCAATCTCCTTATCCGTTAAACCATCTTTGAAATGTAATAGAATTTGTTTTTGAATATCAGACAACCCTGTATATTTCTTATCCATTCCCACTAAATAGTGAAACATTGAATCATGCTTACTTTGTATGTGCTGTCTAATTGCGTATTGTGCATCATATAAAACGCCATTCTCTCCAGGATATATAATCCCTTGTTGATAGGATTCATTACAAATTAAACAGCTGTATGTACTATCCTTTTCCTTGAAAATAAAACCACTTTTTAATTCTTCAACTGTCACAGTACCAAAATCCATACTCAACACCTCCACTTTTCCTATTTAAAAACATAATAACAAAACGTCCTTCAAATAACAAACAAATTTAAACTTTGTTTAAACAGTATAGATCTCCAACAATACAATCGACACCGGGATATTTAAAAGAACAAAAGCGCAGAGCGCCGGTAAGCGACGTACGGACTGGACTGAGCCGTAGGAGATAAAGGCAACACGGTGAACGAAGTGAACCGATGTTAACTTATCGTACGAAGGCGAGGGAAGTCTCGCTAGTCGCTGGCGCTCGGAGCTGGATGAGGCTAATCTTGCAGGTTATCCACATTTAGCAGATTTTATAAATTCCTAAACTATAAAAAAGAGACTAGCAAACAAATTGCTACTCTCTGTTCGAACTATTTATATGGATAATTGAAATGTGGCTTGCAAATACTACCCTGAACCCAACAGCCTCCATGTTAGAAGTATATTCAGCTATATTAGGAAAAAACCCAGGGTATTTATCTACATCAAAGTGGTGTCCTAACGCTTCCATTTGCTTTTGTATCTCATTCGTAATAAGTTCAACATTTCCCGTCCACCCAATTCTGCAACAAACCGCCCTTAACTTTTTAGACTTTTAAATATGGATTCCAAGCATCCTTTCCACTTTCATTCGTTTCCCTCCCATTTTTTATTAGAACCATGCGTTCCCAAAGATTAGGTTGTGTTAAAATAGTAGAGAATAAATTTCCAAATAGTGAGAATATTTCAGTTAGTATAGGAATTTGTTAGGAGCTATAATATTGTTACGCGTTAAAACTTAACTAATCCCTATCTATTAAACTTGGAGACTCTTTTATTTTTTATGGCTTTACTACTTTACATGAACATACATTTATTATAATAAAAACGCACTAGAAAAATTAGTTAGTTAGGATGGACTTTATGTTCGAAATAATTCGAATGGATGTAGAAAATGTTAACTTAATTAGCCTCACACAGTTTTATCAAAACGTATGGAACATAAACGACTTATCCATAGCAGATCGGATTCAAAAGCATACTACTTACAATGGTTTCAATGGTTTTATCGCTAAAACTAGTCACGATGAAATAATTGGTTTTGTTTATGGCTATATATCTTTACCAGGGCAGTATTATAGAGAGCTCTTGGTCAAAAACATAAGCAAACACGAGACCTTACAATGGTTTGATAATTGTTTTGAATTAGTTGAACTGGCTGTTCACCCCACCTATAGAAAGAGGGGGATTGGTAAACAGCTGTTAGATCACCTATTTAGTCAAGTTACCAATCAAACAGCAATCCTTACTACACAAATGAAGAACATACCAGCTCGAAATTTATATCTGAAAACAAATTGGGTTGTCGTCAAAGAACCTTTTTATCCAAGTAAAACCTCTGAGCCCTTTGTCATTATGGGAAAAAAATTACGATAGTTACTCATCGTAATTCTCTTCTTTTTTTTGCAAAAAAAAAGGCCAAAATATCTAATAGATACTTTGGCTTGGTTACTACAAAGAATAACCGATAAGACACCTTAAACAAAATAGAGGGAAACAAACGAAAGCATAAGTTATATGCTCGGTAAGTAATGGTCTTTCAGCACCTGTAAGTTTCGTCCTTACAATTGCTATGAACTAAATGTAACACATCCATTAAAATGCTTCTAAACATTTGTAAGAACATCTAACAGACTTTTTCAAATAGTTATACATTCATAGTTTTGCTTAACAATCTTTCGTAATTACCTACCTAACACGATACGTTATTCCCAAATAAAAATACATTAAAACATCTTTTTTAAAAGTAAAACTCTCCTTCACTTTAGCTTTTCTGGTAAGGAAAGGATGGATTCGATCAATGTATTCAGTTTTCCTTCCACTCGATGTAACAAGTAAAATGTTACAGCCGCCGGAAATCCAACGTCCGTAATTAATGATACCCAAGTTTCCTCCATATCCTCTGCCCCTCCCTTCTTCCAGTCTAAAAAAAGAGGAAGGAATTAATTCCTCCCTCCATTTATTATTAAATTTCTAAATCAGCCACATTACGTTCTACAATACGAGCACTCTTCTTACCCACAAGATCACCTCCGGATGAATAGAAGGCATTCTGCGCAATAATAACATCCATCGCATGGTTAATAGCTACTGGATCAGTAGGCTCAACTGGATTATCCAACGAAATAGTCACGACTTTTTCTAACTCATTTACAAATTTCAATTCTAAAGTTTTCAAAGAGATACACCTCCTCTCACTAGTTTCTATTTTCTACTTACTCCCCTGTGATTAACTCTGTATCATTCCGTTTTACTGAATGAAGCGTTAATTGCTGCAATGGAATTAATGCTAGTGTGATTGCAAACAGCTGATCTGCTGTAGCATCAGTTTTGATGTTACTGAAAGACTTTTTCTTATAAATAGCCTTTCCCTCCGCATCCATTCCATCTTCAAAGGTTAACTGCAAACTACTATCTACCTTTTGAGCGACTGCCATGATTACCTCACCTCCCTTTCACCTTTATAATCGTTCAGACGTAGACTTTTGGTGTCTATGAAAAATAAAAAAGCCATAAGATTACACATCTTATGGCTTACAAATTATTTACTTTTTTCTGGTTCAGGGTAATCGATCCCCTTTGTATCTACCTCTACCGTCTTCATTACCTGATCCTCAAGTGGTTTATTATTGTCCATATTACGCTTACTGTTAACAATCTTATCTACGATATCCATTCCTTCTGTCACTTTACCAAAAGCAGCATATTCTCCATCTAGGCTGGGGGCTGCTGCGACCATGATAAAGAACTGGGAGCCAGCAGAATCGGGTTCTGGCGTTCGAGCCATTGAAACAATCCCTCGTTCATGCTTCAATTCGTTATCAAAACCGTTATTAGTAAATTCTCCTGGAATAGTATACCCCGGTCCGCCTGCACCCGTTCCTTGTGGGTCACCACCTTGGATCATAAACTTTGGAATTACTCGGTGGAAGATCACACCGTCATAAAAACCAGATTCGGCTAAAGAAATAAAGTTAGCAACTGAATTTGGTGCAATGTTTGGCAGCAATTCAATGATAATTTGTTCTCCACCTTGCATTGTTATCGTTGCAACTGGATTTTCGTCTACAGTAGGGTATTCTGTTTTTTCTTCGGACTCACTGGATTTCTTTTCATCCGTTTGATCCGCTTCAACTGGAGATTCATCTGACTTTTTTTCTTCTGTTTGATCCGTTTTTGCTTGGGATTCACTTGAATTCTTTTCTTCTGTTTGATCCGTTTCAGAATTGGTTCCACAACCCGCAATTCCAAAAACAACTGCCACAGCTAAAAATACTAATAGTAGCTTATGTATCTGTTTCATAACTACCTCCATATGTAGCTTCTTATTTAGGCCCTTTTCATAAACTATGTAAATTTCGTCACAACCTTTATGTCTCCGCATTAAAGTTTTAAGACCTACTTTCATTATAAAAGATGACTGCTAACCCAACGCTGTGAAAAAACGCTCGCATTCCGTGGGGAACGCTTCAGCCTTCTCGCTCGCAAAAGTGCGTGCGCCTGCGTCTTCTAGTAACGCTTTTGAGCGGGCTCCTCGGCGCAAGGGAACGAAAAAGATTACTCAAGTAGTTTCCCTCGCTCTCTGTGGGGTCTTCAGACCGTTCCTTTCCAACAGGACAAGGAACGCTGCGGAAGCCATACATCGCACGAAGAAAATCGGTCTATATTTTCGAACATCTCGCATTTTTCCGCAGCTTAGTGTAGATCTCTACTTAATTAAGCTTTTAGAAAATATATAACAACACTTAGAATTCAGAAAGCCTATCATAAGTGTAGGCAGAATACGCAGACTCCTGTAGGAACAGCACGAGCCGAAGATCCCGGAGGAGTGTTCTTTCTCCGAGGAAGCTGAGGCCGTGCCCACGGAAAGCGGAGTATTCTTGCGGAACGAGATTCAAGCACACATCAAAAGGTTTTAATAAGTTATGCAGAGTTTCTCTCATCTACGTCATTCTGAATGCAGTAAAGTATGAGAAAAGGGCCATTTTTAATAAAAGCAATAGTTTTGTGATTCGCACTTATTCTATCAAATAATCAGAATAAGAAAAAGAAGATACTCTAACCTTTAGTACTTAAGAACATAAAAAACAAAAGACACGATATATCATGGTTATCGTGTCTTCGTCGTTATTGCTTCTCTAATTGTTTTATTCTTTCTTCGAGCTTTCTTGACCGAGCCTCTGCAGCCCCTGCTACCACAATCGCCGTAACAGCAATAGCCATAGATACTATGCCGAAAAACCATGCCAGCACATGTATTCCTCCTTAATCCTACGCGATGTTTCCTATTTCTTGATTAGTGAATAAACCCACCTGTTCTAAGCACGATCAGTCCAAATGTTAATATTATCATAGTACCTATACATAATGTATCTTTTCTTTTCCATGCAAGTTGACGGAAAGTAGAACGTTTTTCTCCTGATTGATATCCCCTTGTTTCCATGCCATTAGCCATATCTTCTGCACGATTTAAAGAACTAGCAAATAAAGGTAAGAATATAGGGACAAGTGTTTTCATTTGACGTAATAGGTTTCCTTCTCCAAATTCTGTTCCCCTCGCACGTTGGGCATCCATTACTTTTTGCGTTTCATCTAACAAATTAGGAATAAATCTTAGGGAGATTGACAACATTAAGGAAATCTCATCAACTGGAATCTTCAATCGTTTCAATGGTTTTAATAGTGCATTAATTCCATCCGTTAAATCAATCGGTTTAGTTGTTAGGGTTACCACTGTTGATATAAATATTATCATGACAAATCGACAAAAAATGTATATCCCACTTATTATACCAAAGTTAGAAACAGTAATGGGACCTACATCCAGATATATTTTCCCGCCAGAAGTAAACAATATCTGTAAGGTTACTGTAAATAAAATTAGCCAGATGAGCGGACGAACCCCTCTTATATAAACGCTAAACTTCACACCTGATAAATACATGACTACAAGTGTGAAAATCCATAATAATCCATAGCTCTGCCAATTGTTCGCTACAAATAATACCAAAATAAAATATACCCCTGCAAGTAATTTCGCTCGCGGATCCATTTGGTGTAGGATCGATTCACCTGGAAAAAAACGACCTAATATAAGTTTGTTCATACTAATCCCGCCTTCATTAAACAGTTTGCCAATTCATCTATCGTTAAACAAACTTGAGGTAATTTCACACCTGTTTCCTGTTCAATTTTCAATTGCAGTTTTCTCGCTTGCGGAATATCCACTCGCAAACTTTTAAGTGCATGGATATCTGCAAACAATTCTCGTACCCCTTTATGCAAGACTGCTTGCCCCTTCTCCATCACTACCACATTGTCTGCATAATGAGCAACATCCTCCATATCATGTGTCACCATCACCGTAGTAAGTTTTTCGTTATTATGCCATTTAGAGATAAGAGATAAAATCTCTTTCTTCCCTCTTGGATCTAAACCAGCCCCAGGTTCATCTAGCACTAAAACCTCTGGTTGCATTGCTAATATGCCTGCAATTGCTACCCTTCTTTTTTGACCGCCTGACAAAGCAAATGGTGATTTAGTTAATATGTCCGGGCCCAATCCGACTTGTTGAATAACTTGTCTAGCAATTCGTTTAGCTTCCTCAAGAGGTACTCCAAAATTAAGTGGACCAAAACAAATGTCTTGTTCAACCGTTTCTGCAAACAATTGGGATTCCGGAAACTGAAAGACCATTCCCACTTTTTTACGGATAGTTTTTAGACTCTTTTTATTTTTGGAACGGTTGATAACGGTCCCCCCTATATGAACTTCTCCTTTAACAGGTATTAGTAAACCGTTCATTGCTTTTAGTAGACTAGATTTTCCAGATCCAGTATGACCAATAACAGCTGTAAAAGTTCCTGGCTCTAAATTAAAATCTACGGAATCTAATACTCTCGGTGTTCGAAGAGGACCTATTTGATAATCTGCCGTTACATCTTTAAATGTGATTTGCATAACCAGTTCACCAACTCTTCTTCCGTCATATACGTATCGGGAACAGTATTTTTTTGCCGTTTTAACATACGCCTTAACGCTTCGGAAAAGGGAGGCTCTAATTGTTGATGCTTACTAAAAACATCACTAGGTTTACCGCTATCTACAAGCCTTCCCGCCTCTAACAAGAGAATACGATCTGCTTCCGCTGCCTCATCCATATCATGCGTAATAGAAATAATTGTCATATCTGATGATTTATTCAGCTGCTTCAATGTAAGGAGTAATTCTCGTCTACTACCAGGATCTAACATGACTAACGCTTCATCTAATACAAGTACGGAAGGTCTAAGTGCTAAAATGCCTGCTAAGGCGACTCGTTGTTTTTGTCCACCTGATAATCGAGAAGGATCATGGAAACGTAGTTCACTTAAGTCAACCATTTTCAAAGCCTCTTCCACCCTATTGTTCATTTCTTCATAAGGCATATTTATATTTTCCAATCCAAATGCTACATCATCTTGAACAGTAGTCCCGACGAACTGATTTTCTGGATTTTGAAAGACAAGACCAATATGTCGGCGAACTTCCCATTTGGTATTGTCATTTAAGTTAATTCCTGCAATCGATATCGATCCATCGTCCATTTCCAGTAATCCAACCAAGAGTTTAGCTAAGGTCGATTTCCCTGAACCGTTGTGTCCAATTACGGCAACCCATTCCCCTTTGTTCACTGAAAAGTTTATATCAGTTAAGGTCTGTTCTTTATCTCGTTTGTCATACCCAAAAACTAGGTTGCTAACTTCTACTACCCTTGCTGTCACCTTAACTCGCTCCTTTCTACACAAAGAATGAAATAGCCATTACCGCCACGATTGATCCATTTACTAATACTAGATTTTTAACAGCGACAACAAATGTTTCTGATTTAATTTGAACCTGGTTAAACCGTCGAACCTGTTTATAAACAGGTATAGCGATTAGCAAGGATAAAAGCATCACCACTGGTAAAAGGTTTAAGGCAACCGCTGCTATAATAGCGATAAATGTCGCTACATATAAGCTATCGAATAAGATAACTGCTAACCTCTTACCTAAATAAAAAGGCAATGTATAGCGATGATTAGCAATGTCATCTTCTAAATCACAAATATTATTTGCTAACATTAGATTTGCAATCGTAAATACACACGGCAATGAGATTAATATGATTTCAAGAATTAATAGAATATCCGCTTCGAAACTAATCATTCTACCCGCCCAAACTAGCTGTGCAATTCCTTGGTCAAACGCATTCACATAAACAATTAGGAAAATAATTCCAAATCCCATCGTTACACCGGAAAATACTTCTCCTAATGGCATCCTCGAAAGGGGGATTGGACCAAATGTATAAAAAATGCCAATTGCGAAACAAACCATCCCTATTAATAATACGAGCAAATCTGTCCGAAACACTAACCAAACCCCAAGAACTGTTGCTATTACAAGTAAACATAATATAGTTAGGATGACATGTCTTTCTGATATTCGTTGTTGCCCTATAATATTTCGTTCTCTCTTATAGTTGTCACTTTTTGCTTTGCGGTAATCCATATAATTGTTAATCGCTGTTGTTGTTAAATCGAACAGTAGCATAGAACCAAAGAAGATGAATGTGTTAATTGGTTTAAATACGTCATATCTGTAGAAAACAAATAAACACCCGATCAAAAATGGAAACACGCTAGCGATTTTTGTTTGAATTTCTACTAATTTAAAAAAGTTTTTGATAGACATGGTTATATCCCCCTATTGCTCCCCCATTTGAAATGCTTTATTTGTCAGTGTAAATTCCTCTAAACCAGAAGTTACATACACCTTTTTATCTGTGCTTACAAAGATTGCTTCTACACCCTCCATTTTTTCCAAATATTTCATTCCATCTTCTAATCCTTTAGAAAAAACAGTGGTAGATAGTGCATCACCATCTATCGATTTATCACTAATGATAGAAACACCTGCAATTTTGTTTTGGAATGGATATCCATCTACTGGATTTAATAAATGGTGATACTTTACACCATCAACCTCCAAGTACCTTTCATAAATACCTGAAGTGACAATTGATTTATTTGTCTCTGGTAATTTACCAATTACTTCTCCTCGTGCTGAGAAGGGATCCTGAATTCCAACTGTCCAAGGCTCTCCTGAAGGATTATTACCAAGCACATATATGTTCCCTCCAAGATCAACTATTGCTGTCGTAACGTTATGTTCTTTTAAGACTTCTACTACTTGATCTGCAATAAACCCTTTTGCAATCGCACCTAGATCTAATTTCATGCCTTTTTCTTGTAAAAATACCGTTTGTTCCTTTTCATCTAGCTCGACTTTGGCATAATCAATCAACGGGAGAACCTCATCAATTTCAGACTGTTCGGGTTTTCTTGCATCATCAAAGCCAATGTGCCAAAGGGATGTTAATGGCCCGATCGTTATATCAAAGGAACCACTTGCGCTCGTACTATGTGCAAGCCCTGCTTTTATTAGCTGATAGACATCCTCGGTCACTTTAACGGATTGGAGACCGGCTTTTTGATTGACTTTATCAATCTCTGAATCTGTTTCTTCTGTAGCAATTTGTTCTGCAAGTGAATTAATTCTTTCAAAAACGGGCTTAAGTACCGCTTGTTTATCTTCATCATAAATTTTCACCGTCACAACTGTTCCCATTAAAAAAGCTGTTTCTTTATAGGGATTTGTTGTGAGCTTATCTGTTTCTGTTTTTCCTTCTACAGAAGAACCACATCCAACCATTACACTAATTAGCATGATTAATAGGATAGGAACAACTACCTTTTTCATATTCAATCAGTTCCTTTCATTCACATTGTTGTTTTTATTTTCCTTACTTTTTAAACATTCTATTGTGAATACTTTCACATTTATGAACTCAGTATAGCACCGACAATTTCTTCTGTCTATCTGCTTTCAGGTACAATTTATATACTTTTTATACCTACTGATCTATGAAGCATTGACACTATTGATTTCGCTTGATATATCAACAATTGTGACTAGTTTTCGAACTTTTTAGTATAGTAATATTTGTTACTATTTCGTGAACACTTTTTCTAGTTTTTTATATACAATCTTTAAAAAGCATAGACAGTTTTTCCTACACAAGTTACAATAACATTGTTCAGTAATTCACATATTTAAACTTTTGAAACAAAAAAGGAGTGAAAGAAAATGGCAGATACAAACATTGTCATTATAGGGGCAGGATATGCTGGTGTTCATGCAGCTAAGAAGCTTGCAAAAAAGTATAAAAATGACCCATCTGTTTCTATTACATTAATAGATCGTCATTCATATCACACAATGATGACAGAGTTACACGAGGTTGCTGCACACCGTGTCGAGCCAGATGCCATCCAATTTGATTTACGAAGATTGTTTAATAGGACGAAAGTAAATCTCGTAACAGATAGTGTGACACATGTTGATCATGACACAAAAGTCGTGACTACTAAACAGGGCACTTATAACTATGATTATTTAATTCTTGGTATGGGTGGAGAACCTAATGATTTTGGTACACCTGGTGTTGGTGAACACGCCTTTACACTTTGGTCTTGGGAAGATGCTGTTTTATTACGTGAACATATAGAAAAAACAGTTCACCAAGCTGCACAAATTGCTGATGAGGCAACACGTCGAGCTATGCTAACCTTCACTGTTTGTGGTTCCGGTTTTACAGGAATTGAAATGGTTGGCGAGTTATATGAATGGAAAAACCGATTAGCAAAAGACAATAAATTAGATGAAGAAGATATCACGTTATATGTAGTAGAAGCTGCACCAACTATTTTAAACATGTTAGATCGAAAAGATGCTGACAAAGCAGAATCATATATGGTTAAAAAGGGAATCAAGATCTTGAAAAACTCCCCTATTGTGGAAGTAAAAAAAGATCGCGTTATTTTGAAAACCGGTGAAGAGATTCCAACCCATACACTAATTTGGACTGCTGGTGTGAAAGCAAACTCTGATACGAAAGACTATGGTATGTCAGCAGGACGCGCTGGTCGTCTTAAAGTTAATGAATACATGGAATCAGAGGATTTGAAAGATGTTTATGTGATTGGAGACTTGGCTTATTACGAGGAAGAACCAGGAAAACCTACTCCACAAATTGTAGAAGCAGCTGAACAGACTGGTATGACTGCTGCAAAGAGCATTATTGCAGAAATAAGCGGTGGAGAAAAACAAGCATACAATGGTAAGTATCATGGTGTCATGGTTTCGATTGGCGCAAGATATGGTGTTGCTAACTTAAGCGGTATTCGTTTAAGTGGTTGGTTTGCAAACTTCATGAAGCATATGGTTAACCTTTATTATTTCTTTGGTATTCGCAGTGGCTATTATATGTTCCAATACGTTATGCATGAATTTTTCCATACCAAGGATAAACGTAATATATTCCGTAACTTCACAACAAGATTTGGCAATGTATTATGGAGCTTACCTCTCCGTATCTTTGTAGGTGGTTTCTGGCTAGTGGAAGCCGGGGCGAAAATTTGGGGTGAGACTACTTGGCAGAAAGCAACATCTAGTTGGTCAAATGTAAAATTGTTATTTAAAGGGCTCGGAGAAGATTCATGGTTAGTTGGTTCAACAGTAAGAATGCCATTTGAATGGCTACAAACTACAACAAGTGGTGCAAGTGAATCTGCTACAGAAGGGGCTACGGAATGGGCGGATCCGATCCTAAGCAGAATGCCTGGTATCTTCCAATGGTTTATGGAAATCGTTCTTCCAAATGCTGATATGGCTGTATTTATGCAAAAATTCATGGTGTTTGTTGAATTAGGAATTGGTTTAGCAATTTTAGGCGGTTTATTTACTTGGTTAGCAAGTGCTGCGAGTGCCGGATTCTTAGTAATGTTTACCCTATCCGCAATGCTTGGATGGGATAAAGTATGGGCATTGCCAGCCTCTATCGCTTTAATGAATGGTTCTGGACGTTCATTTGGATTAGATTACTGGGTTGTACCATTCCTACAACGTAAAGTTGGAGACTGGTGGTACGGAAAAGAAAGATCTATTTACCGAGATAATAAAGATGTAGTAAAACAAAACAAGAAACAAAAAGCAAGTTAATCTATTTAGGAGAGTGGCAACTGCCTCTCTCCCCTACAAAACTGATAAGCTTTTAAAAAAGCAAAGGAGAGAAAAGATATTGAAGGCTTACTACCATATGATTAAACGCTGGGACATCATTATCATTGTTCTGCTTGTCTTAATTTCTTTTTTGCCCTTTGCTATTTTCAGCTATCAGCAAACTGGATTAGCAAAAGAAGGTTCTGAATTGGTTGCCATTATAACAGTCGATAATGAGGTCATCAAAGAAATTAATTTGACTGGGCACGAAGGAACAGACATACACGAAATTGTCTTAGATGATGGGGATTACAATACGATTGAAGTTAAAAATGAGCAAATTAGAGTAAAAGCAGCTAATTGTCCTGACCAAGTGGATGTCCTGACAGGCTTTGTCTCCAAGCCTGGACAAACGATTATTTGTTTGCCACACAGATTAGTGGTAGAGATACAAACCAAAAGTGGAGAAACGGAAGAAGATATTATAGTTAGCTCCTAATTTTTAAACAAAATAATAACGATAGATTGGAAGTAGAATATGATGACTAAGAACCAGCGCCTTGTTTATATCGCCTTACTAGCCTCACAGGCAGTTGTTATTAGTTTACTAGAGCGCGCAATCCCCTTCCCTTTCGCTTTTGCACCAGGCGCAAAGCTTGGACTTGCTAATATTATCACCTGTATGGCGCTCTACACGCTTTCTACTAAAGATGCTATCAAAGTGGTGATCATTCGCCTTATTCTTGCGGCATTACTTGGAGGTACCATTTCCACTTTTTTATACAGTGCATCAGGAGCCGCGTTAAGTTTTATAGGAATGTTGCTTGTGAAGAAGCTAGGTCCATCGAGGGTTAGTATTATTGGGGTTAGTACTACCGGAGCAGTTTTACACAATGTAGGCCAATTATGTATCGCAAGTTGGATCGCACAAACATGGACAGTCCTTCTTTATTTACCAGTATTATCGTTCATTGGAATCTTATCAGGAGTTGCAATCGGAATTGTAGCTAATTATTTGCTTTCACATGTAGAAAAATTACATTACTATCGTGACTTACAAGAATTAAATCAAATATAGATAGAAAGAGGTTAGAACAATGCGTGTACATCATATGTGGAATACTTTTCCTGAATTAAAAACAGATTTAGCAATGGTCCTTAAATTAATAGAATCTCATGTTAGAGTAAGAGACAAAACAGTGGAGATGACGATAAAAGAATTAATCCATTCTGGTGGTAAACTATTACGTCCAGCCTATTCCTTATTATGTGCCCAGATCGGTCCTGATCAAGATAAGCATAAAGCAGTAGCTGTTGCCGCAGCACTAGAAACACTTCATATGGCTACCTTGATACATGACGATGTAATTGACGAAGCGAATACACGACATGGCATAGCAACCATTCATTCTCAACATGGCAACCAATTTGCAATCTATTCAGGCGATTATCTATTCTGTGTTTGTTTTACCATATTATCACGTTATGCTACTTCTTTAGCTCATCTGGAATTCAATTCTAGAAGCATGGAAAAAATATTGAGCGGTGAATTAGATCAGTTAAATTCTCGCTATAAATCAACTCTTTGTGCAAAAAATTATTTAGCTCGTGTAGCAGGAAAAACCGCTCAGTTATTCGCTGTAAGCTGCTACTCAGGTGCTATCGAGAGTGGTGCATCTCGTAGACACGCCATGATTGCGTGGAACATGGGACACTATATTGGAATGGCCTTTCAAATTATGGATGACATCTTAGATTTTAAAGGTGATTTTGCTACAGTCGGAAAGCCGGTTATGGCAGACATACGACAAGGCATCTATAACTTACCTCTTATCTATGCGATGAAGGAGAATCCAACCGCTTTCCAACCTTTATTAGAGAAGAAAGAAGCAATAACAGATGAAGAATTAGAACAAATCGCCTCTATGATTCGGGAATATAAAGGAGTAGAAAAAGCACAAGAGTTGGCAACACGTTATACAGAAAAAGCATTAAAACAATTAGATAAATTACCTGTTGGCGACTATAAATATACTTTAAAAGAGATCACTACTAAATTATTACAACGTACTGCCTAGAAAGCTTGAAATCATAATTCCATATTCCATTATTTAAAACGACTCATTTGAGTCGTTTTATTATTTTCCTCCCCCTTGCCCTCAAGCATTATCTGCATGCACGCTCTCTCGACACATTTCGATCAAATTCGGGTGGTGACAGGCACCCCCTTGACTATTTTCGTGTATCGGTGTACTATCTAATTAATACACTAATACAAATTAAAAAGGAGACACTTTTATGAGTCCATTTACTGGGTTATTGATGAGGGACTATCGTATTACAAGAAACTCGTTTCTATCAAACACGATAGTCATGGTTTTATTTTTTATTTTCGGTATATCTATTTCCAGTTATTTTGGTGAACCAGCTGGAACGCTACCTATCATAATTATTTCTGGCATTATGATAGCCGCTTTCCACCCTATTTCTATGTTTTTGTTATTAAAAACAGAAGGGAAAAATCAGCTCTGGCTTTATAGCCCTCGTCCAAGTTACATGCTTGTTCTTAGTAAATTTGTTGTGTTGTGGATATATCAATTAATTCTTCAACTACTGTTTACGACTTACACCATTTTCTGTCTTTACTGGTACGGGAAAGGGGTTTATCCCGCAGTGCCCGTTGGAACATTTACCGAAATCATGATGTTCATCAACGTTGCTCTGCTACTAGTAGGAGCTTCCTTTAGCTGTTGGGTAACGTTATGTTGGACTGTCTTTCACTCCTTAAACAGATACCCTAAATTAAAGCCTTTTAGAGCTTTAATTGTCATTCTAATCATTGTTATTTATAACACATTCGAAACGTTAATGGCCCGACTTGACGTAGTTAAAGACATTATTACCGAATATAGTATTCAATTTGTTTCCACCCCTTCCCTTAATTACGATGGAGGTGGATGGGAGGTCATGTTAGAATTTGCTGAAGTTCCTGTAATACCAATTATTTATTACGGCTTCATGTCGTTTCTATTATTTTATATCTCAACAAAGCTCCTCGAACGAAAAGTGGAGGTGTAATTGAAAAATGCCAACAGAATTCGAATCATCTAAGCCTATCTACATGCAAATCGTCGATCGAATTAATTTCAATATCGTTCAAGGAAAGCAACCTTTAGGGGAAAAACTTCCATCCGTACGTGAAATGGCCGTACAAATGGGAGTAAATCCAAACACTATTCAAAGAGCATACAGTGAATTGGAAAGGATGAATATTGTGGAAACTAGACGTGGACAGGGCACATTCGTTCTCGACGATACAAAATTGTTAATCGAATTACGCCGCTCCTATCAAACTGAAATTATTAATACCTTTGTGGAAAGCATGTTGGAGATCGGTGTATCAAAGGAAGACATGGTAAAAATCCTATCCCAGCACCTTAAGGGGGAAAAGCAATGACCATTCAATTGCAAAATGTCACGAAAAAATACGGTAAAGACTTTGCCCTTCGTAATGTCAATCTTAACTTTGAGAAAGGCAAAATATATGGACTTGTTGGTCCAAATGGAAGTGGTAAATCAACCACACTGAAATTAATCAGTGGATTAGTTTTTCCTAACAGTGGTGTAGTCTCATTAAATGATGAGGCTATTTCCAGAAAGTCTAGTGAGAAAGTTGCTTATCTTACAGAATTAGATATGTTTTATGACGCTTTTAAAGTAAAAGATGTCGTTGACTTTTATAACAGTCAATTTCAAGATTTCAACTATGAAAAAGCTCAAATACTTTTAAAAGAAATGAAATTGGATCCTAATAAAAAAGTTAAATTTTTATCAAAAGGAAACCGAGGCCGCTTGAAACTCGTAACTACATTATCAAGGGAAGCCGAAGTGATTTTACTCGATGAACCTTTTTCTGGTTTAGATCCCATGGTACGAGATGCGATCGTTCAGAGCTTGCTACAATACATTGATTTTGATAACCAGATTCTATTAATTGCCACGCATGAGATTGCCGAAATTGAACCGCTACTAGACGAAGCGATTGCGATCTACTATGGGGATGTCATTGGTCAAGAAAAAGTAGAAGTGATGCGTGAGGAATTAGGATTATCCGTTTTACAATGGTTCAAACAAATCGTTGCAAAAAATGAGGAGGAATAGTACATGGAAGCAGTATTAAAATTAGAAAATGTTTCAAAAAAAATCGGTAAGAAAACCATTATTGACAATCTTAGCTTATCCGTTCAACCAGGTGAGGTATTTGGGTTCCTCGGACCAAACGGCGCCGGTAAAACGACAACCATTCGAATGATTGTTGGCTTAATGAAAATTACCCAAGGTGACATTGCGATTTGTGGTAAAAGCATTCAAAAAGACTTTGAGGAAGCAGTTAGTCACATCGGCGCAATCGTTGAGAATCCAGAAATGTATAAGCATCTAACTGGCTATCAAAACCTAGTTCAATACGCTCGAATGCATAAAGGAGTGTCAAAAGAAAGAATTAATGAAGTAATACAATCTGTCGGATTAACGAATCGAATTAACGAAAAAGTCAAAACATATTCGCTAGGTATGAGACAACGGTTAGGCCTTGCTCAGTGCCTATTACATGAACCTAAATTACTTATTTTAGACGAGCCAACAAACGGCCTAGATCCAGCAGGTATCAGAGAAATAAGAGATCAATTACGCACACTCACAAAAGAAAAAGGCATGAGCGTGATTGTTTCTAGTCACCTACTTTCTGAAATGGAAATGATGTGTGATCGAATCGCAATTATACAGAATGGTAGATTAGTAGATGTACAAAATGTGAAAGACTTTTTAGACACAGATCAGTTAGCGTTTGTAGTAGAAACTGGGCCATTAGACAATTCAGTGACCTGGCTAAAAGAAGATTGGGGTGTTGAAATACTTGAAAACGGCTTTTCAGTATTAGCCCGCAAGGAGGAAATACCTGCGTTGCTAAAACGTTTGATTGACTCAGGAGTTGATTTATACGGAGCCAAGCAAGTTTCCAAATCATTAGAGGATCGTTTCCTTGAAATAACAGATATGGCAGGAGGGCAAATCAATGGTTAATTTAATTATTAATGAATGGGTAAAACACTTTAGAAAAGCCGGAACATATGTGATGATAGGGCTAATATTACTTGTTGTAATAGGAGTCGGTGCACTAGAGAAATATGAAGAAATAAAGAACCCTACTTTTAATCCAGATTGGAAGGAAGAACTTCAACAACAAATTGCTGATGATAAAAAGTTTTTAGAAGAAAACAAAAATGACAATATCGATTCGATGACAGAACGTAATATAGCAATAAATGAATATAGGTTGGAAAATAACCTCCCACCTTCTCCCGAAAAGAACATTTGGTCATTTGTCTATGATGCTAATATGGCCGTTGAGCTAGCCGGATTATTTACGATTATCATTGCTGCTGGGATTGTTGCATCAGAGTTCTCAGGAGGAACAATTAAATTACTTCTCGTACGTCCAATAAGCCGGAGTAAAATACTGCTGTCTAAATACATTACAGTCGTTTTATACGGGGTATTTTATTTAGCTATCATCTATGTATTTTCCTGTATATTAGGCGCCATTCTATTTGGAATGCCGAACAGTGATGTACCACATTTAGCTTATGTAGATGGTCAGGTTGTAGAAAGAAATATGGGCATTTATTTAATCGGTCTATATTTATTAAACTCTATTAACTTATTAATGATTGCTACCATGGCATTTATGATTTCAGCCGTATTCCGAAATAGTTCTCTTGCATTAGGAATTTCCTTATTTTTGTTTTTCATTGGTAGCTCAGTAACGTATATATTATCCTCCTATTTTGATTGGGTTAAGTATATCTTATTTGCCAATACGGATTTAAGCGTTTATACAGATGGTGGACCGATGGTGGATAGTATGACACTTGGCTTTTCTATCACGATGCTCATCATCTACTTTATCGCATTCCATGCCCTCGCCTTCGGAATTTTCAAGAAAAGGGACGTTTCCGCCTAACCCATTCGACAAAAATCGGGTGGTGACAGGCACCATAAAAAAAGCCTGGCATTTGCCAGGCTTTTTAATTTTAAATTATTGTACGGCTTGTTCTCCAGTTACTTCTCCGTCAATCGCTGCTGCTGCTTTTACATCTTCGTTTGCGAAGTAGATGTTACCTTCTACTTTTGCTGATTTATCTAAGTTAAAGCCGTTTGCTTCTACAACGATGTCACCTTTTAATATGCCACCTTGGAAGCGTAGGTTTTCACTTTGAACAGTTAATTTAGGTACTGTAATCGTGAATGATTCGGTAATGTTATGGTCTTCATCTTGTGTATAAGGAGCAATTTTACGATAGATATCGTTTGCTGCATCGCCTTTATCATGGAATTCACCCGCTACAACTACATCTTCTTCAATTGTCAAATCTCCTAGTGTTGCAATGATCCACGTACCTTCTTCACTAACAGCACTTACAAATGCATCTGCATCATTTACGATAGAAGCTGTTGTTACGACATCAGCATCCCCTGCTGCCACTTCAGTTGCACCAGTAACTTCACCATCAATAGCCGCTGTTGCTTTCACATCTTCACTAGCAAAGTAAACATTACCATCTACTTTTGCTGATTCATGTAGGTTAAAACCATTTGCTTCAACGTAAACGTCACCTTTAATTACTCCGCCTTGAATTCTTAAGTTTTCACTTTGAACGGTTAACTTTGGTACTGTAATCGTGAATGATTCTGTAATGTTATGGTCTTCATCTTGTGTATAAGGAGCAATTTTACGGTAGATAGCCTCGGCTGCATCCCCTTTATCATGGAATTCACCTGCTACAACTACTTCTTCTTCAATCGTTAAATCTCCTAGTGTTGCAATGATCCATGTACCTTCCTTACTAACTGCACTCACAAATGCGTCTGCATCATTTACGATTGATGCTGTAGTTACGACATCTGTTGCTTCTTCCGTTTTCTCTGTGTCTGTGTCTTTTTCTGCGGAAGTTTGTTCATCCTCTCCACCACACGCAGCTAAGAATCCTACCAAAAGAAAAGATAATAAAAATGCTTTGAATTTCATCTTTGTTTCCCCCTAAAGTTGAGTAATGTTATTTGTGATGTCTTTCACAATTGAATAATAACATAAAATACCGACATAAAAAGATTATAAGTGTGTATATTTTGTGAAATAGTGATCAATTACTTTTACCATTCTTCTTTTTCCGGGGGAGGATTATAAATAGAGCCTTTAAAACTAGGAATTCCTACATATTAATAGAGGAATCCCTTGATTTTTTCCAGGCATTTTTCGTCTGACCAGTGTACATAGTGATGACTATCCATTTCATATAAACTTACATGAGTATTACGTATTTTCACT
Organism: Aquibacillus kalidii; assembly: GCF_014280935.1. Taxonomy (GTDB): domain Bacteria; phylum Bacillota; class Bacilli; order Bacillales; family Amphibacillaceae; genus Aquibacillus_D; species Aquibacillus_D kalidii. Next base: position 35,929 of record NZ_JACLZI010000053.1, read on the forward strand.
ATATTCCTTTCAACGTTTTTCGCTTCTTTTACATCATGTCTTTTCTTTGATGCAAAGATTAATAGGCATGGAACTGATAGTTGGTTAAGCATCTTAGGTAATCGTAAGCGACGATAACCGAGCATCAGTCTCAAGCCAGCACCATTAACAGGTACTGGATCTTTGATTGCCTTTTCTATATAAGATGACGGTTGTACATCAAATCGTTCACAGAAACTACGAACTTGTTTTGTCAGCTCTTCCTTTGAGAGATTCCCCTCTTCTTCATCAGATAGAAATAGTTTTTCTATCCGTTTAATAAAGAAGTCTCCTAATAATCGTTCTATTCCACTAATGAGGGGCACAAGAAGCCCTACTTTACCAAGGTCCTTCGTAGGAAACCTAGGGATAGGCACATGACCTTGGTCTAATAGAACTATCTTTTTAACAAGTGTTGGATACTGAACAGCTAAACACATTGCTAGTGCAGCCCCCATAGAATGCCCTGCAACCGTAACCCCATTAGTAAAACCTTTATACTCTATGTATTCTTTTAGCCAAACAGCTATTTTGGTTTGAGTTATTCTTCCTTCCATTCCTTCACTATTACCAATACCAGGCATATCCAATAGATGACACTCAAATCGGTCAGCTAAATGCTCAGCAATATTAAGTCCCTCTATACCAGAGAAGCCAGCAGCAGGTAAAAATAGTAGCGGTTCACCTCGTCCAACAACGATAGAATGAAATTTACTCATTTTCCATCACTTCCTCTCCCTCTAAATGCCTATTTCTATTGTACTCTATTCACTTGTACATAGTCCTTTGCAATTTGGTGAAAAGTCTAACTTTTAATTATTTACCCTCAGCTATTGTTTGCTCTCTCTAAATCTATTAAAATAATAGTTCATGGCTTTTTAGAAACTTAATTTATAATATGTAGGTGACAAAAATGACGAAGCAGCTAGAATTTCATAGAGCCCCTATTAATAGCAAAGATTTATCTATCCATGATGCTGCTTTAGCTGATAATCGTACCAGTGTCGAGTTGGTCTCAGATAGTGAATCAGACGCGTTCTTTTTTAGGGCACTAGAAGAAAGAGGCATTCTCTTGAATGAGGCTCAGATAGAAGCGGTTAGACATTTCCATGGTCCCGCACTTGTTTTAGCAGGGGCTGGAAGTGGAAAAACTCGTGTACTAACATCGAGAGCTGGCTATCTGATAACGATAAATAAAATTGATCCTAAACAAATAATGCTCGTGACCTTCACCAAAAAGGCTTCCGAAGAAATGAAAGATCGGATCAGCCAACTTCCCGGATTGTCAAGACTGCAGGCCAATCAAATTACTACTGGTACCTTCCACTCTATTTTCTTTAGATTACTAAAGAGTAGAGGATACAATCAGCAAGTACTTAGTAATGAGAAAAGAAAACAACTGGCAATTAAATTAATCTTAAAAGAACAAGGTCTACGTGATACCTATGAACCAGAAACATTACTTGCTATTTTGTCAGATAATAAAAGTAAGATGAAAGGCATAGATGAACTTCCAAGTAAAACATCCATAGACAAGGAAATTAAAGATATATTAAACCGATACGAACAATGGAAAAGTGCGAATAACTTTATCGATTTTGACGACATGCTATTGGAAACCTATCACCTATTAAAAAATGATCACCAGTTATTACAAAGCATGCAAAATCGTTTCCAATATATCCTCTGCGATGAATGGCAAGACACAAATCCATTACAATTTGAATTAATAAGAATGATTTCCAAACCTAACGATCACCTGTTTGTTGTTGGTGACGATGACCAAACGATCTATAGCTTTAACGGTGCGGATAGCTCCATTATCTTAAACTTTGAGTCTCTATATCCAAACACAAAATTAATTACACTGGACATAAATTACCGTTCTTCAACGAGTATCATTGGGCTAGCCAATCAAGTCATCCAGTTCAACCAAGGACGTAAAGATAAGATTCTCAAAGGTACGAAAAGAACGGAGTCTCCCCCATACTTTCTTCGGCCAAGTAATACCGATGAAGAGGCACTTGCTATCATAGATCGAATCGAGAAAGAAGTTAATACTGGTAATTATGCTTATCGAGACTTCGTTATTCTACATAGAACGAACAGTAGCTCTCGAGCGGTCTTTGATCAATTAGTGGTTCAAGGTATTCCATTCTTAACTTATTCAAAAGGAGAAACCTTTTATGAACAACCTATTGTAAAGCCAGTGATCGACTATTTGAGAATTTCACTAGATCCAGGAAATATCGAAGCAATCCCTAGTTTGCTTCCATCGTTATTTTTAAACCGAGAAAAGGCGATGTATCACTTAGAAGCAGAGCAATTAATCAATCCTAGGAAACAAATTCTCAAGCACCTCCGCACATTATCTGGTTTGAAGGACTTTCAAAGAAAACAACTGGATGAACGGATTAATATTGTTAAGGACTTAAAGGATCTTAGACCTGTACAAGCAGTGAAAAAAGTGCGTCAGTTCTACGATCATTATATCGAAACAGATGAGCGAAAAGGCGTTACACTACACAAAGAAATCATGATCGAAACCCTTTCAGAAATTGAAGCATCTGCTAGTAAATTTGAAACAGTTGCAGCGTTTATTGAGTTTATTGACGAAGTAAATGAGAAAAATCAAGAGATGGAAACCATTAGAAGAACACCCAATGCAAATGCGGTATCTTTAATGACAATCCATCGATCGAAAGGGTTAGAATTTCCTGTCGTCTTTTTAACTGGAGCTTCGGAATCAATACTCCCACATAGCTCGGCGTTAGATGCCAATGATCGAAAGGATATGGTATCTAAGAACAAAGGCTCAAAGAAAATCGAAGCAGCTATAGAAGAAGAACGAAGGCTAGCTTATGTTGCCATTACACGAGCTAAGGAACAATTGTATATTAGTTCCCCTAGCTTTTACCGGGGAGAAGAAATCGAGGCTTCTCGTTTTATTCTAGATCCTTTCAAACCAACGGCGGATCAAAAGCTTAACAAAGGGGCAAAGATGACACAAATTTTAGTATGGGAATGCACAAGCGATACATGCCCTTGTTGGATGCGGTTGGAGAATAAAGATATATCAAAAACAAGTCGGGAATGCCCTATGTGTAAGGGGGAAATGCTACAAGGAAAAAGAGAAGTCTAAAACCCTTCTCGAATCTGACCCATTTCTATTTTAAGTAACCTTCAGAAAAACTTTTCTAACCTATAACAAAAAAGGTGCCCATCCAGGACACCTTTTTTGTTGCATTTATTAAATTATAAAACCTCTTTACACCCACCACATATCTGCTGGAGCTTCTTCAATATTAATACTTTGCAGGTTCTTAACTGCTTTACTAAATCCTTCTTCAATTGACATAATAGGGTCCTCATGTTCGATGCTAATCACATGATCATACCCATATGTTCTTAATGCACTTACAATGTTAGACCATTCCTGTATGCTATGCCCATAACCTACAGAACGGAAGCTCCACGCTCTAGTTTTTACCTCTGTATAGGCTTGCATATCTGTTAATCCATACATATTAACATTGTCCTGATCAATATACGTATCCTTCGCATGGAAATGATGAATGGCATTTGCTTTGCCTAGTATCTTAATTGCCGCTACAGGATCAATCCCTTGCCACCATAAGTGACTTGGGTCAAGGTTAGCACCAATTGCGTCATTGGTAGCCTCTCTTAGCTTTAACATCGTATATGGCGTATGAACTAGAAATCCTGCATGTAGTTCAAGGCCAATTTTCACTTGAAGCTGCTGCGCAATTTCCCCTATTTCTTTCCAATACGGAATTAGCTTTTCTTCCCATTGCCACTTTAAAATATCGCCGTATTCATTTGGCCATGGCGTTACAGGCCAATTCGGGTATTTTCCTTTCTCACTATCCCCAGGAGTACCAGAAAAAGTATTCACTACGGGAACATCTAGAAGATTTGCTAGTTTAATCGTTTTTACTAATACATCATGTGATTGTTTCGCGAATTCCTTATCAGGTGAAATCGGATTACCGTGACAACTAAAGGCACTAATCGTTAACCCTCGTGCATCCACCTTCTCCTTAAACGCTTTTCTCTCCTCTTCACTTTCTAATAATCTATCTACGTTACAGTGAGCATTACCTGGATAGCCACCTGTACCAATTTCAACGGCTTGTAAACCAGAAGCTTTTACATGATCAAGCATTTCTTCTAAAGACTTCTCTGAAAATAAAACGGTAAATACCCCTAATTTCATAAACTAATCCCCTCTTCTCATTTTTGATCATCACGATCAGACTTTATTGGCTAACAATACGTTTTGTTTGGGCTGATTCAAGTGCAGAAAGAATAACTTGCAATGATTTCATGCCCTCTTCCCCACTGATTAACGGTTCTTTATCCTGTACAATACTGTCAACGAAATGTTCGATGACATGAGAATTATTTTGACCGCCTTCCTCATTCGATTGTATTTTTCCTAGCTCATACTTAACTATTTGGCCGTTCGCATACTGTGCCACTAATGAGTTGATTGGATCATCTTCTAGGCGTAATGTTGCTTTTTCCCCAAAAATAATAGTAGAATTATCCTCACTTCCTTTGTAGGCCCAACTAGCAGTCAAAGTCCCGATAATACCGCTAGCAGTTTTCAGTACACATACAGCATTATCATCCACATCGGTATCTTCCTTTGCATTATTTTCAACAAACCCTGCTACTTCCACAAATTCTTCTCCTAGCAGGTAACGCATCAGGTCTGATTTATGGACACCAAGGTCGCCCATTGCACCAATAAATGCCTTCTCTTTCTTGAAAAACCAACTTTCCTTTCCGTCTACACTCCAGCCTTCTGGACCACCATGGCCAAATGTTGTGCGAAAGCTATAAATCTTTCCTAATTCGCCTTTTTCAATTAATTCTTTTGCTTTTACATGCGATGGAACAAACCGTTGATTATGCGCAATCATTAGTTTTTTGCCATTATCCTTTGCAGCCTTTATCATATTTTCTGCTTCCTCTTTGGATGTTGCCATTGGCTTTTCACATAACACGTGGCAACCAGCTTCAAGTGCAGCTACACTAACAGGAGCATGCAAGTAGTTTGGAAGGCAAACACTAACTGCATCAATCTGTTCTGTTTTTAGTAACGTCTTATAATCTGTATACGCTACTGCACCATACGTTTCGGCAGCCTCATTTGCTCTTTCTTCGATTAGATCACAAACCGCCACTACTTCTACCCCACTATGACTACCGTATTCTGGCAAATGACGAAACTTAGCAATACTGCCGCAACCTATAACAGCTACTCTTAATTTTTTCACATCCATTTCCTCCAATACCTCTATGTTTTAGATTTCGCTTCTAATTTTCTGTCATCTCGTAAACTCACACTGTAACAGTTTATTTATTTTCAATCTTTTCAATAGGCTCGGCATTCCCATAAACCGGTCTCACTCGTTTTACAGGTGCTGTCCAGTTCACACCATTTGTTATCACGCGTTGGATTTCTTCATTATGGTAAGTAGGATACGTCTCATGACCTGGGCGGAAGTAGAAGACTCTACCATTTCCACGGCGGTATGTACAACCACTTCTGAAGACCTCTCCACCTTCAAACCAACTTGTAAATACTAATTGATCAGGAGCAGGGATATCAAAGTGTTCGCCGTACATTTCTTCTCGCTCTAACTCAATATACTCACCAATCCCTTCTGTAATGGGATGGCTAGGATCTACAACCCACAGACGTTCTTTTTCATCTGCTTCCCGCCATTTCAAGTCACATGTTGTACCCATTAACTTTTTAAAAATTTTCGAAAAGTGTCCAGAGTGAAGGACGACAAGACCCATTCCTTCAAGCACACGTTGATGAACCTTCTCTACAATTTCATCTCTTACTTCATCGTGCGCCATATGTCCCCACCATACTAAGACATCCGTATCCTTTAATACACTATCAGTAAGACCATGCTCTGGCTCATCTAATGTAGCTGTCCGTACATTTAGATCTGCCTTTTTTAAAAAGGAAGCGATCGCACCATGAATTCCTTCTGGATAAACCTCTCTCACTTTAGGGTTAGATTGTTCATGTCTATTTTCATTCCACACAGTTACGTTTGTCATTTTATAAATCTCCTTTAAGGTCAGTTATATTTGAGGAATTTTACCCTTTAAGTAATTGATACTAATTTCCAGACTTTCAAATGGTGTTTTCCTACTAACATCTTGCTCTACTACCCACCACTCTACTGATGCTTTATCACCTAGTTTAAGAATGGAATCAATATCGACACCACCTGTTCCTAACTCAGCAAAAAACTTTTCCGTATCTGTTGTCATATCCTTTAAATGAACGAGTGGTGCTCTGTCTGCAAATCTATTAATCCATGCAACAGGATCCTCACCAGCTTTTTTTAGCCAATAAACATCCAGTTCTGTTTGCACAAACGATGCGGATGTATCATGAAAGATGGCTTCCAATGCGCTTCTTCCATCCGATAATTTTTCTAGTTCAAAATCATGATTGTGATAGCAAAGTGTTATCCCTTCCGCCTTACACTTCTCTCCTACCTGTTCTAAAAAAGGGATTAACGCACGGTAATCTTCTTCCGTTCTCTGATCTGGCATTAAAAAGGGACAGACAATAAATTTACTGCCCAATATTTTTTGATCCTCAATCACTTCGTCTAGGTTATCTTTTAATTGATCGAGCGGGATATGACTGGAGGCTGCCTTAAGTCCTAGATCGTCCAAAAGCTTTCTTACTTCCTTAGATGTTAATCCACCATACCCCGCAAACTCAACTCCATCAAAACCAAGCTCCGCTACCTTTTTAAGTGTACCTGCAAAGTCTTTTTCCGCCTCTTCTCGCAATGTAAACATTTGAACTGCAATTGGAATTCTTTTCACCCTTATCTCCTCTTTTCTTTGAATAGTTAAAGCAAACCCAAAAGTAACCGTTGTCATTTAAAGTCTTTCTAAAAGGTCTTTGTTGATCACATCCTCCTTTTTCTTTACATCTATTAATTTTCTTTTATTAAATTTATATTATCTTACACACATGTAAATGAACATTAATGATATGATTGATACATGCACTATTTTGCTATAAGAGGTGATCAAAATAAATATTAAATTCTGTGGCTATTCCTTCCATACGAAAGGGTACCATTCTTCTTTTAAATCGGGTATAGGAGGGTACCTTTTTCGATTACAAACCGAGGGAATGTGCGAAGTCGTCGTTAAAGGCAAAAAAAGAAAGATAGAAAAAGGAGATCTTCTTCTAGTCAAACCAGGTGAAGACTACGAAATAATTATTAAAGAAGGCCAAAATAGTGGTGATTATCATTTATTGTGTGAGGGAGAATGGATTGATGATTGGTGGTTACGCTCACCCAAATCGACTGTTTCACGGATTGAATTAGAGGGGAATTTTGTGTCATTATGGCGGCAAATTATTGCAGAAATACGGAGGCCACAGACAGATCAAAGCGATGAATTAATGGATTACTTTCTTCGCTCCCTATGCTTGTTACTCGAACGAGCCATGACAGAGAAATCCCCTAGTTTCAATCGCCCCTATGTCGTTACACAAATGATGCGGTATATTGAAGAACATGCTACTACTTCGTTTACTGTAGATGACGTAGCAAAACACGTAGGTCTTAGCGTTTCACGAACCGTTCATTTATTTAAAAGCTATGTTGGGGAAACGATAGTGGAATATGCCCAGAAAATCCGACTCGCTACTGCTATTGATCAAATGAGATATACAACCTTAACACTAGAGAGTATTGCTTATAATTGCGGATTTAGCACCTACCCTTATTTTCATCGAGTTTTTAGAAAACGATATGGCATTTCACCAGGGAAATATAGGAAATTTGAATAGAATTACACTCAAACCATAGGTATATGTCTACCTATGGTTTTATGATACTAGTAAACTTGCACTATTCTGCTAAATTCCTAGAACTGAAGCTTAATTGTTACCTACTTTTACAAAACCAAGATCGTGTAGTGCTTGGTGTAAATTGGTGGCTGTTTTAATCTGACTAAAATCAATCCCTAGACTTGTAACGGTTTGCGCAATACTTGGACGAACACCAGTTATGATAGTCTCCATTCCCAATAGTTTTATAGAATGTATAATAGTGAAAAGCTCATTACTAACCTGCGTGTCAATAACAGGTACACCTGACACATCTATGATTAAATACTCTAACCCTAACCGACTAGCCTCACTCAATACTACTGTTTGGATAAGATTTGATCGTCGTTCATCAACCGATCCAACTAAAGGGACCACGGCAATATCCTCTGTAACGGGTACAACAGGGACAGAGAGCTCTTCAAGTGCCGAATAAGCTAAATCTGCTAGCCTTTTGTTATATATTTCATGCTCGCTCCCAAACACTTGAATGCACGTATCAATTAATCGCTCGATCCTTTGTCCTGCCTCCAAAGCAGTAGCAGGTGTAATAGTTTCATTCCGAATTTCTTCGTTCAGGAAATCCCAAATAATAGGTTGGATACAAGAAAAATTTTGCAACGATTGCGAAAGAGATATACCGTATTTAATCGTCGATCCTGCCACATCCTTAGCCCATGTGCTTACCTGTAGTACGACGTCTTCCTCTTCTTCTATAAAAACGCCACCAAAGTGTTCAAACAAATCTAGTCTTTTTTCTGTGAATTCGGTTTCAGGCATCCCAGACCTCGCAAAGCTTTCTGTTCCTTTTTCTAGGATTACCTTATTTAAGATTCGCGTTAATTCATACTTGTGATCAATCATTTTCTTGCCTAGATAAATCAACTCATTTTGCAAAATAATTCACCATGCCTAACTGTTATAAATTACTGCAAGTATAACACAGTATCTATAGTAGTTAATTGGAATACGATTAATTCTTTTGAATATGATTATTTGGTATTTCCACTGTTTGGATACATACTTCGATTCGCTTGGCGAGAACACCGTTTTCCCAGCAGTTACACGCACCTTTCCATCCTCTACCTACAAAACCCCCGCTAACCAATCACATCCATCACAAGACCATTCCCACATACTATTAAGTTTCCAAATGACTGATTTGAGATAAAATGTGACATAGTGTAAATATTTAGCTGAAAAGGATGAGTGCAACATTGATTTCCGCTCCGGGCAGTTGCTTTCCGTGGGCAACGCCTCAGCCTCCTCGGAAGAAAACCGCTTCCTGTGGGGTCTTCACCTGTTGCTTTTC
>NZ_JACLZI010000054.1 GCF_014280935.1 Aquibacillus kalidii
TCTTTTTCGCTTTGTTACACGGGTTCTTACATCGCCAATTGCTGCTGGGTCCTCTTTTTCGCTTTGTTACACGGGTTCTTACATCGCCAATTGCTTCTGGTTCTCCTTTTTCGCTTTGTAACACAGGCTCTTACGTCGCGATATACTTCTAGTTTTCCCTATTCGCTTTAGAAGACTGTTTAAGGAAACAAAGTCTTATTCTATAGTAATACTTCTGCTGTCGTGATTGGGTGTAGGGCTGTTGTTTTATCTACATAAATAAACGCATCGTACCTGTTACCCATAATAGAAGGTACGTAATTTCCATAGGATTCGTAGGCCGGGTTGTACACGACACCAATCGCACGATGTCCTATTCTGTGCTGAAACATTTCTCTGTTATTTTTAAAAGAAATGTATTGATTATATGCCCCAGCTTGATGCATCAAGTTTTCCCATGAGCCTGATTGCGCTTTTGGCACTACCATCCTTTCTAGGTTTACTCCCCACTCATCTGCAGCCACAACAGTCCCCTGATTGGTTCCAAATCCGATAACATAAACATCTTCGGGGTTATTTTCTTCCCGGACTAGCTGTCCTACATTAATCATGCCTTCTTCCTTCATATCTGTTGCGGACGCATCGCCCACATGTGTGTTATGTTCCCAGACAATGACTTTACTATCTTTTCCATAATAATTCCTTATTTCGTTTAATGCTTTGACCATATGACGGTCTCGAACGTTCCATGACTCTGCATCACTACGCACCATTGTTCGATAATAATTTTCTGCGTCAAATGCTGCTAAAGCATTCATTCTCAAATTAAGATCTTGTTCATTTTTACTATGATATTGCTTTTCATTCGTTCTGATCGATGCTAGTAATTTAGCTACATGGTCAACACAGTCTCCGGAGTAAAATGCTGAAGCAATTGCATACTGTTGTTCTTGCCTATTATATGGCTCAAAACAAGTGAATGCCTTCTTCGCTAATTCTAAATCAGCCCCCTTAGGCTCTGTCTCCCTTAAGTAGTGAATAATTTCATCAATGGATTCATATAAACTGTAGACATCAATCCCATAAAATCCTATATTACTTTTATTCTTTTGATTATAATCTTTAAGCCATTCAACTAAGTCAGCTATTTCTTCATTTGCCCACATCCATGTTGGCCAACGCTTATACCCTTCCAATACTTGAAATGCACTTTCTTTTTCCATGTAGCTTTTTATATAGCTGTTTACTTCAGAGCAAGCAGGCCAGTCCCCTTCGACTGCAATGAAATCGAATCCTTTTTCTTCAATAAGTTTCTTAGATAATTCAGCCCTGATCGAATAATACTCTGATGTACCATGACTAGATTCACCCAATAAAACAATAGTTGCATCCCCAATTTCTTCAATCAATGGATTTAAATCATCGACCGTATCAAACGGTTTGGCATGAGCCTTTATTGCTTCATACATTTGTTTTTTCAACAGTATCTAACCCCTTTATATAATTTAGTTTGATTTGCCTTATCTTCTCCCTTATAGCACTTCCTATTTATTGTAAAAAAATTTAACTTTTCCATACATTTTCCTTTCATTACAGATCATACTATTGGTAACCAATATTTGTTTGGAAAGTGTGATACTGTTGTCGATCTTCCGTTTAAACAATGAAAAACTATATTTAACACTTGCTACTATTCTTTTAGTCTTATTTATCTCTCCTCTATTTGTATTGGGAGAAGATGCCCATATTCGTGTACACGATAATCTAGATTCTAATCTAGCATGGTATAAAGTACTGAAAGAAAGTGGAGAAACTTTCGGTGATATAGGTGCAACTATCCCACAAGTTATTAATGGGCTTCCTCGTGATGCATTTGGTACGGAGTGGAGTGGGATTGTGTGGCTTCATTTACTATTTCCAACTATGACCGCATATGCTGTCAGTCAAGCTATAACACGAATCTTCGCTTTTATCGGGATGTATTTGTTATTAAAAAAACATTTCATACAAGCAGAGAATAAGGCTTTAATTAGAATCGGAGTAGCCCTAGCTTTTGCTTTCACTCCCTTCTGGCCTTCTGGAATGCTGAGTACTTTAGGACATCCTCTCGCATTATGGGCTTTTTTAAACATTCGATCTGGCGATTATAGATTACGAAACTGGCTAACATTACTGTTACTTCCTTTGTATGCAAGCATCGTATTAGGCTTTTTCTTTTTCCTTGTCGCTATTTCAGTAGTTTGGCTTTATGACCTAATTAAAAAAAGGATGTTCAATGTACCGTTTCTATTAAGTATAGCGGCAATGTCTGCTGTGTTTTTATTGGTTGAATACCGCCTGGTAGTTTCCGTACTAATTGAGCAAGAGCCCATGCATCGATTAGAATTTATTTCTTCAAGACACGATATGTGGCACACTATTAAGCTATCCTTCAAGAATTTTCTAGTCGGTCATACTCATGTGATGACCGTACATACTGTGGTTATATTACCAATTCTTATCCTGACATTATTGTTGACTCTATTTCGAAAAAAAGGTAGGGAAGAAAAGTTCTTTATTTTTTTATTTCTATTAAATTACTGCTTGTCCTTTTGGTATGCACTGTGGTTTAACAAGATTTGGGCACCATTAAAGGATGACATTGATCTATTTGTTACGTTCAACTTTGCTCGTTTTCATTTTCTCAGGCCTTTAGTAATTTATGTTAGCTTTGCGATTGCTTGTTCCATTCTATGGAAACGAGGAAGGAAATGGCGTTATATCGTTGGTATAGCACTTATGGCTCAACTGGCAGTCCTTATCCCATTTAACGAAGAGGTGCACTACGGCGTCCACCATGAAACCCCGTCGTTTCGGGAATTTTTTGCAGAAAAGCAGTTTGAAGAGATAAAGGATTATATCGATCGTCCCCAGGATAGCTATCGTGTTGCAAGTATTGGGCTTCATCCTTCCATCGCACAATATAATGGATTTTATACGTTAGATACTTATAACAACATTTATCCTTTGTCTTATAAATATCAATTTCGAGAAATCATAGCACCTGAATTAGAAAAAAATTCATCTTTAAAAAGGTATTATGATGAATGGGGTAGCCGGTGTTATATCTTTGTCGATGAGTTAGGTAAGCACTACACTTTTAGAAAGGATTCTAAAAAGCAAATAAACAACTTGGAACTTAATACACAAGCATTCAGTGATATGGGCGGGGAATATATCTTATCTTCTGTTCCTATTTTAAATGCCGATCAAAATAACCTAACACTTTTAAAAGAATTTAATCATTCAGAATCCGCTTGGAAAATCTACTTATACCAAGCTTGAACAAGCATAGGAGGAGTCATCATGGATGAAAAATTACCACTACTAACCATTGTTATTCCTTGTTATAACGAAGAGGATGTCTTATTAGAAACAATTGAACAGCTTAGCAATACTATGGAAGGCCTAATTCAAGAGAGGCTAATTACTTCCAACAGCATGCTTTTATTTGTGGATGACGGTAGTAAAGATGAAACATGGCGTCTCATCACGAGAGCTTGTACTAATAATAAGTATGTTACAGGGCTCAAGCTAGCTAAAAATGTCGGACATCAGAATGCCTTAATTGCTGGTTTAGAAAAAGCTAAATCAAAATCAGATTGCGTCATTTCCATTGATGCAGACCTTCAGGATGACATCACTGTTATTCGAGATTTTATTTTGTCTTATCACGATGGCCATGATATCGTCTTTGGTGTTCGTCGTAAACGCTCTACCGACACATTATTTAAAAGAGCAACTGCTCAAGGATTTTATAAAATCATGAATAGACTTGGAATCCCTTTAATCTATAATCATGCAGATTATCGTCTTATGAGTAATCGAGCCTTAAGGGAATTAGGGAAATATAAAGAATCTAACTTATTTTTACGAGGGATCATTCCTATGATTGGTTTGAAAACTACCGAAGTTTTTTATGACCGTAAGGAGCGTTTAGCTGGTGAAACGAAATACCCTTTAAGAAAAATGTTATCCTTTGCGCTCAATGGCTTAACCTCATTTAGTGTTGCACCAATTCGTTTCATTACCTACTTAGGATTTCTAATCTTTTTTATGAGTGGGATTGCCGGGGCTTATGCAATCGTTCAAAAAATAATGGGGTTAACAGATGAAGGGTGGACCTCTTTGATGATTTCCATCTGGTTATTAGGTGGCTTGCAGCTAATGGGAGTTGGTATGATTGGTGAATATATAAGTAGAATTTTTATGGAAGTAAAGCACAGACCGAAATATGCAGTTGATGTTGATCTCTATACAGATAAAAATCCACTTGAACAATTACGATCATCGAATCGTGATATCGTTACAGCAAAAAAAGTTCAATGGAAGCGTTAAAATGAAAACTAATTTTTTCTCACGATTCATTGTAGTAGGTATCATTAATACAATCATAGGGATATCAACCATGTATCTCTTATACCATCTAGGTATTTCTTATTGGATAGCGACTTGTACCGGAAATGTAGTTGGTGCTATTGTTAGTTATTTTTTGAACCGCTCTTTTACATTTCAGAGTACTAAACCTATCAATCAAACTATTGCGCTTTTCTTAGTTGTAATAGCCACCTGTTATATCATTGCCTATACGATAAGTTATCACGTGACGATACAATTTGTACAAATTATTGAACTTACTGCCTCTATTCCTGCTGAAGACATCGCTATTCTTTTTGGTGCAGTACTATATACAATCTTGAATTACTTTGGTCAAAAACAGCTTGTGTTTAACCGATAAACAATAATAAAGAGCTGTTTTAAGGGTTACTTCCTTAAGACAGCTCTTTTATTTAAGATGCTTGTTTAGTCTTTGCCATTTTAGCATTAGCAGAATTAGATTTAAAACTAGGAATCATATTAAACAATATATTTAACACAATTGCTGTAAAACTTCCTGCTACAATTCCACTTTCAGTTAAAATTTTAATCTCCTCAGGTAAATTTGCAAAGATTTCAGGAACAACAGTTACTCCTAACCCCATACCTACTGCACAAGCGACAACAAGTAAATTCCCTTGTTTTTCAAGTTCTACCTGGCTTAACATTTTAATACCATATGCTACTACCATACCAAACATCGCAATAGATGCGCCCCCCAACACAGCAGTTGGAATAATAGTGGCCACTGCTGCAAGTTTAGGAATAAATCCTAGCACTACTAGTATGGTACCTGCAGCAAAGACAGCACTTTTTGTTTTCACTCCAGTTAATTGGACTAATCCTACGTTTTGAGAATAAGCCGTATAAGGAAATGCGTTGAAAATCCCCCCAAACAGGATAGCTATTCCTTCTGCGCGATATCCTTTAGACAAATCATCTTCTGTTACTTCTTGTTTTGTAATATCACCTAATGCCAAATAAACACCAGTTGATTCGATTAAACTAACAATGGCTACTAATATCATTGTTAATATAGATGATATTTCAAAAGTGGGCATTCCAAAATAAAATGGTTTCGCAACATGTAACCAGGAAGCCTTTTCTACATCAGCAAAATCTACCATACCAAACATGGATGCCACTATGGTTCCAATAGCTAGACCTATCAATATTGATATAGAACGGAGAAAACCAGTTGAAAATTTATAGAATAATAATATAAATGCAAGAACACCAAATGAAAGAATTAAATTTTCTATACTTGCAAAGTCAGCACTACCCTCTCCCCCAGCCATGTCATTAATCGCAACCGGGATAAGTGTTAATCCAATAATAGTAACAACCGAACCAGTTACAACAGGAGGAAAAAATTTGACTAGCTTACTAAAATACTTTGAAATTATAACAACGAATAATCCAGATACAATAATTGCACCATAAATAGAAGATATGCCATGATTACTCCCAATTGCAATCATTGGACCCACAGCTGTAAAGGTACAGCCAAGCATAACCGGTAAGCCAATTCCGAAAAATTTATTTTTCCAAACCTGTAACAATGTAGCGACACCACAAGCTAATAAATCAATTGCCACCAAATAAGTTAATTGTTCCGGACTAAGATTTAGTGCCTTCCCAACGATCAGTGGTACAATTACTGCTCCTGCATACATTGCTAAAACGTGTTGAAACCCAATGGACCATGTTTTTAAAATATTGTTCCCCATTTTTTCTCTCTCCTTAAGCTTAGATGTTTTGGTACGTTCTCTCTGGAGCAAATTCAACTTGCTTATTATTTAATGATGCTATTCTTGCCAATGATTCCAATCGATACCCTTTGGCTAACAGTTCCTCCGCACCCGGTTGGAAAGATTTTTCAATCAAAACACCTATACCTGATATGTTTGCTTTAGCTTGTTGAACAATCTCTGCTAAACCCAATGCCGCTTGACCGTTAGCCAGAAAGTCATCAATAATCAACACATTTTCCCCTGGTTCAATATATTGTTTTGAAACAGTAATGTCATTTGATTCCTGTTTTGTAAACGAATATACAGAAGACGTGTACAAATTCTCAGTTAAAGTTAGTGACTTTCTTTTTCTTGCAAAAATAACCTGTACACCCATTTCAAGTCCGGCCATAATAGCTGGTGCAATTCCTGAAGACTCAATCGTTAATATTTTCGACACCTTATCATCCTTGAATCGCTCAGCAAATTCTTTTCCTATCTCTTTCATAAGAACTGGATCCATCTGATGATTGATAAAAGAATCCACCTTAAGCACATTTTCGTTTAAGACAATCCCCTCATTAACAATCTTTTCTTTCAACAGTTTCACTAGTGCTTCCCCTCTCTCCATTCATGTTGTAAAGTGAACAACTCACAAAAGTAAAAAAGCAGTAGCCTACTCTGATTTAGAGTAAGCTACTGCTTTAAACAAGAAATAAACTATTTCATTAGACACAATGAAAATAGAAATATATAGCTTACTCGTAGTCAGACTTTTTACGGTAGTCTGGTAGAGACTCGCAGGCCATATCCCTGCTATTATACGAGTGAAATTATTTAATTGGATATTCCGCATTATAAAGGATATGAGCAAAAATGAAAACAATTATTTTTAAAATCGCTATCTTTTTTAGAATGACACAGTTGAGAGAAAATCTGCAGTAACTAACTTTTTACAATCCCTTTCCGCAAAGAAATTGCAACTTATTGAAGCAGATTAGTGCGGGTAATTTCTTCTACCTCAAAATACCGCAACGATTGAGATGGATTAGTGCAGGTAATTTCTTCTACCCCAAAATACCGCAACGATTGAGATGGATTAGTGCGGGTAATTTCTTCTACCCCAAAATACCGCAACGATTGAGATGGATAGAATAATTATTGTGACGCTTTCTATACAAATACAGAAAGAGAGCTAGTGAAATATTACACTACTCTCTGTTCATTTAATCTCTTAATTTATTATACTGCAAGTGACTTTACTAGCTTATCCTCCTCAGTACGTGTATCCGTGTTTACTTCTAAACTAGTTTTAGTCAGCTTAAGCTTAGCCACTTCCTCGTTTAAGTTTCCGGCCAGGATGTTTAAATCTCTAGAAGACTTGGCTATTAGCTCCGTAGTATCTAGTTGGGCTTGTCCAGTAGCAGAAATCTCCTCCGTACTAGCGGCGAACTCTTCCGAAGTTGACGCCATGTTATAAATTTGTTCTGATATTAATTTAGAGTTTGTATTGATTGTTTGCATTGCTGACGCTGTACTCTTAAAGTTATTTACAATACCATCATAGGTTTGTTTAATCTTTGTAAAGGCATCTTGTGTGACCTTTAATGCATCCTTTTGCTCTTTCACTAGAGAACTTGATCGATTAATATTAGAAACTGCTAGATTTGTTTTTTCTGTAGTATTGTTTATAATACTTGTAATTTCTTTCGCTGCTTTTGAGGATTGCTCAGCCAATTTTCTTATCTCATTAGCTACAACAGTGAACCCCTTTCCTGCATCACCTGCTCTGTTTGCTTCAATGGTTGCGTTTAACGCAAGCAAGTTTGTCTGATCAGCAATAGATGTAATGACATTAACAAAGTCCGCTACGTCAGTCATCATTTCACTTAATTGATGTATGGACTGACTAGTTTCCATAGAGACTGTGATACTTTCATCCATTTTATCTCCTAACGTATCAACAGTTGTTTGTCCTTCCCTAATCGAATCCAACGATTCAACAGCACGGTCAGAGCCCTTAGTTGCTTCACTTGTGATTTTTTCAATCAGTGCGACTACCTCTGATAATGTCATGTTAATGTCGTTCATCGTTTCAGCTTGATTATTATTACCCACCGCAATTTCATCAATAGTAGAAACTATTTGAGTAATATTTGAAACATTTTCATCAGTTCTCTGTTTTAGACTTTCTGAGTGTCTAGTCACCGTTGATGAAACATTTTGTAGTTTATTAGCCATTGATCTTAACGCTTCTCTAGTTTCCCAAATTGCCTTTGCCAAGTTTCCTGTCTCATCTTTGTATGATATGTATTTTTTAATCCCTTGATCATCTTCTGTTAAATCAAGCTTTGATGTGTTTACCGCTACTTC
Organism: Aquibacillus kalidii; assembly: GCF_014280935.1. Lineage (GTDB taxonomy): Bacteria > Bacillota > Bacilli > Bacillales > Amphibacillaceae > Aquibacillus_D > Aquibacillus_D kalidii. The sequence goes on from NZ_JACLZI010000054.1 coordinate 8,502, forward strand.
TGTTACTTTAAGTATAGGTTTTGCTATGATTCTTCCAACAATATAAGAAAGAATGATGCCAATTAATAGGGACACACCTAAACCGATTAATATAGGTGTTGGAGGTAAAAATGATAACCCAGTTTGGACGGGTATATTAGCTTGTTCTGCTTGATCTGTCACCGGTGCCCCTTGATTTCGGTTAAAAACGGAAAAACCAACATTTATAGCTGCAACAATGATTGTATTAATTACGGATAAAAGTACAATTTTAGTAGATATTTTTTCATTTTTTATTCTCCTAGTCTGTGTTTTTACGTATGTAGCCTTTCAATAAACCCATTGTATATGGCAAAACTTAAATGAGCCTTAAAATAAAACGGCTTTTCACTTAGATTCATATTTTGTTTCATATGTCTTTCATTGATTTAAGCCTACATATTTATATATAATGAAATAAACAATTCAAGATAATTCAGACTTTTTAGGTATTATCAATACTATTGTTGATTTTATGAGGAGGAAGCAGTTGTGACTGATTTAAGTGCACTTGATGATTCAGAATTAAAAGATCTTTATTCTGATCTAGAGAAGAAATATTCCGATGTAAAAAAACAAAACCTATCATTAGATATGTCTAGAGGCAAACCTAGTCCTGAACAATTGGATTTATCGATGGAATTATTAGATCTAGTAAAGTCGGAAGATACGCTTGTTGTTAAGGAAGCGATTGATGTTCGTAACTATGGCTCAGTCGATGGTCTTATTGAAACAAAACAGCTATTTGCAGAAATGCTTGACGTTGCTCCTAAACAGATCATTATTGGTGGTAACTCAAGTCTTTCCTTAATGCATGACACCGTAGCTCGGGCACTACTTTTAGGTGTAGTTGATAGTAAAACTCCATGGAGTAAACTGCCTAACGTTAAATTCTTATGCCCAAGTCCTGGTTACGATAGACACTTTTCTATTTGCGAAGCGTTAGGAATTGAAATGATTACGGTTGAGATGCTAGAAGACGGTCCAGATATGGATAAGGTGGAAGAACTAGTTAAAAACGACGAAAACATTAAAGGTATTTGGTGTGTACCGAAATATAGTAATCCTGAAGGCATCACGTATAGTGATGAGGTAGTCACGAGACTTGCTCAGATGGAAACAAAGGCAACTGACTTTAGAATTTTTTGGGATGATGCCTATACCGTTCACCATTTAACAGATCAACCAGATCAATTAAAAAATCTTTTAGATGCTTGTGTAGGTGCCAATAACCCTAATCGTGCGTTCATCTTTGCATCCACATCCAAAGTTACATTCCCAGGTTCTGGTATCTCAGCCATTGCAAGTAGTGAGGAAAATATTAACTTAATCCGAAAACAATTATCAACACAAACAATTGGTCCTGATAAACTTAATCAGTTACGACACGTCAGATTCTTGAAGGACTTGAAAACAATCAACCAACATATGCAGAAACATGCGGCTATTATTAAACCTAAGTTCGATATGGTATTAAACGTACTAGAAACAGAACTCGCTTCGTATAATATCGCGACATGGAATGAGCCAAATGGTGGGTATTTCATCAGTTTAAATACACTCGATGGTTGTGCCACAGAGGTTGTCAAACTTGCTTCTGAAGCAGGGGTTAAATTAACGCCTGCGGGTGCTACATATCCATATGGAAAAGACCCAAAAGACAGAAACATTCGAATTGCGCCTACTTTTCCTACTCTAACTGAACTTAAGACTGCAATTGAAGTATTATGTTTGTGCATAAAATTAGTTAGCGTAAAAAAACAACTAGATAAATAGTAATAATTAAGCCATAAAATGCCCGTCATTTTATGGCTTATATTTTTACATATATATATTTAACCGACCTTGTTTAATTTACGATGCTTTTCCCCCGTTCTGACATTAGTTGTAACGATAACACCCACAATTACAATCAGTGATCCAATAATCTGTAACAACGAAATGGTTTCTCCTAACCAGAAATATGCACCAATCATAGTAACAACCGGTAAAAAATTCAAGAAAACCGAGGCCTTAGAAGCACCTAATAAATCTACTACTTTATTATAAAAGATAAGAGCTATTAGCGATGGAAATATACCTAAATAAAGCAATCCCACCATCATGTCAATCGATAATATCGGTATTCCTAAGACAATCCATTCGATAGTCACAAAAGGTAATAACACAATCACTGAAATACCTGTCATGACTAGCAACACTGGATAGGAAGGAAATAAGTGCATATACTCTTTTACCGCAATGGAATAGATAGCCCAACATAGGATTGCTCCAATCATAATAGCATCACCAATATTCCAATTAATCTGTGTTAATTGCAGAAAGGAACCATTCATAATTACTAATATGGCACCAAAAAAAGAGAGAACAATACCTATCCATTGTTGGAATTTAATTGTTTCTTTTATTAGGAGAGCACTTAGAACTATCGTCATTACTGGTATTACTGTCTCTAACACGGATACATTAGATGCTGTTGTAAATTGCAATGCACCATATATGAATGTATTAAAGAAAGTTATCCCTGTTAATGTCATAATTAATAGTGGCTTCTTGTATTTTAAAAATATAAATCGGTTATTCCAAGCACCTCGAAGCCCAATAGGAAATATAATAAAGAAAGCTATTAGTAATCGAAAAAAAGCTATCGTAAATGGTGGCAACTCATTTATAGACTTTCCAACTATGATATTACCAGCATAAAAAATAACGACAAAAATCATAAGTATGTACGGATAAATAATATCTCTCCTTTCATCAAAACATAGAATTCTATTGTACAAGAGTTATATTAATATCCAAAAAGGATTTGCTCGACCAATGAGGGGACTTTAAACGCAAACATTTTTGTGAATTATGTTGATTTTAGTCGAAACTTCATATATCCTTAAAGTAATCATTACATAAGTCCTATTACCTAATTACTGGACTTGGGCTGGCTATTCTTATAGCTCTTATATTTTTTATTATTTGCGCAAGCGATTGCACAAACTTATATTCACCAGCCTGCTTTAATCAATTATTTTCACCAAAATAATGACAGCGTTTTCCTTGTCGTTAGCAGGTTAGAAAGGAGAAACAGCAATCACAACAACCAGGGGGGTAAAATTATGAAACTATTTAAAAGAAAAACAAACAAGTCAAAAAACAAAGCAAAAAAGGAAAGGAACCTTTTTAAGTTCAAAAGCTTAAAAGCAAAACTACTTCTAGGATTTGCTTCTATCATTATCTTCTCTATTGCTTTTGGGGCATATAACTCACTAGTTTTAAAGAATATTGATTCAAAATCTAGTAATATTGTAGAAGAACACTTACCAGTTCTGATTAAAACCGAACAATTAGAAAAGAATGTGCATGAACGTGTTAGTTTGGCTAGGGCGTACGTATTATATGGTTATGATAGCTATATCGAACGGTTTAATGAATTAACAGAGCGAAGTATAGAGTTAGAAAAGGAATTGCAAGACTCTAGCCAATTAAATGGATTAGATGAAATAATTAAAAATAGCAGAACCTTAGAGGGCTATATCCAAAACGGTGTCTTTGGTGTTTACTCTGAAGATCCAGAAACCGCTAAAACAAACTTAAGTACAGTTAATACTTTAACTGATCGTATTATTAAAGGATATAGTGATATTGTATTTACGAATGAAAGAAGAGTTATCGCTGAAGGAACTGATCTAGTAAATCTCTCACAAACTACATTCCTTGTGGGCATTATTATTTCCGTTATTATTTCCGTATTTGCTATTGTTATCGCATTATTTGTAGCACAAATTATTTCAAAGCCTATCAAACGAGTTAGTGAGCGAATGAGTTTAATTGCGTCAGGTGACCTAAGCTTACCTCCACTTGCTACTAAGGCAACAGATGAAGTTGGACAATTAGTTTCTGCTACGAATCAAATGAACTCAAACCTAAAAGAACTATTAGAAGAAATAAGTTCCGTATCAGAAACTGTTTCTGAACAAAGTGAAGAGTTAACACAAGCTACAAATGAGGTGAAAGAAGGAAGTAATCAAGCTGCATCTACTATGCAGGAACTATCTTCAGGGGCTGAACAACAAGCTAATACAACAAGTGAATTATCTTCTTCTATGTCTGTTTTTGGAGACAAAGTTAAGGAGGCTAATGTCACAGGGGAAACAATCTATCAATCCTCTCAAAAAGTATTAGGATTGACTGATGAAGGACGAGCCCTTATGGATAAGTCTATTAATCAAATGGGGATGATCGACAACATTGTTCATCAGGCTGTTGATAAGGTGAAAGGACTGGATAATCAGTCGCAACAGATCACCAAATTAGTTGGCGTAATAAAAGACATTGCGGACCAAACTAATTTACTAGCACTTAACGCTGCAATTGAAGCTGCTCGTGCAGGTGAGCATGGAAAAGGCTTTGCTGTCGTTGCTGATGAAGTGAGAAAGCTTGCAGAACAAGTATCTTTATCTGTGACCGATATTACACAAATAGTAAACAGCATTCAGTTCGAAACAACAGAAGTAACAAAGTCATTACAAGGAGGTTATGCCGAAGTAGTAAGTGGTAAAAATCAAATCCAAACTACAGGAGAAACCTTTATTCAAATTAATAGTTCCTTAACCGAAATGGTTGAAGGTATTAAACAAATATCTTTGCACCTGGATGAAATAGAAAATAATAGTGATGAAATGAACCAATCTATCGAAGAAATAGCAGCAGTTTCAGAAGAATCAGCAGCAGGAGTAGAAGAGACCTCAGCAACAATCCAACAAACAGGAAGTTCAATGGAAGAAGTTGCAAGAAGCTCAGACCAACTCGCAGAACTAACCGAAAAACTAAACGAATTAATCGCAAAATTTAAGCTATAGGTGCCTGTCACCACCCGAATTTTGTTGTAATTAGTCGAATTGGTTCTTCTATGTTAATATAAGTCCTCCTCTTTTTAGTTTTTCTAAGAGGGGGACTTTTTTTCTTCTATTATAACTAAATTAGATAAATTTGGATTATATGGAACTTAGTAATTAGATCGCTTTAAAGTACCAGAAGTATCTCTTACTAGGAAATTAATTTATAATAATAACCATAGGAGCATAGAAAAAATTGATATAATGAATCTAGTTGACTAATAATCTAGCCGTAGAGGTTTGACTTTTTAATACAGAGATTGTAACTCGGTTGTGACTGACCTTTAAATAGGGGCCTTATCAACTTTCCATACCTATAGCTAGACTTTATTACAACTTAATCAAAGATTGTCTCTATTGAATTTGTTGATATATAGGAAGGTGGCAATATTGTGTTTAAGGATATTTCCATGCACGATTTACGCATACTAAAAAATAATGGTGAACTAACAGTCATTGACGTTCGATCACCGTCAGAATACGAGGATGCAACAATTCCAGGCAGTGTTAATATCCCCTTATTTAGTGACAAGGAACGATCCGAAGTTGGGTTACTCTATAAGCAAGTAAGTCCAGAGGCAGCTCAGGAAAAAGGGTTAGAGATTGTGTCTAGTAAGCTACCTCATTTCATAAAGCAGTTTCAAAAGTTGGAGGGTAAAAAAGCAGTATTTTGTTGGCGTGGTGGAATGCGCAGTAAAACATCAGCAACAGTAGTCGATCTAATGGGAATGGATGTTTTTCGATTAGATGGAGGCTATCGTTCTTATCGAAATTGGGTTTTAGATAAGCTTAATACAGCAGACTATCCTCAACAGGCATATGTACTAAACGGAAACACAGGCGTTGGTAAAACCGCAATTTTACATCAGCTTCATCACGAGGGATTTCCTGTCATTGACCTTGAAGCTCATGCGAATCATAGGGGTTCTATTTTCGGACAGATAGGAATGGCACCCCATAACCAAAAAACATTTGATAGTTTACTTATTGAAGATCTGGAGCGATTGAAGCAATCAGACTTTGTACTTTTAGAGGGAGAAAGCAGACGAATTGGAAAAGTCTTGCTTCCTGACTTTCTACTCGAAAAGAAAGAACAAGGTATTCAATTCTTTATTGATCTACCAATAGAAGAGCGAGTTACCAATATTCTTGACGATTATCAACCATGGGATCATGAACAAGAGTGTATGGATGCATTCAAAAAGATAAAACGACGTATGCATACCCCCATTGCTCAACAAATTGAAACAGAATTAACGTCTAACAACTATTCTCTTGCTGTAAGACTATTACTGGAATATTATTACGATCCATTATATGAACATTCCATCAATCAATATCGCGAGGATCAGATAATTACCATCCATGCAGCAAACATTGACGAAGCCGTCTCATCCATTCGGGATTACCTCCGAGTTAAACAGCATAAAACATTATAAAACAATTAGTCCCTTCATCCGAATAAAGATAAAGGGACTAATTTTTGTAGGGTTATCTCAATAATTACTATACACAATATTACGCAGCTTTCTAGTAAGAGTAGTGATACCTGCATCCGTCCGCTGCATCATCAACAAAAATGTCAGATCATCCTTTGGACTATTACAAAAGTAGGCACCTAGCCAGCCATCCCATCCATATTCTCCTACACTTCCTAAGTCTCCAGCCTGTTTAGAATCAGTCATGACACGCATTAGGTTACCATAGCTATACCCACTTAGGGTGTCCCAAGCAAAGTTCTCTTGTTGAACAGTATTTAATGTACTAGAGGTTAAAAATTTAACTGTCTTTGGGTGTAAAATTTGGGTACCATCCAAACTCCCTTCATTGATAAGCATACTTACAAATCTAGCATAGTCATCTATGGTTGAAACAAGCCCTGCGCCTCCAGACTCAAATGCAGGGTCTCGATCCATTTGGTGAACAATACCTAAATGGTTGCCTGTATAAAGCTTTAATCCCCCATTCCCATCTTCTGCATAAGTCTTTGCGAGACGACTTCTCTTTTCCTCAGGTAGCCAGAAGGCCGTGTCTTTCATGTTTAGTGGGTTAAAAATTTCTTCATATAAAAAGTCACCAAATCGTTTACCACTAACCACTTCTATGACAGCCCCTAGTACATCGGCTGACGTACCGTACTCCCAAGAAGCCCCTGGATGAAAGGCAAGTTTATTTTCCCCTAATTGATTGATAAATTCCAACGTACCCATAGGAGAATCACCTAATAGTCTATTATCCAGTTCCTTAAACAACGCTTCCGTTTCTTTGCCACCTCTGTGCTCTCCACCATAAACTAATCCTGAAGTCATGGAAAGCAAGTCCTTTATTGTTACTTCTCTATCTACTGGCGTCAATTCTCCACCCACTTCAACTAACTGATTTTTAAACCCTTCCAGGAAATTGCTTACTGGTTCATATAGGTCAATTTCACCGCGTTCTAAAAGGATCATAACAGCTGTTGCTGTAATAGGTTTAGTCAACGAGTATAACCTAAAAATGGAATCTCTATTAATAGGAGTTTTCTTCTCAATATCTGCAAAACCATCTGCATGATAGAATGTTTCTCGCCCTCCATTTAAAATCAATAGATTAGCACCCGCAAGTTCTTTATTCTCGATCGCCCGTTTTAAAACCGTTTTCATTTTGTCTGTTACAAATTGATCCAACATTGTATTTCCCCTTTATTTTATAAATTAAATTTAGACAAATGATTATACAACTAGTATAAACCTATCCATCACTTATGTAAGTAGAGAAACTGTTAATTTCATTATATTTCCCAAAGTTTAGGCTTTTCCTAGTATATTTCTCCCTCTTTCGGGCACTACTTGGAAAATACGATAGTTGGAGGGTGATCTTTTTTGTCTAAGAGAGATAAGAATCTATTCATAGCGGCCGTTATACTTGGCTTGGGCTTATTAGGTGCAGTTGATGGCATTGTCTTTCATCAGCTATTACAGTGGCATCATATGGTGCTTAGTCCTAATATTAAGCTTGAAATTATTACAGATGGTTTTTTCACAGCTGCCTTTTCTACTTTGCTTGTATGGGGTGGAATAAAGATATTCTATGATGCTCGAAATAATGAACTCGGAAATAGCTGGCAGATCTTTTTAGCAGGTATGTTTATTGGCGGTGGAGTTTTTAATCTTGCTGAGGGAATTATTGATCATCATATTCTTCAAGTTCATCGAGTTAAACCTAATGCAGATAACCCTTTATTATATGATTTAGCCTTTTTAGCTTCTGGTCTATTACTGGTTATAGTTGGTATGTTAATTAAGCGAACATATAAGAAAAGTAAGGAGTAAAGGATGATTACTAATGAGTAAAAAGATGAGTACACTTACCTTTTCTATAATCTTTACTATCTTTCTCTTATTTTTTATAAATCAACATCCACATATAGAGGCCCTCACTAATCCAGAAAGATACTACTCCAACATGAAAAACATGAATCACCATTCTAATATGATTTATAATGGTTCAGCACAAGTTCCGAACAACTTAGAGCCCACTAACAACCCAAAATTTCCGATCGGTTCAAAAGCATTGAGTATTGCTGATCACATGGGTGGCATGATGGATAATGTTAAAGTAACCATTGTAGCCGCTTATGAAACAACGGCATATGCAACTTCCTATACTTCTTCAACTGATCGAAAACCGGTTAGGAATCATAAATGGATTGTCCATGAAGAACTAATAGATATTGGCGAGAAAATCTTAGAACCTGGAACGAAGGTATCCACAACTGCGGAACATATGAAAGGAATGAAAAATGTGGTCCAAACCGTAGAGTTTTCTAAAACTACTACAGTATATATGGTAGATTTTATAACGACGAATGGAGAGCAAGTAACTAATCACAAATGGGTAATTGAAGGGGAATTAAAAGCTTTATAATACTCTCTTCTATTACCCATCTTTCCACAACCTACATAATCTTCAAAAACCTATTTAGGTTACCATTCCCAGAATGAACAACCTTGGCAAATGATAAATCGCTCCAGCCATGTAGAAAAGTCATATGGAAGCTTCTCAAAATCATCCTCAAAATTCAGGAACTCTCCTATCCACATGAAATATTCGTTAAGTCCTTTATCGTACTGACATACAATCCAGCACCCATCTATTCCTATACCGATCGGGGTAAACCACTCTGGACAATTCCACGCTTCCTTGTACTCAATTATTTCATCAACTGAAAACAAATGGGTCCCTCCACCATTTTCAGGATGTTCGAATAAGACTGCACCGTTGTGTTCAGATAAAAAAGATATATATTCTGCTGGTACATTTGAAGGGAGACTTTCTATTTTTTCCTTTGAAGCTGGAGGATAAAAGGAAAATACCTCTTCCTCAACATAACCATCTTCCTTTTGTACAATTAGCCTATTATTGTGCAATCTTTTCTTAAGAGCATCGAGCATTTGCATCCTATATCCATCCTTCATTACGATATTTATACTAGACATTCTTGTGGGAATTTAGTTCCTTGATTTCGTACAAAATTAAGCTATGTAGAGAAGCAATGAGACAAATCGAGTTATACCGAATATCCCTAGAACCTCTATTTCAAATAGTATAATATACTGGTTAAACTCTTCCTATATAAAAGATAATCATTGTGGTAAAAACAAGAAAAGTTCAGAGCGCCTTGACCACCCTCGCCAAGTATCTATGTGGTGTTTTTGCAACAAAGATAATGGACTTAAGACCTCAGGGAGGGGAGGCGCTGGACTAGACATCGGAGCGCAAAATTTTATGCTTTCCTATAATATAATTAAAAGACTTACATCCGTGCTAAAAACACGAATATAAGTCTTTTTTGTTTATGCTTTATTTATACGAGAAACCCTATAAACTAATCCGCCTAAAACAAGCATGAAAGCTCCAAGTAATTGCCAGAACGTTGCGCTAAAGAAAGAACCCGTTTCCGGTAAAGTATTTCCACCTTCAGACGATTCACTACTAGAATTATTATCGGCAGTTCCTTCATCATCAGAGGAATCATTATTGCTACTTGTTCCTTCATTTCCATTACCGGAGTCGTTATTACTTCCGCTTCCTTCATCTTCGTTACCAGCGTCGTTATTATTCCCGGTTCCTTCATCTCCATTACCGGAATCATTATCACCATCGTTATTTCCATTGTCATTATCTTCATCGTCATTTTCACCATCTGAAACGAATTCAAATGGAATGCTTATTTCCTTTACTTCTTCGTTTCCATTTGCAAACAGTGTCATCCTAACACTCATTTTTTCAAGGTCTTGAATAGCCTTGTCACTACCTATAACTGTTTGGAAGTAACCGACATTTATTTCTGTCCCTTGTAAGTCGTCCAATAGAACTGTTGCCGTATTTCCGTTCCATTCAACATCAAGATCTCCGCCAATTCCTGACCATTCTTGATCTAGTGTATCGTCAACAGCACCTGGGACGTTCACATACTCATCAGGTTCAAATATAGTAATACTATCCGGGACAATATACTCAATCTTCACTTGATCAACATCGTTCAAAGTTAAATTTTGCAACTCAAATCTTAATTTCATCTCAAATTGGTTTTCAGATAGGTTTAGAGAAGAGGCTCCTTTAAGAATTTGAGCTTGACCATCAAAATACCAGTCCTGATTCATTGCTGAGTAATCTATATTAGCCTCACCATCAACCTCTCCAGTTACATAGAAGCCTCCAGTGATAGGATTAGCATCAATTGTATATAATGTAAGACCTTTATCCGACACATTTCCATCTGTTTTTCCTATTAAAGGAATGTTAAAATTATATTTATTTTCACCCTTTTTAATGGTGGACAGCGCAATAGCTATAGCCTTCTTGTCATTTTCTAGTTCTAACAATTCCACGCCTTCTATGGTGTCATCTGTTACCGAAACACCCTCGGGTAGTATAAAACCAACATATTTATCATTTATTTCTTGATCCTGGTTACTTGTTATGGAAACATCTAGAGCAAGATCATAGTTACGATTTTCTTTGTTGTATGTTGTAGTTCCATTAATGGATCCTACCATATCTAATTCAGGTTGACCATCGATAACTGTAAAATCAATATTTCTAGTGTTCTTTATTTGACCAAGATCCTCAACGGTTCTTGCTTCTGTATCAACATTATAAATATATAGGTTCTCATTAGGAGAATTATAGCCTTCCTCTACTTGGCCCATTAAAGGGATAGTAATATCGATATATTTACTATCTGGAAATGTTCCAACATCCGGGATTTTTACAGCGATTCCTGTATGTCCATCATACAATGTAACTGGCACAACACCCGCAGGTACATCTTCATTGTCAGGAATGTACACACCATTTGGCAATGCAAATGCTACCCACTTTTGTTTCAATTCTTGATTTTCGGAAAAATTATTCAATCCAGCTTTTAAACTGAGAACATAGTAATTTTTATTAAAATCATAATGGATGCTTCCATCAGCTGTACCATAAATTTCTTCTAAATTTAGTGCTTCCTCTTCCACGGTTGGAATTTCTGCATTTTCTGCTTCTTCTGCAGCATTAGCATCAGTAGCTTTGCTGTCTGGGTTCGGTTCATTCTCTTCAGCTAGAACTGTTGTATTCTCTTCAGCAGAAGTCGTTATTTCAGCATCCTCATTTACTAATGATTCCGATTCTTCTGTTGCTTCTACGTCCGCTTCCGCCTCTTCCGTTACAACAGCTTCAGCTTCTGCTTCTGCTGCTTTGGTTACCTCTGCTTGTGCTTCTTCCGTAACCAAAACTTCTTCAGGCTCCTCAACAAGTCCTTCTGTTTGCCCTACATCTAGTAATTCTAGTTCATTGCTAGATGTAGCTTCTTGCTCTTGACTTTGATCTTCACTGCTTACTTGAGTTGCTGCAGATACAGTGAATGCAGGTAAGAAAGCCAAGAGCACAATAAGCATAATTAACGAAACTTTCTTGAACATCTAATCACTCCTATTTAGTTTTTGAAGAATTCCCTCAGTACCTATAAAATACCGACCATAATATATTAGTTTGGTAATCTAAAAGACGCTTAAAACTCTGAATAAATTATGTATATTACCAATGTTCTATCATTATAAATCCGTAAATTATACATTTTTACATAAAAGGTAAATTCTTCCTAAAAGGGAGTATAAATCATTACCATAAAAAATAAAATAGAACGTTTGCACTAAAGTAATTTAATAAGAAAATCAATTAAGTATTCCATTCATCTTCCATTTTTAGTTAATAAGTTCTATCTTTTTCTGTTACATAAATTAATTAATCCCCCAGAATTACGGAAAGATAAGTGGGCCGTTATCACTTTTTATAAATAATTATGCACTGATGTATCTAATCAAAATAAAGAAACTGATAGCTTAATAGATTGGTAACTCTGAGTTCTTCCTTGCTTTATTACTCCCAATCACTAATATCACTTATTATGAAAAATTAATTATATGATGATAGTCAAAATAAATCTGATTATCTATTTCATTCTAAGACTATCATCGTATTCATAAATTTCATTCACCATAACTATAGTGCTCTTTTCCCAATAAAGTAATATTGCTTGTTACTTTTCAGCTATTTAATCAGTAAATGAGACAGTAATATTTCCTTATTTAATCACTCCATGTGAATAAATATTAATTTTTAAAAGTATGTAATATTAGATTTCTAAAATGCCCATTACCATAAAGTATGTTCATCAAAAAAAGCATCAACCCTTTTTCGGTTGACACTCTCAGTATTCTAAGGAGAAAAATTAAATGGTATCCTCAGTCAGATATGGGAATGGAATTAGATGTTTTACAAATTTATTAAAAGATGACTTTTTCAGTGTTCTCAAAACTGGGAGCCTGGTGATCCTTAAGGAAAGGTCTTCATTTTTTTGAATAATCTTCCCTAAAATATATTAATAAGTTAAATTGGTTGGTAGGAATTCGGTTTTACTACCGAATTTCCACCAACCAATTTAATTACTTACTATTAGCTCCTAAAACTATAAGACGTCACTACTCCCCCGTGACATCTATATTCTTCGATTCAAAGTTATCGAGCAAGACACGCACTTCATCTGTCGACTCTGTGTCCATCAATTCATTTCTTAATTCACCTGCACCTTTAAACTCTCGAACATAAATCTTGAAAAAACGACGAAGCGTTTTGAATGGACGTGTTTTAAGGTCCTTTGAGTATTGATCATAAAGGTCCAGATGCAACCTTAAAAGGTCTAGTAATTCCTTACTACTGTGCTCTTTTTTTTCTTTTTCAAAGGCAAATGGATTTTTAAAAATACCACGCCCTATCATAACTCCATCCACACCATACTTGCGAACAAGTTCTAAGCCAGTTTGACGATCTGGAATATCCCCATTAATGGTCAAAAGTGTATCTGGTGCTACTTCATCGCGAAGCTTCTTAATCTCCGGAATCAATTCCCAATGAGCATCTACATTACTCATTTCCTTCCTTGTACGAAGATGAATAGATAAATTAACGATGTCTTGCTTCAATAAGTGTGTCAGCCAGCCACGCCATTCTTCTACATCCGTATAACCAAGCCTTGTTTTCACACTAACAGGCAATCCGCCTGCTTTTGCTGCTTGTATTAACTCAGCTGCAACTTCTGGATGACGGATAAGACCGCTACCCTTCCCATTAGCTGCAACATTATGCACAGGACAGCCCATATTAATATCTATACCACGAAAACCTTCTTCCGCCATACCAATACTCATTTGCCTAAAATATTCGGGCTCATCCCCCCAAATATGAGCGACAATTGGTTGCTCATCTTCTGTATAAGTCAAACGGCCACGAACACTATCCTGCCCCTTCGGATGACAATAACTCACCGTATTTGTAAACTCTGTAAAAAACACATCAGGTCTAGCCGCTGCGCTTACTACATGACGGAAAACAACATCTGTTACATCTTCCATTGGTGCCAATATAAAAAACGGTCGTGGTAAATCACGCCAAAAATTATCTTTCGGGTTCATATATACAAATCCTCTCATTATGATAAAAGGTCTAGTTGTTCCAAATATAAAGCATAGATTCTAATACTTTTACACTTATACCTTGCTTAAGCACTTTTTGTCAAATTATATTTTATTAACAAAGTTTAATAATATCAAATAAAAAGTTTAAATAAAATAGGGTAAGATATGGTAAAGCGTGCCAAGGGAAATTTCTTATTAGGACATAATAAATCCCGGGTTCTTTTTGAAAAACCCGAGACAATTATTTAATATAATGCTGAATTACAAAACTATTACTTTTACTAGCAAGAGCTTCAATATGTGTTTTAATAGAAAGATGATACTGACACGCATAATTATTATTTTTGTATGAAGGTGCGCCGTCCTACACTCACTATATGTCCTCATTTCACTCTCGCCAACTAGCGATTAATTTTATGACGTTAAACTATGGCTATTCAATTTTTGAAAATATTTATATACTCTTTCTATTTTTTCAAGGTGCTTCCCCTTTGCATTTTCCATGTTCCCAAACTCAAAAAATTTCACCTTTTTAATGCCAACGTATTGAAATAATGCTTTACGCATTAAAACTTTATGTGCGTTATTTAGCCAAAACATGGGATAAAAGGTCGGACCTTTCATTACAGAAATACATACGACTGATTTACCCTTCAACAAACCTTCTGGTAACAACTTACCGTTATCTTTGTATGCAAATCCTGAAGCAAAAATTTTATCAATATAACCCAATAACATAGCTGGTGGTCTCCCCCACCATATAGGATAGATAAAAATAATCTTTTCTGCCCACGATAGTTGATTACGATAGTTCTCTAAATCTGGATCTTTATACATATCTCTTCTCTTACTCTTCTCCCCAAATGTAAGGATTGGATTAAAATTTTCACCATATAAATCTAAGACCTGAACATTTTGGATAGCATGGTTTTCCTTACACCCTCGAATTACCCCTTGTAAAAATGAGTAGCTTAAGCTTTGGTGATTGGGATGGGTAAAAACAATTAAAACATTCATAAAAAACACCTCTTTAGTTATCATTTGATAACTAAAGGGTAACATCCACCCGATTTAGTTGTCAATTGATAATTGTTTTTTGATAATATATTTGATACTTTGTAAAATGAGGTGATTTATATGGACAAAGGTGAGCTTTTCCAACAGTTTGTTCGATTTACTACATCTGTACATCAAGTGACAAACGATATGACAAAAGAAATTAGAATTGAAAACATAACTACCGTTCAATATAAAATATTAGAGTTCATTACAGTTAGCCAACCTGTAACCCTCAGTGAGGTCAGTGAATGCTTACATCTATCTTTACCTAATTCTAGCCGTGAGTTAAAGAAATTAATCCAAAACCAACTATGCGAAAAAATTATTGTTCCGAATGATCGCCGCAAGTTTGATATTCGTCTTACAGAAAAAGGAACGGCACTAATGAA
>NZ_JACLZI010000055.1 GCF_014280935.1 Aquibacillus kalidii
AATTCGCGACGTTAGAATTCCTTTCGATTCACAATCCACAGCGTCGCATTAGCACTCAGTTAATTAAAGAATATAGTTACTGCAGATTTTATCTCTACTATGTAGCACTAATGTGATAGTAAGTAAAAGGCCATAAAAAAATAAACCTCTTATATATGTGATAAATTTCACAGAAAGCAATTCTGTTTCATTATAAAGTAAAGATAGAATAGTAAAAGGGGGAAATGTAAATGACAAATGAACATGTGCAATTGTTAGATGAATTAAACATGCAATTGGCTAATTGGAACGTCCTTTATACAAAATTGCATAATTATCATTGGTATGTAGCCGGACAAGACTTCTTTACTTTACATGAAAAGTTTGAAGAACTGTATACGGAGGCAGCCGGTTATATCGATGAAATTGCAGAAAGAATCCTAACAATTGGCGGAAAGCCGTTAGCAACCTTGTCCGATTACTTAAACCATTCCTCGCTAAAAGAAGCAACAGGATCTGAGGATGCTAGGGAAATGGTAATTAATCTTGTTGAAGATTTTAATGCAATCGTATCAGAATCTAAGGAAGTGATCGAAGTAGCAGAGGACCAAGGAGACGAAGTTACCGCTGATATGTTTACAGGTATTCGTGTATCACTAGAAAAGCATAGTTGGATGTTCCGCGCTTACCTTCATTAAGAAACAAATTATAGTTATCATTTTGTGTTAAGCACCTATCTTAGATGGGTGTTTTTTTATGCAATGATGATTTGCTCCGTTTTTTCTGCTATGATAGTTTAAAGAATTAGCAACAATGGGCAAACTTTAATAAACAGGGTCAAATTAAGGAGTTAAATCATGCAGTTATTCTCAAAAGAATTTAAAATCACAAAACAACTATCAACCATTCATCTAATCGTTTCTTTTTATATACTCGCGATTTGTGTCTCCACTATTTTGCTAAGTATTCCGCTATTTCATCAACCTGGAGTAGAACTATCCTTTATTGATACACTTTTTACTGCCATTAGTGCTATAAGTGTGACTGGATTATCAGTCTTTTCAACGGCAGAAACATTTAATGGAGTTGGAAAAGTAGTTTTAACCGTTATATTGCAGTTTGGCGGTATTGGTATTATGACGTTGGGTACATTTATTTATATTTTGTTTGGTAAAAAGATTGGCTTAAGAGGCCGCCAATTAATAAGAATAGATCAGAACCAAACTAACTTGTCAGGGTTGGTAAAGTTAATGCTGAAAATACTCAAAATTATTGTTGTAATAGAGTTAATTGGGACAATCATTTTGAGTATCTATTTCTTAAATTACTTTGATACTTGGCAGCAAGCATTGCTTCAAGGATTTTTTGGTGCTGTTAGTGCTACTACAAATGCAGGCTTCGATATTACTGGGAATTCGCTTATACCTTTTGCAAATGATTATTTTGTTCAATTTGTAAATATTGTACTACTCATACTAGGTGCAATTGGTTTCCCGGTGTTAATTGAAGTTCAAGAACTTTTAAAGGGTAAATATAATGACATAAATGAAAAATACAATTTTTCCTTATTCACTAAATTAACTACGACAACTTTTTTCGGATTAGTTTTAGCAGGATGGTTTCTTATATATATATTTGAAAGAAATGGCTTTTTTGCTGATAAAAGCTGGCATGAGACATTCTTTTATTCCCTATTTCAATCCGTTACTACTAGAAATGGCGGATTAGCTACGATGGATGTTAGTGACTTTTCTGCTCCCACTTTACTAGTGATTAGTGTGTTGATGTTCATTGGGGCATCACCAAGTAGTGTTGGTGGCGGAATAAGAACGACCACATTTGCAATCATGCTACTAGCAATTTATAACTATGGAAAAGGTAATTCGAGTATTAAGATTTTTGGTAGAGAAATTGATCCTGAAGATATAACTCGATCTTTCATTGTTATCTCGACTGCAATCATGCTTTGTATATCTGCTATAATTGTTTTAACAGCCACTGAAAATTTCACGCTATTATCGATTGTATTTGAAGTAACATCGGCATTTGGTACAACAGGTTTATCCATGGGTATTACAGGGGATTTATCCAATTTTGGAAAATGTGTCATTATGTTTTTAATGTTTGTCGGTCGGATTGGTATTTTCTCCTTTATCTTTTTACTGAGAGGTAGAGAAACAAAAGATCTATATCGTTATCCTACTGAAAGAATTATTATTGGATAATAAAAAGACTTCCAGATTGGAGGTCTTTTTTTATGAGATTTTTAAAAAATCCGTAAATTTCCATATTTCCCACCTCTAACTGCTTGCGTTGACCTATCCTATTTGTAGTATAGTTATAATAAGATTAAAAGTGTCCTTGTAATGAAGATAATAAAAATGGAGGGTAGTCTATGACGCAGCATACGTATTTGTACAACTCCAAGATTAATAACGTATTGACTAACATTAATCGAGTAATGATTGGAAAAGAAGAGGCAACAACGTTAAGTTTAGTAGCCTTATTAGCGGAAGGGCACGTTTTGTTAGAGGATGTTCCTGGTGTAGGGAAAACAATGCTTGTTCGAGCATTAGCAAAATCGTTGGACTGTGATTTTAAACGAATCCAATTCACACCTGATTTACTTCCATCTGACGTAACAGGTGTCTCTATCTATAATCCAAAAGAAATGGAATTTGAATTTAAAAATGGCCCTATTTTTGGTGATATAGTACTTGCCGACGAGATAAATAGAACATCCCCTAAAACACAATCTTCCTTATTAGAGGCAATGGAAGAGATGAGTGTTACAGTGGATGGTAAAACGCTTGGACTAAAAAAGCCATTCTTTGTTATGGCAACACAGAACCCGATTGAATATGAAGGAACCTATCCACTACCAGAAGCGCAATTAGATCGTTTTATTTTAAAGCTCAAAATGGGATATCCTAATCCAACAGAAGAGCTTGAAATGTTAAATCGTACATCAAAAGAGCATCCGATTACCACAATAGATGCAGTGATGAGTAAAGACGAATTAGTAGGTGTTCAACATATGGTTAGTGATGTGTTTGTTGATGCAACTGTAAAAGAATACATTATTCAGCTTGTCACAGGAACGCGAAACCACCGAGCTGTTTATTTAGGTGTGAGTCCTCGTGGTTCGATAGCCTTAATGAAGGCGGCGAAGGCTTATGCATTTATTCAAGATCGAGACTATGTCATTCCGGATGATGTGAAGTATCTAGCTCCTTTTGTCTTATCCCACCGAATAATTCTGAATTCTGAGGCGAAATTTGAAGGGTTTACAGTTGAGCAGGTTGTTCAGGAATTATTAGATAAGGCAACCATTCCTGTTCGAAAGGACTATCGTTAATGAAAGCAAATATTGGATTTGCAGTAAAGCTACTTCAAATCATTATATTGTTTGCCATTTTTTTTTCATACGCGATGTTTCAAGGTGGTTTTGTAAGTTGGTTCTTGTTTTACAGCTTTCTACCTCTAATTATCCATATGCTTTTTTTGCTCTTTTACCCCATTTCTAAGTGGTCTGTATCCAGAGTATTGTCTAAGCGAATTGTTAATGCTGGAGATGATGTTAAAGTAGAACTAGAAATTAAAAGAAAGTTCGCATTCCCTTTAATTTACCTAGTGGTTGAGGAATATTTCCCTCCTACATTACAGTATAAGGATTTGAATAGACAAAAATTCAAAGACATGCATGAAACTAGTAAGCTAGTGAACCAAAGACTCCTAAAACGTGTAACGTTTCCGTGGTTTAAACGGACGATTCACTTAAACTATACTTTGAATGATTTGCCGCGTGGTGAGCATCATTTAAAGGCATTTAGAATAAAAACAGGTGACTTCTTTGGTTTTATTAAGAAAGACTATATCTATGAATGTGAAAATCGTTTAATCGTCTATCCTCAACAAAGAAGTGTTAGCATTAAAGAAAAAGTAAATAGTTTTGAAGAAGGTTCTACTCCATCGTATGCTTCTAATCAAAGTAGGACAAGTGTAGTAGCTGGTGTACGCGAATATATGCCGGGTGACAGGTTTTCTTGGATTGATTGGAAGACAACTGCAAGAAAGAATACGATCATGACAAAGGAATTCGAACAAGAGAAAAGTGCCAACCTACTATTTATATTAGATACGATAGATTATAGCGGCATGAATAAAATTAGCTTTGAGGCTGCTATTGAATTTACTTCGTCTATCATGGAAACATTAAGGAAGAATTCTGCCCAGATTGCTTTCCTTGCTATAGGGGAGAAACCATCGTACTTTCCTTTTAATCAAGATCCTAGTAAAAATACGATGATTCAATCCTACTTGGCTAAGGTTCAACCATCAGGGGACGAATCATTTCCTAAGAAATTAATAAAACAGGCAAAAAGGATGCCGGATGGGTTGGTAACAATTGTAACGATTACCCACCTAAGTCTTAAAATGCAATTATCATTGGAACAATTACAACAAAAAAGTAAGCGAGTAATTGTTTATTTAATAAAACCTAAGGCTGCTGTAACAGCACTCGACCATCAAATCATGCATGATCTATCAGTAAGAGGAATCGTGGTTCATGTCTTGTCAGAGGACCAGTTAATTCAACATGAATTCGAGGTGACTATGTAGTGAACCGATTATCACATAATATGTCGCTTATCTATCAATCTATTATCTATGTTTGCGGATTTTTCCTTTTTTGGGAGTGGTTAAGACCACTAGATACAATTACGGATACAGGAAGTGTACCCGTTTTTGTCATATTTACTGGCTTCTGTTTTTTTCTATCCTTATTAAAGGTGAAGTGGTGGATTTCATCTCCGTTAAAAATAGCAGGGATTATATTCATCATTGATAGTTTGTTTATCCCTGAAGGGTTGTTTAGTCCCGGATGGTTTCAAGTTTTAGTAATGCATATTCAATTTAATTTTGAGGTAATGCTTAATCAAGATTGGTCACAAATGACTCCGCTATTTCGAAGTATGTTGTTTCTCGTATTACTGTGGTTAATGAGCTATCTTCTTTATTATTGGTGTGTCGTTGCAAACCGTATTTTTCTATTTGTTTTATTAACGTTTATCTATATTACCGTCCTAGATACTTTTACATCGTATGGTGCAAATATAGCGATTGTTCGGACCTTTATTGTATCCTTACTTGCGATGGGGATCGCCAGTTTTATGAAGGAGATGGATAAGGAATCCATTAAGTTTGTTGGGATAAAGAAAATATCAGCATGGTTAATTCCGATTGTTGCAGTCATCAGTTTTTCAACTGTTGTCGGGTTTGCTGCGCCGAAACTTACTCCGCAATGGCCTGACCCAGTCCCATTTATAAAAAGCACAGCAGAGAATGCAGGATTTGGAGAAGGTGCTAATACAGTGCAGAAGGTAGGGTACGGGGAGGATGATTCTCAACTTGGAGGCTCTTTTGTTCAAGACTACTCGCCAGTTTTCCGTGCTACAGTCGAGAAGAAACATTACTGGCGAATAGAGTCAAAGGATTTTTACACGGGTAAGGGCTGGGAAAGATCTACTGAATTGAACTACGACGAACTGTACAATGGTGAAGTTAACAGTCGTACTTTTTCAGATACGGTAAAAACAGACGACTACCGAGCATATATCGATTTAGAACCCGACGCTAATTTGCCCAAAGTTGTTTACCCTTATGGAATCAATGCTATTCAAGGTAACGAAAACGTGCAATATCTTATGGACAGAACAACAGGTAGTATGGAGGCGGAGGGGCCAGAGGTACAAGGTGTTTTAGACGAGTATGCGATAGATTATTCCTATCCGTCATTTTCACTAGAACAATTAATAGCTTCTAGTAATGACGATCCGTTAGAAATACAATCCCTTTATTTACAATTGCCTACTAATCTGCCAGAAAGAGTGCGTGGGTTAGCAGAGGAAGTAACGAATACGAAGAAAAATAGGTACGAAAAAGTAAAAGCAATAGAGAGTTACTTTAGTATGAATGGTTATCAGTACCAAACAACAGACGTAGCTATACCAGGTAAAGATGATGACTATGTTGACCAATTTTTGTTCGAAACGAAGATTGGGTATTGTGATAACTTTTCGACATCGATGGTGGTGATGCTACGAACGTTGGACATTCCTGCTAGGTGGGTAAAGGGTTTTTCTGGGGGTCAAAAGATAGATGTTAAAAATACAACTATTCCTGGTGAAGCGGGACTCTACCAAATTAGTAACTCTAATGCACATTCATGGGTAGAAGTCTATTTCCCTGAAGTGGGCTGGGTGCCGTTCGAACCAACGAAAGGGTTCAATAGCCCTGTTGATTTCTATGAAGAGTCCTCAGCTTTACCTGAAGGGACAGAGACAGAAACTCCAACTCCAGAAGAACAGGAACAACAAACGGAACAAAGACAAAGACAAGCGCAAGAACGTTTACAAGAAGAAGAGGAAAGTAAATCTGGAATGGAATCTTCCAACAACATGACTTGGCAATGGTATGTAATAGGAGGGCTAGTTTTAATAGTCTTAGTCTACCTTTATCTAGCTAGGTACCGTATAGCATCATACTTCCTATTAAGGAAGTACGAAAAGCGCTCGGGTGTAAAGGTGTATCAGCAGGCATACCACTTTCTATTAAAAGTTTTAGAACATAAAGGATATAAACGAGAAACGGGTCAGACGTTAAGAGAGTATGCCAAATATATTGATACTAATTTCCAATCTGCGGATATGAGTCGACTAACCTACCATTATGAAAGAATCCTATATCGAAATGAAATGGATTCAAATCAGTGGGAGAATATGACGGAATTGTGGAAAAATTTGATAAAACGTTCCTTATCTTGACCGCCTTTGTCGACATTGGTAGAATAATATAAATAAGAATCCCTGTAATAGGGGTTTGATTAGAACCAGATATTAATGAATTTAATACTATTCCTTCATATATCCTCGATGATATGGTTCGAGAGTCTCTACCGGAACGCCTTAAATGTTCTGACTATGAAGGGTAGAAATTTTTTTGTGTAGATTTCTGCCCTTCTTTTAACAAAAGGGTAGAAATCTATTTTTTTATACATCAAAAGTTAAAGGACGATAGATTAAGGCTTATCGTCTGCTGAACTAGAAGCCTAAGGAGATGAAATGATTTGGAAATCAATAATGAAATGATTTTAGTATTAGACTTTGGTAGTCAGTACAACCAATTAATTACAAGGCGCATTCGCGAGTTCGGTGTTTATAGTGAACTACATTCTCATCGCCTAACTGCTGAGGAAATTAAACAAATAAATCCTAAAGGTATCATCTTATCTGGTGGACCTCATAGTGTTTACGGGGAGAATAGTTTCCGTTGTGATGAAGCTATTTTTGACTTGGGTATCCCGGTGTTAGGAATATGTTACGGCATGCAGCTAATGACCCATCATTTCGGTGGAACAGTTGAACGTGCTAAAGAACGTGAGTATGGAAAAGCGGAAATAAAGGTAGAGGATGGCTCTGATTTGTTTGGCGATACTCCGACTTCACAGGTAGTATGGATGAGCCATAGTGACAAAATCATTGAACCACCCGTTGGTTTCTCCATTGATGCTACTAGTAGTTCAACACCTGTTGCTGCAATGAGTAATCGCGATAAAAAATTCTATGGTGTACAGTTCCACCCAGAAGTTAGAAACACGGAGTATGGAAATCAGTTACTAAAGCAATTTGTGTTTGATATTTGTAAGAGTACAGGTGACTGGACAATGGCCAACTTCGTAGAAATTGAAATAGAAAAAATTCGTGAGAAAGTTGGTAAAAATAAAGTACTATGTGCGCTAAGTGGTGGTGTAGATTCCTCTGTTGTTGCAGCCCTTGTTCACAAAGCAATTGGTGACCAACTTACTTGTATTTTTGTTGATCATGGCCTACTGAGGAAAAATGAAGGAGACATGGTGATGGAAACATTTCGAGATGTATTCCATATGAACATTATAAAGGTAGATGCAAAAGATAGATTCCTAAGCAAGCTAAAAGGTGTATCAGATCCTGAGAAAAAACGTAAAATTATCGGAAACGAGTTCATCTATGTGTTTGATGATGAAGCAGATAAATTAAAGGATATCCAATATTTAGCACAAGGAACTCTTTATACAGATATTGTGGAAAGTGGAACGGAGACTGCTCAAACTATTAAATCTCACCATAACGTAGGTGGGTTACCAGAAGATATGCAGTTTGAATTACTAGAACCACTTAATACACTATTTAAAGATGAGGTTAGAGCGCTAGGAACTGAACTAGGTGTTCCAGATGAAATTGTATGGAGACAGCCGTTCCCAGGTCCGGGTCTTGGGATCCGTGTATTGGGCGAAATTACCGAAGAAAAAATTGAGATTGTTCGCGAATCGGATGCGATCTTGCGTGAAGAAATTAAGCTAGCAGGACTAGATCGAGACATCTGGCAATACTTCACCGTACTCCCTGACATTCGAAGTGTAGGAGTAATGGGTGATGTGCGTACGTATGATTATACAATAGGAATTCGTGCTGTAACTTCCATTGATGGGATGACATCAGATTGGGCAAGAATCCCTTGGGAAGTGCTCGAAAAGATTTCGACTAGGATCGTTAATGAAGTGGACCATATTAATAGAGTAGTCTATGACATTACGAGTAAGCCACCAGCAACGATTGAGTGGGAATAAAGCAAAAGAGATAGGTCGGGCTCTTGCCTTGGCCTATTTTCTGTTTAGTGGTAGAACCGATTATTTTGGTAGTAAATTACCAATTGTTACACTCATAACCGAACGTTATATATATTGTTAATAAAAATATTCGCTTTTTGTATTGACTAGTATATTGATGAAGGGTATTATATAAAATGTACTTATAATTTAATAAATAGAATCGTCGTATAATTTTGGGGATGTGGCTCAAGAGTTTCTACCGGACCACCAGATATCTGGTCTGACTACGAGGGAGATTATTATTATTATTTACATATATTCTTAATCTTCTAAACTAGTTGTGTAGACATCCTTGAAATTACTTTTCTAGGGTGTCTTTTGTTTATTTTAGGTAAGATTTTGATGGAATTAGGGAGGATACAACATGAAGAAGTTTTTTCAATTTGATGAGTTAGGTACTAATTTTCGTACGGAGTTCGTTGCAGGCTTAACAACATTTTTGGCAATGGCGTATATCTTATTTGTAAATCCAAGTACACTTGCTGATGGAACAGGTATGGATCAGGGTGCAGTATTCACTGCTACTGCATTAGCAGCAGCTATTGGCTCCTTGATTATGGGTTTAGTTGCTAAGTATCCTGTTGCACTAGCACCAGGAATGGGTTTAAATGCATTTTTTGCATATAGTGTTGTGTTGGGACATGGTATCCCGTGGGAAACAGCGCTTGCGGGGGTATTGGTATCAGGACTTATATTTATCGTATTAACGATTTCAGGTTTACGAGAGGCTATAATTAATGCGATTCCTGCAGAATTAAAAATGGCAGTTGGCGCGGGAATTGGTTTGTTTATTGCGTTAATCGGTTTAAAAAATGCTGGGATAATTATTGGTAGTGAGGCAACTTTAGTTGAACTTGGAGACTTAGGCGTAGGAACGACTCTTTTAGCTATTTTCGGACTAATCGTAACAGTTATTTTTCTTACTTTAGATATAAAAGGCGGAGTGTTCTACGGAATGATTATAACGGCAATTGCCGGGATGATCTTTGGATTAATTGATCCTCCTTCTAGCGTCGTAGGCTCGGTTCCAAGTCTAGAACCAACATTTGGAGCAGCATTCTCGCACTTTGGAGATATCTTTACACTTCAGATGTTAGGTGTTATTTTAACATTCTTGTTTGTAGACTTTTTTGACACAGCTGGAACATTAGTAGCAGTAGCTTCAAAGGCTGGACTAATGAAAGATAATAAATTGCCGAGAGCAGGGAAGGCGTTATTCTCTGATTCAGCAGCGACAGTAGTAGGGGCAGCATTAGGAACATCAACGACTACTTCATACGTGGAATCCACTACGGGTGTAAGTGCAGGCGGACGCTCTGGTTTTACAGCAGTCGTTACTGCAGGATTCTTTGTACTTGCTTTATTTTTCTCACCGTTATTAGACGTCGTTACATCAGCTGTTACAGCACCTGCGTTGATTATTGTTGGGGTATTAATGGCTTCTTCACTTAAACATATCGAGTGGGATAAATTTGAGATAGCGGTGCCAGCTTTCTTTACTGTTATTGCAATGCCCCTTACGTACAGCATTGCAACTGGTATCGCAGTAGGTTTCATTTTCTACCCAATTACGATGATTGCAAAAGGAAGAATAAAAGAAATTAATCCAATTATGTGGTTCCTATTCGTAATATTTATCTTATATCTTGCATACTTAAGCTAACATAAAAAAAGCTTTGGACATGTTCCAAAGCTTTTTTTTTCTTGGAAGTCTAGTTTAAACGAAAATCCTTAGACTCAGCAGTAAAGTTTTAAGGCCTACATCCATTATAGAAGATAGATGCTAAACCAACGCTGTAGAAAAACGCTCGCTTTCCGTTGGGAAGGCTTCGGCAGCATCGCACGAAGAATAATAGGTCTGTAGTTTCGGGGAGGCTGTGGCCGTGCCTACGGAAAGCGGAATATTCTGCCGGAACGAGGTTCAAGCACATATCAGATTTTCTCTCAAATGTGTGTTGGTCGGATCAGAAAAAATACTTGTAGAGTTAAGATGATTAGATAAATCCTTATGATAGCTTATTGTTCCTCAAGGTTTTGTATTGTTAATTTATTCTTAGACTGTGACTCGGTTACTAGACGATGTAATTGAAGGACTAATAACCCTTGTTGATAAGTAGCAGTTATTTTATCCTTTCTAACTGGATACGGAAGTTCAAGCTTTCTTTCAAAGGAACCCTGAATAATCTCGTCTTTAATCACTTGACCTCCATGATGCTGAATATCGATAACACCTCGGAGCTCTAGTGTTGCGTAATCAACAAATACGTCCACTTTTTCTAAATCCTTAACCCCTGGTAAATTGACATAACATAATAATTCGTTATCAAATTGATATAAATTAACTTGTGGAACAGGAGGCTTTAATACATCTTCAAATTCTCCCCAAAAACTCTCCCCAAAAAAATGATCCATGTTTTGTTTCCACTCGCCCATGTTTCGAAAAGGGTCCATCCAAATTCCTCCCATAATTTTAATGAAAAATAGAAGTAAGTTCTATTGGCTCGCACAATTAGAATGCGTTATAGTGTATGCATAGCTTTATTTCTAGGTGAATGTCATGATAAAAGTTTCATTTTGCCGATTAAAGCCATACTAGAAATTATAAATAAGTTGTGGGAGGCTTTTTGTTTTGTTAGATAATGCGATAATAATGTTAGCAATCATCCTATTAGTTAATGTCTTTTACGTATCCTTCTCTACTATTAGGGTAATCTTGACACTTAAAGGACGAAGGTATATTGCTGCAGCGATAGGTACGGTGGAAATTACCATCTATACAATCGGTTTAGGTCTAGTTTTAGACAATTTAGATCGGATTGAAAACTTGATAGCATATGCGCTTGGATATGGTCTAGGAGTAATAACAGGATCCATTATAGAAGAGAAGCTTGCACTAGGGTATATCACCGTAAATGTTATTTCATCAGACCCAGATATAGCTTTTACTCAAAAGTTGCGCGAAAAAGGTTATGGTGTAACGAGTTGGAATTCGTATGGTATGGATGGAGACAGACTCTCCATGCAAATTTTGACGCCTAGGAAATCAGAATTGACACTATATAAAGCAATTAAAGATTTAGATCCAAAAGCTTTTATTATTGCCTATGAGCCGAAACAAATTCATGGGGGGTTCTGGGTGAAACAAGTGAGGAAAGGACGCCTTTTCAAAAATGACCAAAAAGAAACAAGATAAAACTCGTATGAAAAAACAGTATGAAGTAGGAGAACAGGAGACTGTTGATCAGTGTATAGATCGTATTAGAAAAGAAGGATACACACCAATAAGAAGAATAGAAAAACCGATCTTCAAAGAGGTTGAACAAAATGGCGATATTGGCTATGAACCAGTTAGTAGAACAATAATCTTTGATGCAGTACCAGTAAAAGACGAACAATAAATTATTTTATATAAGTATCGTTCGATATTTGTTGACATGAAAACATAATAATTGTTATCATAGAATTGCGCTTAAAAAGTTAATAATCATACCTCATATAATTTCAGGGATAAGGCCTGATCGTTTCTACCCGTCGCCGTAAATGATGGACTATGAGGGAGGATGAATCATTGCATAAATATATGTATTGTAGCCTGATAAGACTCCATTTGAATTTGGAAATGGGGAATTAATAGGAAAGCAATGATTTTTACGATTGCATATGATTTTGATCACGTATGCCTATTCATCTTCTCTCAAAAAAGGTGAATAGGCATTTTTATATACTATTATATCCTAATTTTAACAAAAGGTAAGAGTGATTTTCCTATAGGTAAAGTATTTGCCATTTATATAGAGTAGAAAATATGAACAGGAAAAGAGGATTGGTATGGCTAGTGTTGGTGTCATAATGGGAAGTATTTCAGATTGGGAAACAATGAAGCATACTTGTGAATTATTAGAGCAGCTAGGAATTCCTTATGAAAAAGAGGTTATATCGGCTCACCGTACGCCAGAGGATATGTTTCATTATGCGGAAGAGGCAAGGGGAAAAGGATTAAAGGTTATCATTGCTGGAGCTGGTGGTGCAGCGCACTTGCCAGGAATGGTTGCTGCAAAAACAACATTACCAGTCATCGGAGTACCAGTCCAATCAAAAAGTTTAAATGGTCTAGATTCCTTACTATCCATTGTACAAATGCCAGGTGGAGTGCCAGTTGCAACTGTTGCGATAGGCAATGCTGGTGCTAAAAATGCAGGTATCTTGGCAGCTCAAATAATTGGTACCTTTGATGAAGCAATTGCTAGTAAACTAGTAGACTATCAAAAGGAAATGCGAGAAAAGGTAGAAGAAATGAGGGTCGACCTTGCCAATAAATAAATTACGATATGGATCTAAAATTGGAATAATAGGTGGTGGTCAATTAGGTAGGATGATGGCCACGACTGCTAAACATATGGGGTATCGAATTGTTGTTTTAGACCCAGCCCCAGATTGTCCGGCTGCACAGGTTGCAGATGAACATATTATCGCGAACTATGACGATATGGATGCGATTGAAAAGCTTGCTAAAAAAAGTGATGTCATTACGTATGAATTTGAAAGTGTAGATCTTGATGCAGCAAAATATTTAGAATCGTTAGACCTTTTGCCTCAAGGTTCAGAATTGTTACGAATCACGCAAGACAGGCAGCATGAGAAAGAGGTGTTGGTGAAAAACCAATTACCTGTTGCACCTTTTAAAATTGTAGAAAATGAAGAGGAATTGCGTGATGCTGTAACACAGATTGGTACTCCTTGTGTGGTTAAGACGTGTCGAGGGGGCTATGACGGGAAAGGGCAATTTAAAATAGAGGAAGATTCCGGAATAGACCAAGCGGTTGAATTTGTAAAGAAGAACGGTCGATGCATTGTGGAATCGTGGGTGAAATTTGATAAAGAAATCTCAATTATTTTTACCCGATCCCAAGATGGAGAAATCACTTATTTCCCAATCGCGGAAAATCAGCATAAAGATCATATTTTACATACAACATTAGCACCAGCAAATGTCTCCTCAGAGGTTATCAATAGAGCATTGGCATCAGCAAAGGCTGTAGCAGAAGGAATTAGTGTTGTAGGGACCTTTGCAATAGAAATGTTTGTTGCTGGTGAAGAGGTCTTTATTAATGAGATGGCACCGAGACCACATAATTCTGGACATTTCACGATAGAAGCGTGTAATGTATCCCAATTTGAACAGCATATTCGTGCGATTTGTGGGCTTCCACTTGCTCCAGTTTTTTTCCACGGTGCTGCAGTGATGATAAATCTAATCGGAAATGATGTAGAGGACTATCTAGACGAGTATCCCTTAGCCCATTTCCATGTATATGGAAAGAGCGAAATAAAAGAGAAGCGCAAGATGGGGCACATAACGTTTGTAGGGAATGAACTAGAGCAACTGAAACAAACTATACTTTTTAAATAAAAAAATAATAGATAGAGTGAAAACTCAGGAGGTTACTTATGATAGGTCGTTATACTCGGGAAGAAATGGGAGCAATCTGGACGGAAGAAAATAAATTTAAAGCCTGGTTAGAAGTTGAAATTCTTGCTTGTGAAGCTTGGAGTGAGCTTGGCGTTATACCGAAAGAAGATGTAAACAAACTTCGACAACAAGCATCCTTTGATATTGATCGCATATATGAGATTGAACAAGATACGAGACACGATGTTGTGGCATTCACCCGTGCTGTATCTGAAACACTAGGTGAAGAAAAGAAATGGGTTCATTATGGTCTTACTTCTACGGATGTTGTAGACACAGCATTATCTTATCTACTAAAACAAGCAAATGTAATTATTCGAAAAGATATTGAACGTTTTATTGATATTCTTGCTGCTAAAGCGAAAGAGCATAAACACACGGTTATGATGGGAAGAACTCACGGTGTTCACGCTGAGCCAACAACATTTGGTTTGAAAATGGCGTTGTGGTATGAAGAAATGAAACGTAATTTAGAACGTTTTGATGCAGCGGCTAAAACAATTGAAACTGGGAAAATGTCTGGCGCAGTTGGCACCTATGCTAACATCGATCCATTTGTTGAAGAGTATGTATGTAAAAAATTAGGGTTGGCAGCAGCTCCGGTTTCTACGCAAACCCTACAACGGGATAGACATGCACAGTATTTATCAACACTTGCATTAGTTGCTAGTTCCATTGAAAAGTTCGCAACAGAAGTTCGTGGATTACAAAAAACAGAAACGAGAGAAGTAGAAGAATTTTTTGCGAAAGGGCAAAAAGGATCATCTGCTATGCCACATAAGCGAAACCCAATTGGTTCAGAGAATATGACAGGGATGGCAAGAGTGATTAGAGGCTACATGGTAACAGCATATGAAAATGTGTCGTTATGGCATGAACGTGATATCTCACATTCATCTGCAGAACGTGTAATTTTACCAGATGCAACAATTGCGCTTAACTACATGCTTAATCGTTTTGGAAATATCATTAAAAATCTAACTGTATTCCCTGAAAACATGAAGCGAAACATCGATCGGACTTATGGAGTTATTTTCTCACAACGAGTACTTCTTTCTTTAATCGACCAAGGAATGAGTAGAGAAGAAGCGTATGATATGGTTCAGCCTAACGCGATGAAGGCGTGGGAAAATGGAATTCCATTTAGAGAATTACTCGAGCAAGAAGAAAAAATCACATCGACTTTATCAAAAGAGCAATTAGATGATTGCTTTGATTACACCTATCATTTAAAAAACGTTGATCGTATTTTTGACAAGATTGGTTTGTAGGTAAAGCACTTGGAGCATGTTTGAAACTAACGGCTTTGCAAAGAATGTTGTTTTCTTATTAAAACGATAACATTCTTTGCGGCAGAGCCAATCCTAAAAAGAGGTGATTTGGGTGAAAGGCAATCTTCTATATGAAGGAAAAGCAAAGCAAGTTTTTGAAGTAGAAGGCAACGAATCTTTATTAGTTCTTTCTTATAAAAACGATGCAACAGCGTTTAATGGACAGAAAAAGGCTAATTTTATCGGTAAGGGTAGATATAACAACCTAATATCTGCAAAGGTATTTGAATATTTGCGAGATAAAGGAATTGCTTCCCATTTTGAAAAAAGCTTGAGCGATACAGAGCAGCTTGTGCAACGGACTACTATTATTCCGATAGAGGTAGTTGTAAGAAATATGGCTGCAGGAAGTATTACGAAACGACTTGGTATTAAGGAAAAAACTGTTTTTAATCCCCCACTTGTAGAATTCTTTTACAAAAAGGATGAGCTAGGTGATCCAATCATCAATGATCAGCATGCACTAATACTATCTGACGCAACAGTAGAAGAACTAGAAGAGATAAAGGTAACTGCTCTAAAAGTAAACGAGTTATTACAAGAATTTTTCTTAGGAATTAATTTGACGCTAGCTGACTTCAAATTAGAGTTTGGTAGAAACATAGATGGAAGTATTATCTTATCAGATGAAGTATCCCCTGATACTTGTAGACTTTGGGATCGTGACACAGGGAAGAAAATGGATAAGGATGTATTTAGAGAAGATCTTGGTGACCTATTGCAAGTGTACGATAATATTCTTCAACGACTGGAGGCAGTAAAATGATAAAAGTTAAAATTCACATTACATTAAAGCCGGGAGTTCTTGATCCACAAGGAAAAGCGGTTCAAGAATCATTGAACACACTTGGATATGAGCAAGTATTGAATGCACGTGTTGGGAAGTATATGGAACTGACGTTAGAAGAGGGTACAGATGTGGACCAACAAGTAGAGGAAATGTGTGCGAAACTGCTTGCCAATCCAGTAATTGAGGATTATGAGTACACAGTCGAGGAGGGTGTCACCCAGTGAAATTTGCAGTGATTGTTTTCCCTGGATCTAATTGCGACAGAGATATGTATTTTGCAGCCAAGGATGCTTTAGGTGCAGATGCAGAATTAGTATGGTATCAATCTGCAAACCTAGAAAACTATGATGCAGTTCTTCTACCTGGTGGATTCTCCTATGGGGATTACTTGCGTACAGGTGCAATTGCTTCGACTTCTCACATCGTTACAGAAATAAAGCAACATGCCGCTAAAGGAAAACCAGTTCTAGGTGTTTGTAATGGTTTTCAAATCCTTTTAGAATCTGGTTTATTGCCTGGTGCCATGCTGCGTAATAAAAATCTTAAATTTATGTGCCATTTTGAAAAATTAGTAGTGGAAAATAATCAAACCATGTTCACTTCTGACTATCGTGAAAAGGAAGTAATCTCTCTACCTATCGCGCATGGAGAAGGAAACTATTATTGTGATGAGGCTACGTTACTAAAATTAAAAGAAAACAATCAAATCGTGTTTACGTATGCTAATAATCCTAACGGTTCTGTAAGTGATATAGCTGGAATTGTAAACGAAGAAGGAAATGTATTAGGAATGATGCCACACCCAGAGCGAGCTGTTGAAGCAATTCTTGGTGGTGCGGATGGCTTGAAACTATTTAAATCGGTATTAACTAATTGGAGGGAAGCATATGTTGCAGGCGCCTGAGATTACCCCGGAAATAATTGAAAAAGATGGTTTGTATCGTGATATGGGGTTGACTGATGAAGAGTACCAATTAATTAAGAACATACTCAAAAGACAGCCAAATTTCACGGAAACAGGAATATTCTCGGTTATGTGGTCAGAGCATTGTAGCTACAAAACCTCTAAACCGTTACTTAAAAAGTTCCCAACGAAAGCACCACACGTACTACAAGGACCTGGGGAAGGTGCGGGTATCGTGGATATCGGTGATGGCCAGGCAGTTGTGTTTAAAATAGAAAGTCACAACCATCCATCAGCGGTAGAGCCTTATCAGGGTGCTGCAACTGGCGTTGGGGGTATCATTCGTGATGTATTTTCAATGGGAGCAAGACCTATTGCTATTCTCAACTCGTTACGATTTGGCAATTTAACGACTGGTCGTGTTAAATATTTATTTGAAGAGGTTGTAAATGGGATTGCTGGATATGGGAACTGTGTCGGAGTTCCGACAGTAGGTGGAGAAGTACAGTTTGACAATTGCTACGAAGGCAATCCGCTTGTAAATGCGATGTGTGTTGGATTAATAGATCAAAAGGATATTCAAAAGGGAATTGCTGCAGGTATTGGTAATACGGTGATTTATGCAGGTTCTCGGACTGGAAGAGATGGTATCCATGGTGCGACATTCGCTTCGGAAGATTTATCTGAAGAATCAGAGAGCAAACGTCCTTCCGTACAAGTCGGCGACCCCTTTATGGAAAAATTACTTATTGAAGCTTGTTTAGAAGTGATTCACTGTGATGCGCTTGTAGGAATGCAGGATATGGGTGCTGCTGGTTTAACTTCTTCTGCTAGTGAAATGGCAAGTAAAGCTGGTACAGGAATGGAAATGGACTTGGATTTAGTACCACAGCGCGAATTAGATATGACACCATATGAATTAATGTTGTCGGAATCACAAGAACGTATGTTATTAGTAGCGGAAAAGGGCCGTGAGCAAGAAATTATTGATATCTTTGAAAAATACGGTTTACAAGCAGTTGCAGTCGGACGTGTAACTGATGATCACCAGTTTCGTTTACTTCACAAAGGTAAAGTCGTAGCAGATATTCCAGTTGATTCATTAGCTGAAGATGCACCAGTATATCACAAACCTTCGGCGGTGCCGGCATATTTTGAGGAATTTCAGAAAATGGATGCTTATTATCCTGAAGTAAAAAGTCATGGAGAAGCACTAAAGGCTTTATTACAGCAACCAACTATTGCTAGTAAAGAATGGGTTTACGACCAATATGATTCCATGGTTCAAACAAATACAGTGTTTGCTCCTGGTTCTGATGCTGCAGTCTTACGTGTACGTGACTATGACAAGGCATTAGCCATGACAACTGACTGTAACTCTCGCTACATTTATTTAGACCCTGAAACAGGTGGGAAAATTGCCGTAGCAGAAGCGGCTCGTAATATTGTTTGCTCTGGTGCAAGACCATTAGCATTAACTGATGGCTTAAATTTCGGTAACCCTGACAAACCCGAGAATTTCTGGCAGATGGAAAAAAGCGTAGATGGTATGAGTGAAGCAAGTCTAAAGCTTAACACGCCTGTTATTAGTGGAAACGTGTCGCTTTACAATGAATCTAACAATCAAGCAATCTTCCCTACACCAGTAGTTGGAATGGTAGGATTACATGAATCATTAGATCATATTACGCCATCTTTCTTCCAAGCAAAAGGGGATGCCATCTATGTCATTGGGGAGGCTAACTCAGAATTTGGTGGTAGTGAGCTTCAAAACGTGATGGAAAATAAATATTTCGGCAAGGCACCAGCTATTGATTTAGATGTTGAGGTGAAACGTCAAAGTCAACTATTAAAAGCGATTCAATCAGGTGTCGTAGCATCTGCCCACGATTTAGCTGAAGGTGGATTAGCTATTGCTTTAGCAGAAAGCTTATTCTCAAAAGAAGAGCTAGGCTGTGAGGTAGATCTTAATGGTGATCTTACTGTTCAGTTATTTAGTGAAACACAATCTCGTTTTCTCGTTTCTGTGAAGCCAGAACACCAAACTGCTTTTGAAAGTCTAGTAGAAGATGCGAAGTGTATCGGTAAAGTAACGGCTAGTGCGGGATTAGTTGTTAAGCAATCTGAGGGTATTGTAGTAGATGAGAAGGTAGAAACGTTAAAAGGTTTGTGGAAAGGAGCTATACCATGCTTGCTGAAATCAAAGGCTTAAACGAGGAATGTGGAGTTTTTGCAATTTGGGGTCATGAGAAAGCGGCAGAGATGACTTATTATGGCTTACATGCCCTACAGCATCGTGGGCAAGAAGGTGCTGGCATTGTTACAAGTGACGGCGAAAACTTACATCTTCACAAGGGAAACGGGTTAGTAAATGAAGTCTTCCAGCAAGCGGAATTCTCCCGATTAAAGGGTAATGCAGCCTTGGGGCATGTTAGATATGCAACTCAAGGTGGCGGTGGCTATGATAATGTCCAACCACTCGTTTTTCGTTCTCAGAAAAATAGTATGGCGTTAGCGCATAATGGTAATTTGGTTAATGCGTATGCATTGAAAAATCAACTAGAGGCTCAAGGTAGTATCCTACAAACTACCTCTGATACAGAAGTAATAGCACATTTAATAAAGCGTAGTGGACACCTTGAAATGGATGAAGCTATTGCTTCAGCCTTAGGCATGGTAAAGGGTGCGTATGCCTTCTCCATCCTAACCGAAGACAAATTATATGTTGCACTTGATCCCCGTGGTTTACGACCACTTTCAATCGGGATGTTAGGTGGGGCTTATGTTGTTGCATCAGAAACTTGTGCCTTTGATTTAATCGGGGCTTCCTATATCCGGGAAGTAAAACCTGGAGAATTGCTAATTATTGATGATACGGGTATTACATCTAAACGATTTGCATCACCGTTGAAACGGACACTTTGTTCTATGGAATACGTCTATTTTTCACGTCCTGATAGTGACCTAGATGGCTTAAACGTTCATGCAAGTCGTAAAACGATGGGGAAACAATTGGCTCAAGAAGCTCCTGTAGAAGCGGATGTCGTTACTGGGGTTCCTGATTCTAGTATATCCGCTGCAATTGGTTTTTCAGAAGCAACTGGAATTCCTTATGAGCTAGGCCTTATAAAAAATAGATATGTAGGGAGAACCTTTATCCAACCGTCGCAAGAGCTCCGTGAACAGGGTGTTAAAATGAAGCTTTCTGCGGTACGGGGAATTGTGGAGGGCAAACGCGTAGTCATGGTTGACGATTCGATTGTGCGTGGTACAACGAGTAGAAGAATTGTACGACTTCTAAAAGAAGCAGGTGCAACGGAAGTACACGTTCGTATCGCTTCACCACCTATCGAAAACCCGTGTTACTATGGGATTGATACGTCTAATAAAGGCGAATTAATTGCATCCAACCACTCTATTGAGGAGATTCGTGAGCTAATTGGAGCGGATAGTCTTGCTTATTTAACACCTGAGGGATTAGAAACTTCTATTGTAAAGGATAGAGATTCAATTGAACACGGCGTCTGCCAAGCATGTTTCACAGGAAATTATCCTACAGAAATATACCCAGATACAGTGTTACCTGCGTATAAAGATTAATAGAAGGAAGCTGAAAATATCATTACTTGATACGTGAAATCTATAGACTCTGCATTAAGATTTTTGAGACTTCCATCCTTCTAAAACAAGTTGAGCGCTAATGCAGCGCTGCGGAAAAACACTCGCTTTCCGTGGGGAACGCTTCAGCCTCCTCGCTCGCAAAGAACGCTCTCTGTGGGGTCTTCAGACTGTTCCTTTCCCACAGGAGTCTCGTATTTTTCCGCAGCTTAGCAACCTCTCTTTTTACGAAAGAACTAGTTATTAAAGAAGTTAGTTCTAAAAGTTATAGCAACTCTTATAGGTCAGGAAGCTTGCCAGAGTGTAGGCAGAATGCGGAGACTTCTGTGGGAACAGCACGCGTCCGAAGACCCCGGAAGAAGCGTTCTTTGCTGATGAGGAGGCTGAGGCCGTGCCCACGAAAAGCGGAGTATTCTGCCGGAACGAGTTCAAGCACACATCAAAAGGTTCTTATAAGTTACTGCAGATTTTATCTCAACTACGTATTAAATCGTATCAAGTATTCTGAAATAAATTCCTTGGGCATGGATTATTCCTAAGAGTGAGAACAAGTACAAGAAGCTTACTAAAAATGATAGGTAGAAATTCTAAAGGAGCGTAATGATGAGCGAAATATATAAACAGGCTGGTGTGGATGTTCATGCAGGATACCGCGCAGTAGACTTAATGAAAAAGCATATCAAACGTACAAACCGCAAAGAAGTAATTGGTGGTGTTGGAGCTTTTGCAGGATTGTTTGACCTTAGTTCATTTTCGTATGAAGAGCCTGTTTTAGTTTCTGGTACAGATGGCGTTGGTACGAAATTAAAGCTAGCTTTTGAAATGGATAAACACGATACAGTCGGTATAGATTTAGTAGCTATGTGTGTTAATGACATTGTTGCGCAAGGAGCGGATCCGCTATTCTTCCTAGACTACATAGCTTGCGGAAAAAATGAACCAGAGAAAATAGAACAAATTGTCAAAGGTATTTCTGATGGTTGTGTGGAAAGTAATAGTGCCTTAATCGGTGGAGAAACAGCTGAAATGCCAGGCATGTACCAGGATGGTGAGTATGACTTAGCAGGATTTGTTGTTGGTATTGCTGATAAGAAACAGCTAATCACCGGGGAAATGATTGAACCTGGTGATAAAGTAATTGGTATTTCTTCAAGTGGCCTTCATTCAAATGGATTTTCTCTTGTTCGTAAGATTGTGGAAGAGCAGCAATTAGAACTGAGTAAAACGTACCCATCATTAAATAAACCGCTTGGTGAAGAATTATTAACACCTACGAAAATTTATGTGAAGGCTCTTAAACAGTTAAAACTAGATCTCACGATTAAAGGGATTAGTCATATTACTGGCGGTGGATTTTTTGAAAATATTCCACGAGCTTTACCGGAGAATTTGGGTGTTCATGTTGCATCAGGATCTTGGAAGGTTCCGACAATTTATACATTTTTACAGGAAAAAGCAAGTCTCAACTTTGATGACATGCTAGGTGTTTTTAATATGGGAATTGGTATGGCTGTCATCGTATCCGCACATGAGGCAGAATTGGCGATCCAGCTTCTAGAAGATATAGGGGAAGAAGCATATGTGATTGGGGAAGTTGTAGAAGGTAATGGGGTGACAGTAATCAATGGCTAAGTCAAAGATTGCTGTCTTTGCCTCTGGAACTGGTAGCAATTATGATGCGATTATCAATCAAATAAATACAGGGACGCTTGACTGTGAAGTTGCCTTGCTTATCTGTGATAAACCTGAAGCAGAAGTAATTAAAAAAGCTAAAATTAATCAAACACCTGTATTTACCTTCAACCCTAAACAATACGAATCAAAAGCTTTATTTGAAAAAGAAATTGTCTTTGAATTAAAACAGCGAGATATTGAATGGATTATTTTAGCTGGATATATGAGATTAATTGGTCCAACTTTGCTTTCTGAATATGAGTCCAGAATCGTCAATATTCATCCATCACTTTTACCTGCTTTTCCGGGAAAAGACGCAATTGGACAAGCATTCGAAGCGGGTGTTCGTGTTACCGGTGTAACAATTCATTTTGTTGATGAAGGAATGGATACCGGAGAAATTATTGACCAGGAGGCTGTTCGAGTGGACTTAGACGATACTCGATTGACCTTGCAGCAAAAGGTTCAAAAAGTAGAGCACAGACTATATCCACAAACTATCCAGAAATTAATAACCAATCAAAACAGGGCTATAGAGAGGGGAACAAAAGCATGAAAAAGAGAGCATTGCTAAGTGTATCGGATAAAAGTAATTTAGTGGAATTTGCACAAGGGTTAGATAAATTAGGATATGAACTAATCTCTACAGGTGGAACATTAAAGACGTTAAAGGAAGCGGGTCTCCCAGCACTTCCTGTTTCTGCTGTCACAAATTTTGATGAGATATTAGATGGAAGAGTGAAAACATTACATCCGTTTATTCATGCCGGTTTATTAGCTAGACGTGATGATGAATCACACCAACAACAACTTATGGAACGTGACATTCACCCGATTGATATAGTTGTGGTGAACCTTTATCCATTTAAAGAGACTATTGAAAAAGCAGGTGTAACAGAAGCAGATGCAATTGAGAACATTGATATTGGTGGACCGACGATGCTACGTTCTGCTGCCAAAAACTTTCGTGATGTAACTGTCGTAGTGGACCCATCTGATTATGATTCTGTTTTGGAACAATTAAATGGGGATAACTCTATTGATTTTCGTAAGCAATTAGCTGCAAAGGTATTCCGCCATACAGCCAACTACGATGCGATGATTGCGAATTATTTTTGCGATATTACAGGTGAAACAGATCCTGAAACTTATACGATTACATATGAAAAAGTACAATCACTCCGTTATGGAGAGAATCCTCATCAAAAAGCTGCCTTTTATCAAGAACCAAATGTTAAGGGTGCCTCCATTGCGAATGCGAACCAATTACACGGCAAAGAATTGTCGTATAACAACATTCAAGATGCAAATGCAGCACTTGAAATGGTGTTAGAATTCAGTGAACCTGCAGCAGTAGCTGTAAAACATATGAACCCATGTGGGGTAGGTATTGGCGAAAACATTTCACAAGCTTACACAAAAGCTTATGAAGCAGATCCGGTTTCTATTTTCGGTGGAATTGTTGCGTTAAATCGAGAAGTAGACGAAGCTACTGCAGATCAGTTAAAAGATATTTTCTTAGAAATCGTTATTGCACCTTCATTTTCAGAAAAAGCGCTGGAAATCTTAACTGTAAAACCAAACATAAGGTTACTAGAAACACCTATGGATAATGCAGGCACGAACCCTAAGAAGGTTGTTAGCGTTGTAGGTGGATTGCTAGTACAAGATAGAGACAGTGGATTTGTAACAGAATCTGAAATCACTGTACCTACTGAACGTAAACCTGATGCGAAAGAGTTAGAAGAACTATTATTTGCGTGGAAGGTAGTCAAGCACGTTAAATCAAACGCGATTGTTGTAGCGAAAGGTGATCAAACGATTGGTGTTGGTGCAGGGCAAATGAATCGTGTTGGTGCGGCAAACATTGCTTTTGAACAAGCGGGTGAGAAGGCAAACGGAGCTGTGATGGCTTCTGATGCATTCTTTCCAATGCCAGATACAGTAGAAGCTGCTGCAAAAGCTGGTATTAAAGCGGTCATTCAGCCTGGTGGTTCTAAGCGCGATCAGGACTCCATTGATGCTTGTAATCAACATGGAATTACGATGGTGTTCACAGGGATGCGTCATTTCAAACATTAATAGTAAAATAAAATCCATAGGAACTCTACCTATGGATTTTATCCTACATAAGTAAAAATAGTAAGCTTGATTAAAATAAAGCCTTATGAGGGGGAGACTATGAACGTATTAGTCATTGGTAGTGGTGGACGTGAGCATAGTATTATTAAGAAACTGACGGTAAGTAAGCAAGTAGATAAAATCTATGCAGCACCAGGAAACGGCGGAATTGCACAAGAGGCTACTTGTATAGATATAAAGGAAAGTCAAATAGAAGAATTAGTAACGTTTGCTAAAGAAAATAATATTGATTGGACAATTGTTGGTCCAGAGGTTCCATTAATTGCTGGGATAGTCAATGCCTTTCAGGTAGAGGGTCTAAATATTTTTGGACCAACAAAAGAAGCTGCATTAATTGAGGGTAGTAAGGATTTTGCTAAATCTATCATGAAAAAGTATGATATTCCAACGGCAGACTATCAAACTTTTACTAATATCGAAGAAGCGAAACAGTATATTGAAAGTAAGGGAGCACCTATTGTTATCAAAGCAGATGGATTAGCTGCCGGTAAAGGTGTGGTTGTGGCAACAACAGTGCAAGAGGCTTTAGCTGCTGTTGAAATGATGCTTGTAGATAACCAATTTGGCGATGCTGGTAGTCGTGTTGTCATTGAGGAATTCTTAGATGGTAAAGAGTTCTCTTTAATGGCCTTTGTAAACGGAGAGAAAGTGTATCCACTTATGCCTGCTAGAGATCATAAGCGTGCTTATGATCATGACAAAGGTCCGAATACTGGTGGTATGGGCGCTTATTCACCTGTTCCTGATTTAAAGCAAGCTGATTTAGATTATGCAGTAGAACATATTTTAATACCAACTGCAAAAGGAATGAAAAGTGAAGGGCGATCATTTACTGGGGTTTTATATGCTGGGTTAATTGAGACTACAAATGGGCCTAAGGTAATCGAGTTCAATGCTAGATTAGGTGATCCAGAAACACAGGTTATCTTACCACTTTTAAAAAATGATTTATTGCAAGTTATAATGGACGTAACTAATGGCAAAAACCCTGATTTAGACTGGGAGCAAGGGTATTGTATTGGTACAGTAGTTGCGTCCAAGGGGTATCCGGGATCCTATCAAAAGGAAGTTACTCTCCCTTCTTTGAGAGAAGATTCTAATTGTTTTATCATTCACGCGGGTACAGGGGCTGATAAGGAAGGACGCTATTACTCTACCGGTGGAAGAGTATTGTTAGTAGGATCTTTACAGAAAGACCAACAATTAGCACAGAAAAATATTTATGATTATCTTCGAGTATTTGATGAAGATGATAAATTTTTCTATCGTAGCGATATCGGGTTTAACAATAGTAAGTAAAACAGAAAAACTTGCGGGTTGCAGAAAATACTCGTAAGTTTTTTTATTTGGGGAAATATAACTGGGTTTCCTATAGCACTACTAATCGTAATGAAGTTTGGTAATCAATTAGATTTATGAAAAAAGTAAATCTTTCATAAAATTATATAAGGAAAAATATGTTAAAGTAGAGTTAGTTTAATGAATAGAAGGTGATTATTATCGAAACGAATCGCGAGAAGATCTTATCCATATCAAATTTATCCATGAGCTATGGTGATAATAAGGTATTGGATGGTATCGATTTAGATGTTTATAAGGGCCAAATCATTGGATATATCGGCCCAAACGGGGCTGGAAAAAGTACAACAGTAAAGATAATGCTAGGTCTTGTTGATGGTTATCAGGGCAGGGTGGATATTTTTGATCAAGATATAGCCAAAAGCGATGATGCATATAAGGCGAGAATAGGCTATGTCCCAGAGAATGGGGAGATCTATGATAATTTAACTGCCCAAGAATATTTAACTTTTATAGGTGAGCTTTATGGGATGGATGCTGAGTTTGCTGAGCAGAAAGCTAGAATGCTAGCTGACCAGTTTGGGTTAAGTGATGTTTTCTATAAACGAATAGCTTCTTTTTCTAAAGGGATGAGGCAAAAGGTGTTAATAATTTCTAGTTTACTTCATGACCCAGACTTACTCTTTTTTGATGAACCTTTAAGTGGGCTAGATGCTAACAGTGTCATGATTATTAAAGAGATTATGGCTAAGCTAGCAGAAGAAGGTAAAACAATCTTCTATTCTTCTCATATAATGGATGTTGTGGAAAAGATAAGTAACCGAATTATACTTTTATCAGATGGAAAAATAGCTGCAGATGGCACCTTTGAAGAATTGAAAGAGAAAAATAAAGAGGGAACTCTAGAAGAGATATTCAATCAAATTACAGGCTTTAATGAACAAAAGGAGATAGCTGAACAGGTTGTATCGATCGTTAAAGAGGTGGGAAGATAATGAAGAACTTCCTGTCTTTACGTATTTTGGACGTATTTCAAGGTCTATTTAAATTATTTGGTATTGATTATAGAATGATGAGGAAAATTCTTCGTCTTAAATTAACAATGGACCAGAGAAGAGTCCCAACTATTTTTAATCAATCAAAGAAAAAGAAGGAGGAAGAGGAACAATCTAACCATTTCCTTAAATCTCTTGGGATTTATGCACTCTATGGTCTTATCCTAATTCCTTTTTTGGTAATGGGGGACAATTATCTATTTCAAATGAGTTTAGTGTTTGGGATGTCGATGTTTATTTTAATGACCTCGATGATTTCTGACTTCTCCACTGTATTATTGGATGTAAGGGATAAAACTATTTTAAACACAAAGCCGATTGATAAACGGACTGTCAGTGTTGCAAAAGTGGTGCATGTATCGATTTACATGATACAGCTTACAGGAGCTTTTGCTTTGATTCCCTTAATAGTAAGCATTGCTACAAAAGGAATTTTGTTTGCGTTACTATTTGTCATACAACTAATATTCCTTGTCCTTTTTATTATTGTTTTAACGGCATTAATATATATCTTAATCCTAAGGTTCTTTGATGGTGAACGATTAAAAGATATCATAAATTATGTCCAGATTTTACTTTCGCTAGGTGTTGTAGTTGGATATCAGATTTTAGCAAGGTCATTTGAATTTGTAGACTTTCAGATGAAAATGAATTTGGAGTGGTGGCATGTATTTATACCACCTGTATGGTTTAGTGCGCCATTTGAACTAGTCCTACATAATAATTATGCGAATAATATTGTATTCTATTTTATTTTATCTTTCGTCATTCCAATATTGTCTGTGGTTCTTTACTCGTACCTAGTTCCCTCATTTGAACGGAATCTGGAAAAACTTCTTTATACAGGCGGAGAGAATAAGAAAAAGACTAACCATATCGACAATTGGCTAGCTAAATTGATATGCAGGAAAAAGGAAGAAAGAGTGTTTTTTACATTTGCTACACAGATGATGAAACAGGAACGAGAGTTTAAACTAAAGGTCTATCCTACTTTAGGCATTTCATTAGTATTTCCATTTATATTTCTATTTAATTACTTATCAACAGGGACTTTCTCAGAAATGAGAGAAAGTAAGATATACTTGATGATGTACTTCTGTAATCTGATGGTTCCTTCAGTTATTCACATGTTGAAATATTCGGGTAAATATAAAGGTGCATGGATCTATCGGGTTACTCCGATTAGGCAACCAGAGCAAATTTACAGTGCCACAATGAAGGCCTTTCTCATGAAACTGTATATTCCTGTTGTAACAGTAGTAAGCATAATCTTTATCTTTATATTTTCTGTAAGGATAATTCCAGATGTGATAGCAATGCTGCTTACTGGACTTATAGTCTCAACACTAGCATCAAAAGTTATGAACAATGACGTCTATCCTTTTTCCCAGTCATTTGAATTCTCTCAAAGCACTAATACAGGTTACATTTTCTTATTAATGTTTATTGCAGGAGTATTCGGTGGAATACATTACTTAATAACATTAGTGAATTTCGGGGTTTACATGTATATTGCGGTATTGATTATTATGTTATGGATAAGTTGGAAATTAGTTTTTAAGAAACGGCTTATACATAATTAGTCTTGATAATAAGCAGTTATCTCTTAGTTTAGAGATAACTGCTTTTATTTTTAGCAGGCTCTTTTCGTAGCTAGTTTGGATTTGATATTTAATTTATAAATACGAAAGCAGTCTTGAAAGCAAAATTGGCGATGTAAGAGGTAGCTAACGAAGCGAAAGCAGTCTTGAAAGCCAAAATTGGCGATGTAAGAGGAAGGCTAACGAAGCGAAACCATCCTTGAAAGCAAAATAGGCGATGTAAGACGGTAGTTAACAAAGCGAAAGCAGTCTTGAAAGCAAAATTGGCGATTCAAGAGGAAGGCTAACGAAGCGAAAGCAGTCTTGAAAGCAAAATTGGAGATGTAAGAGGAAGGCTAACGAAGCGAAACCATCCTTGAAAGCAAAATTGGCGATGTAAGACGGTAGTTAACAAAGCGAAAGCAGTCTTGAAAGCAAAATTGGAGATGTAAGAGGAAGGCTAACGAAGCGAAAGCAGTCTTGAAAGCAAAATTGGAGATGTAA